>NZ_CP106793.1:4293750-4987500 GCF_025642135.1 Streptomyces cynarae | reverse complement strand
GTATCAACATATCTGGCGTTGACTTTTGGCACGCTGTTGAGTTCTCAAGGAACGGACGCTTCCTTTGTACTCACCGGAGAGACTTGCTCTCTCGGCTTTCCTCCGGGCGCTTCCCTTCGGTGTTTCCGACTCTATCAGATCTTTCCGATCCGATTTCCTCGGTGCTTTCCGGCCTTTCGGCCTTCCGGCTTTGTCGACTCTATCAGATCCCTCAGTTCCCTTCGGGGTCCGACGCCCAGTCAACCGGGCTTGTCCTCGCGGCTTTTGAGCCGTTCCGACGAGTGAGACTTTAGCGGATTCTCGGCTCCCGAGCTAATCGGGGGCTTCGTTCCTACATTCCGAAAATACGCACACCAATACACACGACGACATGGCGCCGATTATCGGTTGGTACCTGCGGAGTGGCTGCCCGGGGACCGACCGGAGTCGGCGCTCACGTCGGGCAACCCGGAGAACACTACGGATCGGCCCGGTACGTGTCAACTCGGCCCCGCGCCCTTGCATCAGGTCCCGGTGCGCGTACTCTCGGTGCCATGACTTCGCGTACGTGCAACCAGCTGTGGTGGGCCGCCTGACGGCGGCCGGACTCACGTATGCGCTCAACGGCCGCCGCTCCGGCGGCCGTTCTCGTATCTCCCTCCGGATCTCCGAGGGGCGGCCGGCCGAAGGCGGCGGCCCCGACCAGGAGGTGGAGTGAGATGACACGGGTCTTCAGCGGGGTCAAGCCGACCGGGCACCTGACGCTGGGAAACTACCTGGGCGCCATCCAGCGGTGGGTGGACGTCGACCAGCACCAGGCGGACGCGCTCTTCTGCGTCGTCGACCTGCACGCCTTGACCGTGGACCACGATCCGGCACGGGTGCGCAGGCTCAGTCGGCAGGCGGCGACGCTGTTGCTGGCGGCGGGGCTCGACCCGGAGCGGTGCACCCTGTTCGTGCAGAGCCACGTCGACGAGCACGCGCGGCTGTCGTACCTGCTGGAGTGCGTGGCCACCGACGGCGAGATGCGGCGCATGATCCAGTACAAGGAGAAGGCCGCACGCGAGCGGGCGCGGGGTGGGAGCGTACGGCTGTCCCTGCTGACGTATCCCGTGCTGATGGCCGCGGACATCCTGGCGTACGCAACGGACGAGGTGCCGGTCGGGGACGATCAGACGCAGCATGTGGAGCTCGCGCGGGATCTGGCCGTGCGGTTCAACCAGCGCTATGGGCACACGTTCGTGGTGCCCCGGGCGACGCCCCCCAAGATCGCGACCCGCGTCATGAACCTTCAGGACCCGACGTCGAAGATGGGCAAGTCCGACGACTCCGGTCCTGGGATCGTCTATCTGCTCGACGAGCCGGACGTCGTACGGAAGAAGGTCATGCGTGCGGTGACCGACAGTGGGGCGGAGGTCGTGTACGACCGGGAGGCACGGCCCGGCGTGGCCAATCTCCTGGAGATCCTCGCCGCCTGCTCCGGGGGTGACCCCGAGGAGTTGAGCGGCGCGTACACGTCGTACGGCGCCCTGAAGAAGGACACCGCGGAGGCCGTGGTCGAGCTGCTGAGGCCGGTGCAGGAGCGGCATCGGGAGTTGTGCGCGGATCCCGCGCATGTGGAGGACGTGCTGCGCGATGGTGCGGAGCGGGCGCGGGCGGTGGCCCGGCCGACCGTGGATGCCGCCTATCGCGCGATCGGCCTGCTGCCGGCGGCTTCCGGGGTGCGGGAACCCGTGGTGAACGCGGCTCGGTAGGCGCGCGACCCCGGCAGGGAGAGGTCGGCGTCCCTGAAGGCGGGCGGGTTCGCGCGCATGGTGACCACGGAGGAAGTCGTGCGCGGGGCGGGGTGACCCGGCACCCGCCCCCGAGGGACGTCAGTTGTTGCCGGAGGCCAGTTCGCGGCTGCGGTCGCGGGCGGCTTCCAGGGCGGCGATGAGGGCGGCCCGTACGCCGTGGTTCTCGAGTTCGCGGATGGCGGTGATGGTGGTGCCCGCGGGGGACGTGACGTTCTCGCGGAGCTTGACCGGGTGCTCGCCGCTGTCGCGGAGCATCACCGCCGCGCCGATCGCGGACTGGACGATGAGGTCGTGGGCCTTGTCGCGGGGCAGGCCGAGCAGGATGCCGGCGTCGGTCATGGCCTCGACCAGGTAGAAGAAGTACGCCGGGCCCGAGCCGGAGAGCGCGGTGCAGGCGTCCTGCTGGGACTCGGGGACACGGAGGGTCTTGCCGACGGCGCCGAAGATCTCCTCGGTGTGGGCCAGGTGATCGGCGGTGGCGTGGGTGCCGGCGGAGATGACGGACATGGCCTCGTCGACGAGGGCGGGGGTGTTCGTCATGACGCGGACCACGGGGGTGCCGACGGCGAGGCGGGCCTCGAAGAAGGAGGTGGGGATGCCGGCTGCGCCGCTGATGACCAGGCGGTCGGCGGGGACGTGGGGTGCGAGTTCGTCCAGGAGCGTGCCCATGTCCTGGGGCTTGACCGTGAGGATGAGCGTATCGGCGTTCTTCGCGGCCTCGGGGTTGGTGACCGGGGTGACGCCGTAGCGGGTGCGGAGTTCTTCGGCCCGCTCCGGGCGGCGGGCGGTCACCAGGAGGTCGGCGGGGGCCCAGCCGGCTCGGATCATTCCGCTGAGCAGGGCTTCGCCGATCTTGCCGGTACCGAGGACTGCGACTTTCTGGGTCATGGTGGTGGGGCCCTCCGGGGTGCGTCGTCCTCCGGTCATCCTCGCACCGGGGAGGGTGCGCTCGGCGGGGTGTCCGGTGGGCGGGACGGTGGCTGTGCGTGCCGTGCCGCGCCGCCCCGGGCACGACGGCCCGCGGCTAGCGCCGCCGGGCCACGATCAGTAGCACATCGTAGACCTCCTCGACACGGCCGTCCGGAAAGGTCTTGAGGAGGTGGTCCCGCTCCTCGGCGAGGAAGGCCCCGGCGCGTTCCTCACCGCCGACCAGGAAGATCGAGTGGCTGCCGATGTTGGCCAGGTGGGTGTCGACGGAGATCGTACGGCTCCAACGGACGACGCGGTGGGCGTGGTCGGGGACCTCCGGCGCCCCTTGGAAGGCGAGTTCGATATGGGTGCCGCCGGCGCCGTTCTTGGTGGCCTTCTCGGTGCCGAAGAAACGCTTGATGCGGTCGGCCTGCTCGGTTATCCAGGGAACGTCCTGGGCGTCCATGTTCCACCACAGCGCGAGCGCTCCGCCCGGCCGCAGGACGCGCAGGGCTTCGGGGACCGAGCGGGCGGGGTCGGTCCAGTGCCAGGACTGGGCGTAGGTGAGGACGTCGGTGGAGGCGGTGGCGAGGGGGAGGGCGTTGCCGTCGCCGCGCAGGAGGGGGACGTCGGGGAGGGTGCGGCGGAACTGGTCGGCCATGCCGGCACCGGGTTCCACGGCGAGTACGTGCGCGCCGCGGGCCTTGAGCAGGGTGGTGGCGATACCGGTGCCGGCGCCGATGTCGGCCACGCGGGCGCCGGCGAGGGGGCGGTCGGCGAGGTCTTCCAGAGCGTCGAAGAGGGCGGGCGGGTAGGAGGGGCGGTTCGCGGCGTACTGGGCGGCCGCGGCGTTGAAGGAGTGGGCGCGGGCGGCTCGGGAGGGCGCGGTCATACGCCCATGGTGGCGGGGAGGCGGGGCCGGGGCAGCGGATTTACTCGGCGTTGGGCGGGGCCCGGGTCAGGAACGGCGCCGGCGGGAGGGGTTGCCGGTGCGGCGCGAGGTGCGCTTCTCGTGGGCGGCGCGGGCCTGGTCGTACTCCTCACGGTGGAGTTTCTCGCCGGGGGCCTCGGTCAGGGAGCGGAAGAAGTAGGCGAGGAGGGAGCCGACGAAGCCGATGGTGAGGAGGCCGCGGAGAGAGGACTGGCGCTCGGGGTCGGGGCGCTTGGTGAAGGCTCCCCAGGTGTGACCGAACGCGAGTGCGCTGCACACGGCGAACATGACCACGACCAGGAACGTCACCGGTGCGCCGACGTCGGCGATGTTCAGGCCCTGGTAGGCGAAGCGCAGGACGAGGCAGGAGATCGCGGCGGCGGCGAGGGAGCCGGCGGACACGGCTACACGGCGGGCCGTGTAGCCGCCGTCGTGATCCACCCAGGTGGTGCCGAAGAAGCGGATCGGTTCGGGGCGGGGGCCGCCCTTGGGGGTGTCCGGAGTGCCGTTGTCGTCGCTCACGCGTCGATTATCACTCCGGAGGGCGAGGACCCCCGCCCCGGTGCCGGTCAGCCGCAGCGCGGGGCTACGTAGCCGTCGCTGCCGGTGTGAACGTACGTGTCGGAGACGTACTCACCGTTGTCGATGTTGTCCCAGATGTTGCTCGTCCCGTAATAGCCCGTCACCGTCGTGCCCGGTGTCTGGCAGAAGATCGGGACCTTGGAGCCCTCGGGCAGCACGCGGACGATGCTGTAGCTGGTACCGGGGCCACTGCGCACGTTGACACTGACGCCTGGGGCGATCGAGTAGTAGGTCAGCGCCGAGGCATCCGTGGACGAACCCAGCAGCATGAGAAGGGCTCCGGCGGTGGAACCCGTCAGGAGAAGGGATCTGCGCTTCCTGAGCGTCATGACGTCCTCCCGATGGCGGGATCAGCCGCAGCGCGAGGCGACATAGCCGTCGCTGCCCGTGTTCACGTACGCGTCCGAGACGTACTCACCGTTGCTGATGTTGTCCCAGATGTTGCTCGTGCCGTAGTAGCCCGTCACCGTGGTACCCGACGTCTGGCAGTAGATCGGGACGTAGGCGCCCTCGTTGAGCACGCGGACGATGCTGTAGCTGGTGCCCGGACCACTGCGGACGTTGAGCCGAACGCCGGGTGCGACCGCGTAGTAGCGCAGAGCCGCAGCCGTCGTAACGGCGTTCGCCTCGTCGCCGCTCCCGACTTCTTCGACGTGCTCGACAGACATGAAAAACCTCCCCCGTCGGCCCCACGACTGTCATGGGGCCCCGTTGATTCCCTCGCATCACGCCGCGAAACGCACGTGGGTGATCGGCACGCGGAGGCTAGCAAGTCGCCTCGGTCTCGCACGAGTCATCGACTAGGCTCCGTGCGTCGCGCGCGCGGACGAACAGCACGGGGGTGGTCCATGGCGCCACAGCGCAACACCGGGGCGGGCGCGGAAGCGGAACTTCCCGAGTACGCCGGTCACTACCGCCTGGAGTCCTGCCTGGGCTCCGGTGGCATGGGCGTGGTGCACCTGGCCCGCAGCACCTCCGGGATGAAGGTCGCCGTGAAGGTCGTGCACGCCGAGTTCGCCAAAGACCCCGAGTTCAGGAGCCGTTTCCGGCAGGAGGTGGCCGCGGCCCGGCGGGTGAGCGGCGCCTTCACCGCGCCCGTCGTGGACGCTGCCCCGGAGGCCGAACGGCCCTGGATGGCGACCCTGTACATTCCCGGACCGACCCTCTCCGAGCACGTGAAGCGGAACGGGCCCATGGCCCCGGCCCAGTTGCGTCGGCTGATGGCCGGGCTCTCGGAGGCGCTGCGCGACATCCATCGGGCCGGGGTCGTGCACCGGGATCTGAAGCCGAGCAACGTGCTGCTCGCCGAGAACGGGCCGAAGGTCATCGACTTCGGCATCTCCCGCCCCAAGGACAGCGAACTGCGCACGGAGACCGGCAAGTTGATCGGTACGCCGCCGTTCATGGCGCCGGAGCAGTTCCGGCGGCCGAGGGAGGTGGGGCCCGCCGCCGACATCTTCGCGCTCGGGTCCGTGATGGTGCACGCGGCGACCGGGCGGGGACCGTTCGACTCTGACAGTCCGTACGTCGTCGCCTATCAGGTGGTGCACGACGAGCCGGATCTGACCGGTGTGCCGGAGGACCTGGCGCCGTTGGTGTCGCGATGTCTGGCCAAGGAGCCCGAGGATCGGCCCACGCCGGATGAGCTGATGCGGGACCTGCGGTCGGTGGCGGCCTCGTACGACACCCAGGCGTTCATACCGGCCCAGCGGACGGACGACAGCGACGTACCGAAGTCCGCGGCCGGCCCCGAGAAGCCGCGACCGGAGCGGCGGCTGCGTAAGCGGGTGGCCCTGGCCGTCGGGGCGCTCGGTCTGGTGGCCGTCGGCGCGTTCGCCTCGATTCCCCTGCTGTCAGACGGCGGGCCACCGCGAGCCACCACCCGGTCGGCCCCGGCGGACGGATTCCATCAGTGGCGGACACCTCCGGTTTCCGGCGACACCAGTGCGCCCCACTGTTCTTACGGGGCGGGGAAGCTGCTGTGCGCACGGTCAGGGCTCGTCTATGCCCTTGATCCGGCCGACGGCACGCTGCTGTGGCGGCACGTCGTCGCCACGGCACCCAGGAGCGCGCCGCCGGTCCTGTCGGGCGGCCTCGTGCAGCCGCTGCTGGGCGAGGGACAGCGCATGGAGGCGTTGGACCCCGCTTCGGGCAGGACGCGTTGGCAGCGCAGCGTCCCTTCGCACAGCGGATTGCGGTCCGTCGGAGGCATGCTGCTGATCACTGGCAGGGACGGCGCCGTCACCGGCGTCGACAGCGCATCGGGCGACACCAAATGGCGCCGGCGGATCCCCGGCCAGAGCATGCCCCTGTTCACCTCGTTCCCCGGAGACCCGACGGCGTACGCGACGAGCGTCTCCGACGACGGGAGCAGCTCGCGCGTCACCGCGGTGGATCCGGTGACCGGAGATGTGCGGTGGGACGCCCGGCTCAGCGGGCAGCTCGAACCCTTCGCCTCCAGTGACGGCTCCCTCTTCTTCCTCTCCGTCGACCGGTTCTACGGGGATGCGGTCGCCGTCGTCCGGTACAGCCCAAAGGCCAAGCTGTCGCGCCGGGTGCCTCTGCCCGTCCGGCGTCAGGACGCCCAGGCCACCGTGCACAAGAACGTCGTCTACCTGCTCGCTTCCGGCGGGTCGCTGGAGGCCGTCGACACGGACGCGCGCAAGGAGCTGTGGCATCTGGAGACGTCCGTGAGTCGCGGCTCGGCGCCGGTCGCGGACGACGCCCATGTGTACCTGACCGCGGCCGATGGTCGTCTCCTGGCCGTCGACGCCCGCAAGGGAACCCTCGTCGGCCAGACCCCGTCGCGCCTCGGCACGAACGCGGACCGGGTCGCGGCCTCCCTGCCCGAGCCCGTGATCGCGGACGGCCACGTCTACGCCTCCGCCCCCGACGGCACCGTCTTCGCCGTCGACGGGCGCGACCCGGCCCGCTGGTAGGACGCGAAAGGGCCGCCCGGCGGCGGGCGGCCCTTTCCGGAGCTCCTGGTGTGAGCCCTCAGCCCAGCTTCGTCACGTCGCGCACCGCGCCCTTGTCCGCGCTCGTCGCCATCGCGGCGTACGCGCGCAGTGCCGCGGAGACCTTGCGGTCGCGGTTCGCGGGGGCGTAGACGCCGTTCAGCGCGGCACGGCGGGTGTCGAGCTCCTCGTCGGAGACCAGGAGCTCGATCGTGCGGTTCGGGATGTCGATGCGGATGCGGTCACCGTCCCGCACCAGGGCGATCGTGCCGCCGGAGGCCGCCTCGGGGGACGCGTGGCCGATCGACAGGCCCGATGTGCCGCCGGAGAAACGGCCGTCGGTGATCAGCGCGCAGGCCTTCCCCAGGCCGCGGCCCTTGAGGTACGAGGTCGGGTACAGCATCTCCTGCATGCCGGGGCCGCCCTTGGGGCCCTCGTAGCGGATGACGACGACGTCGCCCTCCTTGACCTGCTTGGTGAGGACCTTCTCGACGGCCTCCTCCTGCGACTCGCAGACGACCGCCGGGCCTTCGAAGGTCCAGATCGACTCGTCGACGCCCGCGGTCTTCACCACGCAGCCGTCCTCGGCCAGGTTGCCCTTGAGAACCGCCAGGCCGCCGTCCTTGGAGTACGCATGCTCCGCGGAGCGGATGCAGCCGTTCTCGGCGTCCTCGTCGAGGGCCTCCCAGCGCTCCGACTGGGAGAAGGCCTCCGCCGAGCGGACGCAGCCGGGGGCCGCGTGCCACAGTTCCACGGCCTCCGGGGAGGGCGAACCCCCGCGGATGTCCCACGTCTTCAGCCAGTCCGCGAGGGACGGGCTGTGGACGGCGTGCACGTCCTCGTTCAGCAGGCCCGCGCGGTGCAGCTCGCCGAGGAGGGCGGGGATGCCGCCGGCGCGGTGCACGTCCTCCATGTAGTACGTGCGGTTCTTGGCGACGTTCGGGGCGACCTTCGCCAGGCACGGCACCCGGCGCGAGACCTGGTCGATCTCCTCCAGGCCGAAGGGAACGCCCGCCTCCTGGGCCGCCGCCAGCAGGTGCAGGATCGTGTTGGTGGAGCCGCCCATCGCGATGTCGAGGGCCATCGCGTTCTCGAAGGCGGAGAAGGTGGCGATGTTGCGCGGCAGGACCGTGTCGTCGTCCTGCTCGTAGTAGCGGCGGGTGAGGTCCATGACCGTGCGGGCCGCGTCCACGTACAGCTGCTTGCGGGCGGTGTGGGTGGCGAGGACCGAGCCGTTGCCGGGGAGGGAGAGGCCGATCGCCTCGGTCAGGCAGTTCATCGAGTTGGCGGTGAACATGCCGGAACACGAGCCGCAGGTCGGGCAGGCGTTCTCCTCGATGCGGAGGATGTCCTCGTCGGAGACCTTGTCGTTCACGGCGTCGGAGATCGCGTCGACCAGGTCGAGGGTGCGGACGGTACCGTCGACCAGGGTGGCCCGGCCTGACTCCATGGGGCCGCCGGAGACGAAGACCGTCGGGATGTTCAGGCGCAGGGCGGCCATCAGCATGCCCGGCGTGATCTTGTCGCAGTTGGAGATGCAGACCAGGGCGTCGGCGCAGTGGGCCTCCACCATGTACTCCACGCTGTCCGCGATCAGGTCGCGGGAGGGCAGGGAGTACAGCATGCCGCCGTGGCCCATGGCGATGCCGTCGTCCACCGCGATGGTGTTGAACTCGCGCGGGATGCCGCCGGCTTCCTTGATCGCCTCGCTGACGATCCGGCCGACCGGCTGGAGATGGGTGTGGCCCGGGACGAACTCGGTGAAGGAGTTGGCGACGGCGATGATCGGCTTCCGTCCGATGTCCGCACCGGGTACACCGGAGGCGCGCATAAGGGCGCGGGCGCCCGCCATGTTGCGGCCGTGGGTGACTGTGCGGGACCTCAGCTCGGGCATCGTCGCTCGCTCCTTCGGAGAGTTCCACCAGGGAGCCTGGCGGAGTTCTGGCTCACGTCGAGCGTACGCCGGTGCTCCAAGGGACGGACACGATGTCCGGAATGCGGGACGTATGTCTCAGGGCTGTCTTTGATCCTCGGCCGGCCCGAGCCCGCTCACCGGCGGGGTACCCGCACCGCCGACGCCAGGTGCAGCCGGCTGAAGGCGAGGGCCTCCGCGAGGTCGGCCTCGCGCTCGGCGCCGGACATGGCGCGCCGGGTGTTGACCTCGATGACGACGTAGCCGTCGAAGCCGCCCAGAGCCAGCCGCTCCAGGACCTCGGCGCAGGGCTGTATCCCGCGGCCGGGGACGAGGTGCTCGTCCTTGCTGGAGCCGTTGCCGTCGGCGAGGTGGACGTGGCCGAGGCGGTCGCCCATGCGGTCGAGCATCTGCAGGGCGTCCGTGCGGGCCGTCGCGGCGTGGCTGAGGTCGATCGTGAAGTGCCGGTAGTCGTCCTTCGTGACGTCCCAGTCGGGGGCGTACGCGAGCATCTCGCGATCCCGGTAGCGCCACGGGTACATGTTTTCGACGGCGAACCGCACATCCGTCTCGTTCGCCATGCGCCAGATGCCGTCGACGAAGTCACGGGCGTACTGGCGCTGCCAGCGGAAGGGCGGATGGACCACGACGGTGCCGGCGCCGAGCTTCTCGGCGGCCGCGCGGGCCCGCTGGAGTTTGACCCAGGGGTCGGTGGACCACACCCGCTGTGTGATCAGCAGACAGGGGGCGTGGACGGCCAGAATGGGGATCTGGTGGTAGTCGCTGAGCCGGCGCAGCGCCTCGATGTCCTGGCTGACCGGGTCGGTCCACACCATGACCTCGACCCCGTCGTACCCGAGGCGCGCGGCGATCTCGAAGGCCGTCGCCGTCGACTCCGGGTAGACGGAGGCCGTCGACAGCGCGACCTTCGCATCCGGGATGCGCACCGCTGGTTCTGCCACGAGGGACAGGGTACGGGGTGCCTCCGGCGGTTGGGCCGGGAGTGGGGGGTGGGGGTGGCCGAGGTCACTAGGGGGTGCCTTGCGGGTCAGCCCGGCGTCACGGGCCGTGCCCGCTCGCGACCGCGCGGCGGAGCCGCAGCGGTCACAGTCCCGCGCCCTTGTCGGGGCACCCACTGCTCATACCGAGCCCATGTGGTGGGACCGCCTGCTCACACCGGGCCCCTGTGGCGGGCCCCCCTGCTCACATCGAGCCCATATGGCGGGCCCCCTGCCAACATCGAGCCAATATGGCGGCCCCCCTGCTCACACCGAGCCCATGTGGTCCAGCCGCCGCAGGATCACTCCCTCCCGCAGTGCCCAGGGGCATATCTCCAGCGCCTCCACGCCGAACAGGTCCATCGCCGCCTCCGCGACCAGCGCCCCGGCCACCAGCTGGCCCGCGCGGCCGTCGGAGACACCCGGGAGTTCCGAGCGCTGCGCGGCCGTCATCCCGGCGAGCTGGGGCACCCAGCCCTCCAGTGACTCCCGCTTCAGCTCGCGCTGGACGTACAGGCCCTCGGCGGAGCGGGCCGCCCCGGCGAGGCGGGCTAGCTGCCTGAACGTCTTGGAGGTGGCGACGACGTGGTCGGGCCGCCCGAAGCGGCTGAACTCGCCGACCGTGCGGGCGATCTCGGTCCGTACGTGGCGGCGCAGGGCCCTGACGTCCTCGGGGTCGGGCGGGTCGCCGGGCAGCCAGGCGGCGGTCAGCCGGCCGGCGCCCAGCGGCAGGGACACCGCGGCGTCGGGTTCCTCGTCGATGCCGTAGGCGATCTCCAGCGAGCCGCCGCCGATGTCGAGGACGAGGAGTTTGCCCGCGGACCAGCCGAACCAGCGGCGGGCGGCGAGGAAGGTCAGCCGGGCCTCCTCCTCGCCGGTCAGCACCTGCAGCTGGACGCCCGTGGCGTCCTCGACCCGGGCGAGGACGTCGTCGGCGTTGCCTGCCTCGCGCACCGCGGAGGTGGCGAACGGCAGCAGGTCCTCGACGCCCTTGTCCTCGGCGGCCTGGAGGGCGTCCCGGACGACGGCGATCAGCCTGTCCACACCCTCCTGGCCGATGGCTCCGTCGCCGTCCAGGAGTTCGGCGAGCCGCAGCTCCGCCTTGTGCGAGTGCGCGGGCAGGGGGCGCGCGCCGGGGTGGGCGTCCACCACCAGCAGATGCACCGTGTTCGAACCCACGTCGAGGACACCGAGTCTCATGTACGGAACGCTACTGCCAGTGCGGGGATCTGCCGTCCCCGGAGCGGTCCGGGGCCACTTACTCTGGAGGCGTGCCAAAGACGAAAAAGGCGAAGACCGACAAATCCTCCACTGGATCGAAGGATTCTTCGCAGGCGAAGGCGTCCCCGTCAAAGAAGGCCCTGAAGATGGCGAAGAAAGCGCTGAAGGCGAGTGACGAGAAGGGGCTCGACTTCGCGCGCGCGTGGGTGGAGTTTCCGGATCCGGCCGACGACGAACAGGTCTTCCGCTGCGATCTGACATGGCTGACCTCGCGCTGGAACTGCATCTTCGGAAGCGGCTGCCAGGGCATCCAGGCGGGCCGCGCGGACGACGGGTGCTGCACGCTGGGGGCGCACTTCTCGGACGAGGACGACGAGAAGCGGGTGGCCGAGCACGTGGCACGGCTCACCCCGGAGATCTGGCAGCACCATGACGTGGGCATGGAGACGGGCTGGGTCGTGGAGGACGACGAGGGGTCCCGGCAGACCCGCCCGTACCAGGGCTCGTGCATCTTCCAGAACCGGCCCGGGTTCGCGGGCGGCGCGGGCTGCTCGCTGCACATCCTCGCCCTCAGGGAGGGCCGCGAGCCGCTGGAGACCAAGCCGGACGTGTGCTGGCAGCTGCCGATCCGGCGCACGTACGAGTGGATCGACCGGCCCGACGACACCCGGGTGCTGCAGGTGTCGATCGGTGAGTACGACCGCCGGGGCTGGGGTCCGGGCGGCCACGACCTGCACTGGTGGTGCACGTCGGCGACGTCGGCGCACGGCGCGGGCGAGCCGGTGTACGTCTCCTACCGGGCGGAGCTGACCGAGCTGATGGGCAAGGCGGGGTACGACCGCCTGGCCGAGCTGTGCGAGCAGCGCCTGGCGTCGCAGCTGCCGCTGGTGGCACCGCACCCCGCGGATCCCGTGGCCTGACGGTACGGACAAGGCGGCCTACGAGGCCGGGCTCGGCGCGCCGCTGTCGGTGGGCGGCGGGCTCGAGGCCGGCGGGTCGGAGGGCGACGGGCTGGAGGTCGGCGTGCCGGTCGGGGTCGGGTCGCCGGGGATGGGGTCCGGGCCGGGCGGCGGACCGGTCGGTGAGGGGTCGGACGGGACGGTCCGGGTGGGGGTGGGGCCCGGCTCGGACGGGCCCGTCGCGCCGTGGCCGTCGATCGAGACGACGGCGCCCGCCGGGGCCACCGCCACCTGCGCGTGCCAGGGGCCGGAGGGCTCACGGAGGTGGTCGACGTAGACGCGGATCGTGGACGACGCGCCGGGGTCGAGCGTGCCCGAGGACTGGCTCATGTACAGCCAGGAGGCGCCCGTGGTCGCCGACCAGTGGACGGGTGAGCTGCCGGACGCGGTGAGGGTGATCAGGGTGGTGGTGCCGTCGTTGCGGGCCGTCACCGCCAGACGCCCCTCGCCCGGGGCGCCCGTCGACACGCCGATGACCTCGACGGAGACGTCGGGTGTGCGGCCGTCCTTGCCGGGGAGGCGGGCGCCCGGCCTCGCACTGGCGTTGCCCGCGTTCTCGTACCCGCCCGCGCCCTCGCCGCCGAGCGGCGCCGTGCCCTGCACCTCGCGCGCGGTGGCGGGGCGGCCGTCGGCGGCCTCGCCGGTGAGGGGGCCGCGGTAGGCGGCCCACAGGGCGAACACCGGGGCGGCGACCACGGTGGCGACGACGGTCGTGGTGACGGCACGCGCGCGGAGGCGGTCCCGGCGGGCCGCGTGGTCCTTCGGGTCCATGGGGAAGCCGCGCCGGTCGAAGCGGGGGGAGCCGCCACGCGCCCGTGCGGCGTGCGTCATCGCGGTGTGCAGGGTCGCGCGCGGGGCCTGAAGGACGGGCAGCGCGGCAGGGGTGACGCTGGTGCCGGGCCAGGTCCCGGGAACGGCGCGCTCGGCGGTACGGCGGCAGCGCGGGCAGTCGTCGACGTGCCGGACGAGTTCGCGGCGCAGGGCGGCGCTGAGGACGAGCTGGTGGTCGCCGGTGAGGCGGGCGACGCCCGGACAGGTGCCGGTCTCGACGACGGCGAGGGCGGCGCGGGTGCGCTCCACCTCGCAGGCGGCGGCGGCCAGCAGCTCCCGGGTGGCGGTGGGGTCCTGGCCGAGCACGGCGGCGACCTCACGGGGGGCGAGCTGGTGGCGTACCGCGAGTTCGAGCGCCTCGCGCTGCTCGGGGGTGGTGCCGGCGGCCTCCGGCCAGGCGAGCTGGGCGAGCTCGCGGCGGCGCAGCTCCTCGGTCTCCTCGGCCGGCTCGGGGGTGGTGCCGAGGGACCCGGCGGCGCGCCGGTCGGCGGCTTCCTTGTGCGCGCCGAGGTCGCGGTCGCGCCCGGCCCGGCGGTGGCGCCGGGCCTCGGCGAGGCGGCGCAGACAGGACCAGCGGGCGAGGGCGTAGAACCAGGCGCGGTGGTCGTCGTGGGACCGCGGGCCGCGGGTGCCGCGGCGCTCGGCGAGCGCCAGGGCGTCCGCGAGGGCCTCGGTCGCCGCGTCGTGGTCGCACAGCACGGACAGGCAGTAGGTGAACAGTCCGTCCACGTAGGGGTCGAAGCGCGCGGGCAGGCGCTGCGCCAGGGTGCGGGGGGTCGCGCCACGGGGCGCGCTTCCCCGCTGCCGCGCGTCGTTGCGCGCCGGGTGTGCGCCGGTGGCGTGCGTCGAGATCTCCGGCCTGCTGCTCATCACCCGTGCGACCGTAGGCGGCGATGACCGGCACCTTCTTCCTCCTTGAGCACTTTTACTCCGTACGGGTGAAACGATCCCTCATAAGGGGACAGGAACGATGTATTCCGCAGCTTGGGGGGCGCACAGGGCAGCAAGGCGCCGGGTTGTAGGACCGCCCTGCCGAAGCTCCTCCCGGCTGGCGTGCGACCGGTTGTCAGTGGCCCCCGCTACGGTTTCGACCATGGCTGCCCGTACGAAGACCTCCAAGGACCGGCCGTCCTACCGCTGCACCGAGTGCGGCTGGCAGACGGCCAAGTGGCTCGGCCGCTGCCCCGAGTGCCAGGCCTGGGGGACGATCGAGGAGTACGGCGCGCCCGCCGTGCGGACGACGACACCGGGACGGGTGACCACCTCCGCCCTGCCGATCGGCCAGGTCGACGGGCGGCAGGCCACCGCCCGCCCCACCGGCGTGCCCGAGCTGGACCGCGTCCTCGGCGGCGGACTCGTACCGGGCGCGGTCGTGCTGCTGGCGGGCGAACCCGGCGTCGGCAAGTCCACGCTGCTGCTCGACGTCGCGGCGAAGGCGGCGAGCGACGAGCACCCCACGCTGTATGTCACCGGCGAGGAGTCCGCGAGCCAGGTGCGGCTGCGCGCCGACCGCATCGGAGCCATCCACGACCACCTCTACCTGGCGGCGGAGACGGACCTCGCGGCCGTCCTCGGCCACCTCGACGCGGTCAAGCCGTCCCTGCTCGTGCTCGACTCGGTCCAGACCGTCGCCTCCCCGGAGATCGACGGCGCGCCCGGCGGCATGGCCCAGGTGCGCGAGGTCGCCGGGGCCCTGATCCGCGCCTCCAAGGAGCGCGGCATGGCCACGCTCCTGGTGGGCCACGTCACCAAGGACGGCGCGATCGCGGGTCCGCGCCTGCTGGAGCACCTGGTGGACGTCGTCCTGCACTTCGAGGGCGACCGGCACGCGCGCCTGCGCCTGGTCCGGGGCGTCAAGAACCGCTACGGCGCCACGGACGAGGTCGGCTGCTTCGAGCTCCACGACGAGGGCATCACGGGCCTCGCGGACCCCAGCGGCCTGTTCCTGACCCGCCGCGACGAGCCGGTCCCCGGCACCTGCCTCACCGTCACCCTGGAGGGCCGCCGCCCCCTGGTGGCCGAGGTGCAGGCACTGACCGTCGACTCGCAGATCCCCTCCCCACGGCGCACGACGTCCGGCCTGGAGACCTCCCGCGTCTCGATGATGCTCGCCGTGCTGGAGCAGCGCGGCCGGATCAGCGCCCTGGGCAAGCGGGACATCTACTCCGCGACCGTCGGCGGGGTGAAGCTCTCCGAGCCGGCCGCCGACCTGGCGGTGGCACTGGCGCTGGCGAGCGCCGCGAGCGACACCCCGCTGCCCAAGAACCTGGTGGCGATCGGCGAGGTCGGCCTCGCCGGAGAGGTCAGACGGGTCACGGGCGTCCAGCGCCGCCTGGCCGAGGCCCACCGCCTGGGCTTCACCCACGCCCTCGTACCGGCCGATCCCGGGAGGATCCCGCCCGGGATGAAGGTGCTGGAAGTGGCGGACGTGGGGGACGCGCTGCGGGTCCTGCCCCGCTCCCGTCGCCGAGAGGCCCCACGGGAGGAGGAGGACCGCCGGTAGACTTTGCCCTGGTCTCGCCCGTCCGTACGAACCGAGTGTGCGACACGGGAGCGCCTCAGAACCTGCGACCGGAGGAGTGCAGTGGCAGCCAACGACCGGGCAGCAGCTCCCGGAAAGTCCGGTGGGAGTGCCGGTTCCGATCGCCTGATGCGCGCCTCACTGAGCGCCGTGGCACCTGGCACGCCCCTGCGTGACGGACTGGAGCGCGTGCTCCGCGGCAACACCGGCGGTCTCATCGTGCTCGGCTCCGACAAGACCGTCGAGGCGATGTGCACGGGCGGTTTCGTCCTGGACGTCGAGTTCACGGCCACCCGGCTGCGGGAGCTGTGCAAGCTGGACGGCGGCCTCGTGCTCTCCTCGGACCTGTCGAAGATCCTGAGGGCCGGCGTGCAGTTCGTCCCGGACCCCACGATCCCGACGGAGGAGACGGGCACCCGGCACCGCACGGCGGACCGGGTGAGCAAGCAGGTCGGCTTCCCGGTGGTCTCCGTCTCCCAGTCGATGCGCCTGATCGCGCTGTACGTCGACGGGCAGCGCCGGGTCCTGGAGGACTCGGCGGCGATCCTGTCCCGCGCCAACCAGGCCCTGGCCACCCTGGAGCGGTACAAGCTCCGCCTGGACGAGGTGGCCGGGACGCTGTCCGCGCTGGAGATCGAGGACCTGGTGACGGTCCGGGACGTCTCGGCGGTCGCGCAGCGGCTGGAGATGGTGCGCCGCATCGCCACCGAGATCGCGGAGTACGTGGTCGAGCTGGGCACGGACGGCCGCCTCCTCGCCCTCCAGCTCGACGAGTTGATCGCGGGCGTGGAGCCCGAGCGCGAACTGGTGGTCCGCGACTACGTGCCGGAACCGACCGCGAAGCGTTCCCGCACGGTCGAGGAGGCGCTGGCCGAGCTGGACGCGCTGAGCCACGCGGAGCTCCTGGAGATGTCCACGGTCGCCAAGGCGCTGGGTTACACCGGCTCCCCCGAGGCGCTCGACTCCGGGGTGTCCCCGCGCGGCTTCCGCCTGCTGGCGAAGGTCCCGCGGCTGCCCGGCGCGATCATCGACCGCCTGGTGGAGCACTTCGGCGGCCTCCAGAAACTGCTCGCGGCCAGCGTGGACGACCTGCAGACGGTGGACGGGGTGGGCGAGGCCCGGGCACGGAGCGTACGCGAGGGCCTGTCGCGGCTGGCGGAGTCCTCGATCCTCGAGCGGTACGTCTGACCGACGGCCGAGCCGGGGCCGGGGCGCTGTGCCGCGCACGGCACCCGGCAGTCGGGGTTGCCGTACTCACGGGCCGGGGCCCGCGACGCCCGGCTCATCCCAAGGACAGGACCTAGTCCTTCGCCAGCACGAACGACGTCTGGGCCTTCGGGAAGCCGGGGACCTTCGCCTCGACCAGGTAGGTGCCCGCCGGCGCGGAACCCGCCGGGGGCGTCGCGCAGTTGGGTGCGCTGTGCTTGCGGTCCCACTTCACGGTGTAGGTGACCTGCTCGTTCGCGGGCACCCGGAACAGCGCGCCGCCCGAGCCGCCGGGGCAGTCCGCCGAGGTCCAGAAGGCGCTGCCGCTTCCCGTCTGAGTGATCGTCAGCACCGCGTACTTGGGGCCGAGGTCGACCTTGCAGTCGCTGCCTGAGGTGTTCTTGGCGATCAGCTGGAAGGTGGGGGTGTCCCCGGGCTCGTAGGTGTTGTGCAGGCTGCGCAGCGTCAACTGCACCGCGCCGGACGCGCAGTTGGGCAGCGTCGCCCCACCACCAGCGGGGAGCTGGTCGACGGAGGAGGAAGTGCCGCCGCTGCCACCGCCGTTAACCCCGTCGCCCGCGCCGCCGGATCCGGCGCCACCCGTTCCGTCGGAGGTCCCGGAGCCCGACGACCCGGAGGACCCGGAGCCGTCGCCGCCGCCCGACTCGTCGCGCCCGCCCGGGCGTTGGCTGATCGCGGGCCCCGTACCGGACGGGCCCGGCGTGATCGATGACGTGGGATGCTTGCCGTTCGAGCCGTCCGCCTTGTTCTTCCCGCCGCCACCGGAGGAGGTGACCGCCCACACGACGAGCAGCACCAACAGGGCGACCACGGACAGCACTACGGCCCTCCGTCGCCAGTAGATGGAGGAGGGAAGCGGCCCAACCGGATTGCGCAGAGATCCCACGGCGCAAACTGTACGAGAGATCTCCCCCACACCTGGCCCCACCCGCCGCCCGGGCCACAACTTTTCCGGATCATCATCTCGGAGAGCCGCGTCCGCCGAGCCGGCGAACTCTCCGGAGGACGCCCTCACCCACGGACACCGAGCCCGACCGCCGGAGCCCACGAAAGGTCATCCCGGACAAAACCACCCCGAGCCGGTTCCCCACCCGACCACCCCCGGCATGGCAGGATCGACTACGCCATGACTGCACCCACCACCCCCGCCCCCGCCACCGCCCCCGTCCAGACCGACGACACCCCCGGCTCCACCGCCACCGGCCAAGCCCCCGGCACGGTCCTGCACGGCCCGGTCATCGCCTGGTTCGAGCAGCACGCCCGTGATCTCCCGTGGCGGCGCCCGGAAGCCGGACCCTGGGGCGTGATGGTCAGTGAGTTCATGCTGCAGCAGACGCCGGTCAACCGCGTCCTGCCCGTCTACGAGCAGTGGCTCACCCGCTGGCCCCGCCCGGCCGACCTGGCCAAGGAACCCCCCGGCGAAGCGGTCCGTGCCTGGGGCCGCCTCGGCTACCCCCGCCGCGCCCTCCGCCTGCACGGCGCCGCGGTCGCCATAACGGAACGGCACGGCGGCGACGTCCCCACAGACCACGCCCAACTGCTCGCCCTGCCCGGCATCGGCGAGTACACGGCCGCCGCCGTCGCGTCGTTCGCGTACGGCCAGCGACACCCGGTGCTCGACACCAATGTGCGCCGGGTCCTGGCCCGCGCGGTCACCGGCGTGCAGTACCCGCCCAACGCCACCACCGCCGCCGAGCGCAGGCTCGCCCGCGAATTGCTGCCGGACGACGAGCGCACCGCCTCGCGCTGGGCCGCCGCCTCCATGGAACTGGGCGCGCTGATCTGCACGGCGAAGAACGAGAACTGCCACCGCTGCCCGATCGCCACGCAGTGCGCCTGGCGACTGGCCGGGAAGCCCGAGCACGACGGTCCGCCGCGCCGAGGCCAGACGTACGCGGGCACGGACCGTCAGGTGCGCGGCCGACTGCTGGCCGTGCTGCGGGAGGCCGTGGGCCCGGTGCCGCAGTCGGTGCTCGACCGCGTGTGGGACGACCCGGTCCAGCGCGCCCGCGCCCTGGACGGCCTGGTCTCCGACGGCCTGGTGGAGCCCCTCCCGGGCCGCCTCTACCGCCTGCCCCTCACCTGACCCGTCCGAGCGCCCCGCTCCCCGATTTCACAGCCAACCCTTGGTCCCGTCACAGCAACACCGCCGCCACATCACAGCCTCCAGCCCCCTACCCACCTGACAAATCACCCCATACCCACCCCAACTCCCGCCTGCCTTTACCCCGTTCCTACGCCTGTTACACAACCGACGGACAGCCGAGTGCTCTCCGCAGCCTGGAACGGACAACGCCGTGACAACTCGTCCGTAACTTCATATGCGTGCCGCCGACAGTGCGGCACCCGGGCTCGGGACGGGCCCGCTCGAGGTTGTGAGGAACCGGCCGGGCTGCGGGGCGCAGCCGGACCACAGGTCGGAAAACGGGGAACGGAGGCGGTTGGAATGGCGCACGGCGAGGTGCTCGAGTTCGAAGACTACGTACGCACCCGGCAGGACGCGCTGCTGCGCAGCGCGCGCCGGCTGGTCCCCGACCCGACCGACGCCCAGGACCTGCTGCAGACCGCGCTGGTGCGCACCTACGGCCGCTGGGACGGCATCGCGGACAAGCGACTGGCCGACGCCTACCTGCGCCGCGTCATGATCAACACGCGGACCGAGTGGTGGCGCTCGCGCAAACTGGAGGAGGTCCCCACCGAGCAGCTCCCGGACGCGTCGGTGGAGGACTCCACGGAGCAGCACGCCGCCCGTGCCCTGCTGATGGACGTCCTGAAGGTGCTGGCTCCCAAGCAGCGCAGCGTCGTCGTGCTGCGACACTGGGAGCAGATGTCCACGGAGGAGACGGCCGCCGCCCTCGGCATGTCGGCCGGTACGGTCAAGAGCACGCTGCACCGGGCGCTCGCCCGGCTCCGGGAGGAGCTGGAAGCCCGCGACCTGGACGCACGCGCGCTGGAGCGTGAGGAGCGGGAGCGTTGCGCCGCCTAGGTACGGGGGTCATACGGCTCAGCGGAGCCCTGAAGGCGGTGACCGCGGCGGTGGCCGCGGTCACCGCCCTCGGGCTTTTCGTCTCCGCCTGCGCCACGGGCGGCGCGGGCGCCCGGGACGAGGGCCCCGCGGGGAGCGACCCGGTCATCGCGGGTGCCGCCACGCCGTCGCCGTCGCCCACCACCAAGGAGCCCACGCGCGCCGAAGTGGTGAAGATCGTCAAGGACGACCCGCAGGTCGCCAAGGTGGTCAAGGAGGACCTGAAGCCCTGCGTGGCCGACGAGTACCCGGTCGACGTGTCCTACGGCGACCTCACCGGCGGCGATGTCGACGACATCGTGGTCAACGTGATGACGTGCGGTGACGCGGTCGGGGTCGGCTCGTACGTGTACCGGATGAAGAACCACAGGTACCAGAATGTGTTCAAGGCCGAGGAGCCGCCGGTCTACGCGGAGATCGACCGCGGCGACCTGGTGGTGACCCAGCAGATGTACGAGAAGGGCGACCCGGTGTCGTACCCCTCCAGCGAGGAAGTGATCACCTACGACTGGAGGACCAGCCACTTCACCGAGATATCCCGCACGCGCAACGAGTACAGCAACGCTGTGGGCAACAGCGGCACCGCCGCCCCCACCAAGAAGTGACACCCGACCCCTACTGAGAGCAGCGGATGGCAGAGCAGACACACGTCCTGTTCGTCGAGGACGACGACGTCATCCGCGAGGCCACCCAGCTCGCGCTGGAGCGCGACGGCTTCGCGGTGACCGCCATGCCCGACGGCCTGTCGGGCTTGGAGGCGTTCCGCGCCCGCCGTCCCGACATCGCCCTGCTGGACGTGATGGTTCCGGGCCTGGACGGGGTCAGCCTGTGCCGGCGCATCCGCGACGAGTCGACCGTGCCGGTGATCATGTTGTCCGCGCGGGCCGACTCGATCGACGTGGTGCTCGGTCTGGAGGCGGGCGCCGACGACTACGTGACCAAGCCCTTCGACGGCGCCGTGCTGGTGGCGCGCATCCGTGCGGTGCTGCGCCGCTTCGGGCACGCGAGCGGCGCCGGCCGGGCGGCCGAGGACACCTCGCCCGGGGACGACGGGGTGCTCACCTTCGGTGACCTGGAGGTCGACACCGAGGGGATGGAGGTCCGGCGGGCCGGGCAGCCGGTGGCCCTGACGCCGACCGAGATGCGCCTGCTGCTCGAGTTCTCGTCGGCGCCCGGCACCGTACTGTCGCGCGACAAGCTGCTGGAGCGCGTGTGGGACTACGGCTGGGGCGGGGACACCCGTGTCGTCGACGTCCATGTGCAGCGGCTGCGCACCAAGATCGGCCAGGACCGGATCGAGACGGTCCGCGGCTTCGGCTACAAGTTGAAGGCGTGAGCGGGGACAGGAGCATGCGGGGGATCATCGGCCGCCTCGTCCCCGAGGACGCGGCCATACGCACCGGTCTGAGATGGAAGCTCAGCGCGGCGATCGCCCTGGTCGGGGCGCTCGTCGCGATCGCGTTGAGCCTGGTCGTGCACAACGCGGCCCAGGTGTCGATGCTGAACAGCGCACGTGACCTCGCCGACGAGCGCATCCAGGTGGCGCAGCGGATGTACGAGTCCGGGCGCACCCAGACCTTCGGGACCAAGATCGACGACCCGGCCATCCCGCGGGACCTCCTGGAGAAGGTCATGCAGGGCAGGCGCGCCACCTTCGCCTCCTGGGACCGCAACGGGGTGCCGGACACCTGGGCCGCCGTACCGCTCAAGGACGGCCGGGTGCTGTCCCTGCACACCCGCACGGACCGCAGCGTCGGGGTGATCAAGGACCTCGACCAGGCCCTGATCATCGGTTCGATCGCGGTGGTCCTCGGGGGCTCCGCGCTCGGTGTGCTGATCGGCGGGCAGCTGTCGGGCCGGCTGCGCAAGGCGGCCGCCGCGGCGAACCGGGTCGCCAAGGGCGAGACGGACGTGCGCGTACGGGACGCGATCGGTGGTGTCGTACGCGACGAGACGGACGATCTGGCGCGGGCGGTGGACGCGATGGCGGACGCGTTGCAACAGCGGCTGGAGGCGGAGCGCCGGGTGACCGCGGACATCGCGCACGAGCTGCGCACGCCGGTGACGGGCCTGCTCACCGCGGCGGAGCTGCTGCCGCCGGGCCGCCCCACCGAACTGGTGTTGGACCGCGCGAAGGCCATGCGGACGCTCGTGGAGGACGTCCTGGAGGTGGCCCGTCTGGACGGCGCGTCCGAGCGGGCCGAGCTGCAGGACATCATGCTGGGTGAGTTCGTGACCCGGCGGGTGGCCGCGAAGGACGCGGACGTCGACGTCAGGGTGATCCACGAGTCGGAGGTCACCACGGACCCGCGCCGTCTGGAGCGGGTGCTGTTCAACCTGCTGGCGAACGCGGCACGACACGGCAAGCCGCCCATCGAGGTGTCCGTCGAGGGCCGGGTGATCCGTGTACGGGACCACGGGCCCGGCTTCCCCGAGGAGCTGCTGGCCGAGGGCCCGAGCCGGTTCCGTACGGGCAGGTCGGACCGCTCGGGCCAGGGCCACGGCCTGGGGCTCACGATCGCGGCGGGGCAGGCGCGGGTGCTGGGCGCCCGGCTGACGTTCCGCAACATCCGGGCGCCCGGGGTGCCGGAGCACGTGCCGGCCGAGGGGGCGGTGGCGGTGCTGTGGCTGCCGGAGCACGCGCCGACGGACACGGGCAGCTTTCCGATGCTGCCCATGTCGGGAAAGTAAGAAGCAGAACCGGGAGGCCGCAGGACCGGGGCCGGCAGAAGGACAGGGAGGAGCCGGCTAGCTCCACTCCTTCTCGAAGTCCAGACCGCCCTCGCGGCGCTGGGTGAAGGAGAACCAGTTGCCGGAGTCGTCGCGGAAGAGCGCCTCGGTGCCGTACGGCCGCTCCTGCGGCTCCTGGAGGAACTCCACGCCGCGGTCCTTGAGCCGCTTGTAGTCGCCGTGGATGTCGTCGGTGGCCAGCACACCGGCACCGAGAGCGCCCTTGGCGACGAGCTTCTTCATCATCTCGGCGGACTCGGGGTCCATCGCCGGCGGCCCGGGCACCATGAGCGTCAGCTCGACGTCGGGCTGGTCCGGGGCGCCTACGGTGAGCCAGCGCATGCCGCCGTCGCCCATGGTCATGTCCGTACGGACCTCGAGGCCGAGCTTCTGCGTGTAGAACTCCTTGGCCCGGTCCTGGTCGAGGACCCAGACGGTGGTGATGGCGAGCCCCTTGATCATGGCGTGCTCCTGGAGGTGGGAGGTGCGGTGTGCGCTGCCACGGTAAGCAGCGGCCCCTTCACCCCGCTTCTCCGGAATTGCTCTGCTCGCTCCTGCGGAACCCGCCCGCCCAGAGCATCGCGTAACACCCGGGTATGAGCGCGGCGCCGCGGCCGACGTGCTTGGCGCGGTACTCGCTGGGCGTGAGCCCGGTCCTGGCCTTGAACCGCGCCGAGAACGTCCCGACGCTGCTGAACCCCACGAGATGGCAGATCTCGGTCACGGACAGATCGGCGGTGCGCAGCAGGTCCTCGGCGCGCTCGATGCGCCGGTGCGTCAGATACTGCCGCGGCGTCTCGCCGTACGCCTCCTTGAAGGCCCGCAGGAAGTGATACCGCGAGTACCCGGCACGGTCGGCGACGGCCTCAAGATCGAGCGCCGGATCGGCCCAGTCCCGGTCCATCAGATCCTTGGCCAGCCGCAGCTGCCGCATCTTGTCCACGCCCCCGATGCTGCCACGCGGCACTGACAGGGCGGCGGGGGCGAGACTCGCCCGCTGTGCCCGTCCGCGTGCCGAAAGGCCCCCGGGCGCACGCACCCGGGGGCCTCGGGCCGGAGCCCGTGCCGGTCAGACGGCCTCTGCAACCGCCGGCGGCACATCCGCGGCGTCCCCAGCCGCGGCCCCGGCCTGCTTGTCGGGTCCCGCTCCCCGCAGCGGGACCTCCTTCACGAACACCGCCGCAGCCAGCGCGAGCACGGCCACCACCGCGCCGAGCAGGAACGCCGAGTGCGTGCCCGCGGACACCGCGTGCTGGTACGCCTCACGCGCCGCCGCCGGCAGCTTCTGAAGGCTCTTCGCGTCCAGCTGCGCCGACTGCTCGGTGATCTTCGACCCCAGCGCACCGGCCCGCTCGGCCATCACGTGCTGCACCCGGTTGTTGAACAGCGCGCCCATGATCGCGACGCCGAAGGAGGAGCCCAGCGTCCGCGCGAGGGTCGTGGTCGACGAGGCGACACCCATGTCCCGCATCTCGACGCTGTTCTGCGCCACCAGCATGGTGACCTGCATCAGGCAGCCCATCCCGGCACCCAGCACGGCCATGTACAAACCCGAGGTGAACCGGCTGGTCCCCGTGTCCATCTGCGACAGCAGGAAGAGGCCCGCGATCATCAGCACGCTGCCGACCACCGGAAAGACCTTGTACCGCCCGCTGTTGGTGGTGACCCGCCCCGCGATCATCGACACCACGAGCATGGCGCCGAGCATCGGCAGGAGCAGCAGCCCCGAGTTGGTCGCGGACGCGCCCTGCACGGACTGCTGGTACAGCGGCAGGAACAGCGTCGCACCGAACATCACGAACCCGGTGATGAAACCGATCGCCGACATCAGCGAGAAGTTCCGGCTGCGGAAGATGTGCAGCGGCACGACCGGCTCGGCGGCCTTCGTCTGCCAGAACAGGAATCCGACGAGCGCGGCGACACCGATCCCGATCAGCTCCATGATCCGCGCGGACGTCCACGCGTACTGGGACCCGCCCCAGGTGGTGACCAGCACGATCGAGGTGATGCCGACGGTCAGCAGCGCGGCGCCGAGGTAGTCGACCCGGGCCTGGGACCGTTTCTTCGGCAGGTGCAGCACGACGCTGATGGCGCCCAGTGCGACCACACCGAGCGGCAGGTTGATGTAGAAGGCCCAGCGCCAGCCCCAGTTGTCGGTGATGGTGCCGCCGACCAGCGGACCGCCGATCATCGCGAGCGCCATGACGCCCGCCATCATGCCCTGGTACTTGCCGCGCTCCCGCGGAGGAATCAGATCACCGATGATGGCCATGACGCCGACCATGAGACCGCCCGCGCCGAGCCCCTGGACGGCCCGGAAGCCGATGAGCTGGCCCATGTTCTGCGCCATGCCGCTGAGCGCGGACCCGGCCAGGAAGATCACGATCGAGGTCATGAACGAGCCCTTGCGCCCGTACATGTCTCCGAGCTTGCCCCACAGCGGCGTGGCGGCGGCGGTGGCGAGGGTGTACGCGGTCACCACCCACGACAGGTGTTCGAGGCCGCCCAGCTCGCCCACGATGGTCGGCATCGCCGTGCCCACGATCATGTTGTCGAGCATCGCGAGCATCATCGTGATCATCAGCGCGAGCAGGACGACCCGTATGCTCCGAGGTTGTTTCTCACTTTTGTCACCGTCAGCGGCCGGTGCCGCGCTGTCCGCCATGTCCCCAGTCTCCCCTTGGTACTGCCTGCCGCCCGGCTACTTACTTGTCGCCCGGCTAGTTCGCTATTCTCGGGGAAGATAGCCCCGTAACTAGCCGTGCGTCAAGTAAGTTTCGTAGGCTCGGCGAGGAGGCCTGCACACGGGCTCTCCGGGAGTGCGAGGAGTACGAGGATGGGCGGCACCACCATGGAAGGCACCAAGCGGCAGCGGCGCGGGGACACCCGTCAGCGCATCCAGGACGTGGCGCTCGACCTCTTCGCCGAGCAGGGCTACGAGAAGACCTCGCTGCGGGAGATCGCCGAGCGCCTGGACGTCACCAAGGCCGCGCTCTACTACCACTTCAAGACCAAGGAAGAGATCCTCGCCAGCATCTTCGAGGACCTGACCCGCCCGATCGACGAGCTGATCGAGTGGGGCAAGGCGCAGCCGCACACCCTCGAGACCAAGCAGGAGGTGCTGCGCCGCTACAGCGAGGCATTGGCCGGCGCGGCCCCGCTCTTCCGCTTCATGCAGGAGAACCAGGCCACGATCCGCGAACTGAGCATCGGCAACCAGTTCAAGGACCGGATGCTGCAGATGCGCGACATCATCCGGGATCCGGACGCCTCCCTGACCGACCAGGTCCGCTGCGTCAGCGCGCTGTTCACGATGCACGCGGGGATGTTCGTCCTCCAGGAGGTCGAGGGCGATCCGGAGGCCAAGCGCAAGGCGGTGCTGGAGGTCGCGATCGACCTGGTCACACAGGCCCACTCGGGTGAGGGGACGGCGTAGGGAGGGCCCGGGCACGCCTCAGACGGCCACGCCCCTGCCCCGCAGGTAGGCGACGGGGTTGACGGCGGATCCGTAGTGCGGGGTCGTACGGACCTCGAAGTGCAGATGCGGGCCGCTGGAGTTGCCCGTGTTGCCGGACAGCCCGATGCGCTGGCCGGTGGCGACGGCCTGGCCGACCCTGACGTCGATCCGCGAGAGGTGGGCGTACTGCGAGTAGGTGCCGCCCGCGTGCCTGATGACGACGGCCTTGCCGTACGCCGCCCCGTCCCCGGCGCCGCCCGCTCCCGCCTTGACGACGGTCCCGGCGTGCGCGGCGACGACGCTCGTCCCGCTCGGCACGGCGAAGTCCTGCCCGCTGTGGGCGGACTTCCACATGCCGCCGGCCTGGTTGAAGCCGGCGGTGAGCGAGTAGCCCCTGACCGGATGGACCCAGGACGCGGCGCTCACCGCGCCACTGCCGGCGGCGGCCGCCACATCGGCCCCCAGCACGGCTGAGGCCCCGGCACCGGCGGCCAGCACGGCCAGCCGGGCACGCATCCGGGACATACGGGAGGAGGAGGGCATGACGCTCTGAGACATGGGAACCTCGGGAAGCAGGTGACTTGACCGTTTCTTGGTACAAGTAGGAACTGTTGATTACCAAACGCGCGATCTACGAGGACATGCCGTACCGGTGGCGATATCGCCCCACCCTGGGTGCCCCACCGGCGGGCGGCCGCTACTAGGCGCCCTCGTACCAGCCACTTCCCCTGTGCGGCATGTCACCCGGCGGGCCCGCTAGGCTGACCCACCGTCACGGACCGAGTACGGGGGAGCAGATGGATCCAGCGGCCCTGGGCGTCAAGGTGGCCTCCAGCGTGGTCACCCCGCTCGTGAAGCGGCTCTTCGTCACGGAGGGGCCCGGCGCCGGGCTCGTCGACAAGCCGGTGCGCGTCTCGCAGTTCGTCTCGTTCCGCGGCGAGAAGCGCGCCCTCGCCGAGAAGGAGCTCACCAAGCTCGCCGCCGAGCTGGTCAGGCGGGCCGTCACGGCGGAGGGCGAGCGCCCGCTGCCCGAGGACGAGACACCCGCCGTCGTCCTCGCCCTGGCCACCACCCTGCATGCCCTCGGCGACCTCGACATGACCGACGTCCAGGCCGTGCGACTGGGTCACCAGACCCTCGCCCTGCACCTGCGGGCCGCGAGCGGCACCCCCGACCGCCACCTCTCCCTCGACGCCACCCTCTTCTACGAGCGCGTCCTGGAGATCGCCTGCCTGCACATCCTGCACTTCTTCACGCAGCGGTCCACCTTTGTCCCCCGCACCCTCGTCGAACAGACCCGGCGGCAGGCCGAGATCATCGCGAAGATCGACGAGCTGATCGCCCGCACCCCGCCCACCGGCGGCACCGACCCGGCCTTCGACCAGCGCTACCTCGCCTATGTCGCCACCAAGCACAGCCACCTGACCATCTACGGAATCGATCTCGTCAACTCCCCGGAACGCTGGCCCCTCGACACGGCCTACCTCAGCCTCCAGGCACTGCGCCCGGACCACGAGAC
Source organism: Streptomyces cynarae (assembly GCF_025642135.1). Classification (NCBI taxonomy): domain Bacteria; kingdom Bacillati; phylum Actinomycetota; class Actinomycetes; order Kitasatosporales; family Streptomycetaceae; genus Streptomyces; species Streptomyces cynarae. The sequence goes on along the minus strand of NZ_CP106793.1, from coordinate 4,959,946 downwards.
CGACGCCCGTATCGCCACCGCCTCCGCAGCCCTGTCCGCCGACCAGGCCCTCACCGGTCACGACCGGGTCCTGCTGCGCGGGGTCGCCGGCTCCGGCAAGACCACGCTGGTGCAGTGGCTCGCGGTGACGGCGGCCCGCGGTGAGCGCGGCGACCGGATCCCGTTCGTCCTGCCGCTGCGCACCCTCCTGCGCCGCCCCGGCGGACTGCCGGCGCCCGACGCCTTCCTGGACGCCGTCCGCGTCCCCTTCCACGCCACCCAGCCGCCCGGCTGGGCCGACCGGGTCCTCACCGCCCGCCGCGCGCTCCTGCTCGTCGACGGCGTCGACGAGATCCCCGAGCGCGAACGGGAACGCACCCGGCGCTGGCTGCGCGAACTGCTCGACGTCTACCCCGGCAACCAGTGGCTCGTGACCTCGCGCCCCTCCGCCGTACGCGAGGACTGGCTCGCCGCCGACGGCTTCACCGAACTCTCCCTCGCCCCCATGGGCCGCGACGACGTCGCCGCGTTCGTCCGCCGCTGGCACACCGCGGCCCGCGTCGGCGCCCCCGACACCGACCGCCTCGACGACTACGAACACTCGCTCCTGGACGCCGTACGCACCAAGCCGGACCTCGGCCGGCTCGCCACCAACCCGCTGATGTGCGGGCTGATCTGCGCCCTGCACCGGGACCGGCGGGGGTATCTGCCGCACGGCAGGCAGGAGTTGTACGAGGCGGCCCTGTCGATGCTGCTGGCGCGGCGCGACGAGGAGCGGGACATGTTCGTCCGGCAGGACGGCATCCACCTGACCGAGGCCCCGCAGATCCAGCTGCTGCAGCGCCTTGCGTACTGGCTGATCCGCAACAACCAGTCCGAGATGGACCGTGAGCGCGCGGAGCGGATCATCGCCGACGTGCTGCCCTCGCTGCCGGCCGCCGCCTCCCAGGGCGACGCCGGACAGATCCTGCGCCACCTCCTGGTCCGCAGCGGGCTGCTGCGCGAACCCGTCCCCGGTACGGTCGAGTTCGTCCACCGCACCTTCCAGGACTACCTGGGCGCGAAGGCGGCGGTCGAGGACGGGGACTTCGGGCTGCTGGTGCGGGGCGCCGCCGACGAACAGTGGGCGGACGTGATCCGCATGGCGGTGGCGCACGCACGGCCGCGGGAGAGGGCCGAACTGCTGGACGACCTGAGCGCCTCCGCCGACCGGGCCCCGGCAGCGGCCGCGACGCGTATCCGGCTCCTGGCGCTCGCCTCGCTCGAACACGCGACGGAACTCGATCCCCGTGTCCGCACCCGGGTGGAGTCCGAGGCCGCCGCGCTCATCCCGCCCCGTACGACGGCGGAGGCCCGCGCCCTCGCCGAGGCCGGCCCCCTCGTCCTGGAACTGCTTCCGGGCCCGGAGGGGCTGACGGACGCGGAGGCGAGGGCGGTGGCCATCACCGCGTCGCTGATCGGCACCGAGGCGGCCATCCCGGTACTGGCCCGGTTCCGGTCGCATCACGCCCTGTCCGTGCGGGCGCAACTGACGTGGACCTGGCACCGCTTCCACACCGAGCGGTACGCGGAGGAGGTGATCGCGCATCTGCGGCCCAAGGGCCTGTACTTCGCGGCGCACTCGGCGGCCGAGCTGCGCGTTCTACGGGACTTGGGCGGGCCGTCCCTGCTCCAGATCGTCGGCGACATCGGCTCGGACGACATCCGGGCCGCACTCCGCCCGGACCAGGTGCGCAAGCTGGTCGTCCGCGACAACCCCGCATTGCGGGACCTGAGCTGTCTCTCCGATCAGGGGCGGCTGAACGAACTGGATCTCGGAAGCCTGGACCCGGACGTCGACGATCTCTCGCCGCTCGCGGAACTGCCGATCACCCTGCTGTCGCTGCACGGCAACTCCCGTCTGGGGACGCCGGAGGCACTGGCCCGGCTCGGGCCCACCGTGACGGGGCTCGACCTCAGTATCCGGCTGCACGGCGACTCCCTCGACACGGTCCTCCCCCGAGAGCACCCCCTGGAATACCTTCGACTCTCCGAAAAGGCACTGCGGTTCACCGGACTGCGCGGGCTTCGGCACCTGCACACGGTGAAGAGGATGAGTCTGGCCTCCCTTCCGAAAGAGCTTCCCCCGGAGCACTTCGAGGAGATCGCCGCCCTGCCTGCCCTGGAGGATCTGCGGCTCATCTGGAATGCCACCGGCTGGGAAGCGGGCCCCGTTCTGCCCCGGGTCACCCGGCTGCGGCTGAACACGTTCACCGGGACCGAGGACCTCTCGAAACTCCCCACGCTCTTCCCCGGAGTGCAAGACCTCACCCTTCGCCTCGCCCCGGACGTGTCCGGCCTCCCGGATCACGTCCTGGACCTTCTGCCGGTCCGGCCCGTCATCGAACGCACCGACAGCGTGCTGTGACCGCACACGGAAAAGGGGCTGCCCCGGGACCGAAGTCCCGGAGCAGCCCCTTTCCGTCTCACCCCCGCAGGGGTCAGTCCTTGCTCAGGTTCGGACCGCCACCGGCCGCCTGCTCGATCGGCGGAACGTCCGGCAGAGCCGACTTCTCCTCACCACGGAAGGTGAACTTCTGGGCGTCGCCCTCGCCTTCCGTGTCGACGACCACGATGTGGCCCGGACGCAGCTCTCCGAAAAGGATCTTCTCGGACAGCGTGTCCTCGATCTCGCGCTGGATCGTGCGGCGCAGCGGCCGGGCGCCCAGCACGGGGTCGTAGCCCTTCTTCGCCAGCAGCTCCTTGGCGGACTGGGCGAGCTCGATGCCCATGTCCCGGTCCTTGAGCCGCTCGTCGACCTTGCTGATCATCAGGTCGACGATCGCCAGGATGTCGGTCTGAGTCAGCTGCGGGAAGACCACCACGTCGTCGACGCGGTTGAGGAACTCGGGCCGGAAGTGCTGCTTGAGCTCGTCCGAGACCTTGTTCTTCATGCGCTCGTAGTTGGTCTTCGTGTCACCCGCGGCGGCGAAGCCGAGGTTGAAGCCCTTGGAGATGTCCCGGGTGCCGAGGTTGGTCGTCATGATGATGACCGTGTTCTTGAAGTCCACGACCCGGCCCTGGGAGTCGGTCAGGCGACCGTCCTCCAGGATCTGCAGCAGCGAGTTGAAGATGTCCGGGTGGGCCTTCTCGACCTCGTCGAAGAGGACCACCGAGAACGGCTTGCGGCGCACCTTCTCCGTCAGCTGGCCGCCCTCCTCGTAGCCCACGTAACCGGGGGGCGAACCGAAGAGACGCGACACCGTGTGCTTCTCGCTGAACTCCGACATGTCGAGGGAGATCAGCGCGTCCTCGTCACCGAACAGGAACTCCGCCAGCGCCTTGGACAGCTCGGTCTTACCGACACCGGACGGGCCGGCGAAGATGAACGAACCACCCGGACGCTTCGGGTCCTTCAGGCCCGCACGCGTACGGCGGATCGCCTTCGACAGCGCCTTGACGGCGTCCACCTGGCCGATGACCCGCTTGTGGAGCTCGTCCTCCATGCGGAGCAGGCGGCTGGACTCCTCCTCGGTCAGCTTGAAGACCGGGATGCCCGTGGCCGTGGCCAGCACCTCGGCGATCAGCTCGCCGTCGACCTCGGCGACGACGTCCATGTCGCCGGCCTTCCACTCCTTCTCCCGCTTGGCCTTCGCGGCGAGCAGCTGCTTCTCCTTGTCGCGGAGAGAAGCCGCCTTCTCGAAGTCCTGGGAGTCGATCGCGGACTCCTTGTCCCGGCGGACGGCCGCGATCTTCTCGTCGAACTCGCGAAGGTCCGGCGGCGCGGTCATCCGGCGGATGCGCATCCGGGAACCGGCCTCGTCGATCAGGTCGATCGCCTTGTCCGGCAGGAAGCGGTCCGAGATGTAGCGGTCGGCCAGGGTGGCGGCCTGGACCAGGGCCTCGTCCGTGATGGAGACGCGGTGGTGCGCCTCGTAGCGGTCGCGCAGGCCCTTGAGGATCTCGATGGTGTGCGGCAGGGACGGCTCCGCGACCTGGATGGGCTGGAAGCGGCGCTCCAGGGCCGCGTCCTTCTCCAGGTGCTTGCGGTACTCGTCCAGCGTGGTGGCGCCGATGGTCTGCAGCTCACCGCGGGCCAGCATCGGCTTCAGGATGGAGGCCGCGTCGATGGCGCCCTCGGCGGCGCCCGCACCGACCAGCGTGTGCAGCTCGTCGATGAACAGGATGATGTCGCCGCGGGTGCGGATCTCCTTGAGCACCTTCTTCAGGCGCTCCTCGAAGTCACCGCGGTAGCGGGAGCCGGCGACCAGCGCGCCCAGGTCGAGGGTGTAGAGGTGCTTGTCCTTGAGGGTCTCGGGCACCTCGCCCTTGACGATGGCCTGCGCCAGGCCCTCGACGACCGCCGTCTTGCCGACGCCGGGCTCGCCGATGAGCACCGGGTTGTTCTTGGTACGGCGGGACAGCACCTGCATGACCCGCTCGATCTCCTTCTCGCGCCCGATGACCGGGTCGAGCTTGGACTCACGAGCGGCCTGGGTGAGGTTCCGGCCGAACTGGTCCAGGACGAGAGAGGTCGAGGGCGTGCCCTCGGCCGGGCCGCCCGCGGCGGCGGTCTCCTTGCCCTGGTAGCCCGACAGCAGCTGGATGACCTGCTGGCGGACACGGTTGAGGTCTGCTCCGAGCTTGACCAGGACCTGGGCGGCGACGCCCTCGCCCTCGCGGATCAGGCCGAGCAGGATGTGCTCCGTGCCGATGTAGTTGTGGCCCAGCTGAAGGGCCTCTCGGAGCGACAGCTCCAGGACCTTCTTGGCACGGGGGGTGAAGGGGATGTGCCCGGACGGGGCCTGCTGGCCCTGGCCGATGATCTCCTCCACCTGCTGGCGGACCGCCTCGAGCGAAATCCCGAGGCTCTCCAGGGCCTTAGCGGCGACACCCTCACCCTCGTGGATCAGGCCCAGGAGGATGTGCTCGGTGCCGATGTAGTTGTGGTTGAGCATCCGGGCTTCTTCCTGAGCCAGGACGACAACCCGCCGCGCGCGGTCGGTGAACCTCTCGAACATCGTTAATCGCTCCTCAGAGCGGTCAGGCAGTGGGGGGGAACTTCCCCTCCCTGTCCTTCCGCAGCTTAGTCCCGCAAGCGGGGACCGCTCATTCCAACTGCCGACACCGTCGATGGCCTCCTGACCCCGAACGCCGACATCTGCTCCAACCCGATGGTGCGAGACGATGTTCCCGCAGGCCAGGCAGATACCCCACTCGCCAGTACGCCGATGGCGAACGTGAGACGACCTCTCCCGCGCAACGCCCCCTCCCACTAGGGATGTCTTACCCGCCGACACCGACACTCCATGCCGCGCGCACCGTTTCCCTCCGCTACGGGCGAACATCCTTGCGCCGCCGAACGCCCCCGTACGCCCCTTTTCTCGGCACTCGGCGCAATCGATCGGCCACCCAGCGTAACCCGACGCCGGCTCGGGCGGTTGCTCCGTACATGGTCCACACGGTCCTCCCGGTGCCGCCTCCACGAAGGCCACTCGATCGCGGCACGAGCGCCGCGGTGCGTCAGTGGTACGAGCATGAGCTGGGCTGGGCAACGGCGCCCGGAGAGCCGCTTCGGTTGGTCACCGGGGTGCGTTTCGACGTGCTGGAGGCGCCCGCGGAGGCCGGTTTCGCCGCGCTGAGGCATCTGGGGCCCGCGTCGCCGGTCGCGTTGTGCGCCGGGCGGATGCGGCTGCTGGTGGCGGCGGGCAGCGCGGAGGAGCTGCCGGGGCTGCTCGACTGGCTGGAGTGGGGGGCGCTGGCCCTGGACCTCACGGTCACCGGCGCGGGCGGGCGGACGGAGGCGCCGCTGCCGCCGGGATGGGCCCCCGCTTCGGTGCCGGATCCGGCCGGCACCCCGGGATCCCGGGCGCTTCCCCTGGACCGGGCCGTTTCACAGGGGGCCGCCGTCTGGCTGCGGCCCCCCGAGCCGGGGTGCGAGGTCGAACAGGTGCTGCCGACGCTGTCGGCCGTGGGGGGCGGTGGGGGCGCCCCCGATCTGGTACGGCTGGTCGACACGGTGGCGACACAGTGCCACCGGGTCCGGCTGCGGCGCGCGTGCGCTCAGCCCATCGCCTTCTCGTAGGCCTCGCGGATGGTCGCCGGAACACGGCCACGGTCGTTGACCTCGTAACCGTTCTCCTTCGCCCAGGCGCGGATCTGCGCGGTGTCCTGGCTGCCACCGGAAGCGGCCGCACGGGCCTTTCCACGCCCACCCGAAGCACGGCCTCCGGTACGACGGCCGCCCTTCACGTACGGCTCGAGAAGGCCGCGCAGCTTGTCCGCGTTGGCGGTCGTGAGATCGATCTCGTACGTCTTGCCGTCCAGTGCGAACGTGACGGTCTCGTCAGCCTCGCCACCGTCGAGGTCGTCGACAAGAAGGACCTGAACCTTCTGTGCCACCGGATTTCCTTTCATCGATAACTTCAGGGCCGAGGGTCTGCGGCCGGTGCCGCCCGTTTCGCGTCCCCTGTTATATGCAGTACTGCAGTACGTCGGAAAGCAAACCGCTTTTGCCGGAAAAACACAAACCCCCCGGGAGAGACTGACGGACGGCCGGGAGACCGGAAACATGCGCGTTTCGGACATAGGGAACCTGGGCAACGTCTTCAGGCTGAAGCGCGGGCTGAATAGTCCCCTGGGATCGCCCGGCGATCACAGATGCAGAAGCATCCGGCTGTTGCCCAAGGTGTTCGGTTTCACTCGTTCGAGACCGAGGAACTCCGCCACGCCCTCGTCATAGGAACGCAACAGCTCGGCGTAGACATCCTGGTCGACGGGCGTCTCGCCGATCTCCACGAAGCCGTGCTTCCCGAAGAAGTCGACTTCGAAGGTGAGACAGAAAACGCGGCGAACACCGAGCCACCTCGCGGTCTGCAGCAACTTCTCCAGCAACTGGTGGCCCACGCCCAGGCCCCTGGCCTCCGGCATCACCGCGAGAGTGCGGACTTCCGCCAGGTCCTCCCACATGACGTGCAAGGCGCCGCAGCCCACGACCTCGCCGTTGTCGTCGCGTTCCGCGACCCAGAACTCCTGGATGTCCTCGTAAAGCGTGACGGTCGCTTTGTCGAGCAGGATGCCGCGGCGGACGTAGGAGTCGAGGAGGCGGCGCACCGCCGGGACATCGCTCGTCCTGGCCCGTCGGACAGTGATGGCTTTTGTGGTGGCTTCGGGGCGCTTCGCTGGCATGAGCGGACGCTATCGCCCCATGTCGCCCTCCGCCGAGGCGGGGTTGTTCTCCTCGGGCGTCCCGGCCGGGTTCTCGGGGCCCGTTTCGGCACTCGGGGGCTCCGGGGTGCTCTCCGGGCCCTGCACGATGCGCATCGCGTCACGGAGTGCCTGTCTCTGTTCGTCGCTCATCATCCCGAAGAAGGCGACAAGCGCGGCGGCCGGGTTGTCGCTCTGCGACCAGGCGTCGTTCATCAGGGCGGCCGCGTAGGCGGCGCGGGTGGAGACCGCCTCATATCGATAGGCCCGGCCTTCCGCTTCCCGGCGGACCCAGCCCTTCTGATGGAGATTGTCCAAAACGGTCATCACCGTGGTGTAGGCGATGGACCGTTCCTGCTGAAGGTCTTCCAGGACTTCTCGAACGGTCACCGGGCGGTTCCACTTCCACACCCGCGTCATGACCGCGTCTTCGAGTTCTCCCAATGGGCGAGGCACGCTTAGCACAATAGTGGGAGAAGTCACCAATGGCTTGCGGGACGTGCACTTACGCGACAAACCACAGCAAAAAGGGCGTACGACTCCTAAACGCACTCAGGGCATGAGTCGTACGCCCGGTGGCACGGGGTGCCGCCCGGAAGGCCCGAGGGCCGCAAAAAAAGGGGGATCAGGCGTCGGCGTCCCCGGACTTCTGGGGAGCGCTTTCCGCGTGCGCGAGGGCCGCGTCGACGGCGGCGTCCTCCTTGGCCTTGTTGGCGCCGCCCTGGGTCTTCACGATCACCCGGATGAGCCCGATGAAGAACACGGCCATGACGACCGGGGGCACGAGCGCGGAGACGTAGTCCATGCGTCAAGAGTAGCCAGGGGTGTCCGAAGGATCCCGGTCGGGTGGGCGTCACCGGATTGCGCCCGATCCGGGGCCTGTCGGTTCGACCGGCCCTAGCCGGCCGCGAGCTGCCCGTGGGACTGGGCCGGGGGGCTCGGCTTCCGCTTCGGCGGGAAGACCTCGCCGGGGGTCGGGATCGGGCGGCGCGACGGGCGCGGGGCCTGCGGCTCACGGCGGGGAGCGGGCTTCTCCGGCTTGCGCTCGGGCTTCCGCTCGGGTTTGCGGGTCGGCTCCTCCGGCCGCTCCTCCTCGCTCGCACGGCCGCCGGGAAGCGCCGTCAGACGCGCCCGGCAGACGGGGGCCGCGGCCCTGCGGGCAGTGAGGTGCGCGCGTCCCCGGGCCCGGCCGGTGCCGAAGTCCTCGCACCGGGCGTGCGTCGCGACGGGTCGAACGTCGCCTGTTGGGGCACCAGGGCCCGGCAGCGGTCGAGCAGGGCGGCGGCCAGCGGGGTGCCGCGCAGGGCGCGCAGCGCGGCGAGGTCGTCCGGGGCAGGGCGGTAGCCGGCGCGCAGAGCGTCCTGGAGGAGCGTGAGATAGCCGCCTGCGGCGCCCGGGAGGGCGGCGCGGTAGCGGGCGAGGTCGGCCAGCAGGAAGGCCCTCAGGCGGTCCCCCTCGCGCACCGCCGCGTCGACGGACTCGGCGAGGCGGAGGCAGTCCTGGACGTCCTCGGCGGAAGCGGTGCGGGGGTTCAGGGCCAGGGCGAGGGCGCGGCGGAGCACGCGCAGCTCCTCCGCGCCGAAGGCCAGGGCGCCTCGGGATCCGTGTGGCGTGGGCATGCGGGGACGCTACCGCTAATCGGACAAAACGGATCTCTCCGGGTGCCGTGTCGCTATGGGGTTCCCCCAGGTGGGGGCGCGGGTGCGCCTGCCCGCCGTCGAACTGTTCGTCCGTCGGCGGGTGCTGCCTCGTGGCTCGTCGCGCCGACGCGGCGCAGCCGCACATCGACACAGCCCCGCGCCCCTGGAGGGGCGCTCAGCCCCCCATACGGGAAACGTTCCGTTCGTAGACCAACCGCAGGCCGATCAGTGTCAGCCATGGTTCGTGTTCGTCGATCACCGCCGACTCGCCCAGGACCATGGGAGCAAGGCCGCCCGTCGCGATGACCGTGACGTCGTCCGGGTCGTCCGCCAGTTCTCTGGCCATGCGGGTGACCACGCCGTCCACCTGGCCCGCGAAGCCGTAGACGATGCCCGCCTGCATCGCCTCGACCGTGTTCTTGCCGATCACCGCGCGCGGCCGGGCCAGTTCGATCTTGCGGAGCTGGGCGCCGCGCACTCCCAGGGCCTCGACGGAGATCTCGATGCCGGGGGCGATGACGCCGCCCGCGTACTCGCCGCGCGCCGAGACCGCGTCGAACGTCGTCGCCGTGCCGAAGTCCACCACGATCGCCGGGCCCCCGTAGAGCTCGACCGCCGCGACCGCGTTGATGATGCGGTCCGCGCCGACCTCCTTGGGGTTGTCCATCAGGATCGGCACGCCGGTCTTGATGCCGGGTTCGACCAGGACGGCGGGGACGTCGCCGTAGTAGCGGCGGGTGACCTCGCGCAGTTCGTGCAGGACGGACGGGACCGTCGAGCAGATCGCGATGCCGTCGATGCCCTCGCCCAGGTCCTCGCCGAGGAGCGGGTGCATGCCCATCAGGCCCTGGAGGAGGACCGCCAGCTCGTCGGCCGTGCGGCGGCCGTCTGTGGAGATGCGCCAGTGCTCCACGATGTCCTCGCCGTCGAACAGGCCGAGGACGGTGTGCGTGTTGCCTACGTCGATGGTCAGCAGCATGGGGCTCTACCTACTCCGCCGCTCGCAGGTCCAGGCCGATGTCCAGGATCGGGGAGGAGTGCGTGAGCGCGCCGACCGCCAGGAAGTCGACGCCCGTGTCCGCGTACGCCTTGGCGTTCCCCAGGGTCAGGCGGCCCGAGGCCTCCAGCAGGGCGCGGCCCTTGACGATCGCCACCGCCTCCTCGCACTCGGTGGGCGTGAAGTTGTCCAGGAGGATCAGGTCCGCGCCCGCGTCGACGACCTCGCGCAGCTGGTGCAGGGTGTCGACCTCGACCTCGATCGGCACGTCCGGGAACATCTCACGGACCGCCTGGAAGGCCTGGGCCACGCCTCCGGCCGCGACGACGTGGTTGTCCTTCACCAGGGCCGCGTCCGAGAGGGACATGCGGTGGTTGACGCCACCGCCGCAGCGGACCGCGAACTTCTCCAGGGAGCGCAGCCCCGGCGTCGTCTTGCGGGTGTCCCGTACGCGCGTCTTGGTGCCCTCCAGGGCGTCCGCCCACGCGCGCGTGGCCGTCGCGATGCCGGACAGGCGGCACAGGATGTTCAGCGCGCTGCGCTCGGCGGTGAGCAGGTCCCGGGTGCGGGTGGTGACGGTCAGCAGCTTCTGGCCGGCCTCCACCCGGTCACCGTCGTCCACGTGGCGCTCGACCTCGAACTCGTCGGTGCACACCACGGAGATGACGGCCTCGGCGACCCTGAGGCCCGCCACGACGCCCGCCTCGCGCGCGGTGAAGTCGCCGGTGGCGACCGCGTCCTCGGGGATCGTCGCGACCGTCGTCACGTCCACGCCGTGGTCCAGGTCCTCCTGGATGGCGACGTTGGCGATGTCCTCGACCTCCACCGGGTCGAGACCGGCGTCGGCCAGGAGCTGGGCGAGCGCGGGGTCGAGCCCGCACTCCAGGTATTCCTCGTCGCCGTCCGCGCCGCAGGCGCAGCCGTCGCCGCAGCCGCCGTTGGAGGCGAGAGGGAGGTCGGGGGTACTCACTTCGGTCACTGCTCCTGAGGACGCTGGAAGGTCGGGGGGAAGTCTGCGGTGTCCGTGGTGTGCACGGCCAGCGATCTGTCGGGATTCAGCCGTACGACGATGTGGCGGCGCCAGCTCGCGTCGTCGCGGTCGGCCCGGTCCTCGCGCCAGTGGCAGCCGCGGGTCTCCTCGCGCAGGAGGGCGGCGGCCACCAGGACGCGGGCCACGCACAGGAGGTTGGTGGCCTCCCAGGTGTCGACGCCGGGCTCGGCCGTCTTGCCGTTCTCGTGGAGGGCGTCGCGGGCCTCGGTGTGCAGCCGCTGGAGCTGGTCGGCGGCCTTGGCCAGGGATTCGGCGGAGCGCAGCACGCCCGCGCCCTCCGTCATGATCCGCTGGATCGCGAAGCGGGCCTCGGGGCCGAGCAGCGGGTGCGCCGGCTTCTCCGAGTACGGGACCGGCTCCGGCACGCGCGCGTGGAGGCCGTTCTCCGTCTGGTCCCGGGCGATGTCGGCGGCGATGCGCTCGGCGTAGACCAGGCCCTCCAGGAGGGAGTTGGAGGCGAGCCGGTTGGCGCCGTGGACGCCCGTGCAGGCGACCTCGCCGCACGCGTACAGGCCCGGCACGGTGGTCCGGCCGTGGGAGTCGGTGCGCACGCCCCCGGAGGCGTAGTGCGCCGCCGGGGCGACCGGGACGGGCTCGGTGACCGGATCGATGCCGTTGGCGCGGCAGGCGGCCAGGATCGTCGGGAAGCGGTGCTCCCACATGTCGGCGCCGAAGTGGCGGGCGTCGAGGAACATGTGCTCGGCGTCCTGCTCCTGCATCCGGCGCGTGATGCCCTTGGCGACGATGTCCCGGGGCGCGAGCTCCGCCAGCTCGTGCTGACCGACCATGAAGCGCACCCCGTCGGCGTCCACCAGGTGGGCGCCCTCGCCGCGGACCGCCTCGGAGACGAGGGGCTGCTGCCCCTCCGCGTCCGGGCCGAGGAACAGCACGGTCGGGTGGAACTGCACGAACTCCAGGTCGCTGACCTCGGCGCCCGCGCGCAGGGCGAGCGCCACGCCGTCGCCGGTGGACACCGAGGGGTTGGTGGTCGCGGAGAAGACCTGGCCCATGCCGCCGGTGGCGAGGACCACGGCGGGCGCGTGCACGGCGCCCACGCCGTCGTGCTGGCCCTCGCCCATGACGTGCAGGGTCACGCCCGCGGTACGGCCGTCGGCGTCCGTGAGCAGGTCCAGGACCAGCGCGTTCTCGATCGTGCGCAGCCCACGCGCGCGTACCGCCTCCACCAGCGCCCGGGAGATCTCGGCGCCGGTCGCGTCGCCGCCCGCGTGCGCGATGCGGCGGCGGTGGTGCCCGCCCTCGCGGGTGAGCTCGATCCCGCCCTCGTCGTCGGTGTCGAAGTGCGCGCCGGTGGAGATCAGCCGCCGTACGGCGTCGGGACCCTCGGTGACGAGGATGCGGACGGCCTCCTCGTCGCACAGGCCCGCGCCCGCGACCAGGGTGTCGTCCAGGTGCTGCTCGGGGCTGTCGCCCTCGCCGAGGGCCGCCGCGATGCCGCCCTGCGCCCAGCGGGTGGAGCCGTCGTCGAGGCGCGCCTTGGTGACGACGACCGTGTTCAGGCCGGCGGCGTCGCAGCGAAGCGCCGCGGTGAGGCCGGCCACGCCGGAACCCACCACCACGACGTCGGCGGGGATGGACCAGCCCGGGGCGGGCGCGTGCAGTCGTATGCCTGTGCCGGTCACGAGGCGGCTCCGTGAGGGTCGACGGGTTCGGGTGCTCCGAAGGAGAGCGGGATGTTGTCGATCAGCCGGGTCGTCCCGACCCGGGCGGCGACGGCGAGGACCGCCTCGCCGGTGAAGCCGTCGGGGACGTCGGTGAAGTCCGACGGGTCGACCAGTGCCAGGTAGTCCAGCACCAGGGGCGGGTCCAGCTGGGCGGCCTCGTCCAGGACGAGCTTCGCGGCGGCGCGGACGGCGGCGGGACCGCCGGGCGCGGCCTTGGCGACGGCGTGCGCGTCGGCGGCGGCACGCGACTCGCCTATGGCGCTCAGGGCCTCGGCACGCGCGTGCGTGGCGGGCACCTCCAGGGCACGCGCGCGCAGCGCCTCCTGGGCGGCGTGCCGGTCGCGGCCCGCGAACAGGGCGCGGGACAGGGCGAGCGCGGTGTGCCGCTCCTGGGGCGAGAGGTACCGGTTGCGGCTGGACAGGGCCAGCCCGTCCTCCTCGCGCACGGTGGGCACGCCGACGATCTCCACGCCGAAGTTCAGGTCCCGCACCATCCGGCGGATCAGGGCGAGCTGCTGGGCGTCCTTCTGCCCGTACAGGGCCACGTCGGGGCGTGTGAGGTGGAGCAGCTTGGCGACGACGGTGAGCATGCCGTCGAAGTGGCCCGGGCGGGAGGCACCTTCCAGGCGCTGCCCCATGGGCCCCGCGGAGATCCGCACCTGGGGCTCGCCGCCCGGGTACACCTCGTCCACGGAGGGGGCGAACACCACGTCCGCGCCGGACTGCTCGGCGATCTTCAGGTCGGCGTCCAGGGTGCGCGGGTAGCGGTCGAGGTCCTCGCCCGCGCCGAACTGGAGCGGGTTGACGAAGACGGTGACGATCACGAGACCCTTGCTGCCGACGTGCTTGCGCGCCGCCCGGATCAGGGTGGCGTGGCCCTCGTGCAGAGCACCCATGGTCATCACGACGGCGGTGCGTCCCGGCACCCCGTAGCGGTCCTGGACGTACCGCAGGTCGTCCACCGTGGGGGCGAGTTCGAAGGGGCGGCGGCTCATCGGTCTTCCCCGTTCTCGGGCAGGTCGGTGCCGTCGGCGAGGACCCCGAGCAGGTCCTCGGCCAGCTCCGGCTTCAGCAGTCCGTGGGCCAGGGCCCGGTCGGCGGTGGCGCGGGCCATCGCCAGGTAGCCGGCGACGGTCTGGGGGGCGTGCCTGCGCAGCTCGGAGACGTGCGCGGCGACCGTGCCCGCGTCTCCGCGCGCGACGGGGCCGGTGAGCGCCGCGTCGCCGGAGCGCAGCGCGTTGTCCAGGGCGGCGCCGAGCAGCGGGCCGAGCATGCGGTCGGGGGCCCCGACGCCCGCCGCGCGCAGCAGCTCCATGGACTGGGCGACCAGGGTGACCAGGTGGTTGGCGCCGAGAGCGAGGGCCGCGTGGTAAAGCGGGCGCATCTCCTCGGCGACCCACTCGGGCTCACCGCCCATCTCGATCACCAGGGCCTCGGCGGCCAGCCGCAGCTCCGCCGGCGCGGTCACCCCGAAGGAGCATCCGGCCAGGCGCTGGACGTCCACGGGCGTGCCGGTGAAGGTCATAGCGGGGTGCAGGGCGAGCGGCAGGGCCCCGGCGCGCAGGGCGGGGTCGAGCACGCGCGTGCCGTACCGCCCGGAGGTGTGCACGAGCAGCTGGCCCGGACGTACGGCCCCCGTCTCGGCGAGGCCCTCCACGAGGCCCGGCAGGGTGTCGTCCGGGACGGTCAGCAGGACCAGTTCGGCGCGCTCCATCACCTCGGAGGGCGGCACCAGCGGCACGTCCGGGAGCATCTGCTCGGCGCGCCGTCTGGAGGCGTCCGAAACCCCGGAGACGGCGACCGGGCGGTGCCCGGCGAGCTGGAGCGACGCGGCGAGCGCGGGACCGACCCGGCCGGCTCCGACCACGCCCACGGTGAGCCGCGCGGGGCGGTCCTTGGGGTCTGGCTGCTGGACTGTACTCACTCGACGGAAGCCTTCCCGTTCCAGTCCGCTCTGGGTACCGGACGATTTCTCGTCATGTTAACGCGATTGGGGGGCGAGGCGGCCGGTTGTCCACAGGCTGTGGGTTCCCGCAGGTGGTGGCCGGTGTGGAAATCGGGGTGCCGCAGGGGCGGGCGCACGGGATGATCCCGGGATGAGGACGAGGGCGGAGGGGGACATGGCGCGAACGGCTGAGCAGGTCGCCGGAGAGCCGGCTCGGGAGGGCGGGGAAGACCCGGCGGAATCACCCGAGGAGCTGCGGCGCCTGCTGCGGGAACGCCGGATCGCCGCCTACCGGGGCGCGGAGCGCGTGCTGGCGCGCCCGGGGTTCCTGGGGACGCTGCGGGAGCGGCTGGCGCTGCTCGACGGCGCGGAGGGCCTGCACGACCTGGACCAGGCCGGGGACATGTACGGCACCGGGATCGTCGAGGCGCTGGAGGAGAAGGTCGCCGGGTTGCTGGGCAAGGAGGCCGCCGCCTTCTTCCCGACCGGGACCATGGCCCAGCAGGTGGCGCTGCGCTGCTGGGCCGGCCGCACCGGCGACCGGACGGTGGCCCTGCATGCGCTCGCCCACCCCGAGGTGCACGAGCGGAAGGCGTTCAGTGAGGTCAGCGGGTTGCGCCCGGTGCGCGTGACGAGCGAGCCCCGGCTGCCGACCGCCGAGGAGGTGCGCGACTTCGAGGAGCCCTTCGGGGCGCTGATGCTCGAACTGCCCCTCAGGGACGCCGGTTTCGTCCTGCCCTCCTTCGAGGAGCTCACCAAGCTCGTCGAGGCGGCGCACGAGCGCGACGCGGTGGTGCACTTCGACGGCGCGCGCCTGTGGGAGACCACGGTCCACTTCGACCGTCCGCTGGAGGAGATCGCGGGCCTCGCGGACAGCGTCTACGTGTCGTTCTACAAATCTCTCGACGGGTACGGCGGCGCAGCGCTCGCGGGCCCCAGGGCCCTCGTCGACGAGGCCAGGACCTGGCGGCACCGCTACGGAGGCGCGGTCTTCCAACAGTTCCCGACGGTGCTGTCGGCCCTGGCGGGACTGGAGCGGGAACTGCCCCGGCTGCCGGAGTACGTGCGCCACGCGCGCGTGGTGGCCGCCGCGCTGCGCGAGGGTTTCGCGGCGGCGGGACTGCCGTGGGCGCGGGTGCACCCCGACCCGCCGCACACCCACGAGTTCCAGGTCTGGTTGCCGTACGACGCGGACGTCCTCGCTCAGGCCGCCGTCCGCCAAGGCGAGGAGACGGGGACGCTCCTGTTCGCCAACCCGTGGGACCGCGGCGGTCCGGGCCTGGCCTTCACCGAGGTCTACGTACGCGCCGCCGCCCTGGAGTGGACGGCGGACGACGTGAAGAAGGCGGCGGTGGAGTTCGTGGAGCGGCTGCCGGGAGTCAACGGGTCCGTTTGACGGCCTCCGTCAAACGAGGGCGGCTCTGTCAGTGGCGGGGTGCACCATGAGGCCATGAGCGTGGACATCGACATCAGCGGGCTGCGGCCGGAGAGGGTTTCCGTCGTGCCCTCTCCCCTGGCCGAGCTCAGCATGGCGCTGCACGCACTGGCCGAGCCGGGGCACCATCCGGGCCTTCAGGGATGGGTGACGGGCGTGACCGCCCGGCTCGACTCGCACCTGGCCGACCGGATGTGCGAGGCCGACTTCCTGTGGCGGACCACGTTCTCGGACCTGTTCCTGCCCTACGCGGGCATCCCGGGCCGCGCGGCCCTCCCCGGTGCCACCCTCGCCGAGGACATGGACCTGCTGGACAAGCTCAGCGACGAGCAGTTCGTGGACGCGGCCCTGGAGTTCACCTGCGCCACGTGCTACAGCACGCCCGGCCCGACGGCGCTCTCGGACGCCGGGGTACGGGGGCGCGCCCTGGAACGGGCCGCCGCGCGAGGACCTCGCCAACTGCGCTTCACGGAGCGGCTGCTGGCCGACCCGCCGCGCACTCGGGCCTGGCTCCGGCAGTTCCTCCAGGACTGCGACGAGGCGTTCTTCTCCGACGCCTGGTCCCGGCTGCGCCACCAGCTTGCCGCGGACGCCCGCCACAAGACGGACCTGCTGCGGCGCAAGGGTCTGGCGGAGGCGCTGGCGGCCGTGTCGCCCGCCGTGACGCTGGACGGGACGAAGGGCCGGATCGTCGTGGACAAGCTCGGTGAGGGCCGCACCGCCACTGGGGACGGCGGCCTGCTGCTCGTCCCGACGAGCCTCGGCTGGCCGCACCTGATGGTCCTTCACCGCCACGGCTGGCAGCCGGTGCTGCACTACCCGGTCGCGTCCCCCGAGCTGTCGGCGCCGCCCTCGCTGGAGCAGCTGACCCTGCGGATGACCGCCCTGTCCCACCCGGTGAGGATGCGCATCTGCCGCCATCTGGCCCGCAGCGCGTACACGACGAGCGAGCTGGCGCAGGCGCACGGGATGACCGCCCCCGAGATATCCCGGCACCTGGGCGTCCTGAAGAAGGCCGGTCTGATCACCACCCGTCGCCGCGGCCGGTACGTCCTGCACCAGATGGACGTCACGGCGGTGGCCCGGCTCGGCAGCGACTTCCTGGAGGGCATCCTGAGGTAGGCGCACACCGGCCCGAGCCGGCCGCAGCGGTGGTCAGCCGTGCCCGCCCGCCCGGACGAGCCCCGTCTCGTAGGCGAGGACGACCACCTGCACCCGGTCCCTGAGCCCCAGCTTGGTCAGGATGCGGCCCACATGGGTCTTCACGGTCGCCTCGGACAGCACCAGCCGGGCCGCGATCTCGCCGTTGGACAAACCCTGGGCCACCAGCACCATGACCTCGCGCTCGCGGTCGGTGAGCCGGTCCAGCTCCTTGTGCCGGGGCTCGGTGCTGCCGCCCGGCAGCATCGGTGCGAACCGGTCGAGCAGGCGACGGGTCGTGGACGGCGCGACCACCGCGTCGCCGCTGTGCACGGCGCGGATGGCGGCGAGCAGTTCGCCGGGCGGCACGTCCTTCAGCATGAAGCCGGAGGCGCCCGCCTTCAGCCCCGAGAACGCGTACTCGTCGAGGTCGAACGTGGTGAGGATCAGCACCTTGGGCGGGTTCGGGTCCGCGCAGATGCGGCGGGTCGCCTCCACGCCGTCCAGCTTCGGCATGCGCACGTCCATCAGCACCACGTCGACCTCGGTCGAACGCAGCACCTGAAGGGCCTCCACGCCGTCACCCGCCTCCGCGACGACCTCCATGTCCGGCTGGGCGTCCAGCACCATCCGGAACCCGGTGCGCAGCAGCACCTGGTCGTCGACGAGCATCACGCGGATCGGCATGGCAAGGGTCCTCCGGTCGGGTGGTCGGGCGGGCTGGGGCGGGCACGTAATCAGTGGGCCGGTTTCAGCGGAAGCAGGGCACTGATGCGGAAGCCTCCTCCTGGGCGAGGGCCGGCGTCCAGGGTTCCGCCGACCATGCCGACGCGCTCCCGCATGCCGATCAGACCGTGGCCGTGGCCGTCGAGGCCGCCCTCCTCGTAGAGCTCGTGCGGGGCGCCCTTGCCGTCGTCCTCGACGAGCAGTCCGAGGCCGTCGTCGAAGTACACCAGGCGCACGCTGGCGCCCGCGCCCGGCCCCCCGTGCTTGCGGGTGTTGGTGAGCGCCTCCTGCACGATGCGGTACGCGGTGAGCTCCACGCCGCTGGGCAGCGGGCGCGGAGTGCCCTCCACCTTGAAGTCGACGGGCAGGCCCGCGCTGCGGCACTGCTCGACCAGCTCGTCGATCTGTTCGACGTCGGGCTGCGGGACGTACTCGCCCTCCTCCTTGTGCTCGCCGGTGCGCAGCACGCCGAGCAGACGGCGCATCTCGGCGAGCGCCTGACGGCCGGTGGTGGAGATCGTCTCCAGGGCCTTCTTCGCCTGGTCGGGGGCGCTGTCGAGGACGTAGGCGGCGCCGTCGGCCTGCACCACCATCACCGAGACGTTGTGCGCGACCACGTCGTGCAGCTCACGGGCGATACGGGCGCGCTCGGCGGCGACCGCGACCTTGGCCTGCGCCTCGCGCTCCTTCTCCAGCCGGGCGGCACGCTCCTCCAGCTGGGCGAAGTAGGCGCGCCGGGTGCGCAGGGAGTCGCCGAGGACCCAGGCGAGCGCGAAGGGCACGGTCTGGAAGGCGGCTATCGCGATGTTGCCGAGGGCACCGGAGTGGTGTTCCGGCCAGCGGATCGCGGCCAGGGTGCCCGCGCTCAGGCCGGCGATCAGGCCGACGCGGGAGGCCCAGCGGGCGCCCAGAGCGGCGACCGTGTAGATGATCACCAGCATGGCGAAGTCGGCGATCATCGACTGCTCGTCCAGGACCAGCTGGGCCAGGCCCATGCCGGCGGCGACGATCAGCATCTTCTCGGGCATACGGCGGCGCAGCGCGACGACGAGGCAGAGCACGGCGGAGACGGCGAGCCCGACCGGGAGCGATCCGTGGTGGTCCGGCGCCCCGTTGAGGTTCGTCAGACTCACGCAGGAGAGCCCGAACAGGACGACGGCCCAGAAACTGTCGACCCAGGTGGGATGCCTGCGGAGGAAGTCATAGAGGCGCTGCACGTAACCCAGAGTAGGGAAACACGCAGGGTGCGGGGGTCAACCGGAGGACCGATCCGTGACGGACACACGTACTCCGCAAGGTGGATACCTGCCGGCACCCCACGGTCGGAGAGGCACCCGGGTCAGGCCCTAGCCTGACCCCGTGGGACAGCGGCTGAGCGGTGAGTGGCGGGGATGGCGGGCGGCGGCCGAGGAGGCGCTGTACGGGGCGGACGGGTTCTACCGGCGGCCCGAGGGGCCCGCCGCGCACTTCCGCACGTCCGTGCACGCATCGCCGCTGTTCGCCGCGGCCGTGGCCCGGCTGCTGTGCCTGCTCGACGAGGCGCTGGGGCGGCCGGCCGAGCTGACCTTCGTGGACATGGCAGCGGGGCGGGGCGAACTGGTCGCCGGGGTCCTGGACGCGCTGCCCGGGGACGTGGCCGCCCGCACGCGCGCGTGCGCCGTGGAGGTCGCCGGCAGGCCCCCGAACCTGGATCCCGGGATCGAGTGGCTGGCCGAGCCACCGGAGAAGATCACCGGGCTGCTGTTCGCGAACGAGTGGCTGGACAACGTGCCGGTCGAGGTCGCGGAGGCGGACGCCGACGGTGTGCCCCGGCTTGTCCTGGTCCGGCGGGACGGGACGGAGCGGCTCGGGGAGCCGGTCACGGGAACGGATGCCGCGTGGCTGGAGCGTTGGTGGCCGCTGTCCGCCGAAGGCGCAAGGGCCGAGATCGGCGCGCCCCGGGACAGCGCGTGGGCCGCCGCGGTCGCCACCGTCGAGCGCGGGCTGGCCGTCGCCGTCGACTACGCGCACCGCGCGGAAGCCCGGCCGCCGTTCGGGACGCTCACCGGGTTCCGCGCGGGCCGGGAGTGCGCTCCCGTGCCGGACGGCTCCTGCGACATCACGGCGCATGTGGCCCTGGACGCGTGTGCTCTTCCGGGGGCACGCCTGCTGACCCAGCGCGACGCCCTGCGAGCCCTCGGGATCACCGGCGCACGCCCCCCGCTCACCCTCGCCTCCACGGACCCCACCGCGTACGTACGCGCCCTCGCGCACGCCGGAGCCGCCGCCGAACTCACCGCGCCCGGCGGCCTCGGCGACTTCGGCTGGCTGCTCCAGCCCGTGGGCGTCCCGGAAGCAGCCCTGGCAGGACTCGAAGGCTCGTAGGCGGCGAAGGCTCGTAGGCCGCGAAGGCTCGTAGGCCGCGGAGGCTCAAAGGGCTCGACGACCACAGGGCTCGACGGCCGGAAGGGATCGAACGGCCAGAAGGGCTCGACGGCCTCGAACGGCTGGGGAAGCTACTTGTCGATGTCCCCGACCACGAAGAACATCGACCCCAGGATCGCCACCATGTCCGCGACCAGCGTGCCCGGCAGCAGCTCGGTCAGCGCCTGGATGTTGTTGTACGAGGCCGAGCGGAGCTTGAGCCGGTACGGAGTCTTGTCGCCCTTGCTGACCAGGTAGTAGCCGTTGATGCCGAGCGGGTTCTCGGTCCAGGCGTAGGTGTGGCCCTCGGGTGCCTTGAGCACCTTGGGCAGGCGCTGGTTGACCGGCCCGGGCGGCAGCTCGGCCAGCCGGTCCAGGCACGCGTCGGCCAGGTCCAGCGCGTTGTGCGTCTGCTCCAGCAGGCACTCGAAGCGGGCCAGGCAGTCGCCCTCCTGCCGGGTGACGACCCCGAGGGTGTCCTGGAGTTCCCCGTAGGCCAGGTACGGCTCGTCCCGGCGCAGGTCGAAGTCCACACCGGACGCGCGCGCGATCGGCCCGCTGACGCCGTACGCGTGCACGGTCTCCGGCGTGAGGACGCCCACGCCCCGGGTGCGCCCCCGGAAGATCTCGTTGCCGAGCACCAGGTCGTCGAACCGGTCCATACGGGAGCGCACGTCACGGACGGCGGTACGCGCGCGTGCGGTCCATCCGGCCGGAAGGTCCTCCTTGAGCCCGCCGACCCGGTTGAACATGTAGTGCATGCGGCCGCCGGAGATCTCCTCCATGACGTTCTGCAGCTCCTCGCGCTCCTGGAACGCGTAGAACACCGGCGTGATGCCGCCCAGCTCCAGCGGATAGGAGCCGAGGAACATCAGGTGGTTCAGGACCCGGTTCAGCTCCCCGAGCAGCGTGCGCATCCAGACGGCGCGCTCGGGCACCTCCATGCCGAGCATCCGCTCGACGGCGAGGACCACGCCCAGCTCGTTGGAGAAGGCGGAGAGCCAGTCGTGGCGGTTGGCCAGCATGATGATCTGGCGGTAGTCGCGCGCCTCGAACAGCTTCTCCGCACCGCGGTGCATATAGCCGATGACCGGCTCCGCGTGCCTGATCCGCTCGCCGTCCAGCACCAGCTTCAGCCGCAGCACACCGTGCGTGGACGGGTGCTGGGGCCCGATGTTGAGCACCATGTCGGTGCTCTCCGCGGCGCCGCCGATCCCGACCATGGTCTCCGTCGTAGGAGTCATGGACCCAGTCTCTCGTACGTACGCTTGCGCCATGGAAACGGGGACGGTGAAGGCGGGCGGGGAACCCCTCTGGACGGGTCTGCCGCCGGGGCTGCTGAGGATGCGGCGGATGCTGCTGGTGGTGTGGCTGGGGCTGGGGGCCGTCGTGGTGGCGCTGCTGCCGGGGCTGCTGGCCGGGCCCGTGTGGGCGCTGTTCGCACTGCTGCCGCTGGCCGGGCTCGCCTGGGGCTGGGTGCTGCTCGGCCGCAACTGGCGCTCCTGGCGGTACGCCGAGCGCGCCGACGACCTGCTGATCAGCCGGGGCGTGCTGTGGCGGGAGGAGACCGTGGTGCCGTACGGCCGCATGCAGCTCGTGGAGGTGACCTCCGGTCCCGTCGAACGGCACTTCGGGCTGGCGAGCGTCCAGCTGCACACGGCCGCCGCCGCGACCGACGCCAGGATCCCGGGGCTGCATCCGGCCGAGGCGGAGCGGCTGCGGGACCGGCTGACCGAGCTGGGCGAGGCCCGATCGGCGGGGCTGTGAGCGACAGCGGAGGACAGTCCTGCATACCGGAGGGGCCGGGGGCGGCGGAGCGGCGGCTGCATCCGGTGACCCCGCTGCGGCGCGCCTGGGCGCCGGTCGCCGTGGTCGTCGGCTGGGCCGTGCACGACCCGAACCAGGCCCAGGAGCAGCTGGCGAAGCTGACGGCGACCGCGCTCCTCATCGGGCTCGCGGTCCTGGTGCCGGCCGCCGCCCTGTACGGCTTCCTCAGCTGGTGGTTCACGCACTTCTCGGTGACGGACACCGAACTGCGCATCCGCACGGGCCTGCTCTTCCGCCGTACCGCGCACATCCGTCTGGACCGGCTGCAGGCCGTCGACGTCAGCCAGCCGATGCTGGCCCGCCTCGCAGGTGTCGCCAAGCTGAAGCTGGACGTCATCGGCACCCACAAGAAGGACGAACTGGCCTATCTCGGCCAGGGGGAGGCGCGGGCGCTGCGGGCCGAGCTCCTCGCCCGCGCGGCCGGCTTCGCCCCGAGACGGCGCACGAGGTCGGCGAGGCGCCGGTACGGCGGCTGCTGCACGTGCCGCCGGGCGACCTGGCCGTCTCGCTCCTCCTCATCGGCGCCACCTGGGGCTCGCTGCTCGGCTCCTTGGTCGTGCCGACGCTGGTGTGGCTCGGCACGCACAGCGTGGGGGCGGTGCTGGCCGCCGGGGTGCCGTTGATCGGCGGCGCGGCCACCAGGTCGGCGGGGCGTTTCGTGCGCGCGTACGACTGGACGGTGGGCGAGTCGCCGGACGGGCTCCGTATCGACCACGGGCTGCTGGACCGGTCGCACGAGACGGTGCCGCCGGGGCGCGTGCAGGGCGTACGGATCGTGGAGCCGCTGCTGTGGCGGAGGCGCGATTGGGTCCGGGTCGAACTGGACGTCGCGGGCTCGTCCAACTCGGTGCTGGTGCCGGTCGCCCCGCGCGCGGCCGCCGAGTCGGTGATCGCCCGGGTGCTGCCCGGGGTGACGGTGCCGACGTCCCTGTCCCGGCCGCCGCGGCGCGCGGCCCGGTGCCTGCCGGTGTGGTGGCGCGGCCAGGGGCTGGCCGTCACCGAGACGGTGTTCGCCGCCCGGCACGGCCTGGTGCGCCGCACCCTGTCCCTCGTCCCGCACGCCAAGGTGCAGAGCGCACGGCTGACGCAGGGGCCGTGGCAGCGGCTGTGGCGGGCCGCCGACGTGCACCTGGACACCGGCGCGAACAAGACGGTCACGGCGCGCCTCAGGGACTCCGAGGAGGCGGCGGCGCTGCTCTACGCGCAGGGGGACCGGTCGCGCACGGGGCGGCGGGACGCGCGGCCGGACCGGTGGATGGCCTCGTAGGCGGCAGCGTAGGCGGCAGCGCCACCACGTGCCGAGGGACGACGCGACGACGTGAGGGGCGGCGGCACCTGGCGTGCCGCCGCCCCTCATCCACGTCCTGGCGGGTTCAGGAGGCCGCGGTCCGCAGCCCCTGCACGTCGATCCGCTCGGTCTCGTCGTGCGCCGTCAGGTCGATGACCTGTCCGACGGCGCGCGCCTCGGGGTCCGCGGACTTGAAGCCGGACTCGGACTCCGCCTTGTGCACCGCGAGCGCCTCCTGGCCGACGACGTCCGCGAGGTCCTCGTTCTGCACGGACTCCAGGCTCTGCCGCGACTTGGTGCCGAAGAAGTCGAACCCGCCCTCGACGGCCGGGCGCGGACGCGGGGCCGACGGTACGACGGCCACGGCGGTCGGCACCGTGAAGTGGCCGGTGGTGTGTGCGGGCTTGGCGGCGGGGGGCTGCGGCTGCTGTTCCGTCGAGGCGGCCGGGTGCTCCTGCTCGGCGGCCGACTCGCCCTCGCTCTCCGTCTCGGTCCCGGTGCCGGCCTCGGGGGCCTCCGGGGCGTCGGAGGCGTCGGGGTCGGCGGAGGCGCGCTCGCCGCCGTCGTCGTCCGGGCCGTCCTTCGTCGGGGAGTCCTTCCCGCTCGCCGCCCCGGACTCGGCGTCCGGCTCTCCGGCCACGCCCGCGGCACCGCCCCGGGCAAGCCGTGCCAGCGCCTCGTTGGCCGCGGCGAAGAGCGCCGGTCCCTCCGGGGAGAACGCCCGGGGCGCGGACGACGACGGCCCGGCGTCCCCGTCCGGCTCGGTGGCGGGCGCCTCAGCGACCGGCGCGGACAGCTCGGGGGAAGAGGGCGCTGCCTCGATCGCCAGCCGGCGGCGGCCCTCCAGGGCGCTCGCGCGCTCCGTCTCCGCTGTGGCGTACCGCCGCAGCAGGGCGGCGTGTTCGTTGCGGAGATTGGCCAGTTCCGTGCGCTTGGCGCGGAGCCTCTGCTCCAGTTTGGCGCGCAGTTCGCGCGACTCCTCCAGGTCGGTCTCCAGCTCGGCGACGCGCTCCTCGTGACGCCATTCGTCGCTCGCCCGCGCGCGCGTGAGGTCGGCGACGCGTTTGCCCGCGGCCAGATCCCAGCGGCGCATGACGACCGAGCCCAGGATCGTCGTGACCGCGGCACCCGCGGCCAGCCCACGGAGCACCAGCGGCTCCGTGAACAACCAGGGCCCCACGGCGCAGACGACCGAGACGCCTGCGATCACCGAAGGAGGCAACAGCCTGTGCAAGGGTGGGGAATGACGGTGACGTCCACGTGGCATGGCCAGAAACTTACCGCGCGTAGGCGAATGATGGTGCCACACCCGGTAAAAATGCGGCCACACCGCAACGTTCCCACAGCCCCACGACATCGGAATGGGAACAACACCCTCCCGAATCCGGGAGATTCCCTTCGACGCGGAAACACCGTCGGCGCCCGACGGGGGCATGGGACGCCCCGCCGGGCCGTTTGGGCACTCCGCGGGCCCCTTCCGGAGTCGCCGGGACAGATCTTCAAGATCGTTTATCGCGCGGCCGGAAGCTCGTTACCGTGGCCCGGCTCCCCTCCCGAAAGGGAACCGGGAGCCGGCCGTCTCCGGATTGGCGGCGAATTCTTGTGGAGATACCACCCATTCACCCGCTCAGCGGTCGCTGAGCCGCCCGCTCAGCCACTGCAGCGAACCCGGGATCTCCCGCAGCCACGTGTTGAAGTTGTGGCCGCCGCTGTCGAGGATGAGCGACGAGATGCGGGTCACCTTGTTGGCCCGCACCTGCTGGATGAACTTGAGCGTGGCCTTGTAGTGGAACTCGCCGTGCTTGCTGCTCGTGACGAGCAGTGAGGTGTTGGGCGCCGGCATGTGCTTGAGGTACCACATCAGGTCGGCGCGGTTCTGCAGATCCTTGTTCCCGTGGAAGAGGTCGCCCGTGGTCGGGTCGATCGGCGCCTTGAAGTACGGCGACAGACCCACCGCGGCGGCATAGACGTCCGGGTGGTGCATCGCGAACTTCAGCGCGCAGTAGCCGCCCGTGGAGTCGCCGATGATGCCCCAGCCGGCGGGCCTGACGCCCACCCTCTTGTAGTGGGACTTGATCGAGTCGGGGAGGTCCTTCGCGAAGAAGGTCTCGACCTGCGGCCCACCCGGAATGTCCACGCACTCCGTGTCCCGCGGCGGTACCACGGTCGGGCGCAGCATCACCAGGATCATCGGCTGCATCTTGCCGCTCTTGGAAAGGTCGTGCGCCGTCTGCGGATACTTCAGCCCCTTGATGAGCGCCTCCGCCGTACCCGGGTAGCCGGTGAGGACGACGCCCACCGGGAACGACCGCGTGCGGAACTGCGGCTGGAAGTACTCCGGCGGCAGGTAGACGTACGCCGGCGTGGCGATATGGGTCTTGGCGCCGAATATGGTGATTCTCTGGATCTGTCCGCCGATCTGCGGCTGTCCGCCGCCCGCCACGTTCACGGTCTGGGTGCCGACCACCTGGACGGCTCCGCCGCTCGCTCCCGTGGCGCCGTTGTCGACGACCACACCCTGTCCCGTGTCCTGGCCGAACAGATCGGACCAGCTGGCGTAGAAGCCGAAGGACTGGTTGGCGAAGAGCCCGAGGGACGCGAAGATCGACAACTGGGTGGCGAACAGCAGACCGACCCGTCCACTGACGGCCTGCCAGTTCCTTCGTGCCAGACGTGGCCAGTACCACACCGTGCCGAAGAACAGCAGCACGGCGAACACGATCGCCAGCGCCAGCACCTTGTTGCTCGTGAGACCCATGGGCTCTTTCCTGCCTGCGCTTTCCATACGGCCGCGGGGCCCGCCCCCGCGGTTTCGCCGGCCCTTGCCCCGGACTTTCCGTCGGCTTTGAACCAGCTTTGTGATGGGGAGTGAACCTCTCTCCCCGAGACACCGTCCTAGAGGGCGCAATGTCGCCGGATGCCCCGATCGGCACCGGGCTCAAGGTCTCTCGCAGAACTACGGGATGCGATGTCTGTCAGGATAGATGGGGAAAAGTCGGATGAGGTTCCGGAGCGATCACGTGTGGTGCGGCGCATACTCCGCGGCCCGCGTCCGGAGGCCGTCCCCACGCTGATCGCCAGGGCCTGCACCCTCGTGGGAGTCCTGGACATCGCCGCGGGCGTGTTCCCGCGCTTCCGGCACAGCCGTATGCACCGCATGGCCGAGGTGCTGCCCGGCTCGTTCGGACCCTTCGCCGCGGCCCTGTCCCTGAGCGCGGGCGTCCTGCTGCTGCTCCTGGCCCACGGGCTGCGCCGGCGCAAACGCCGGGCGTGGCGCGCCGCGGTACTGCTCCTTCCGGCGGGCGCCGTGTCGGAGTACGTCTACCGCCACTCGCTCGTCGGCGTGCTCATCGCGGTGGCGCTGCTGGTGCCGCTGCTGCGCCACCGAGGCGAGTTCGCGGCCCTGCCCGACCCGCGCAGTCGCTGGCGCGCACTGGCCAACTTCATCCTCATGGGCGCCGGTTCCGTGGGTCTGGGCCTGGTCATCGTCAGCGTCCACTCGCACCGCATGGTCGGCGACCCGAGCCTGTCCGACCGCCTCGAGCACGTCCTGTACGGCCTGTTCGGCTTCGAGGGCCCGGTCGACTACACCGGCAACACCTCCTGGACGGTGGGCTTCTCGCTCGGCGCGCTCGGTCTCATCACCGCGATCACCACGATCTACCTGGCCTTCCGGCCCGAACACCCGGCCGCCCAGCTCACCGAGGAGGACGAGGAACGGCTGCGCGCCCTGCTGGACAAGCACGGGAGTCGTGACTCCCTCGGCCACTTCGCACTCCGCCGCGACAAGGCGGTCGTCTTCTCACCGAGCGGCAAGGCGGCGGTGACGTACCGCGTCGTGTCGGGCGTGATGCTGGCGAGCGGCGACCCGATCGGCGACGTGGAGGCCTGGCCGGGCGCCATCGAGCGGTTCATGGACGAGGCCAGGGCTCACTCCTGGACGCCCGCGGTCGTGGGCTGCTCGGAGACGGGCGGCGAGGTGTGGACCCGCGAGACCGGCCTGGACGCCCTCGAACTGGGTGACGAGGCGGTGGTGGACGTCAAGGATTTCTCCCTCTCCGGGCGTGCGATGCGCAACGTGCGCCAGATGGTGAAGCGCATCGAGCGCGCCGGTTACGAGACCCGGGTACGGCGCATCCGTGACCTCGGCGAGGGCGAGTTGGAGCGCATACGACGGGCGGCCGAGGACTGGCGCGGTACGGACACCGAGCGCGGTTTCTCCATGGCGCTCGGCCGTGTCGGGGACCCGGCTGACGGTGACTGCCTGATCGCGACGGCCCACAAGGCCGACGCCGAGGCGGGACCGTACGGCGACCTCAAGGCCGTCCTGCACTTCGTCCCCTGGGGCACGGACGGGGCCTCCCTGGACCTGATGCGCCGTGACCGCTCGGCCGACCCGGGCATGAACGAACTGCTGATCGTGGCCGCGCTGCAGGCCGCCCCGAAGTTCGGCATCGAGCACGTCTCGCTGAACTTCGCGATGTTCCGCTCGGCGCTGGCCCGCGGCGAGAAGATCGGTGCGGGGCCCGTGCTGCGGGCGTGGCGGGGGCTGCTGGTCTTCCTTTCCCGGTGGTTCCAGATCGAGTCCCTGTACAAGTTCAACGCCAAGTTCCAGCCTCGCTGGGAGCCGCGCTTCATGGTGTACGCCTCCACCCGCGACCTGCCGCGCATCGGCTTCGCGGTCATGCAGGCCGAGGGCTTCGTGAACCTGGCCCTCCCCCGCGTCCTGCGCCGCACGTCCCGGGCCCCGCGCCCGTGCGCGCACGGCGTGGCGGAACGCGGGGTACGGACCCCCAGCCGCGCCTGACAAGCCCCAACAGGCCCGGTGGGGGCCCCGATCCCCGGGGCCTCACCGGGCCGTCCCCGGAGCCCGGCCGCAGCCGGTCCACCGTGGCGGACACCCGTCCCTGGAGGCGGGTGCGGGTGCTCGGCCTGTCTTTGCCACGCCCCTGACGCCGAGCTGATCCGAAAGACAGGCCCCGGGGGCCTACGCTGAACGTATGAGCACGAAGAGTGGGCGGGGCCGCGTGGCCGGTCTTCCGGCGTGGGACCGCTGTGCGGTCATGGGGGTCGTCAACGTCACCCCCGACTCCTTCTCCGACGGCGGCCGCTGGTTCGACACCACCGTCGCCGTCAAGCACGGCCTCGACCTGGTCTCCGAGGGCGCCGACCTCGTCGACGTCGGCGGGGAGTCCACCCGCCCCGGTGCCACCCGTGTCGACGAGGCCGAGGAGCTGAGGCGGGTCATCCCCGTCGTGCGCGGTCTCGCCTCCGAGGGCGTCACGGTCTCTGTCGACACCATGCGCGCCCGTGTCGCCGAGCAGGCCCTCGCCGCCGGTGCCGCCCTCGTCAACGACGTCAGCGGCGGACTCGCCGACCCCACGATGATCCCGGTCGTCGCGGCCACGGGCGCCCCCTTCGTGGTCATGCACTGGCGCGGCTTCCTGCAGGGCGGCAACGTCAAGGGCGTCTACGAGGACGTCGTCACCGAGGTCGTGGACGAGCTGCACGCGCGCGTGGAGGCCGTCCTCGAGGGCGGCATCGCCCCGGACCGCATCGTCGTCGACCCCGGTCTCGGCTTCTCCAAGGACGCCGAGCACGACCTGGCCCTGCTCGCCCGCCTGGACCGCCTGCTCGGCCTCGGCCACCCCCTCCTGGTGGCCGCCTCCCGCAAACGGTTCCTCGGCCGCGTCCTGGCCGGCCCCGAGGGCGCACCCCCGCCCGCACGGGAACGCGACGCCGCCACGGCCGCCGTCTCCGCACTCGCCGCGCACGCCGGCGCCTGGGCCGTGCGCGTGCACGAGGTGCGCGCGACGGCGGACGCCGTACGCGTCGCCCGCGCCTTGGAGGACGCACGCACGACCGGAACCCCCGAAGGAGCCCGGTGAGCACCGCCCACACGGACGTCGAACAGGTCGAACTGGCCAACACGGCCTTCTACGAGGCCATGGAGCGGGGGGACTTCGAGGAGCTGTCCTCGCTCTGGCTCGCCCCCGCCGACCTGGGCGTGGACGAGGAGTACCACGACCCGGCCGACACCGGCGTGGTCTCCTGCGTCCACCCGGGCTGGCCCGTCCTGACCGGACGCGGCGAGGTCCTGCGGTCGTACGCGCTGATCATGGCGAACACCGACTACATCCAGTTCTTCCTCACCGACGTCCATGTCTCCGTGACCGGCGACACCGCCCTCGTGACGTGCACGGAGAACATCCTCAGCGGCGGCCCGTCCCCCGACGGCGGCGAGGAGCCGGGCCCGCTCGTCGGTCAGCTCGTGGTCGCCACGAACGTGTTCCGCCGCACGTCCGACGGCTGGAAGCTCTGGTCGCACCACGCCTCCCCCGTGCTGACCGAAACCAGTGACGACGAGGAGGACGACTCCGTCTGAGAGGACGACTCCGTCTGAGGGGTGGACGGCCCGCGCGAGTGGGTAGGCGGCCTGAAGTGGTCGGAATCACCTACTCCCGGGTATGGGCGGCTACCCGGTCATGAGCCACCGTGTTCCCCAGGGGAAACGCCCGATGAGCCCTCCCGCCGGTGCCGTCGGCGCGCGCCCCCGTGGGCCGACGGTGTCAGTGCTCGCAGGTAGATTCATTCGAGGCCGGTGTACCGTCCGCATCCGGTGAGAATCGGCCGCTACCGACGATTGCAGGAGTGATTCGCGTGGATCGTGTCGCGCTGCGCGGCCTGAAGGCCCGCGGGCACCACGGCGTGTTCCCCAAGGAGCGCGAGGAGGGCCAGACCTTCATCGTCGATCTCGTCTTGGGCGTGGACACCCGGCCGGCCGCGACCGACGACGACCTGACGAAGACCGTGCACTACGGCGTGGTGGCCGAGGAGGTCGTCGCCGTGGTCGAGGGGGAGCCCGTGAACCTCATCGAGACGCTCGCGGAGCGCATCGCACTGTCCTGCCTGAAGCACGCCCCGGTCCAGGAGGTCGAGGTCTGCGTCCACAAGCCGGACGCCCCGATCACGGTCCCCTTCGACGACGTGACCGTCACCATCACCCGGAGCCGAGTATGAGCGCCTTCTTCGCCGGGGGTCAGAGCGACCCGACCGTCCAGCCGGTGCCCACCTCCGTCGTGGAGAAAGTGGACGCCGCCGACACCACCCTGCAGAACCCGAAACGGGCCGTGATCTCCATCGGCTCGAACCTGGGCAACCGCCTGGAGAACCTCCAGGGCGCGATAGACGCTCTGGAGGACACGCCGGGCGTCCGCGTCAAGGCGGTCTCGCCGGTGTACGAGACCGAGCCGTGGGGCGTGGCCCCCGGCAGCCAGCCGGCGTACTTCAACGCGGTGGTCGTCGTGAAGACGACCCTGCCCCCCTCCTCCCTGCTGGAGCGGGCGCACGCCGTCGAGGAGGCCTTCCACCGGGTGCGCGACGAGCGCTGGGGGGCGCGCACGTTGGACGTGGACATCGTCGCGTACGCCGACGTGGTCTCCGACGACCCGGTGCTCACGCTGCCCCACCCGCGCGCCCACGAGCGGGCCTTCGTCCTCGCGCCGTGGCACGACCTCGACCCCGAGGCCCAGCTGCCCGGCCGCGGCCCGGTGGCACACCTGCTCGACGCCGTCGCCCGCCACGGGATCACGCCCCGCGCCGACCTGGAACTCCGGCTGCCCGAGTAGTCGTTAAGGTCTACCGGGCCGGGGCCTCCCGGATCACCGCCCCGTGCGACCGACGGCCGGGCCGACGAAGGGACATCGTGAAAGAGCTGCGCGTCAGGACGCTGGTGGCGGTGTTCGTGGTGGCCGGAGTGCTGTCCTGGGCGGGCGCCCGCCTGTGGGACGCCGTGGGCACACTGCCCCGGGTCCCACTGGCCGCGCCCGTCGTCCTCGCCCTGATCGCCGTGGTCCTGCTGGCCACGGCGCTCTCCCTGCGCGCCCGCCTCAAGGCCCAGCGGGAGCGCCGCCAGGACGCGAAGGGCGTCGACCCGCTGATGGCGGCCCGCGCGGTGGTCTTCGGCCAGGCCAGCGCCCTGGTGGCGTCCCTGGTCGCCGGCATGTACGGGGGCACGGGCGTCTTCCTCCTGGGCTCCCTGGACCTGCCCTCCCGCCGCGACCAGGCCATCTACGCGGGCTTCTCGGTCGTCGCGGGCATCGCGGTCATAGCGGCCGCCCTGTTCCTGGAGCGGGTCTGCAAGCTCCCCGAGGACGACGACCACGACGGCAACGCGGCACCCGTCTCCTGATAGACGGCGCTGAGCGCGGTCAGCGCCGTCACCGCCGTCAGCGCCGTCAGCGCCGTCAGCGCCGTCAGCGCCGTCAGCGCGCCAGTATCAGGCTCATCGCCTCGGCGCGCGTCGTGGCGTCCCGCAGCTGGCCGCGCACGGCCGACGTCGTCGTCTTGGCGCCCGGCTTGCGGATGCCGCGCACGGACATGCACATGTGCTCGGCCTCGATGACGACGATGGCGCCCCGGGCCTCGAGTATGCGCATGAGCGAGTCGGCGATCTGCGTGGTGAGTCGTTCCTGCACCTGCGGCCGGCGAGCGAACACCTCGACGAGACGCGCCAGCTTCGACAGTCCGGTGATCTTTCCGCTCTCGGCCGGGATGTAGCCGACATGGGCGACACCGTGGAACGGCAGCAGGTGGTGCTCGCAGAGGGAGACGATCTCGATGTCCTTGACCAGGACCATCTCGTCGTGGCCCAGATCGAACGTCGTCGTCAGTACATCCTCGGGCTCCTGCCTGAGCCCGGCCAGAAGTTCCCGGTACGCCCGTGCCACCCTGCCCGGGGTCTCCCGCAGCCCCTCTCGGTCCGGGTCCTCCCCGACCGCGATGAGCAGCTCCCTCACGGCGTTCTCCGCACGCTTCTCGTCGAACTCGCCGATCGTGCTCTCGCCGTTCAGCGTCACCGGGTCGGTCATGTGGTGCCTCGTTCCTGCGCCTGTGACGCGCACGGGTCGCGCGTCTCATCCGCGGCCCTGCCAAAACCGGCCGCGCCCCCCAGGCTAGAACCCTGGGGGGCGCGGCCGAAATTCCGGGGCCGGTGGGACCCCTGTTCAGCTCTCGCGGCGGTCCTCCGGAGACGCCTCCGTGGAGGTGACGGACTCCGCGGCGTTCGCGATCGCCGGCGTCGCGCCGTTCGACCCGTTCGTCAGTGCCAGCTCCTTGGGGGAGAGCACCGGCGGGCGGGTGGACGGCGTGCGGCGCGAGGAGCCGGTCCAGGCGGGCCGCGGCGGGCGCTTGACGATCGGGGCGAAGATCTCGGCGATCTCCTCCTTGCCCAGGGTCTCCTTCTCCAGCAGCTGGAGCACCAGGTTGTCGAGGACGTCGCGGTTCTCGACCAGGATCTCCCAGGCCTCGTTGTGCGCCGTCTCGATGAGCTTCTTGACCTCCTCGTCCACCAGCGCGGCGACCTCTTCCGAGTAGTCGCGCTGGTGAGACATCTCACGGCCGAGGAACGGCTCGCTGCCGTCGCTGCCGAACTTGATCGCACCGAGGCGCTCGGTCATGCCGTACTGCGTGACCATCGCGCGGGCCAGGTTGGTGGCCTTCTCGATGTCGTTGGCGGCACCGGTGGTCGGGTCGTGGAAGACGAGCTCCTCGGCCGCGCGGCCGCCCAGCATGTAGGCCAGCTGGTCCAGCATCTCGTTGCGCGTCGTGGAGTACTTGTCCTCGTCCGGGAGGACCATCGTGTAGCCGAGGGCGCGGCCGCGGGACAGGATCGTGATCTTGTGGACCGGGTCGGAGTTCGGCGAGGCCGCCGCGACCAGGGCGTGGCCGCCCTCGTGGTACGCGGTGATCTTCTTCTCCTTGTCCGACATGATCCGGGTCCGCTTCTGCGGGCCCGCGACCACGCGGTCGATCGCCTCGTCCAGCATCCGGTTGTCGACCAGCTTCTTGTCGCTGCGGGCCGTCAGCAGCGCGGCCTCGTTCAGGACGTTGGCGAGGTCGGCGCCGGTCATGCCGGGGGTGCGGCGGGCGACGGCCGACAGGTCGACGTCCGGGGCGACCGGCTTGCCCTTCTGGTGGACCTTGAGGATCTCCAGACGGCCCTGCATGTCCGGGCGGTCGACCGCGATCTGGCGGTCGAAGCGGCCGGGGCGCAGGAGGGCCGGGTCGAGGATGTCGGGGCGGTTGGTGGCCGCGATGAGGATCACGCCGCCCTTGACGTCGAAGCCGTCCATCTCGACGAGCAGCTGGTTCAGGGTCTGCTCGCGCTCGTCGTGACCGCCGCCGAGGCCGGCGCCGCGGTGGCGGCCGACCGCGTCGATCTCGTCGACGAAGACGATCGCCGGGGCGTTCGCCTTGGCCTGCTCGAACAGGTCACGGACCCGGGAGGCACCGACACCGACGAACATCTCGACGAAGTCGGAACCCGAGATCGAGTAGAACGGGACACCCGCCTCGCCGGCGACGGCACGCGCCAGCAGCGTCTTACCGGTACCGGGCGGGCCGTAGAGCAGCACGCCCTTGGGGATCTTCGCGCCGACCGCCTGGAACTTGGCCGGCTCCTGCAGGAACTCCTTGATCTCCTGGAGCTCCTCGACCGCCTCGTCCGCACCCGCGACGTCCGAGAACGTCGTCTTGGGGGTGTCCTTGGTGATGAGCTTCGCCTTCGACTTGCCGAAGTTCATCACCCGGGAGCCGCCGCCCTGCATCTGGTTCATCAGAAACAGGAAGACGACCACGATCAGGACGAAGGGCAACAGGGAGAGCAGGATGCCGACGAAGGGGTTCTGCTTGGACGGCGAGACCGTGTAGCCCTTCGGGATCTGCTTGTTCTGGTACTTGTCCTGCAGGGCGTTGGCCAGCTGGGCGCCCTGGTCGCCGATGTAGCTCGCCTGGATCTTGGAGCTGCCGTCGACCTTGACGCCGTCCTTGAGCGAGACCTTGATGACCTGCTCGTCGCCGGTGGTCAGCTTGGCCGAGTCGACCCTGTTGTCATTGATCGCCTGGACGACCTTGCCGGTGTCCACCGTTTTGTAGCCGCCTGAAGAGCCGACGACCTGCATCAACACGACCACGGCAAGGACGGCCAGCACGATCCACATGACCGGCCCACGGAAGTATCGCTTCACGTCCATCCATACGGAGCGGTGCCGCCCCGTCCCTCCTGCCATAGTGAGTTTGATAAAAACAGTTCTTCCGACGGTACCCCAGGATCGTCGCCCTCAGCCGCAGGGGACTACCGGCAATACCGCCCACGCATCTCCAACGGCGCGAAACCCGTTGTGGTTCCCGAACGTCCTACAAAGACCGGAATCCGGGATCCGGCCGCCGCGCGGACGGCCGGGAGCGCCGGGCCACGGAGGGTTCAGCCGCCGTAGACGTGGGGCGCGAGAGTACCGACGAACGGGAGGTTGCGGTACTTCTCCGCGTAGTCGAGACCGTAGCCCACGACAAATTCGTTCGGGATGTCGAATCCGACCCATTCGACGTCGATGGCGACCTTGGCGGCGTCCGGCTTGCGCAGCAGCGTGCACACCTTCAGCGACTCGGGCTCGCGGGAGCCGAGGTTGGAGATCAGCCAGGACAGGGTCAGCCCGGAGTCGATGATGTCCTCGACGATCAGGACGTGCTTGCCCTTGATGTCGGTGTCGAGGTCCTTGAGGATCCGCACGACGCCGGAGGACTGCGTTCCCGCGCCGTAGGAGGACACGGCCATCCAGTCCATCGTGACGGGGGTGGACAGCGCCCGGGCGAGGTCGGCCATGACCATCACCGCGCCCTTGAGAACGCCGACGATCAGCAGGTCCTTGCCCGCGTACTCCGCGTCGATCTTCGCGGCCAGCTCGGCCAGCTTCGCGTCGATCTCTTCCTTGGTGATGAGCACCTGCTTGAGGTCGGCACCCATGTCTTTCGCGTCCACCCGCATCACTTTCGGTCGTCCCGCCGCTTCGATTGCTCGCGCGCGTCCGGTGTGGCGCCGTGCCGCCGTCGAGGGCCGACCGCGGCCGGTCACCCGCGCGGCGGCAGCCGCATGGCGACTACTGCCCGCGGCGTGCCCGCGCTCTTCCTCGCGACAGCGGCGCGCCCCTCGGCCCGCTCGCGTGGCTGACCGACCCCCGAGGGGCGGCCGGGCGCCTCCCGCAGGGGGCGTGTTCTCAGCCTTGCCGAATCACCAGTCTGCCACCCTGCCGCTGAGCGACGACTTTGCCCGGGAGATTGATGGCCCCCTGACCCCGCCAGCCGGTGATCAGCCGGTCGACCTCCTCGATGTGCCGGGCGAAGAGGGACCCGGCCGGGGCGCCCGCCTCGATGGCGGCTCGGCGCAGGATGCGGCGGCGGACGGCGGGAGGCAGGGCGTAGAGCTTGGCGCACTCCAGGAGCCCGGAGGCGTCGCGGACGGAGGCCTCGGCCTGGCTGGCCCAGGCGTCGAGGGCGTCGGCGTCGTCGCGGGAGAGCTGCGCCGTGCGGGCGAGGGCTTCGACGACGCCTTTGCCGAGCGCCTTCTCCAGGGCGGGCAGGCCCTCGTGGCGGAGCCGGGAGCGGGTGTAGGCCGGGTCGGTGTTGTGCGGGTCGTCCCAGACGGGCAGCGACTGGGTCATGCAGGCCTTGCGGGCGGTCTGCCGGTCGATGTGGAGGAAGGGGCGGCGGTAGCGGCCGCCGGACCCCGAGACCGCGGCCATCCCGGACAGGGAGCGGGTGCCGGAACCGCGGGCGAGGCCCAGCAGGACGGTCTCGGCCTGGTCGTCGCGGGTGTGCCCGAGGAGGATCGCGGTCGCGCCGTGGCGGTCTGCGGCGGCGTCCAGGGCGGCGTAGCGTGCGTCACGGGCGGCGGCTTCGGGACCTCCGCCACGGCCGACGGTGACGGCGACGGACTCGACGGGGTCCAGGCCCAGTCCGCGCAGGCGCAGGACGACCTCGGCGGCGCGCAGGTCGGAGCCGGGCTGCAGGCCGTGGTCGACGGTGATCCCGCCGGCGGAGATGCCGAGCTTGGGTGCTTCGAAGGCGAGGGCGGAGGCGAGCGCCATGGAGTCGGCGCCGCCCGAGCACGCCACGAGCACGAGCGGCGCGGACGGGCGCTCGTGGGGCGGACGGCCGATCGTCACGTGCTCTCTCGGCCGCTCGGCGGTCTGCTCGGTCAGGATGTCGTGGAGGACGCGGCGGACCGCCAGGCGTATCGCCGCGACCGCGGGATGGGGACCCATGTCCGGTTCCCTTCATGAAGTTGTGTCGGGGGGTGAGCCCGAAGCCGGTCACTCAGAGTGTGTAGATGGTGACAGAAACGGGCCGTTCCCCGAGCATTGCACGCCTGTCCCAGGCTCACGGTCCCTCGGAAGGGTGATTGGCGGAGCGTTGACCTGCCGACGGCCGGATTACTTCACTCCGGATTCATGGCTCTCACTCCGGGTTCACGATTCCGCCCTGCGGTGCACCCGTGCGACCCAGTCCGCCGGTTTGGCGATCTCCGCCTTGGTCGGGAGGGTGTTCGGGGAGGTCCACACACGGTTGAAGCCGTCCATGCCGACCTGCTCGACGACCGCCCGCACGAACCGCTCGCCATCGCGGTACTGCCTGAGCTTGGCGTCCAGGCCCAGCAGCTTGCGAAGCGCCAGGTCCAGACGGGAGGCGCCCCTGGCGCGGCGCTGCTGGAACTTCTCGCGGATCTCGGCGACGCTCGGCACGACCTCCGGTCCGACGCCGTCCATCACGAAGTCGGCGTGTCCCTCCAGGAGCGACATCACCGCGGTGAGCCGGGCGAGGATCTCCCGTTGGGCGGGAGTCTGCACGAGTTCCACGAGGGAGTGGCCGTCGTCGCCCTCCTCGCCCTCCGGCCGGCCCCCGGCGAGCGACTGGACGGCCTCCCTGATGCGCTCGAGGACGGTCATGGGATCGATGTCGGTCTCCCCCAGGAACGCCTGGATCTCGCCCTCCAGGTGGTCACGCAGCCAGGGCACCGCGGTGAACTGCGTGCGGTGCGTCTCCTCGTGCAGACAGACCCAGAGGCGGAAGTCGTGCGGGTCCACGTCCAGCTCGCGCTCGACGTGGACGATGTTCGGCGCGACCAGGAGCAGACGGCCGCCGCCGTTCTCGCCCGCGGGCAGCTCGCGGGTGGGCGGGGCGAAGGTCTCGTACTGTCCGAGCACGCGGCTGGAGAGGAACGACAGCAGCATGCCCACTTCCACGCCGGTGACCTTGCCGCCGACGGCGCCGAGGACGGCCCCGCCGGGCGTGCTGCCGCGGCGCTGCGACATCTTGTCGAGGAGGGGCTTGAGGATCTCCCGGAACCCGGCGACGTTCGCCCGGACCCAGCCGGGGCGGTCGACGACGAGGACCGGGGTGTCGTGCACACCCTCTTCACCCATACGAGTAAAGCCCCGGACGTGTTCCTCCGAGGCCTTCGCGTGGCGGCGCAGCTCGGCGACGACGGCCCGGGCCTCGTCGCGGCTCACTTCGGGGCCCGGCCGCACGAGCCGGGTCGCGGTCGCCACCGCGAGATTCCAGTCGACCATCCCAGGAGATCCGGCACCACCGATGCTCGTCATGTGTCAACGGTACGTGAGCGCTGCCGCTGGGGGCAGGGTCGAAAGAGCTCGGCCGGGGCTGGAGTCTTGGCCGGGCTGTGCCCGGTGGTGTGGGCTGTGCCCACCCTCCCCCGAGCTGTAGGACGACCGCCCACAGCGGTCTTCAGCGGCAGCCGCAGGACGCCAGGGTCGCTGCCGTGTGGTCCAGGGCCGTTCGCGCCGTCGTCTGGTCCATCGATCCTTCCGTCAGGAACGCGAACGCCAGGAGGTGGCCGTCCGCGTCGACCACCGTCCCGGCGAGCGTGTTGATGCCGGTCAGGGAGCCCGTCTTGGCGCGTACGAGGCCCACGCCGGAGTGTTCGGCGGCGTCCGCGTAGCGGTCGCTGAGGGTGCCCGTGAAACCCGCCACCGGCAGACCCGTGAGGACGGCGCGCAGCTCGGGGTGGGACGGGGAGGCGGCGGTCGCCAGCAGGGCCGTCAGCACGTCCGCGGTGAGCTTGTCGTCGCGGTCGAGGCCGCTGCCGTCGTGGAACTGCGAGCCGCCGACCGGCAGGCCCAGCTTCTTCAACTGGGCGGAGATCGCCGCCGCGCCCCCGTCGAAGCTCGGGCTGCCGCCGGTGGCGAGGGCGGTCTGGCGGGCGAGGGCCTCGGCGATGTCGTTGTCGCTGTTGGTGAGCATCCGCTCGACGACGGCGGACAGGGGCGGCGACTGGACGGAGGCCAGCGCCTCCGCGCGCGCCGTCGCCTTCGCCGGGCCGGGCTGCGAGGTCTTGACGCCGTGGCCCTGGAGCAGTCGGGCGAACGTGCGGGCCGCGTCGGCCGCCGGATCCGTGCCGCGCGGGGCCGGCCCGCTGGAGGTGTCGTCCGTGCGGCCCTCGTCGGCCATCAGGGCCGTGACCGGGGCCAGGTTGTCGTTGACCCCGATGGGGTGCAGGGCCGGGCCCGTGAACAGGGAGGTGTCGTACGAGAGGGTCACCGAGGTCAGGTGGCGCCTCTTCAGGGCGGCGGCGGTGTCGTCGGCCAGGGTGCGCAGGCTCGCCCAGCCCCCGGTCTGCTTGCGGGCGGTCAGCGTCGGGTCGCCGCCGCCGACCAGGACCAGGTGGTCACCGCCGGGCTCCAGCACCGCGCGCGTGGTGAAGCGGTGGTCGGCGCCCGCCGCGGAGAGCGCGGCGACGGCCGTGGCGATCTTCGTGGTCGATGCGGGGGTCAGCGCGTCGTCCACGCCCTTGGCGTACAGGCGCTTCCCGGTGGCCACGTCGACGACCGCGGCGCTGCGCCGGGTGCCGAGGGAGGGGTCGCGCAGGAGCGGGTCGAGTACGGCGGCGAGGGGCTTGTCCTCGGGGGCGGACTTGGTGGTGGCGCCACCGAGGGCGACGAGCACGGAAGCGGCGCTCGGGGCGGGGGCGGGCGCGACCGCCGCCGTACCGGCCCCGTGATCTGTGCCACCCCGGCGGTCCCACGCTGCGGCGAGGTCGCGCTCGGCCGTACGCTGGCCGGAGGAGTCCCAGGGACCGGCGGCGGTCACGGCGCCGGCCGCGAGCGCGAGGCCCACGGTGGCGGCGACGGCCGCCAGCTGCGGGGTCGACAGCCGCCCGTAGGGCGGGCGTACGGTGCGCGCGACCCGCGCGACGTGCGGTTTCGCCACCCCCGTGATTCGTGTCACACCGGGTCGGGCGGTTGCGGTGATCCGCCGGGCGCGGGGTTCCACGGCCTGGGCCATGCGCGTGAGATGCGGTTTCACGGCCTGCGCGACCCGTGCCAAACGTGGTCCCGCGGCCCGCCAAGGACCCAGCTCCGGCACGACCACCAGCCCCTTTCGCGATCACACTCATGCGTGAGGGACACTTAACCACCAGAACTATGTGCTGATCATGGAGGAGCCACCGGTGGAGTTCGACGTCACGATCGAGATCCCGAAGGGTTCGCGGAACAAGTACGAGGTGGACCACGAGACCGGTCGTATCCGCCTCGACCGTCGACTCTTCACCTCGACCAGCTACCCGGCCGACTACGGCTTCGTGGAGAACACCCTGGGTGAGGACGGCGACCCGCTGGACGCTCTGGTCATCCTGGAGGAGCCCACCTTCCCCGGCTGCCTCATCAAGTGCCGCGCCATCGGCATGTTCCGGATGACGGACGAGGCGGGCGGCGACGACAAGGTGCTGTGCGTGCCCGCGTCCGACCCGCGCGTGGAGCACCTGCGGGACATCCACCACGTCTCCGAGTTCGACCGCCTGGAGATCCAGCACTTCTTCGAGGTCTACAAGGACCTGGAGCCCGGCAAGTCCGTCGAGGGCGCCGACTGGGTGGGCCGCACGGACGCCGAGGCCGAGATCGAGCGCTCGTTCAAGCGGTTCAAGGAGCACGGCGGTCACTGACCCCTCCCGACCTCCAGCGGGCCGCGTGACCCTTCCGGGTGACGCGGCCCGCTGGCGTAGGTGCGCATACTGGGGCGCACGGGAGGTACCCACGGGACACACGCGCACGGAAGGGCAAGGCACAAGCAGGTGGCGGAGCCGGACGGGGTGGGCCGCAAGCCGCGGTCGGACGAGGCGAGGGGCGTGTTCGCGCCCGACGGGCATGTCGGGAGCGAGTCCGCCACGACCCTGGCCTTCCCCGTCCCCGCGAGCGTGGGCGCGCCGGCGGCGGTCGGCGGCGAGTCGTCCACGACGTCGGAGTTCGCGATCCCCGAGGGCCTGGACGTCCCCGCGGCCGGCGCCGACTCCGAGGCCACGTCGGAGTTCGCCCTCCCGGAGGGCCTCCAGGTCCCGCAGCCGCCCACCGCCGAGCCGGACGGGTCCGCATTCAGCCCGCCGAGCACGTACAGCGCCCGCAGCGCTCCGGCGGCCTTCACGCCACCCTCCGGGATTCCCGCGGTGCGGCTCACCAAGGAGGCGCCCTGGCAGGACCGGATGCGCGCGATGCTGCGTATGCCGGTGACCGAGCGGCCCGCGCCGGAGCCCGTGCAGAAGATCGGCGAGTCGGGTCCCGCCGTGCCGCGGGTGCTGGACCTGACCCTCCGCATCGGCGAACTGCTGCTGGCGGGCGGCGAGGGCGCCGAGGACGTGGAGGCGGCGATGTTCGCGGTCTGCCGGTCCTACGGCCTCGACCGCTGCGAGCCGAACGTCACCTTCACCCTGCTGTCGATCTCCTACCAGCCGTCCCTGGTGGACGACCCCGTGTCGGCCTCGCGGACGGTACGTCGCCGGGGCACCGACTACACCCGCCTTCAGGCCGTGTTCCGGCTCGTGGACGACCTCACCGATCCGGAGACCTCGATCTCCCTGGAGGACGCCTACCGGCGGCTCGCGGAGATCCGCCGCAACCGGCACCCCTACCCCGGCTGGGCGC
Source organism: Streptomyces cynarae (assembly GCF_025642135.1). Classification (NCBI taxonomy): domain Bacteria; kingdom Bacillati; phylum Actinomycetota; class Actinomycetes; order Kitasatosporales; family Streptomycetaceae; genus Streptomyces; species Streptomyces cynarae. The sequence continues at coordinate 4,918,880 of NZ_CP106793.1, read as the reverse complement.
TGACCGGGGCCAGCGGGCTGCTCGCCGGTGCGGCCTCCATGCTCGTCGGCGGAGATCCGATCGTGTTCGTCGCGGCCGCGCTGGGCGCCATGCTCGGCGACCGGCTCGCGTGGCTGTGCGCGGGCCGCGGGCTGCCGGAGTTCTACCAGTTCTTGGTGGCCGCGATGCCGCCGGCCGCGATCGGTGTCGCGCTCACGCTGGCCCATGTGCCGGTGGCCGCCTCCGCGGTGATCACCGGTGGGCTGTTCGCGCTGCTGCCCGGCCGAGCCCTGGTCGCGGGCGTGCAGGACGGGCTGACCGGCTTCTACATCACCGCCGCGGCGCGCCTGCTGGAGGTCATGTACTTCTTCGTGGGCATCGTCGCCGGCGTCCTGGTGGTCCTCTACTTCGGGGTGAAGCTGGGCGCCGAACTCGACCCGAACGCGGCCCTGCACCTCGCCGAGCGGCCGGTCGTCCAGATCGTGGCGTCGATGCTGCTGTCGCTGACCTTCGCCGTACTGCTCCAGCAGGAACGGTCCACCGTGCTGTGGGTGACCCTCAACGGCGGCGTCGCGTGGAGCGTGTACGGGGCGCTGCACTACCCGGGCGGGCTGTCGCCGGTCGCCTCCACGGCCGTCGCGGCCGGGCTGGTGGGACTGTTCGGGCAGTTGCTGTCGCGCTACCGGTTCGCGTCCGCGCTGCCGTACACGACCGCGGCGATCGGGCCGCTGCTGCCGGGCTCCGCCACGTATTTCGGGCTGCTGTCGATCGCCCAGAACAACGTCGACAAGGGACTGGTGTCGTTGGCCAACGCCGTTTCTCTGGCGATGGCCATCGCGATCGGGGTGAACCTGGGGTCGGAGATCTCCCGGCTGTTCCTGCGGTTCGGGTCCGCCGGGGGGCGCCGGGCCGCCAAGCGGACTCGAGGGTTCTGAGCACCGCCGGGTGATGAGCCCCAGGGAAGGCGCGCGCCCCTAGTAGCCCTGGTTGTACGGGTACTGCTGCTGCGGCTGCTGGTACTCCTGCGGCACCTGCTGCCCGTACTGCTGGGGGTACTGCTCCTCGGGGTACTGCTGCTGGGCGTACTGGTCCTGGGCGTACTGCTGCTGCGGGTACTGCTGGTAGTCGTAGCCCGAGCCCTGGTTTTGATTCTGGTTCTGGTTCTGGTTGCCGTACTGCTGCGGGTACTGGCGGTCGGCGGAGATGCGGCGCAGTTGGGTCGTCGCGTCGTCCATGACCGGGGGCCGGGACTGATTCTGGGCCTGGGCCTGGGGTTGGGGCTGCGGTTGCGGCGCGCTCTTCTTCGCCTGGGAACGCGCCCGCAGGAACTCGATGATGATCGGGATCACCGAGACGAAGACGATCAGGATCAGGATCAGCTCGATGTTCTTGTGGACGAACGCCACGTTGCCCAGCCAGGAGCCCAGCAGCGTGACGCCCGCGCCCCACAGGACGCCGCCGATGACGTTGAACACCAGGAACGAGCGGTACTTCATGCCGCTGACGCCGGCGATGATCGGCGTGAACGTGCGCACGACGGGCACGAAACGGGCCAGCACCAGGGACTTCGGACCGTGCTTCTCGAAGAACTCGTGCGCCTTGGCGACGTTCTCCTGCTTGAAGAGGCGGGAGTCCGGGCGCCTGAAGAGCGACGGGCCGACCTTCTTGCCGAACATGTAGCCCGCCTGGTCGCCCAGGATCGCGGCGAGGCAGATCAGGCCGATCGCCCCCCACAGCGGGAACTTCATCGTCCCCGCGGTGATCAGCAGGCCGCAGGTGAACAGCAGCGAGTCACCCGGCAGGAAGAAGCCGATGAGCAGGCCCGACTCGGCGAAGACCACCAGGAGCAGACCCCAGATGCCGAAGGTGTCGAGCAGGTGATTCGGATCCAGCCAGCTCGGTCCGAGGGCAAGCGACATCACGGTTCCGGGCTCCTGAGGGGTGAGGGGACGTACGTGCGGCGTCCTGGGGCGGCCGTCACGCAGGCACTGGCCGGACAAAGCTATCAACGCACAGTGTCCCCGGCAGGTTCCCCCGGTGTCCCCGCAATGCACTGTGCGGGAACTGGGTCACAGCTGTGCCGCCCCCTCATCCCCCTTGTCCGCTCAGCCCTCGTGGCGGGCCGCGTTCGCCACGATCGCGTCCCTGAGGTGCTCGGCGAGGCCGGGGCGCATGGAGTCGTAGTACGCCTTGAAGCGCTCGTCGGAGATGTACATCTCCGCGAAACACCGGTGCATCTCGTAACGGACCTCGAAGTACCACCTGCTGATGTGCTGACGGTGTTCCTCGGCCAGTTCCATCGCGCGCTCGCCGGTGGGCGGTTCCCCGGCGGTCATCAGGGCGACGTAGCGCTCCTCCCAGGCGTCGACCTCGGCCTTGATGCGCTTCCAGTCGTCCTTGCTGTAACGGGCGGCGCGGCGCTGCGACTCGGCGTACGCCTCCGTACCGCCCCAGCGCTGCTCGGCCTCCTCGGCGTACTGCTCCGGGTCCTTGTCCCCGAAGACCTCGAACCTCTCATCGGGCGTGAGGTTGATCCCCATCTTGTGTGCCTCCATGGCGTGCTCCACGGCTGCCGCCATCTTCCGCAGTTTCTCGATCCGGTCCGTCAGCAGCGCGTGCTGGCGCCGCAGGTGCTCCTGCGGGTCCGTGTCCGGGTCGTCGAGCAGGGCGGCGACCTCGTCGAGCGGGAAGCCGAGTTCTCGGTAGAACATGATCTGCTGCAGCCGGCCGAGGTCGGCGTCGCTGTAGCGCCGGTGACCGGCGTACGTGCGCTCACTGGGTGTGAGAAGGCCGATCTCGTCGTAGTGGTGCAGCGTGCGCACGGTCACACCGGCGAAGCCGGCCACCTGGCCCACCGAGTAGCTCACTTCCGCTCCCTTCTGGGTACGTGCCCCAGCCTCGGCCCTCACGTCGCGTGAGGTGCAAGGGGATACACCTGCGCGCGGACGGAACCATGATTCGTTGAACCATCGAGACCGGCGACGAGGAAACCGACGCGTCACCGGCTCCGCCTACGCGATGGGAGACGCGACGCCATGCCGCTCCACACTGGCCCGGGGAAGCCCGACGAGCGCCCGAGGTCGATGAACCCCTTCTACGGGGAGGCCAATCCGGTCGTCGAGATGACCGAGGCGCCGCCCAGGCACCGGTTGCCCGCGGGCCCGATGCTGCCCACGACCGCCTACCAACTGGTCCACGACGAACTGATGCTGGACGGCAACTCGCGGCTGAACCTCGCCACCTTCGTCACCACCTGGATGGAGCCCCAGGCCGGCGTGCTGATGAACGAGTGCCGGGACAAGAACATGATCGACAAGGACGAGTACCCGCGCACCGCCGAGATGGAGCGCCGCTGCGTGGCGATGCTCGCCCACCTGTGGAACGCGCCGGACCCGGAGGCGGCCGTCGGCTGTTCGACGACCGGGTCCAGCGAGGCCTGCATGCTCGCCGGGATGGCGCTGAAGCGGCGCTGGGCGCGGCGGAACGCGGACCGCTACCCGTCCAGGGACGCCCGCCCGAACCTGGTGATGGGCGTGAACGTACAGGTCTGCTGGGAGAAGTTCTGCAACTTCTGGGAGGTCGAGGCGCGCCAGGTGCCCATGGAGGGCGACCGGTTCCACATCGATCCGCAGGCCGCGGCGGACCTGTGCGACGAGAACACGATCGGGGTCGTCGGCATCCTCGGCTCCACCTTCGACGGATCCTACGAGCCGATCGCGGAGCTGTGCGCGGCTCTGGACGCCCTCCAGGAGCGCACCGGTCTGGACGTCCCCGTGCATGTGGACGGTGCTTCCGGGGCCATGATCGCGCCGTTTCTCGACGAGGACCTCGTGTGGGACTTCCGGCTGCCGAGGGTCGCGTCGATCAACACCTCGGGGCACAAGTACGGGTTGGTCTACCCGGGCGTGGGCTGGGCGCTGTGGCGGGACGACGAGGCCCTGCCGGAGGAACTCGTCTTCCGCGTCAACTACCTGGGCGGCGACATGCCGACCTTCGCGCTGAACTTCTCCCGGCCCGGGGCCCAGGTGGCCGCGCAGTACTACACGTTCCTGCGGCTGGGCCGGGAAGGGTACCGGGCGGTCCAGCAGACCACGCGGAACGTGGCGCGGGGCCTCGCCGAGCGGGTGGAGTCGCTCGGCGACTTCCGGCTCCTCACCCGTGGCGACGAGCTGCCGGTGTTCGCCTTCACGACGGCACCGGACGTGGAGGCGTACGACGTCTTCGACGTCTCGCGGCGGCTGCGCGAGTACGGCTGGCTGGTGCCCGCGTACACCTTCCCCGCCAACCGGCAGGACCTGTCCGTCCTGCGCGTCGTGTGCCGCAACGGCTTCTCGACGGACCTCGCGGACCTGTTCCTCGAGGACCTGACCCGCCTGTTGCCCGAACTCAGGCGCCAGCCGTACCCGCTGACCCGTGACAAGGAGGCGGCCACGGGCTTCCACCACTGATCCGCCGCCGGCCGGCCCGGCTCACCCCGCCTGTGCCAGGGCCACCAGTTCGAACGCCGTCTTCCCGTCGAGGGACTCCCGGAGGATGTCCGCGTGCCCCGCGTGCCGGGCCGTCTCGCGGATCAGGTGGAGCATCACCCAGCGCATGGAGACCCGCTCGTCCGGCGGGAACCAGGGGTCGTTCGGCAGCGGGAAGGTGTCGTCGAGGCTCGGCACGGCGCGGATGAACGCCTCGGTCCCGGCCGCGACCTCCTCCCAGTACGCGAGCTGCGAGGCAACCGTCTCGCCGTCGAGGAGCTGGAAGCACTCGTGCCAGTTCGACTCGTCCCGCTTGACCGCGGGGGGCTCCCCCTTGGCCCGGGCGATCCAGGTCTGTTCGACCTCGACGACATGCTTCAGCAGGCCTCCCAGGGACAGCTCACTGGCGCTCGGGCGGGTCCTGGCCTGCTCCTCGGTCAGCCCCAGCACCGCCCGGCGGATCCCGCCGCGCTGCTCCTCCACGAACGACAGGAGCGCCCCCCGCTCGTCTCCCTGCGCCTCGGCTCGTACGTGCGTGACCATGGCTGCCGCCTTTCGTCGATCCGGTTCTCCCTGACACCTGAGACGCTACGGGCCCTTGCGGTCAGCTTCTGTCCGCAAGGGCCCGCCGCTTACGCGGAGACTAGAAAGGGAACGCGCTCCGCCCGTGCTGGATCGAGATCCACTTCAGCGTGGTGAAGGCGTCCAGCGTCGTCTCGCCGTTCAAACGGCCGATGCCCGAGTTCTTCTCGCCGCCGAACGGGACCAGCGGCTCGTCGTGGACCGTGCCGTCGTTCACGTGGAACATGCCCGTGTCGATCTGCTGCGCGAAGGCGACACCGCGCTCGACGTCGGCGGTGTGGACGGCGCCGCTGAGGCCGTACGGGGTGTCGTTGACGAGGCGGACCGCCTCCTCCTCGCCGTCGAAGGGGATGAGCAGCGCGACCGGGCCGAAGATCTCCTGCCGCAGGATGGGGGAGCCGGCGGGGACGTCCGTGAGGACGGTCGGCTCGACCAGGTTGTCGGTGGTCGCGCCGTGCACCAGCGCCGTGGCCCCCTCGGCGATCGCCTGCTGCACCACACCGGTGATCGCGTCCGCCTGCGAGGAGTTGATGACCGGCCCGATGACGGTCTCCGCGTCGCGCGGGTCGCCCGCCTTCAGCGACTTCACCTTGGCGACGAACTTCTCGGTGAACTCCGCAAGCAGCGAGCGGTCCACCAGGACGCGGTTGGCGGCCATGCAGACCTGGCCCTGGTGCACGTACCGGCTGAAGACGGCCGCGTCGACCGCGTAGTCGACGTCCGCGTCGTCCAGGACCACCAGCGCGCTGTTGCCGCCGAGTTCCAGGACCGAGCGCTTGAAGTGGGCGGCGCAGACGGTCGCGACATGGCGGCCGACCTTGTCGGAGCCGGTGAAGGAGATCACCTTCGGGATCGGGTGCTCGAGGAACGCGTCGCCTATCTCCGCTATGTCGGTGATCACCACGTTGAGCAGTCCGCCCGGGAGCCCCGCGTCCTCGAAGATCCTGGCGACCAGGGAGCCGCCGACGACCGGCGTGTCCTGATGCGGCTTGAGGACGACGCCGTTGCCGAGCGCGAGCGCAGGGGCGACCGACTTGATCGCCAGCAGGAACGGGAAGTTGAACGGGCTGATCACGCCGACGACGCCGACGGGCACGCGGTAGAGACGGTTCTCCTTGCTGTCGACGGGCGAGGGGAGGATCTTGCCCTCGGGGCGCAGCACCAGCTGGATCGACTCGCGCAGGAACTCCTTGGCGAGGTGCAGCTCGAAGGCGGCCTTCAGCCGGGTGCCGCCCAGCTCGGCGATGATCGCCTCGGTGATCTCGGCCTCGCGCTCCTGAAGGAGCCCGAGCGCCTTCTCGAACACCGCGCGGCGTGCGTAGGGGTTGGTGGCGGCCCACTCCTTCTGCGCGGCCGCGGCGGCCCGGTAGGCCTCGTCGACCTCTTCGACCGTGGCTATCGTGATCGACGCCAGCTTCTCGCCGTCGTACGGGTTGAAGTCGATGATGTCCCAGGAGCCGGTGCCCGGGCGCCACTCACCGCCGATGTACTGCCGAGCCAGATCGGTGAAGTAGGACGACGACATGTGATCCCTCAATCCCTTTGCAGCCGAAGCAGACACCCGTTTCCGCACCCGCGCTCACGTCACGGCCTGATCGGGCGTCATCGTACTTGTGGCTGCCGGGAGTTGGAGGGCTCCTGGGGATACTCCCGGTAGGGCTTTCAGGAAAGCTGGAGCAGTCCCCGCAGCAGATCGCGGCTTTCGTCCGGGCCGGGGCTGTCCTGCTGCAGCTCCTTCATCGCGGCCTCGTACTGGGTCACGTCCTCGCGTTTGTCCAGGTAGAGCGCGCTGGTGAGCTGTTCCATGTACACCACGTCGGACAGGTCGGACTCGGAGAAGCTGAGAATGGTGAAGGAGCCGCTCTCACCCGAGTGCCCGCCGAAGCTGAACGGCATGACCTGCAGCCGTACGTTGGGGCGCTCGGAGATGTCGATCAGATGCTGAAGCTGGCCGCGCATCACCTGCCGGTCGCCGTAGGGGCGGCGCAGGGCCGCCTCGTCGAGGACGACGTGGAACTGCGGGGCGTTCTCCGACACGAGGTACTTCTGCCGCTCCAGGCGCAGCGCCACCCGGCGGTCGATGTCCTCGGTGCTCGCGCCCTTCATCCCCCGGGAGACCACCGCGTGCGCGTACGCCTCGGTCTGCAGCAGGCCGTGCACGAACTGGACCTCGTAGGACCGGATCAGATGCGCCGCACCCTCGAGGCCGACGTACGTAGGGAACCAGTTGGGCAGCACGTCCGAGTAACTGTGCCACCACCCCGCGACGTTGGCCTCCTTCGCGAGGGAGAGCAGGGACGTGCGTTCGACCTCGTCGGTGATCCCGTACAACGTCAACAGGTCCTCGACATCCCGCGTCTTGAAGCTCACCCGTCCCAACTCCATGCGGCTGATCTTCGACTCGGAGGCGCGGATCGAGTAGCCGGCCTGCTCCCTGGTGATGCCGCGTGCCTCCCGCAGGCGCCTGAGGTGGGATCCCAGCAGAATGCGCCGCACCACCGAACCGCTCGAGTCCCCAGCGCTCACTTCGTCAGCCTCCCCAACGTCCTTCAGATCGCGCAGTCTGCCACTAAACCACTCCGAGCTGTACTCGTGCGGTTACAGAAATGGAAAGAAGACAAAGATGAGGCGCAGGGGGAGAGGAGAGAGGGCAAGCAAGAGGGAAGAAAGTGACTGAAGAAATAAGGGGAAAGCCGTACAGGAGCGGCCAATTCCGGCGCGTGCACGTGCATCTGCCCTTGCATCTGCTTGGCTCATCCGAAACCATGGTTGCGCGCCACCGCTGCATCGCCACGACCGCGAACACCCGGGAGTGCCTCGCATGGGGACGAATGGATCGACCATGCTCGAGCCCTTACGGCAGGGACTTCCGCCGCTCGATCCCGCGGCCGTGTCCAGCGCCGCCTCCTGCGCCCTGCCCGCCCGCCTCGAAGCGGTGCGCGAGGCACGGCGGTTCACCAGGGCCACGCTCGGACAATGGGATGTGGGCGAGCGTTTCGACGACGTCTGCCTGGTGGTCTCCGAACTCGTGACCAACGCCCTGCGCCATGCCCTGCCGGCCTCCGCCGTGCGTGCGGGCGAGCAGGACCCGCCGGTACGACTGCACCTGATGCGCTGGACCACGCGCCTGGTGTGCGCCGTGCGCGACCCCAGCCATGACAGTCCGGTCGCCGGCGACTCGGAGGACTTCTCGGCCGAGTCGGGCCGCGGGCTGTTCCTCGTCGAGTCGTTCGCCGACAGCTGGGGCTGGCACCCGCTGGCGGGCACACTGAGCGGCAAGGTGGTCTGGGCGCTGTTCCGGCTGTCACCGGCACAGGTGTGCCCTGAGTGATGTCCCGCGGCGCTTTCGGATGCCCGGGTTCTACGCGTGTTGCACGCCTGCGGCGCAGCAAGTCGCCGCAGGCGTCGGCTTGCTGCGTACGCGCGTGCTTCGACGCACCACTGAACCGGCCCTGTCGCGACGGGAGACGTCGACCGCTCCCGTGATCCACCCGGGGTGCACGCCGGTCCGGCGTGTCACGCGATCAGATGGTCGAACTCGCCGTCCTTGATGCCCAGCAGCATCGCCTGGATCTCCGCGCGGGTGTAGACCAGCGCGGGCCCGTCGGGGAAGCGCGAGTTGCGCACCGCCACCTCTCCCCCGGGCAGCCGGGCGAACTCGACGCATGACCCCTGGGAGTTGCTGTGCCGGCTCTTCTGCCAGGCCACTCCCTCCAGCTCCGTCGCAGCCATGCCGTTGTACACGTCGTCCACGTCGCACACGTCGTGGTCCACAGGTCGCTCCCCGGGTGGTGCAGTGGCTGGTATGGCCATTGATACAGCGGTCAACTGCCCCGGATCATAACCCCGTTCACGTGCAGATGCAGGAGCAGATGCACGTGCACGCGGGGTGGTCCTGCGGTTACAGCTTTTACAGTTCCTTGACTACGCCACGACTGTGCTCTGGTTACAGTCGGTCAAGCGTCTGCCCCAGAGCTCGCATCACATGCGAGCTCCAGCCCCCGTGCATGATCTTCCGCGCCATCATCTGTGCCGGGTCGTCCGGGTCGAACCCTTCGTGCACTAGGAAGAGACGCGTTCCACGGCCTTCCTGTTCCAATGTCCATGTGATGGTCCAGTCCGCGGGGTTGGCGGGATCGGCGTCGGCCCAGCGGACGCGCAGCATCCGTTCGGGCTCGTAGGCGAGAACCCGCACCTCGACGGTGCCGGAGAAGCGCGCATTGGGCCGCGGCACCGAGGTCATCGTGTAGCGGTGACCGACCTCGAGCCGGAAGTTCTCGCTGCCGGGCATCTGCCACTGGGCGAGCAGGGCGGGCTCGGTGAGCGCACGCCAGACCTTGGCGGGCGGGTGCGGCAGGAACTGCTCGACACGGACGGTGGTGAGATCGTCGTCTGCGGTGTTCATGGCTGGTCATCGTCGGGCATGCGGTCGAGCAGATCGCCGAGGTCCTTCAGCGCCTCGCGCCAGAACCGCTCGTACGGATGGAGCCAGTCCTGCACCTCGGCGAGCGGCGCGGCCTGAAGGCGGTAGATGCGCTGCCGGCCGGAGCGATGCTCGGCGACGAGACCGGCCTCGCGCAGCACCTTCAGGTGCTCCGACAGACTCGGGCGGCGCATGGCGAAGTGGTCGGCCAGGTCCTGGACGGGCTGCGGCCCCTTCTCCCGCAGCAGGCGCAGCACCTCGCGGCGCGTGCCGTTGGCGAGCGCGGCGAAGACGCGGTCCTCGGCGGCGGTGCCCGCCCCGGCCCCGGGGGTGGTCATGGCGGTCTTCCTATCCGTGAGCCTCCGTCAGCAGCATCAGACCGTTGCCGTCCGGGTCCCGGAAGGACGCCATCCGGCCCCAGGGGAGGTCGTCCGGGCCCTGCACGGAGACACCCGCCTCGGCCAGACGGGCGCAGTCGGCGTGGACATCGGTCGTGACCAACATGATCCCCCGGGCACTGCCGGGCTCGAAATCGCCCATTCCCGGCCCGGAGAGCGTGAAGACGGTCTGGGCGCCCTCGGGGGCGACCTGGAGCCAGCGCCCCTGGGGCACGTCCAGGTCCGCGGTGACCTGGAACCCGAGGACCTCGGTGTAGAAGCGCAGAGCGCGGTCCTGGTCGGTGACGGGGAGGGTGACGAAGGAAGCGTGCGTGATGGTCATGGACGCACATTAGGTAGGAGATCTCCTACTCGTCAAACGTAGGAGATCTCCTACCTATGGGGCGTCGCCGATGTCCTGGTAGCTTGCCAGCGGCCGTCCCCATGACGTCATCGGCACCCCTGGGAGACTTCAGTGACCACGGCGACCCAAGTCACGCGTCGGCAGGCCCGCGTCACACTCGCGGCCGCGGGCTGTGCGGCCGCGCTCTTGCTGACGGGCTGCACCAGCGACTCCGGCGCCTCGGGCGACGCCGCGTCGGCCACGCCCGGCGCGTCCTCGTCCTCGGCCTCCACGGACAACGGCGGGGACTCCACGTCCCAGTCGGGGAAGGCCGGGAAGCTGGAGGGGAGCTGGCTGGCCACGACCGGCGGCAAGGCCGTGGCCCTGGTGATCAACGGCAGGCAGGCCGGGCTCTTCGCGATGGGCGGGACCGTGTGCAGCGGCACCGCGGGCGAGGAGGCGGGCATGCAGATGATCCACCTCAAGTGCACCGGCGGCAGCAAGAGCCGCAGCACCGGCATGGTCGACTCCGTCAACTCCAGCAGCATGAAGGTGACGTGGGAGGGCGGCATCGGCACGGAGACGTACACCAAGGCCGAGGGCGGCAAGCTCCCGAGCGGGTTCCCGACGGGGAGCCTGGGGTCGTGACGCGCGCCCCGGCCGGCGGTTGGAGCCGCTTCCGCCCGATCCCCGGCCCCGCACGCACGACCTCCATCGGCCCGCAGCCGGCTCGCTCAGCCCGCGTACGGGAGGCATGAGCAAGGCATACGGGACGAATGGCGGCAAGCACCTCCGACGGCGGCCGCGGTAAGCGGAGGGCGCGCAACGGCAGCCCGCACGCCTACGTGATGATCCATGAGCACCATCACGAACCAGAGGAGCCCGATGCGCGCCCTTCCCGTCCGTCTCGCCGTCACCGCCTTCGTGGCGGCCCTGGCACTGACCGCCTGTGACAGCAGCAGCAACAGCGGCAGCGCCGAAAAGAGCGGCGACAGCGGCAAGAGCAAGAACACCGCCGAGTGCACCCTCGGCATCAAGGTCGGCCCCGCCAACGCCGCCACCACCGCCGGCGACACCGGCAACGTTCCGGTCACCCTCACCAACGACGGCAGCCGTCCGTGCGCCTTCGACGGCTTCCCGGGCATCGAGCTGACCGGCGGCGACACCGGCTGGAAGGTGCCCGACCAGGAGGGCGCGAACCCGGAGAAGGTGACGCTGCAGAAGGGCGACACCGCGACCTTCACGATCACGTATGTGCGCGGGAAGGCCGACGGCGCCGACAGCGCCACGGCGAAGAACGTGAAGATCACCGTTCCGGGCGCCGGTGACGCGCACAGCTATCCGTGGTCGTACGGCGAGGTCGCGCTGAAGGGCGGGAAGACCCCCGACGCCTCGGTGAGCCCGATCCAGGTCGCGGGCGACTGACGCGACCGTTCAGGGGAGCCGGGGCCGCCCCGTGACCTGGGCACGGTCGGCGGCCGCGGCCCCCTGCTCCCATCCGGCCGCGTCACTGACGCCGCGCAGCCGGGTGGTGACCGTGTCGGGGAACATCTCTTCCATGCGGTCCGTGACGGCGACGTCCCGGGCGGCGAGCACCGGCAGCAACTCGCCCTCCCCGCCGGTCACCTGTCCCTCGGCCTCCTCGGCGGCGGCGCGGAGCCGGTCGCCGATGCGGTGCGCGTACGCGGCCAGGAACGACTGCCGGAACGTCTTCGTGCGCTTCCGGCCGCCCTTGCGCTGCGCCGCCTCCGCCTTCGTCATCGCTGCGGTGGCCTGCACCAGCAGCGAGGTGTAGAGGAGTTCGACGGCTTCGAGGTCGGGTTCGAATCCGACGACCGTGGAGAACCCGAGCGCGTCGTGCCACACGGCCCGACAGCGGTTCGCGGCGGCCACGGCGTCCAGGAGCACCGCCTTGGCCGTCTCGTACGGCGGATCGACGCCTATGCGGCAGGCGCCGGGCGCATCCCCGGCGTGCGTACGGGCCGCGAGCAGCGCCTCGTCGATGCTGTGCCGCGCCATCAGCTCCTGTGCCTTGGCGCTGAGCGCCTCCGCCTCCTCCGGGTATCCGGTCGCCTCCGCCTTCGCGAGCAGGGCGCGGATACGGGTGAGCATGCGGGACTCCGGCTGCCGCAGGGCGGCGGAGGGCCGAGGCTCGTCGAGGGGTTCGAGGGCGGGCAGGCGGAGCAGCAGGCGGTACAGCTCCAGGACTGCGGTGGCGTGGGAGAAACGGTCGGGGCCGCGCTGAGGCTCATCGTCGAGTTCGTCGAGTTCCTTCAACTGGGCGGCCCAGCGCGGCGTGGGGGCGGGCCGCTGCCCCGCCTCGCCGAGGATCAGCTGGGACACGAGCCGTACGTGCACCTCGTCCAGTTCGCGGCGCACGAGGCGCACGACGTCGGCGGGCTGCCAGCCGCGCCGCCAGGCCGCCGCGACGAACTCCTGCCCGCGCCGGGCGAGTTCCCCGTCGGCCGCGGAGTCGGCGGCGAGCAGCGAGGCACCGGTGTCGAGGCCGGCGTCGGTGTCGTCGTAGAGGGCTGCCCGCAGGGCGCGGTCCACGGTGGTCGGCGTACTCACACGGTCGATCGTGACATGCGCGGGCGCCCGTCGATTGTCAACTTCGGGTTGACACTCCCCGACTGTCAACTTACGGTTGACACATGACGGTGAATCCCTACATCTCAGCGAACCTGCGTCTCGACGACCTCATCGACGCCATCAAGAAGGTCCACACCGACGCCCTGGAGCAGCTCCAGGACGCCGTGATCGCCGGGGAGCACCTCGGGGACGTGGCCGACCACCTGATCGGCCACTTCGTGGACCAGGCCCGGCGTTCGGGCGCCTCCTGGACCGAGATCGGCAAGAGCATGGGCGTCACCCGGCAGGCGGCCCAGAAGCGCTTCGTGCCCAAGGAGTCCGCGGACCTCGACCCCAGTCAGGGCTTCAGCCGCTACACCCCGCGCGCGCGGAACGTGGTCATGGCCGCGCACAACGCGGCGAAGGAAGCCGGCAACGCCGAAACCGTCCCCGCCCACCTGGTGCTGGGGCTCCTCAGCGAGCCGGAGGCGCTCGCCGCCAAGGCGATCACCGCGCAGGGCGTCTCCCTGGACGCGGTGCGCGAGGCGGCCGCCGCGGCACTCCCGGCCCCCGCCGAGGACGTCCCGGAACTCGTCCCCTACGCCCCCGCCGCGAAGAAGGCCCTGGAGCTGACGTTCCGCGAGGCCCTTCGCCTCGGCCACAACTACATCGGCACCGAGCACATCCTCCTCGCGCTGCTCGAGCTGGAGAACGGCGAGGGCCCGCTCAGCGGTCTCGGCATCGACAAGCCGGCGGCCGAGGAGAACGTCAGGAAGGAGCTGACCGAGATCACCGACGCCCTCAAGGCCCGTGAGAAGAAGGACTGAGAGCGCCTTTCCGCAGGTCAACCCCCATTGTCAGACCCCCCTGCCACACTCGCAACATGACCGGGCGCTGGGCTCTCGCTCCGGCCGGGGACGGTGGCGTGGAAGTCGCCGCCCTCGGCCCGGACGGGATGCTCGCCGGGCCCGTGGTCAGGGAGGAGGACCTCGCCGGGGCCGTGCGCACGCGGCCCGAGGTCACCCGGTGGGTGTGGCGGTCCACCGCCGACGTCCAGCCACGTCTGCTCGCCACGGGGGTGCGAGTCGACCGGTGCTACGACGTCGAGGCCGCCGAGGCCCTCCTCCTCGGCCACGAGGGACGCCTCGGCGAGCCCCGGTCGGCCGCCGCCGCGCTGGCCCGGCTGCGCGGCGGCCCCGTACCGCCCGATCCGCCGCCGCGCTCCGCCGAGCCCGGCTCGCAGTCCTCCCTGTTCGAGCCGAGCCCCGTCCACGTCCCCCTCAAGGACCTGGTCGAGGTCTACGCCGACCAGCAACGGCGGCACGGCACCACCACGCACCCGGACCGCATGCGGCTGCTCACCGCCGCCGAGTCGGCCGGCATGCTGGTGGCCGCCGAGATGCACCACGCCGGCCTGCCGTGGAGCGCGGACGTCCACCGCGAGGTGCTGCACGAGCTGCTCGGCGAGCGGTACGCGGGCGGGGGCGAGCCCCGGCGCCTCGCCGAGCTGGCCGACGAGGTGTCCGCCGCCTTCGGCCGCCGTGTCCGTCCCGACCTGCCCGCGGACGTCGTCAAGGCGTTCGCCCAGGCCGGGATCAAGGTGCGCTCCACCCGCCGCTGGGAGATCCAGTCCGTCGACCACCCCGCGGTGAAGCCGCTCCTCGAGTACAAGCGGCTGTACCGCATCTGGGTCGCCCACGGCTGGTCCTGGCTCCAGGACTGGGTGCGCGACGGCCGCTTCCGCCCCGAGTACCTGCCGGGCGGCACGGTCACCGGCCGCTGGGTCACCAACGGCGGGGGCGCCCTGCAGATCCCCAAGGTCATCCGGCGCGCCGTGGTCGCCGACCCGGGCTGGCGGCTGGTCGTGGCCGACGCCGCCCAGATGGAGCCGCGCGTCCTGGCCGCGATCTCCCGCGACCCGGCGTTCATGGAGGTCGCAGGTCGCGACGACGACCTCTACCAGTCGGTGTCGGACCGGGCGTTCTCCGGCGACCGCGCCCAGGCCAAGCTCGCCGTGCTCGGCGCGATCTACGGCCAGACGTCCGGCGACGGCCTGAAGAACCTCGCCGCGCTGCGCCGCCGCTTCCCGAAGGCCGTCGCCTACGTCGACGACGCGGCCCGCGCCGGTGAGGAGGGCCGGCTGGTGCGCACCTGGCTGGGGCGTACGTCGCCGCCGGCGGCCGGGGCGTCCGACGACGCTGCGGAGGAAGCGGGCATTCCGCAGGAGGACACGGCACCGGCCCCGACCGACGAACCCCAGCAGTGGATGCCGGGCTACGCCTCATCCATCCCCCGAGCTCTCGACTCCGCTCGAGCAGGGAGGTACCCCCACCGCGCCCGGGGCCGCTTCGCACGCAACTTCGTGGTGCAGGGCAGTGCCGCCGACTGGGCTCTGCTGATGCTCGCCGCGCTCCGCCGCGCCTGCGCGGGCCTCGCCGCCGAGCTGGTCTTCTTCCAGCACGACGAGGTGATCGTGCACTGCCCGGCGAAGGAGGCGGAGACGGTGGCCGCGGCCATCCAGGAGGCGTCGGACCTGGCGATGCGGCTGACGTTCGGCGAGACACCGGTACGGATCCCGTTCACGACGGCGGTGGTCGAGTGCTACGCGGACGCCAAGTGAGGCGGCGCGAAGCGAGGCGCCGAGTGGCGGCGCCCGTCCGGTCTCACCCCTCCGCCAGCAGTTCCCTCAGCTCCCCCGCCACCGGACTGTCCGTGCCCTCCAGGGCCGAAAGGGCCGCCTCCCACTGCCGGCGGGCGTCCTCGGCGTCGCCCTCAGCCCGGCGCAGCAGGCCCCGCTGGTGGCGGGCGAGCCCCTCGGTGTAGCGGTCACCGCGCCGGGCGGCGCGGCACAGCAGCACATCGCACTCGTGCGCGGCCCGCCCGGCGTCCCCCCGTTCGCGCAGCGCCCGCACCAGGCCCAGCCGGGTCTGGGACTCGCCCTGCCAGTGGCCGTGCCCGCCGAGGATGCGCAGGCTCTCCTCGAAGTGGGGCACCGCGGCGTCCGGTTCGCCGAGCGCGAGATGGGCGAAGCCGATGTTGCAGTGCGCGGAGTGACGGACGATCACATCGCCGATCCGCTCGCCGATCTCCAGGCTGCGGCGGTGGTGGCCGATGGCGCCCCGCGGGTCCGTGTGCTCGTACAGGTTGCCGAGGTTGCTGTAGGTGATGGCCTCCTGCATCGGGTCGTTGAGCACACGTGCGTACTCCAGGCACTGCCTGAGCGCCTCACCGGACTCCTCGTACCGCCCGAGGACCCCCAGCAGCAGTCCCCGGTTGTTCAGGCCACGGCACAGGCAGGAGAGATCGCCGAGCCGCCGCCAGATCTCCAGCGCCTCGTCCAGCAGGGCGAGCGCGTCGTTGCCCCGGCCCTTCAGGAACTGCACCCCGGCCATGTCCAGCAGCGCGTACGCCTCCGCCGGCGCGTCCCCGAGGCCCCGCGCCCCACGCAGGGCGGCGCGTACGAGCGCCTCCGACTCGGCGACGCGGCCGCGGCGCTGGAGCGGGGAGGCGATCATGCGGACGAGCAGGGGCACACGGGCGGAGGTGTCCGCGTGACGTTCCACGAGCGCGACGATGTTCTCCAGTTCGAGGACGATCCAGTCGGCGGCGGCCTCGGCGGAGCCGAAGGCGGGCACGGACGCCACGTCCGCAGTGTGCGTCCGGGGCTGTGAGGGGGTCGCCCGGCGCCGGTCCGTGCGCTCGGTGCCCGGCTCGACCAGCGCGTCGAGGGCGCGCGTGGCCATCGCGGCGTACCAGCGCAGGGCGATCTCGGTGCCGGAGCGCTCCGGCTCGACGCCCTGTTCGCGCGCCACCGTCTCATGGGCGAAGTCCCGGACGAGGTCGTGCGGCGCGTAGCGGCCGTAGGCGGTCTCCTCCAGCAGGGCGACGTCGACCAGGCGGTCGAGGGCGGCCTCGGCGCGGCGTTCGTCCGTGCCGAGGAGGCGGGCGAGGAGGGACGCGCCGTAGCCGGGCAGGTCCAGGGCGCCGATCCGGGCGAGGGCCCGTGCCGCGTCCCGGTCGGCCTCGCGGTCGGAGGCGCGCAGCGCGTCGTGCGCGACGGCGAGCGACCGGCGCACGCTCAGGTCGTCGTACTCCAGATGGTGCAGCCGCCCTTCGGTGGCGGCGAGTTGACCGGCCAGCATGTCAGGGGTGAGGGCGCGACGGGCGGCGAGCCGCGCCGCCACGATGCGCAGGGCGAGCGGGAGCCGGCCGGCGAGTTCGACGAGCGGGTGCCCGGCGTGCAGCCCGTCCCGGCCGGAGACCGCGCGCAGCAGGGCCGCGCTGTCCTCGTCGCTGAGCGGGGCGAGCGGGACCCGGTGCACGCCGTCGAGCGCGGTGAGCGGGGAACGGCTGGTCACGATCACCGCGCAGCCCGGGCCGCCGGGCAGCAGCGGACGCACCTGTGCTGCGTGCGCCGCGTCGTCCAGCACCATCAGGGTGCGGGTCGGGGCGAGCAGCGAGCGGAGCAACGAGGCGGCGGCGTCGGGGTGTTCGGGGATGCGGTGCGACTCGGCGCCGAGGTCGCGCAGCAGGGCGGCGAGCGCCTGCTCGGGGCCGAGCGGGGTCATACCGGGGGTGGCGCCGTGCAGATTGACGTAGAGCTGACCGTCGGGGAAACGTTCCCGCAGTCCATGCGCCACATGCAGGGCGAGCGCGCTCTTGCCGACCCCGGCCATACCGCTGACCACGGCGACGCCGGGCGCGTCGCGTTCGGCGGCGAGGAAGCGCAGCAGGTCTTCGCGGACGGCTTCGCGGCCGGTGAAGTGTGCGGGGGCAGGCGGGAGTTGGGCGGGCCTGGGTGCTTTCGCACGGTCGGGGCCCGGGTCGTGGTCGGCGTACGGGTCGTCCGCCCGCGGACCGTCCTCTCCCGTCCCCTCGCCGCTCCCGGCCTGCCCCTCCCGGAGGATCTCCAGATGCGCCTCGCGCACCGCAGCGCCGGGCTCGACGCCGAGTTCCTCGATGAGACGCGCCCGCAGGTCGCGGTGGACGGCCAGGGCCTCCGCCGGGCGGCCGGTGCGGTGCAGGGCCAGCATCAGCAGCCGGTGGAACCCCTCCCGCAGCGGATGCTCGGCGACCAGCGCGGCCAGCTCCGGCACGAGGCTCCCGAACCGCGCCCCGCCGAGCTGCAGTTCCGCGTCGTACCGCCACTCCAGGACGAGCAGCCGCGCCTCCTGGAGCCGCTGCACCAGCGCATGCGCCCCCGTCTCGTGAGGCAGCCCGCTGAGCGGGGTGCCGCGCCACAGCGCGAGCGCGGCGGACGCCTCGCGCAGGGCGCCCTCCCAGTCCCGGGCGGCGTGCGCGGCGCGGGCCGCGATCAGGTGCTCCTCGAAGACGCGAACGTCCAGCTCGCCCTCGTCGACGCGCAGCAGATAGCCGGGCGACACGGCGCGCAGCCGCTCCGGGCCGTCGTCGCCGAGCAGGCGGCGCAGCCGGGTTACATGGTTCTGCAGAGACGCCTGCGCGGACATCGGCGGCGCACCGCCCCACAGCGCGTCCTTCAGGGCCTCGACCGAGACGACCCGGCCGGGCTCCAGCAGCAGCGCGACCAGCAGGGCGCGCACCTTGCCACTGCCGATCGTGCGCACCTCGCCGTCGGCGCCGTACACGACGGGCGGACCCAGCAGTCCGAACCGCAGCCCGTCCCGCATCGCCGCCCCGTCGCCCTTCTTCCCCCTGGCTCGCGGCTTCGCTCGAGCAGAGGGGACCCCGATGGCACGCTCGCCGTGCCTCGCCTCATCGTGCGGCACGACCCCCGCGTAACGCCTGATCGCGCGGCCCGACCGCCGCGTCCCGCCGTCGGATCGCGTCGACGGACGGCGCGTTTCCGTCGGACCGGGCCACAACTTCTCGTGGACCGGGCCAGCTCACGGCTTCCTTGCCAGCCGTTGGCCCCATGTTAGCGATCTGTTGGCGTGGCCTGATGTGATCCTTTCATCGGATCTGGCCCGACGGCGCGCGCGTTCACGCGTAGCTCGGGGGAGTGTCGCCGCCGTGGCCGGATCCGGGATCGCACGAGGACCCGGTCGGTGGAGGTGAACGACCGGGTCCTTCGTCGTCTCCGCGAGCGCGGGAGCCGCCTCCATGGAGTGCGCCTGCCCACCACCGCGCGGGCTACTCCTCAGGCGCCCCGCAACCGGGGCGTCCCGCCCGACCGGGGCTCCTGGGCCATCCGGTGGTCTCGGCTCGTTCGGGGGTTCTGGGTCATCCGGGGTTCCGGGTCATCCGGGTTCCGAGTCATCCGGGGGTCCCGGATCGTCCCGGAACTCTCAGATGACCGGCGGCCGGCCGAGCCTGGTGAGCCGCCACACCGTGCGCCAGCGCATGGGCCGCCGTGCGCCGCCGGAGGTCCGCAGCCCCTCCACGAACCCGCCGAACCAGGCCTTCAGCCCGCCGACCGACCGGGTGCGCAGGAGGGTGACGGCGATCCACACCCCGAGGTGGACCGGGATGAGGGGAAGCGGCAGCCGCCGCCGTACGAGCCAGACGCGGTTGCGGGCCGTGACGCGGTAGTAGACGGCGTGCCGGGCGGGCGAGGTCTTCGGGTGCTGGAGCAGCAGCTCCGGCGCGTACAGGATGGTCCACCCGGCGTCGGCGGCCCGCCAGGCCAGGTCGGTCTCCTCGTGCGCGAAGAAGAACTCCGCGGGCCAGTCGCCGGTCTCGGCGAGCATGGCCATGGACAGCGCGTGCCCGCCGCCGAGGAAGCCGGTCACCTCCCCGCCGCGCATCGGGTCGGCGGCCCCGACCCGGGGCACGTGCCGCTGCTGGGTCTCGCCGTGCTCGTCGGCGATGCGGAAACCGACGATGCCGAGCCGGGGGTCGGCGGCGTACAGGTCCCGTACGCGGCGCAGCACGTCGGCGTCCACGAGCAGCCCGTCGTCGTCGAGTTCCACCACGACGTCGACGTCCCCGAACTCCCGCAGCCGGGCGAGGGCCACGTTGCGGCCGCCGGGGCAGCCGAGGTTCTCGTCGGTCTCGATGCAGGTGACCTCGCCGGGGAGGTCCAGGCGCTCGGCGAACTCGGGCAGCGGGCAGCCGTTGCCGATGATCACGATGCGGGAGGGGGCGAGGTCCTGCTTGGCGACGGACCTGAGGAGCGCGTCGACCTCGGCGGGCCGGTTGCCCATGGTCACGACGGCGACGGCGATCCTGGGCCCCTGCTCCTGCTGCGGCTGCGACACCACACCCACCCCGTTCCCACCGACGACTGACCACGCGATGCTAGCCGTTCACCAAGAGGACTCCCGATGTCCGCCGGTTCTCCCCGCACCGGACGACTTTCCGGGGCGTACCGGGCGGGATGGGGCGCGCGGGCACGCGACGCCCCTCCCCCGGCCCGCATGTACGCTGGCCGCAACCGCGCGGCAGCGCAGCGCACCACAGCAGCACGAGCGAGCACACGAGAAACACGAGAAAGGGGACGGAGGATCGGAGCCCGCCGCGGACCGTGACTCCCACCGCCCATGCCGTCCAACCCCCGGGCCGGGTCGCCCAAGGAGATCTCCAGCCCGAGCAACCCCCACGTCAAGGAGCTCGCCGCCCTCCGCCGTCGGCGCAGCAGGCAGGCCGCCGGAGTGACCCTCGTGGAGGGGTACGAGGAACTGGACCTCGCACTGCGGGCCGGTGTGCGCCCCCGTGAGCTGTACTTCTGCCCCGCGCTGACCGGCGGGGCCGACCCGCGGAACGTGGTGGCCCGTGCGGCCGAGCGCGGCGCCGCCCTGTACAGCCTCAGCAGGCAGGCGTTCGACAAGGCGGCGTACCGCGAGGGCCCGGACGGCTGGCTCGCCGTCGTCCCGGACATCGAGACCGACCTCTCCCGCATCCGGGTCGACGACCGGTCCCTCTTCCTGATCTGCGAGAGCGTCGAGAAGCCCGGCAACCTGGGCTCGATGCTGCGCACCGCGGACGCGGCCGGAGTGACCGCGGTCATCTCCGCCAACCCGGTGACCGACTGGGGCAACCCCAACGTGATCCGGGCCAGCAAGGGCACGGTGTTCGCCGTCCCGATCGCCTCGGCCGACTCCGAACAGGTCATGCGCTGGCTGTCCGACCACGAGGTGAACGTCGTCGCCACCACCCCCGACACCGACGTCCTCATGGCGGACGTCGACATGACCGGGCCCACGGCGATCCTCGTCGGCAGCGAGAAGTACGGCCTGTCGGACCGGTGGCTGCGGGGCAGCCACACCAAGGCCAAGATCCCGATGTTCGGCCAGGTGGACTCGCTCAACGTCGGGGTGTCGGCGGCGCTGTTCACCTACGAGGCCGTACGGCAGCGGATGGCGTCGGGCCGACACTGACGCGGGACGGCGGACGTCCCGTAGATGAAGGGGAGCTCCCCCCGGCCTAGCCCGTGATCGCCGCCCTCCGGTACACCTGTGCGCCCATCCCACTGACGGCGATGGGCCACCGGTGGCAACTCGACTTCGCTGCACGAGCGTTCGCGATCCGCTCCCTCACATGAGAGGCATGCGGTGTCTCCGGCGCAAACTTTAAACATCTGTGGCCTGTGAGACTGGTGAAGATCAGCGAGTCGGAAGTAGTATCAGCCGCTTGTCTTCAAGCATCCCCAGCATCTTCACTCATCGGGAGACCTGAGTGTCCTCTGCCCACAGAGGCGGGAATCACCGCCGCCGGGGCCGGATAGCCGTACGCGCCGCTGCCGCCACCCTGTTCCTCGGTGGCGCCGGTGCGTTCCTCATGGCGCCTGCCAACGCGGCGCCCCTGCCGACGGACATCGGCGTCCAGGGCCACGACAGCGTCGGCAAGTCGCAGCTCAACGCCCGCGTGCACGGCGCGCTCACCGCGCCGGCCGCCAACACCCCCGCCAGCCTGCGCCCCGCCGCGAGCGCTGGTACGCAGTCCGGCACCACCACCACCAGCCCGCAGCCGCAGCCGTCGGCCACCGGCACCGCCAGCCCGCAGATCATCGGCGGTACGACCACCAGCATCTCCACGGCCCCGTGGATGGTGCAGTTGTGGTACTACGACGACAAGGGCACCAGCGACACCAGTGACGACGTCGGCTTCTTCTGCGGTGGCACCGTCGTGTCGCCCACGAAGATCCTCACCGCCGCGCACTGCGTCTCGGGCTATGACTGGCACAACAACGGCGCCATCATCTACGGCACCGACCAGTTGCCGACCACGGACTCGTCGACCAACACCACCGACTTCCACGGTGGAACGGTGACGGGCGTCTGGCGGCAGTGGAACGATCCTTCGTTCCAGATCACCTCGAGCGGCACCGCCGTCAACGACGTCGCCGTGCTGACGCTGCCCGACCCGATCAGCGCCAAGCCGCTGCCCATCACCACCTCCGACGACACCGCGTCGTACAAGGCGGGCACCCAGGCGCAGATCTACGGCTGGGGGCGCACCAGCTCCACCAGCCAGGACATCTCGCAGACCCTGCGCAAGGCCACCGTGCCGGTGAACGGCGACTCGACCTGCTCGAGTTTCTACGGCAGCGACTTCGTCGCGGGTGCCATGACGTGCGTCGGCGATCCGGCCAGCGGCTCCGACACCGGCACCGTCGCCACCTGCAACGGCGACTCCGGCGGCCCTCTGGTCGTGAACGGACGCGTCGTCGGCGTCGTGTCGTGGGGCGTGCAGGACTGTGTGGCCCAGGGCTCGTACAGCGTCTTCACCAAGCTGAGCACCTACGTCGGGGCGACCGAACCGCGCATCGACGACACCGACCTGAGCGGTGACGGTCGCGCGGACATGTTCGCGATCGCCTCCAACGGCCAGGGCTACGAGTACGACTCCCGCGGCAAGTCCTTCGGGTCGCGGATCTCGCTCGGCGACTGGAGCGGGGTCAACCTGGTGCGCCAGGCCGACCTCGACCGCGACGGCTACGCCGACCTGCTGGTGCGCACCACCGACGGCACCCTGTACTGGCAGCACCTCAACCTGTCCACCGGCGACACCGACGTCACCAAGCTCGGGACCGGCTGGAACAGCATGAAGGTCATGCTCGTACCCGGCGACGTCACCGGTGACGGCCAGCAGGACCTGCTGACCGTCGACTCCAGCGGCAACTTCTGGCGCTACCCGGGCACCGGCCACGGCAACTTCGGCTCGCGTGTCAAGCTCGGCTACGGCTGGGGCCAGTACGGCAGCAACGTCTTCGGCAAGGGCGACTTCACCGGCGACGGCAAGCTCGACCTGCTCGCCCAGGACTCCTCCGGGAACCTGTGGCTGTACAAGGGCACCGGCAACCCGTCGGCCCCGCTGGCGGCCCGCGTGAAGATCGGCTGGGGCTTCCACTACAACGCGTACGTGATGAACGGGGACATGACCGGCAACGGTCACTCCGACCTGATCGCCCGCGACAGCAGCGGCAACCTGTGGCTGTACGAAGGCACGGGCGACGTCTCGCACCCGCTGGCCTCCCGCATCAAGATCGGATACGGCTACGGCGGCTACCGCCTGAGCTGACCGGCACCGGCGGGAGATCGATCCCGCACCCGGACACCGGGTGAGAACGGGCCCGCGTGCGTCCTGACCAGGGCGCACGCGGGCCCGTTCGCGTCGATGGGCGACCGTTGCGGTGGATGGGCGACCGTTGCGGTGGGAACGAGCCTTCAGGGCGGGCCGGTTCGTCCGGCGGACCGGCCCGCCTCCCCCGTGGTCGGCCGGACGGCGGGGTCAGGCCGCCGCTGAGCAGGGGTGGAAACGGGCCAGGTAGGCGAAGGTGGATCCGTGGCGGCCGGCCAGGTGGAGGCCGGACCCGTCGGCGAGGCGGTGCAACGTGCCGAACGGGATCCAGTGGCGGTCGAAGAACTCACCGACCACGATTCGGCCGCCGGGGGCCAGCACCCGGACCGCCTCGGCCAGCACCCGCTCCGGCTCCGGTATCTCGCCCAGTGCGGTCACCAGGTACAGGGCGTCGAACGTCCCGTCGGCGAAGGGGAGTTCGCGGGCGTCGGCCCGGTTCGGCGTGATGTTGGTGATACCCCGCCGCTGCGCGCCACGCATCACGTGGTCGAGCATCTCCGGCTGGATGTCCAGGACGTCCAACCGTCCGTCCGACCCGAGTTGTGGTGCGACATGCAATGACTGCAGGCCGGTGCCGGGGCCGACCTCCAGCATCCGCTCCCCCGGCCGGGGCCTGAGTACGGAGTCCAGGTTGCTCGATGTCAGGCAGGGCAGCTGCAGGTCGAGCAGCCTGCGCTGGCTGTAGGGGTAAGGGGCCTGGTCGCCGAACCACCAGGCGCCCGCGGCGACGGCACCGGCGGCGAGTGCCCAGCGGACACCGGGCTTGGTCAGGACAGGGTGGGGCATGGGTCTTCTCCGATGCGGTGGTGGGCGGCAGCGGGAAACGAGGCCGGGGGCCAGGAGGTGGTCAGGCCGTCGCGCGGACATGCCCTCGTACAGCCAGCACGGCGCACACCACCGCCAGCGGCAGCTCCGCGCCGAACGCCATCGCCACCGCCGAGAACCGGTCCGCGCCAGGCGCCGCCGTCATCGTGTCGAACCAGGCGTCGACCAGCAGCAGCGTCGCAGTGGCGGCGGCCGTGAGCGCGTGCAGATGGTGGCCGCGTACGGCCAGCACTCCCGTGGTGATCAGGCCCACTGCCTCCAAGGCGTCCAGGCCGATCCAGGCACTGCGCCAGTGCGCGGCGGTGGTGGTTCCGGGCAGGCCGTCGGCCAGCACGACCAGCCAGGGCAGCAGAGCCACCCCGCAGACGACCAGGACGTGCTCCGCACGGCACCGGCGGCGAGTCCGCATCCCGGCGGACCTTGGCCTACGGCCCTGACCCCGACGGACACTCAGCACGCTCATCGGCTCGGTCTCCTCGTGTTCCCCGCTTTCCTTCACGTCCTCAAGCCTTCAGCGCGCGGCGCTCACGGTCAGTAACGCGGGTGTCCGTTCCGTGGTGGCACTGGTTGCACCCCCAAGGCGGCCATTTACGTCATGGACCGCCCCTGACCTCGGCGCCTACCGTTGGCCCATGCCCATCACCGCCCGTCTGCGGGGTGTTGTCCTGCGGCCGTTCCAAGGAGCCGGACGACCGGTCGCGTTCATCGCCACGGGGGTCCTGATCCAGCTCGTCGTGCTGCTGGTCATGGCCCTGCCGTGGATGCTCTTCGTCCCGGTGTCGATGGCCGCCGTCCTCCTCGCGGTGCTCGTCCCGCTCGCCGCCGTCGTGCTCTCCGGCCCGCTGCTGACCGTGGCACAGCACGACCGCTTCCATGCCCGGCTGGGCGTGGACATCCCCTCCCCCTACAGCGGACGGCGGCCCCCGCTGCACAAGTGGCTACGGTCCCCGCAGGGCCGGCGGCAGCTCATGTACCACCTGCTGGACGGGCCGCTGCTGGCCCTCGCCTCGGCTTTCGTCCTTCTGACATGGGCCGCGGCCGTCACCGCCGCCTCCGTCTACGTGTGGCTCTGGCTGGTGCCACTGGACTGGCGCGTCGACCACCCCGGCTACACCACCTGGGCGGCCTACGTCACCGCTGCCGGAATCGCCCTCCTCTACGCGGCTTCCTGGCTTTCCGGAGCTCTGGCCCGGCTCGACACCCGGGCCGCCACCGTGCTGCTCGGCCCGAGCCGCGAGGAGCAACTGGCGCGCCGGGTCGAGGCCCTGGCCGAGAGCCGGGCGGGCCTGGTGGACGCGGCCGACGCCGAACGGCGGCGCATCGAACGGGACCTGCACGACGGAGCCCAGCAGCGGCTGGTCTCCCTCGCGGTCAACCTGGGGCTTGCCAAGGCCACGCTCGGGGACCTGCCCGAGAACGCCCGCCGGGTGATCGACGAGGCGCACCGGGAGGCGAAGGAGGCGATAGAGGAGTTGAGCAGTCTGGTGCGCGGGCTGCACCCGGCCGTTCTGGAGGACCGCGGCCTGGACGCCGCGCTCTCCGGGCTCGCCGCCCGGGCACCCATCCCGGTACGGGTGAAGGCCGACCTGCCGTCGCGGCCGTCGCCCACGATCGAGGCCGTCGCCTACTTCGTCGTCTCCGAAGCGCTGACGAACGTGGTGAAGCACGCGGAGGCCTCCGGGGCCGAGGTCACGCTGGAACGCTTCGGGCCGACCCTCCTGGTCGTCGTCAGCGACGACGGCGTGGGCGGCGCCGACCCCACCCGTGGCACCGGCCTCGCGGGGCTGGCCAAGCGGGTCGCTTCGGTGGATGGCACGCTGTCGGTGACCAGCCCCGTCGGGGGGCCGACCGTCTTGACCGTGGAGCTGCCGTGCGCGCCGTGATCGCCGAGGATTCCGTCCTGCTCCGGATCGGCGTGGTCAAGGTCCTGGAGATGGCCGGGTTCGAGGTGGCCGCCGAGGTCGGCGACGCGGAAACGCTGCTGGCGGCGGTGGACGAACACCGGCCGGACATCGCGGTGGTGGACGTCCGCATGCCTCCCGGTTTCACGGACGAGGGCGTGCGGGCCGCACTGGTGATCAGGCGACAGTGGCCGGACACGGCGGTCCTGCTGCTCTCGCAGTACGTGGAGGAGCGGTACGCGGCCGATCTGCTGGCCGCCAACACGACGGGGATCGGGTACCTGCTCAAACAGCGGGTCGCGGACGTCGAGGAGTTCGCCGACGCGCTGCGGCGGGTGGCCGCGGGCGGCACCGCACTGGACCCACAGGTGGTCTCCCAGCTGCTGGTGCGCCGCCACAGCGATCCGCTGGACCGCCTCACCCCGCGCGAGCGCGAGGTCCTGGAGCTGATGGCGGGCGGCCGGTCCAACGCCGGGATAGCCGGGCAGCTCGTGGTCAGCGAGAGCGCGGTGGCCAAACACATCAACAGCATCTTCGCCAAACTCGACCTGCCGAAGGCGGACGCGGACCACCGCCGGGTGCTGGCCGTGCTGCGCTTCCTGGGGGTGGCCTGACAGCGGGGCCGACGGGCGTACACGAGGAGCTGGAACACGATCCGGCGTCAGGTGAGACCACAGCCGGGACCCTCGCTGCCAGTTCTCGCAACGCGGCATCTGCTCGGCCGGCGCGGTGCAGGGGGAGCCGGTCCAGCCGTGATGAAGAGCGGAGCCTGCCGCCCGCGGCCGGGCTCCGACTGGCTAAGGGTGTCCCAGGGGCGACTGAGGCTTACGGACTCGGAGCCGTCGACCGGTGTCACCAGGGGGGCCGGCGAAGGGCACGAACGGTTTGCACTCGTGGCGCAGGATGCGTTCGGTGACCGAGCCGTGGCCGAGAGGGCAGCTCGCGACGTAGTTCTGGCCGTCGGCCGTCTGCAGGGTGATGAACAGCCGCCCGTCGGAGACAAACAGTGAGACGTTCGCGATCGGGGCCGACGGGTAGCCGGCGATGTTCGACAGCTTGATCCACCGCCCACCGCCACCGCGTGGGAGCTTTCGCTCCTGGATCCAGGCCGCGCCCTGGGAGTCGGTCTCCACCACGAGGGCGGTGGAGCCGACAGCCACCGAATCGAGGCTGAGCACCGGCCCGACGGGGCCGGTGGCGCCGGTCGGACCGGTTGCGCCGACAAGGCCGGTGCCACCGGTGGCGCCGGTCGGGCCTTGCACACCCGCAGCGCCGGTCGGGCCGGTGGCCCCCGTCGGACCCTGCACACCCACCGCGCCCGTCGGACCGGTGACACCGACGGCGCCTGTGGCGCCGGTCGGGCCGATCGGACCCGTGGGGCCGGTGGGGCCGGCTGGTGGGGCCAGTGGGGCCGAGGAGTGAGGTGTAGGTGATGGTGATACTCGCAACAGCGCTGGTCACCGCAGGGCCGGCGCCGCCGACCGGTACGAGGGAGGAACCACCGCCCCCACCACCCGCGTTCCCTACTGGGTCGACCGAGAAGTTGAGGTTCCCACCTCCGCCTCCGCCGTAGTAGCCGCCACCGCCTCCGCCACCCGTAGCCACGCCGCCGTTGCCGCCAGTCCCGAGCGTGCCAGGTCCACCTTGCGATGTACCGCCGGCCCCGCCTTGGGTGGCGGTCCCCGCCCCGCCGCCGGATCCTCCGCTGCACCCCCCGTTCACGCCCGACTGGCCGGCGTCCCCGCCCCGGCTTCCCGGGCACGTCGAGCTGAAGACCTCACCGGCTCCACCGCCGCCCGCGGCCACGATGAGGCGCGAGTCGGTGGTGGTGAGGAGGACGGTGCGGGGTTGGGTGCGGATGTCGGAGGCTCCGCCTCCTCCGCCGCCGAAGCTGGTGCTGCCGCCACCGTTGAAGCCGCGGTGCACAGCGAGCCCGGGTAGCAGGATCCGTCGTTGGTGGCGCTGCCGCCTACTTGGACATAGAGAGTCTGTCCGCTGGACAGTCCGGTAAGAGTGCCCAAGTCCTGGGCGCCGCGGCCGCCGGGCATGTTGGTGAGACCCTCCGGGCCGCCGACGGCGCCGATCGCCGTGACATCGACTTGCGTGACGCCGCTGGGGACGGTGAACGTCTGCTCGGCTCCGGTGAAGGCGAACGCACAGGTTGTGATGGAACCTGACGTCGTGCAACTGCCCTGCGCGTGAATGGTCCCGGACAGCACCAGAGGGGTGATACAGGCACCGCAGAGTACGCTGGCCGCAGCGATCACCGCACGTCGGCGGCGGCCCGCCGAACCGGCAGGGTGTCCGCTCACACCGGAGCCTGACTGACCGGCAGCAACTGCCAGTGAGAACGGCACGACTACTCCCAGAAGGCGGAAAGGCGCTTCCTCGGCAGGGGTTCAACTGCCGCCACTCTGAATCAGGCAGCCCGGCTGTCGACCGGCAACCGATCTGACACACCATTGATTCACCCCTGCGGCCCCCGCCGACTTGCCGGCGCCCTGAGTCCTTGATCCATCGGCAGTACTCCAGGGGCGCCAGGAGCCCCCGTAGGCGGTCCAGAGCGCGCCCCTGTACAGACAGTCCGGCCGTCTCTCCCCCCGCCTCAAGCCGCCGCCGCGGAGCTGTGACAGGAGCACACGTCGTACTCTCGCGGCCCGACGGCACGCTCCCTGCGCCGTCGCCGTATCCGCTGAACGCAAAAACCCCAGCTCAGACAGCGTCTGGGCTGGGGTTCGGATGGAGCCGCCTTCGGGATTCGAACCCGAGACCTACGCATTACGAGTGCGTTGCTCTGGCCATCTGAGCTAAGGCGGCGCGCTGCCCGCACTATGGTGCGATCAGCAACATCGGTAAGTCTACACAGTTTCCGAGGGTGCTCTGACCACCCCCCGGAGGCGGGACCTCCGGGGAGTGGCGCGGCGCCTACGAGCAGCGCTTTCCCTTCGCCGGTGGTGTGCCGCGGAGCAGATACGCGTCGATCGCCGAGTCCACGCACCTGCTGCCGCGACCGAATGCCGTGTGGCCGTCGCCGTCGTATGTGAGGAGCCTGCCGGAGGAGAGCTGGGAGGCGAGTGAGCGCGCCCAGCGGTAAGGGGTGGCCGGGTCCCGGGTCGTGCCCACCACCACGATGGGTGCCGCCCCCTTCGCCCGGATGCGGTGCGGCCGTCCGGTCGCGCGCACCGGCCAGTACGCGCAGCTCAGCGAGGCCCAGGCCAGTCCCCGCCCGAACACCGGGGAAGCCTTCTCGAACGCCGGGAGCGCCCTTTCCACGTCCTCCGGTCCCGAGAACGCGGGCGGCAGGTCGAGGCAGTTCACGGCCGCGTTCGCGGACATCAGGTTCGAGTACCTGCCGCCCGCGTCCCGCTCGTAGTAGCTGTCCGACAGCATGAGCAGCCCGGCGCCGTCGCGGTGCTTGATCGCCGAGGTCAGCGCCTGGCGCAGCCGCGGCCACGCCGCCTCGTCGTACATCGCGGCGATCACTCCGGTCGTCGCCAGTGCCTCCCCGAGCCTGCGGCCGTCCGCGTCGCCGGTCGGGATGGGTGACGCGTCGAGCTTCTTGAAGAACGCCTTCAGCTTGTCGCCGACCTTCGCCGGCGACGTGCCCGGGCCGCCCAGCGGGCAGTCCGATCGCCGGACGCAGTCCTTGGCGAAGGACTGGAACGCCGTTTCGAACCCCGCCGTCTGCTCCTCGTTGAGCCTGCGCGCGGACAGGGCCGGGTCCATCGCGCCGTCCAGCACCATCCGGCCCACCCGATCGGGGAACAGTCCCGCGTACGTCGCCCCGAGGAACGTCCCGTACGACGCTCCCACGTAGTTCAGTCTCCGGTCGCCGAGCACCCCGCGCAGGATGTCCATGTCCCGGGCCGCCTCGACGGTGGAGACATGGCGCAACAGGGCCGCCGAGTGCCGCCCGCAGCCCTCCGCGAACCGCTTGTAGGCATCCACCAGGCGGCGCGTCTCCGCCGGGCTGTCGGGGGTGATGTCGGTCTGCGCGTACGCGTCCATCCGGGGACCGTCGAGGCATTCGACCGGCTCGCTGTGGGCCACGCCGCGCGGGTCTACGGCGACCATGTCGTAGCGGGCGCGAACCTCGGCCGGGTAGCCGACGCCCGCGTACTGCTCCAGATAGCCGACCGCCGAACCGCCCGGGCCGCCCGGGTTCACGAGCAGAGACCCGAGGTGTCTGCCCTGGCCGGTGGCCCTCTTGCGGGCCACGGCGAGCCGTACGTCGCCCGCGCCGGGCTCGGCGTAGTCGCGCGGGGCCTTCATCGTGGCGCACTGGAAGCCGGGGACGCCGCAGGTGCGCCAGGTCAGCTTCTGGGTGTAGTACCGGGCCAGCGCCGACGGGGGCGACTGGGGCAGCGCGGCCAGGGCCGTCTGCGCGGTCGTCGAGCCGCCGGCGGAGCAGGCGGAGACGAGCAGCGCGGCGGCGGCGAGCAGCGTGCCGCCCGTCCGCATCGCGGACGGGGAACGACGGGAACCTCGAGGGCGGCGGAGGGGGTGCAGAAGGCGGGACGGTCCGGGAATGCGCCTGGTGTGCATCTCGTGAGCGTAACCGTGCGCGATGCATTGATGCCGCACGGTGACGCAGGCACCTCGTACGAGTGACATGGTCAACTACGCGGTCGACCGACCGCACCGCCTGCCCACGGAAGAGGGAAGGGTTTCGCCCTCATCCCGCTCTGAGCGCCATCGTCATCGCCTCCACCGCCAGCAGTGGGGCCACATTGCGGTCCAGGGCGTCCCGGCACGAGGCGATCGCCTCGATACGGCGGAGCGTGGCCTCGGGTGTGCTGCCTCGGGCCAGCCGCTCCAGGGCGTCCTCCGCGTCCGTGTTGGCGAGGGCTGTGCGGGAGCCGAGCTGGAGGGCGAGGACGTCGCGGTAGAAGCCCGTGAGGTCGGTGAGGGCCTGGTCGAGGCTGTCGCGCTGGGTGCGCGTTCTGCGGCGCTTCTGTTTGTCCTCCAGCTCCTTCATGACGCCCGCGGTGCCGCGCGGCATCCGGCCGCCCTGCGCCGCGCCGAGCGCCGCCTTCAGCTCCTCGGTCTCCTTGGCGTCGATCTCCTCGGCGAGCTGCTTGGAGTCGTCCGTGGCCGCGTCGACCAGCTCCTGGGCGGCTCTGAGGCAGCCGCCGATGTCGTCGAGCCGCAGCGGGAGCTTCAGGACGGCTGCTCGGCGGGCACGAGCCTCCTCGTCCATGGCCAGCCTGCGGGCACGGTCCACGTGGCCCTGGGTGGCGCGGGCGGCGGCGGCAGCGATCTCCGGCTCGATGCCGTCGCGCCGCATGAGCATGTCCGCGACCGCCTCCACGGGCGGCGTGCGCAGGTTCAGGTGGCGGCAGCGGGAGCGGATCGTCGGCAGGACGTCCTCCAGGGACGGCGCGCACAGCAGCCAGACCGTGCGGGGAGCGGGCTCCTCCACCGCCTTCAGGACCGCGTTGGCCGACTTCTCGTTCAGCCGCTCGGCGTCCTCGACGAGGATCACCTGCCAGCGGCCGTTCGCCGGCGACGTGAACGACTTGCGGACGGTGTCGCGCATGTCGTCGGCGAGGATCTGCGTGCCGACGGCGGCGACCGTGGTGACGTCCGCGTGGGTGCCGATCAGGGCGGTGTGGCAGCCGTCGCAGAAGCCACAGCCGGGGGCGCCGCCGAGCGCGCGGTCGGGGCTCACGCACTGCAGCGCCGCGGCGAAGGCCCGCGCCGCCTGCGTACGTCCCGCGCCGGGCGGACCCGTGAACAGCCAGGCGTGCGTCATCTTGGACGCCTCGGGCGGCGGGTGCCGGCGGCGGCCGCGGTGACCAGGGCGTCGGCGTCCCGGGCAGCCGCGCCGAGCTGCTCGCACACCTTCTCCTGGCCCGCCAGGTCGTCCCACACGCTCACGGGGACACCGCCCTTCCGTCGTACTGCCGTACTGCGCCCTACCGCGATCCATTGTGCGGGTCACCACTGACAACGGCGGCGGCACCGACAGCCGGGGCGGGTCCGCTCAGCGGCGCCTGCCGCGTCCCCGCCCGTTCCGGCCGTCGTCCCAGTCCTCGTCCTCCCGGGGGCCGAGCAGCTCGTCCGCCAGGGTCGGAAGGTCGTCCAGGGGCGTCTCCTCCGCCCAGTCCGGGCGCGGGCGGCGGGGGCGGCCGTCGGCGTCCAGCTGCGGCAGCTCGCGCGTGCGGTCCTCGGCACCGTCCGGTCGCGGAGCCGGGCGCTCGTCGCGGAAGAAGCCGGGCGGCACCCTGTCCGCCGGCTCACCGGCGCCCGCGTCCCGTACGGGCGGCAGGACGGCCGTCTCGTCGGCGGATCCCGGCACCACCGGGGGCAGCACCGCCGTCTCGTCGGCCGCTCCCTGCGGCTCGGGCGGCGCCGGCAGCTCCGCCGTGGTCTCGGCGTCGGTGTCGCGCGCCCGTACCGGGGGCAGGACCGCGGTCTCGTCCAGCGGCCCGCCCGACGCGTTCGTCGGCGTCACCAGCGGCGTGGGGACCGTCGTCTCGTTGTCCGGCGACGCACCCCGTGCGGGCGCACCGGATCCGGTTGCCGGCGTGGTGGGCGGGGCCGATGCCGCCGACGCGGCCGACGCCGCCGCCTCCGCCGCCGCCCTGCGCGCCTCCTCGGCCCGCAGCAGTGCCTCCTCGGCCTTCCGCTGCTTCTCCAGCCGTCGCTCCTCGGCCTCCGCCCGCAGCCGGGCCTCCTCCTCGGCCTCCCGGCGCCGCCGCTCCTCCTCGGCCCTGCGCCGCGCCTCCTCCTCTGCCCGGGCCTTCTCCTCGGCCAGCAGCCGCGCCTTCTCCTCCTCGGCGCGCCGGCGGGCTTCCTCGGCCCGCCGCCGGGCCTCCTCCGCCTGCCGCTCGGCCTCTCGGCGCTGCGCCTCCTCCAGCTCGCGCCGCTTGCGCTCCTCCTCCTCGGCGCGCAGCTTGGCGAGCTGCTCCTGGCGCTCGCGCTCCAGCCGCTCCTCCTCGGCCTTGCGTGCCGCCTCTTCCTCGGCCTTGCGCCGGGCCTCCTCCTCGGCCTTGCGGCGCGCCTCCTCCTGCGCCTTCAGCTCGGCCTCGGACAGCGGGAGCATCTGGTCGAGCCGGGCCCGGATCACGGTCGTGACCGCCTCGGGCTCCTGTCCGGCGTCGACGACCAGATAGCGCGCGGGGTCGGCGGCGGCCAGCGTGAGGAAACCGGACCGCACACGCGCGTGGAACTCGGCGGGCTCCGACTCCAGCCGGTCCGGCGCCTCCGTGAACCGCTCCCGCGCGGTCTCCGGCGCGACGTCCAGCAGGACCGTGAGGTGCGGCACGAGGCCGTCGGTCGCCCAGCGGTTGATACGGGCGATCTCGGTCGGGGACAGGTCACGGCCCGCGCCCTGGTAGGCCACGGACGAGTCGATGTACCGGTCCGAGATCACGACGGCGCCCCGCTCCAGGGCCGGACGTACGACCGTGTCCACGTGCTCCGCGCGGTCCGCCGCGTACAGCAGCGCCTCCGCTCGGTGCGACAGGCCGGCGCTGGAGACGTCCAGCAGGATCGACCGCAGCCGCTTGCCGACCGGAGTGGCACCCGGCTCACGGGTCAGCACGACCTCGTGGCCCTTGGCGCGGATCCACTCGGCGAGCGCCTCGGCCTGAGTGGACTTCCCGGCGCCGTCGCCGCCCTCCAGGGCGATGAAGAATCCGTTCGCCGCGGAGGCGTGCTCCGGATCGTCGCCGCCGCGCAGGGCGTCGAGCAGGTCCTGCCGCAGCGGCACACCGGAGCGGTCGTCGACCTTGGCGAGCACCAGGGCGGCCACGGGCAGCAGCAGCGCGCCGACCAGCATCAGCGTGAAGGCGGCGCCGCCGTGCGCGAACACGAACCTGCCGTTCTCCATCCGGTGCGGCCCGATGGCCCCGGCCACCAGGGGCGCCACGAGCGCGCAGAGCGCGACGCACACCCGGACGACCGCGTGCAGATGCTCGGTCGTCCGCGCCCGGCGGTGCTCCTCGGCTTCCTGGTCGAGCAGCGTGTGCCCGATGTTCGCTGCCACGCCCGCGCCGATGCCCGCGAGCAGCGCGACCAGCAGCACGCTGGTGACGTCCGGGTCGAGACCGGCGGCGAGCAGCGCCATACCGGTGAAGGCGATCGCCAACGCGAGCAGCCGGCGTCGCGACAGCGCGGGCAGCACGCGGGGCGCCGTACGGATGCCGACGACCGTGCCGCCGGTCAGCGCGAGGACCAGCAGGCCGTACAGCACCGGGCCGCCGCCCAGGTCCTTGGCGTGCAGCACAGAGACGGCGACGGCGGCCGCGACCGCCCCGGCCACGGCGGCGCAGGCCAGCACCAGCAGCGGAAGCACGCCCGTGCGGCCCTTCGCGACGCCCGTGTCCGTCCGGGGACGGCGCAGGCCCTCCAGCGGCGACCGCGCGCGGGGGGTGCGGGTGTCGGGCAGCTCCAGCGAGGAGGCCACCGACAGCGAGGCGGCGAACAGTCCGGCCGCCACATACGACGCGAGGGCCGCCTGGTGCTGGCCGAACCAGGCGATGCCCGTGCCCAGCAGGTTGTTCACCAGCGCCACCACCACGAGTGCGGCAGCGGCCAGCGGCACCGCCACGAATCCCGTGCGCAGCGACAGACGGCGCAGGGCGTCCATGTGGTCCGGCAGCGGACGCACCGTCGCGCCCTCCAAGGGCGGCGCGGGCAGCAGAGCGGGCGCCGCGCTTTCATGGCACACCGTCCAAAAGCGCTCGGCCACGCCGGTGACGAAGGCGGTGACCAGCAGGAGCGCGAGCGCGCTGCCCGGGATCCAGTCGATCCACAGGGGCGCGACGATCAGCAGAGCGGCCCTCACACCGTCCGCGCCGACCATGGTCCAGCGGCGGTCGAGCGGCCCCTCCTGGGACGTCAGCGCGCTGAGCGGGCCGAGGAGCACGGCCCCGAAGAGCAGGGTGGAAAGAATCCGCGCGCCGAAGACGGTCGCGATCGCGAACGACACACCCCGGTAGCCGCCGCCGAACGACCCCTCGGCGATGGCCGCCTGGAGGACGAGCAGCACCAGGACGAGCACGGCGAGCGCGTCGCCGATGCCTCCCACGAGCTGGGCGCTCCACAGGCGCTTCAGCTGCGGCTGGCGCAGCAGGGCGCGGACGGCGCGCTCGCGGGAGTCTGCGACCAGGGCGTCGTCGGGGGCCGCTTGGGGGGCCGTTGGCTGCTCGGCTCGCGTCATGCATTCAGACTATCGGGAGCCACCGACAGACCGAGGCGGCCACTCGCCATGTACACACGGCCCGACACCGAACCGATGCCGGACCGTGTGTTTGGCGAAGTGGCTGTGAGGAACCGGGGCCCCTTCGGGCTCGGTCCTCTTCCGCGTCAGTCCTCCGCGGTGCCCTTGGACGCCGCCGTCTTGGCGGCAGCGGTCTTCCTCGCCGTCGTCTTCTTCGCCGTCGTCTTCGCTGCGGTCTTCTTGGCGGCCGTCTTCTTGGCCGCGGTCGACGTCGTCTTCTTGGCCGGTGCCTTCTTGGCGGCGGCCT
Source organism: Streptomyces cynarae (assembly GCF_025642135.1). Classification (NCBI taxonomy): domain Bacteria; kingdom Bacillati; phylum Actinomycetota; class Actinomycetes; order Kitasatosporales; family Streptomycetaceae; genus Streptomyces; species Streptomyces cynarae. The sequence goes on along the minus strand of NZ_CP106793.1, from coordinate 4,883,437 downwards.
TCTTCGCCGTCTTCTTCGCAGGTGCCTTGGCGCGCTTCTCCGCTAGCAGCTCGAAGCCCCGCTCCGGAGTGATCGCCTCCACGCTGTCGCCGGAGCGCAGGGTCGCGTTGGTCTCGCCGTCGGTGACGTACGGACCGAAGCGCCCGTCCTTGACGACGACCGGCTTCCCGCTCACCGGGTCCTCGCCGAGCTCCTTCAGCGGCGGCTTGGCGGCCGCACGGCCACGCTGCTTGGGCTGGGCGTAGATCGCCTGGGCCTCCTCCAGCGTGATCGTGAAGATCTGGTCCTCGGACTGCAGCGAGCGCGAGTCCGTGCCCTTCTTCAGGTACGGGCCGTAGCGGCCGTTCTGCGCGGTGATCTCCTGCCCGTCGGCGTCGGTGCCCACCACACGCGGCAGCGACATCAGCCTCAGCGCGTCGTCGAGGCTCACCGTGTCCAGGGACATCGACTTGAACAGCGAGGCCGTGCGCGGCTTGACCGCGTTCTTGCCGGTCTTCGGGGTGCCCTCGGGGAGGATCTCCGTGACGTAGGGGCCGTAGCGGCCGTCCTTGGCGACGATCGGGCGGCCCGTCTCCGGGTCCGTGCCCAGCGGGCGCTCGCCGCTCGGCTTGGCCAGCAGCTCCTCCGCCAGCTCGACGGTGAGCTCGTCGGGAGCGAGGTCGGCCGGGATGTCGGCGCGCTGGTGCTGTTCGGTGTCCTTCTCGCCGCGCTCGATGTACGGGCCGTAGCGGCCGACCCGCAGCACGATGTCGTTGCCGACGGGGAACGACGACACCTCGCGCGCGTCGATCGCGCCCAGGTCGGTCACCAGCTCCTTGAGGCCGCCGAGGTGGTCCCCGTCGCCGTTCCCGGCGTCGGCAGCGGTGCCGTTGGTGCCCGCGGGGAAGCCGCTGCCGGATGCCGTCTCGCCGAAGTAGAACCGCTTCAGCCACGGCACGGCCTGCGCCTCGCCGCGGGCGATGCGGTCGAGGTCGTCCTCCATCTTGGCGGTGAAGTCGTAGTCGACGAGCCGCCCGAAGTGCTTCTCCAGGAGGTTGACCACGGCGAAGGACAGGAAGGACGGCACGAGGGCCGTGCCCTTCTTGAAGACGTAGCCGCGGTCCAGGATCGTGCCGATGATCGACGCGTACGTCGACGGGCGGCCGATCTCCCGCTCTTCGAGCTCCTTGACCAGGCTGGCCTCGGTGTAGCGCGCCGGGGGCTTGGTCGCGTGGCCGTCGGCGGTGATCTCCTCGGCGCTCAGCGCGTCGCCCTCGGCGACCTGCGGCAGCCGGCGCTCGCGGTCGTCGAGCTCCGCGTTCGGGTCGTCGGCGCCCTCGACGTACGCCTTCAGGAAGCCGTGGAAGGTGATCGTCTTGCCGGACGCGCTGAACTCGGCGTTCCGGCCGTCGGCGGCGGTGCCGCCGATCCTGACGGTGACCGAGTTGCCGGTCGCGTCCTTCATCTGGGAGGCGACGGTCCGCTTCCAGATCAGCTCGTAGAGCTTGAACTGGTCGCCGGTCAGTCCCGTCTCCGCCGGGGTGCGGAAACGATCACCCGAGGGCCGGATCGCCTCGTGCGCCTCCTGCGCATTCTTGACCTTGGCGGCGTAGGTGCGCGGCGCGTCGGGCAGGTACTCGGCGCCGTACAGGTGCGTGACCTGGGCGCGGGCGGCGGTGATCGCCGTGTCCGACAACGTCGTGGAGTCCGTACGCATGTACGTGATGTAGCCGTTCTCGTACAGCTTCTGCGCGATCTGCATGGTGGCCTTCGCGCCGAAGCCGAGCTTGCGGCTCGCCTCCTGCTGCAGCGTCGTCGTACGGAACGGGGCGTACGGAGAGCGGCGGTACGGCTTGGACTCGACGGACCGTACCGAGAAGCGGGTGTCCGCCAGGGCGGCGGCGAGGGCGCGGGCGTTCGCCTCGTCGAGGTGGAGGATCTGATCGCTCTTGAGCTGTCCCAGGGAGTCGAAGTCGCGCCCCTGCGCGACCCTCCTGCCGTCGACGCTCTGCAGACGGGCGACCAGCGACGACGGGTCCGAGCGGTCCCCCGCGCGGCCGGTGGCGAAGGTTCCCGTCAGGTCCCAGTACTCGGCGGAACGGAACGCGATGCGCTCGCGTTCCCGCTCCACCACGAGACGGGTGGCGACCGACTGGACACGGCCGGCCGACAGGCGCGGCATGACCTTCTTCCACAGGACCGGCGAGACCTCGTAGCCGTAGAGCCGGTCGAGGATGCGGCGGGTCTCCTGGGCGTCGACCAGCTTCTGGTTCAGCTCGCGCGGGTTGCGCACGGCCTGCTGGATCGCGTCCTTGGTGATCTCGTGGAAGACCATCCGCTTGACGGGGACCTTCGGCTTCAGCACCTCCTGGAGGTGCCAGGCGATGGCCTCGCCCTCGCGGTCCTCATCGGTGGCGAGGAAGAGCTCGTCGGATTCGCGCAGGAGATCCTTGAGCTTCTTGACCTGCGCCTTCTTGTCGGCGTTGACGACGTAGATCGGCTGGAAGTCGTGCTCGACGTCCACGCCGAGGCGGCGGACCTCACCGGTGTACTTCTCGGGCACCTCCGCGGCGCCGTTCGGAAGGTCGCGGATGTGCCCGACGCTCGCCTCGACGGTGTAGCCCGGGCCGAGATAGCCCTTGATCGTCTTCGCCTTGGCAGGCGACTCGACGATGACGAGTCGGCGGCCGCCCTGTGCGGTCTCGCTGGTCGGGGACAACTTCGCTCTTCTCTCCGGTCGACGCTGGGCCTCCCCAGGCCTTGGTCCCGGGGTGAGGTCGCTTTCTGGCTCGCTGGTGACGCTGCGGAGTGTGACGGTACATCCCGCCCCCGTGTCAAACGGGAAAAGCCCACAACGGCCACTCGAACGGTAACCCGACTACCGGCATTCCTGCCGCCCGGACTGTCCAGCGGCCTTTTCGGGCCTGTCCGGAGCGTGATCTCCCAGTTGCTCCGCCTCCAGTCGCCCGGGGAGCGGGAACGGTGATGTCAGAGGCGCACGAAGCACCACGTACCGGCCGCGAGCGAGGCCACGGCGGCGAGGCTCGCGAGCGTGGCGGATGCGATACGGCTCACACCGTCCGCCACCGGCTCCCCACGGTACAACCGGGTCGCGGTCCAGGTCAGCAAAGCGCAGCCGAACAGGACGAACACCGTCCCCGTGATGATCGCCGGTCCGCTCTCCATGTCGTTTCCCTCCCGCCCGGCCGGCCCGGCTTCCCTCCACCCGGCCCGCCCCGGCGACGGGAGGCTGGCACGCCGGGAAAGCCTGCACGCGAACCTGGGGTGAACGCGCGGCGGACAATCCACCCGCACGCCCTGTGCGCCCCGGCGAGACGGGGCGACGGGGCGGCGGGGCGACGGGGCGTGCGGGCCCCAGGGCCCCGGGCCCGGGCTCGGTCCCCGGGCCGACGGTCGTTCCGGCCGCCAGAATGAACTCGGCGCGAACTCGCTGGTGCGGAAGCTTCCCGCCGACCTGGCGACCCAAGCGCCCCACCGGCCCCAACGGCCCCAACGGCCCCAAGGCCCCGAGGCCCCACGGCCCCAACCGCCCCGGATGGACCTCCGCACCAGCTGGTGCGGGAGCTTCCGCCGACCTGGCGACCCGGGCCCCCGCGGCCCCAACCGCCCCAAGGCCGACCGCCTCGGATGGCCCTCCGCGCCAATGATCCCAACGGCCCAGCGGCCCCACTCGGCCTCGCCGCCCGTCAGCGCGCAGGCTCCAGGAACCCCTGCTCGACCAGCAACCGGATCTGTGCGGGCGTGCGGTCGCGCAGCAGCACGGGGTCCTCGCCGACCAGCTGGGCGATGGCGTCCAGGATCCGCCCCGCGCTCAGCGTGCCGTCGCAGACGCCCGCGAAGCCCGCGCCGACCGTGTCCACCTTGGTGGCGCGGCGCATCCCCCGGTTCTGCCGCAGCACCACGTGCTCCGGGTCCTCGGCGCCGGGCAGCCCGACCTGCTCCTGGACGACTTCGGCGGCGAGCCTGAAGTGGCCGGCGAGCAGGGCCGCGTCGTCGTGCGCCCGCAGGTAGTCGACGCGGTCGAAGTGCGCACGCACCGTGTCCCCGAGAGGCTGTTCGACCGGATGCGGCCACTCCTCGACCGTGATCGAGGGCTCGGCCGCGTCGGTCCTGCGCAGGGCGATCCAGCCGAATCCGACCGCGCGCACCTTGCGCGCCTCGAACTCGTCCAGCCACGCGTCGTACCGCGCCTGGTACTCGGCCGCATCGCCGCGGTGGTCCCCGGCGTCCCTCAGCCACAGCTCGGCGTACTGCGTGATGTCCTGCACCTCGCGCTGCACGATCCACGCGTCGCACCCGCGCGGCACCCACGACCTGAGCCTGTCCTGCCAGTCCTCCCCTTCCACGTGCTGCCAGTTGGCGAGGAACTGCGCGAACCCGCCCACGTTCAGCCGCTCCCCCGACCCCTGAACGAGCGTGCGGCACAGATCGTCCCCGCCCATCCCACCGTCACGGTAGGTGAGCCGGGCGCCGGGGGAGATCACGAAGGGCGGGTTCGAGACGATCAGGTCGAACGTCTCGTCGTCCCGGACCGGCTCGAAGAGCGACCCCTGGCGCAGATCGGCGGCCGGGGCGCCGGACAGCGCGAGGGTGAGTGCGGCGATGTGCAGGGCGCGCGGGTTGACGTCGGTCGCGGTCACGCGCGTGGCGTGCTGGGCGGCGTGCAGCGCCTGGATCCCGGAGCCGGTGCCGAGGTCGAGGGCCGAGCCGACTGGGGTCCGTACGGTGATGCCGGCGAGGGTGGTGGAGGCGCCGCCGACCCCTAGGACGACGCTTTCGTCGCGGCTGCCGATGCCCCCCGCACCTCCGACGGCACACCCGAGGTCGGAGACGATGAACCAGTCCTCGCCGTCCGGCCCGCCGTACGGCCGCACGTCCACGGTCGCGGCGACCTCGTCCCCGCCGGTGCGCACCAGCCAGCCCGCCTCCAGGCAGGCGTCGAGGGGCACGACGTCGGCCACGCGCGCGTGGAGCACGGGTTGTTGCAGCAGGAACATCCGTACGAGTGTCTCCAGCGGCGTGTCCCCGCGCGTCGCCCGGAGTGCGGGGACGGTCTCGCTCCGCGCGAGCGCCGCGTACGCGGGCGCTCCGAGCAGGTCGAGCAGCCCGTCGGCGGTGAAGGAGGCGCCGAGCAGGGCGTCCCGCAGCCGTGCGGAGACATCGGTGCGGTCCAGGGAGGGCAGGGTGCGACTGGGGGTACTCACGCCCCCATTGTGGCGTGCGGGCGGACTCAGCCCGCAGTCGCCGAGGCCGTAGCGGCCGCCTTCTTGCAGCTCGCCTGCTCCGCGATCGCCTTCTTGACGTCGCCCTGTTCGAGGTTCTTCAGCGCCGTGGTCCCGCTCTGGTTCTGCTTCTCCAGCTCGGTCATCTGGGCCGCGATGTCGTGCAGCCCGGACGCGAACTTGCCCTGGTCCTTCGTGTTGAGCGCGTCCACCTTCTTCTTCAGGTCGGCGTAGGACGCGGAGAGGTTGTTCAGGGTCTTGACGGCGTCCTGCTGCCGCTGCGCACCGCCGTCGACGCCGGGGGGCGCTCCGGCGTTGTTCAGGGCGGTCGCGAGCGACTTGTAGCCGTCGGACATGTCCTGGAAGGCCTGGGAGTCGGTCTTCTGGATGGTCTGAGGCGGGTTCGTGGTGTCCGAGGCCGCCTTCGTGATCGCGTCGTTGGCGGCCTTGATCTTCGCGTTCTGCGCCGGCACCGCGTCGCAGACCTGCTTGGCCCAGGAGGCCAGCTTGTCGTCGGTCTGGCTCTTGCCACCGCTGGTGCAGGCCGACAGCGCCAGTACCAGCACCGCACCGCCGGACACTGTGGTCGCGAGCTTCTTGTTCACCGGATTGGTCCCTTCCATGGCTCTCTCGGCCCGGAAGATACACGCCAATCGGGCGGCGCCCGGAGGCCGAATATCACCTATGGGTGCGATTGGCGCCTTTTGCACCACGCGAGAGAAGGCTCACGAGAGGGCCCCGCACACGGACAAGGGCGGGCGCACGGCCTCTCGAGGAGCGCCGTACGCCCGCCCGTGTGCCCGTATCTGACCAGGCGTAAGAGCGGGGTGCCGTCCAGCCGGGCTACGACACCACCGCCGGATCAGCGGGCTTGGACACCTTCTCGGCGTTGTCTTCGTCACCCACGGCGATCCCGCGCCGCTTGGACACGTACACCGCGAGCACGATCACGACGAGCGAGAGCACCGCGACGGCGATCCGCACGCCGATGTTCTTGTCGCTGCCGTAGGAGAACTTGACGACCGCGGGCGCGATCAGCAGCGACACCAGGTTCATCACCTTCAGCAGCGGGTTGATCGCCGGGCCTGCGGTGTCCTTGAACGGGTCGCCGACCGTGTCGCCGATCACCGTCGCGGCGTGCGCCTCGCTTCCCTTTCCGCCGTGGTGGCCGTCCTCGACGAGCTTCTTGGCGTTGTCCCAGGCGCCTCCGGAGTTGGCGAGGAAGACCGCCATCAGCGTGCCGGTGCCGATCGCGCCCGCGAGGTAGGCGCCGAGCGCTCCGACGCCGAGCGTGAACCCGAGGGCGATGGGCGCCATGACGGCGAGCAGACCGGGCGTGGCCAGCTCCCTGAGGGCGTCCTTGGTGCAGATGTCGACGACCTTGCCGTACTCCGGTTTCTCCGTGTAGTTCATGATCCCGGGCCGGTCGCGGAACTGCCGCCGCACCTCGAAGACCACCGCACCGGCCGCCCGCGACACCGCGTTGATCGCCAGCCCCGAGAAGAGGAAGACGACCGCCGCGCCGGCGATGAGGCCGACCAGGTTGTTGGGCTGCGAGATGTCCATGACGAGGCTCATCGGCCCGCCGTCACCGACCCTCTCACCCACGTCCTGGGCGGCCGTGGTGATGGCGTCCCGGTACGAGCCGAAGAGCGCCGACGCCGCGAGAACGGCGGTGGCGATGGCGATGCCCTTGGTGATCGCCTTGGTGGTGTTGCCCACGGCGTCCAGATCGGTGAGCACCTGCGCGCCCGAGCCCTGGACGTCGCCGGACATCTCGGCGATGCCCTGTGCGTTGTCGGAGACCGGGCCGAAGGTGTCCATGGCGACGATCACGCCGACCGTGGTGAGCAGGCCCGTGCCGGCCAGCGCCACCGCGAACAGCGCGAGCATGATCGACGTACCGCCGAGCAGGAACGCCCCGTAGACGCCGAGACCGATCAGCAACGCCGTGTAGACGGCCGATTCCAGACCGACGGAGATACCGGCGAGGACCACGGTGGCGGGACCCGTCAGCGAGGTCTTGCCGATGTCCCGCACGGGACGGCGGCTGGTCTCGGTGAAGTAGCCGGTCAGCTGCTGGATCAGGGCGGCCAGCAGGATGCCGATGGCGACCGCGACGAGCGCGAGGATCCGCGGATCGCCGCTCTTGGCACGGATCGCCGCATCGGTGACACCCTTGAGGGCGGCGTACGACGACGGCAGGTAGGCGAAGACGGCCGCCGCGACGAGCCCCAGCGAGATCACCGCGGAGATGAAGAAGCCCCGGTTGATCGCGGACATGCCGCTGCGGTCGGCCCGGCGCGGGGCCACCGCGAAGATGCCGATCATCGCGGTCACGACCCCGATCGCGGGCACGATCAGCGGGAACGCCAGTCCGGAGTCGCCGAACGCGGCCTTGCCAAGGATCAGCGCGGCGACGAGCGTGACGGCGTACGACTCGAAGAGGTCGGCAGCCATCCCCGCGCAGTCGCCGACGTTGTCGCCCACGTTGTCGGCGATGGTCGCGGCATTGCGCGGATCGTCCTCCGGAATGCCCTGCTCGACCTTGCCGACCAGGTCGGCGCCGACGTCGGCGGCCTTGGTGAAGATGCCGCCGCCGACACGCATGAACATGGCGATCAGCGCGGCGCCCAGACCGAAGCCCTCGAGGACTTTCGGGGCGTTCGCCGCGTAGACGAGCACCACACAGGAGGCGCCCAGCAGACCGAGCCCCACCGTGAACATGCCGACGACACCGCCTGTGCGGAAAGCGATCTTCATCGCCCGGTGCGAGACGGCGGTGAGGTCCTTTTCCGGCTCACCCTCCGCCGGGGTCGCCTCGCGCGCCGCCGCGGCGACGCGCACATTGCTGCGCACGGCGAGCCACATACCGATATAGCCGGTGGCCGCCGAGAACGCCGCACCGATCAGGAAGAACACCGACCGTCCGGCGCGCTGATTCCAGTCGTCCGCGGGCAGCAGCATGAGCAGGAAGAACACGACCACGGCGAATACGCCGAGCGTGCGCAACTGCCGGGCCAGATAGGCGTTCGCGCCTTCCTGGACCGCGGCCGCGATCTTCTTCATGTTGTCGGTGCCCTCGCCGGCCGCGAGCACCTCGCGCACCAGAATCCCGGCCACCACGAGGGCCGCCAGCGCGACGGCCGCGATGACCACCACGATCATGCGGTTGTCGTGTGTCAGGACCGCGGCCGCGAGGGCTGAGGGGTGGTCAAACTGTTGAGGGGTAGAAAGCCCCGCCATTCGTCCTCCTTGACGCTTGGGCTGAGCTCAAGATGTGGACGGATTGTAGGTACCGGAACCTGATCAAAACAGTGCGCGGTAAACCGATTGAGACGTCACTTGCTCTTCAGGAAAAGATCGCACATCAGCCACAGAACCCGAAAGTGGTAACGCCCCAAAACCATTGACGAGATGGACTCTTGATCAAATTATCGCGCTATCGATCGTGAATTCATTCACGTGAAGCGCTTCACGAATTACGATACGACTTTACAAAAAGAAGGGCCCTGCACAGGCAGGACCCTTCCGGAGAAGTCTTCGTCTTGTGGGAGAAACGTGCCGTCAGGCGGGGAACACGGCGGCGCCGGGCGGCGTGGTCGGCCAGCTCATTCTGATCATTCCGCCGTTCTCCCCGGTGGTGACCTCCACGTCGTCGACGAGGCCACTGATGACCGCGAGGCCCATCTCGTCCTCCTCGGCCTCCGCCTCCGCCTCGACCGCGTCGCCACCCGCCGGATCGTCCCCGGGCACGATGTGCGGCGCCTCGTCGCCGACCTCGATGGAGAACTGTTTCTCCTCCTCGGTCAGCAGCACTCGCACCGGCGCCGAAATGCCGTTGCTCTGGTGCAGTCCGACGGCCCGGGAGCAGGCCTCCCCGACGGCGAGCCTGACCTCGTCGAGTGCGGCCTCCTCCACCCCGGCCCGGCGCGCCACCGCCGCCGCCACGAGCCGGGCGGTCCTGACGTGTTCGGGCAGCGCGCTGAAGCGGAGTTCAACGGTGGCCATGCATCCCCCTCAGAACTTCGGGCGTGCGGTCGGGGGGCCGGGCCGTGCCGGCCCGCGCCCCCCGCTCTTGCTTCTGCCGTCCGGGCACCACGGCCCGGAAGCGGGGTCAGTCGGTGGCCGACACCGCTTCCTCGACCGAGGTGTGAATCGGGAACACCTTGGTGAGGCCGGTGATGCGGAAGATCTTGAGAATGCGCTCCTGGTTGCACACCAGGCGCAGGGAGCCCTCATGGGCTCGAACACGCTTCAAGCCGCCTACCAGCACGCCGAGCCCGGTGGAGTCGAGGAAGTCCACGCCCTCCATGTCGACGACGAGGTGGAAATTCCCGTCGTTCACCAGCTCGACCAGCTGCTCGCGCAGCTTGGGCGCGGTATATACGTCGATTTCGCCACCGACCTCGACGACCGTACGATCGCCGACGGTACGGGTCGACAGGGACAGGTCCACGGATCCTCCAGCACCTTGCTATCGAGCGGTCGCCCCTCGGGCACCTCGGCTTCAGCCCCCGGGACGGTTCGCCAGCCGCGATGGCATTCAATCACTTACCGGCAGGCGTGTACGACGCCTTGGACCCATTGTCCGTCACGCCAGTGACACACTCGGTGCCGATGGCCAAGAATCACCGATCCGATCGACCCACGACGGGCCCCGTGTCCGGCCTCTCGCCGGGCACGGTGCTGGACCGGCTCGCCTCGGGTCCGAGCCGAGCTGCGCGCATCACTCATACGGAGCACTTGCCCCCGCGAGAGGGCCGCCATGCCGTCTGGCCGGACCGGATCCGTGCCGAGGTCGTCGCCGCCGTGCGCCGCGCGGGCATCGAGCACCCCTGGGCCCACCAGGCGCTCGCCGCCGAGCACGCCCTGGACGGCGACTCGGTGGTCGTCGCCACGGGCACCGCGTCGGGCAAGTCGCTCGCCTACCTGGTCCCGGTGCTGTCGCGGCTGCTGGACGGCGCCGAGGCTCCGAACGGCCGGGGCGCGACCGCCCTGTACCTCGCCCCCACCAAGGCCCTCGCGGCGGATCAGTGCCGATCGGTGAAGGAACTTTCACACCCTCTCGGCACGGCGATCCGCGCCGCGGTCTACGACGGCGACACGCCGCCCGAGGAACGGGAATGGGTACGCCAGTACGGCAACTACGTCCTGACCAACCCCGACATGCTGCATCGCGGCATATTGCCCTCCCATCCGCGCTGGTCCTCCTTCCTGCGCGCCCTGAAGTACGTCGTCATCGACGAGTGCCACACCTACCGCGGCGTCTTCGGCTCCCACGTCGCCCAGGTCCTGCGCCGGCTGCGCCGCCTGTGCGCCCGCTACGGCGCCTCACCCGTCTTCCTGCTGGCCTCCGCGACCGCCGCCGAGCCCTCGGTGGCCGCCCGCCGCCTCACCGGCCTGCCGGTCGTCGAGGTCGCGGACGACGCCTCCCCGCGTGGCGAGCTGGTCTTCGCCCTGTGGGAGCCGCCGCTCACCGAGCTGCACGGAGAGCGGGGCGCGCCCGTCCGGCGCACGGCCACCGCCGAGACCGCCGACCTGCTGACCGACCTGACCGTCCAGGGCGTGCGCTCGGTCGCCTTCGTCCGCTCCCGCCGCGGCGCCGAGCTGATCTCGGTGATCGCCCAGGAACGCCTGGCGGAGGTCGACCGCTCCCTGGCCCGCCGCGTGGCCGCCTACCGCGGCGGTTACCTTCCCGAGGAACGCCGCGCCCTGGAGCGGGCCCTCCACTCCGGGGAACTCCTCGGCCTCGCCGCGACGACCGCCCTGGAGCTCGGCGTGGACGTGTCCGGGCTCGGCGCCGTGCTGATCGCCGGGTACCCGGGGACACGCGCGTCGCTGTGGCAGCAGGCGGGGCGCGCGGGCCGTGCCGGGCAGGGCGCGCTCGCGGTACTGGTCGCCCGTGACGACCCTCTGGACACGTTCCTCGTCCACCACCCCGAGGCCCTCTTCGACCAGCCGGTGGAGTCCACGGTCCTCGATCCGGACAACCCCTACGTCCTCGCCCCGCACCTGTGCGCGGCGGCGGCCGAGCTGCCGCTGACGGAAGAAGACCTGGAGTTGTTCGGTCCCGCGTGCGCGGACGTGCTGCCGCAGCTGGAGGCCGCGAAGCTGCTGCGCCGCCGCACGAGGACCTGGCACTGGACACGCCGGGAGCGGGCCGCCGACCTCACGGACATCCGCGGGGCGGGCGGGCGCCCGGTCCAGATCGTCGAGGCCGGCACCGGTCGGCTGCTCGGCACGGTCGACGCGGGCGCCGCCCACACGACGGTCCACGAGGGCGCGGTCCATCTGCACCAGGGCCGTACGTACCTGGTGCGGTCGCTCGACCTGGAGGACTCCGTCGCCCTGGTCGAGGAGGCCAACCCGCCGTACACCACGGTCGCCCGCGACACGACCTCCATCTCCGTACTGGAGACGGACGTGGAGATCCCTTGGGGCGAGGGCCGGTTGTGCTACGGCTCCGTCGAGGTCACCAACCAGGTCGTCTCCTTTCTGCGTCGGCGTGTCATCACCGGTGAAGTGCTGGGCGAGACGAAACTCGACCTCCCTCCTCGCACGCTGCGCACCCGCGCCGTGTGGTGGACGGTCACCGAGGACCAACTGGACCAGGCCCGGATCGGCCCGGAGATCCTCGGAGGCGCGCTGCACGCGGCCGAACACGCGTCGATCGGCATGCTTCCGCTCTTCGCCACCTGCGACCGCTGGGACATCGGAGGCGTCTCGGTGCCGCTGCACCCGGACACGCTCCTGCCCACGGTCTTCGTGTACGACGGCCACCCGGGCGGCGCGGGCTTCGCCGAGCGCGCCTTCCACACGGCCCGCGCCTGGCTGTCCGCCACCCGTGAGGCCATCGCGTCCTGCGAGTGCGAGGCGGGCTGCCCGTCCTGCATCCAGTCCCCGAAGTGCGGCAACGGCAATGATCCGCTGCACAAGAGGGGTGCCGTACGCCTCCTCACGGTGCTGCTGCGCGGGGCCCCCGAGGAGGCGGCGAGCGGTCCGGCGGCTGCGGCGCCCTCGGCTCCGCCGGCCCCGCCCTCGCCCTGACCTCGGTGGTGAACGGCCCCGCGGCCGACGCCGCCGTGACGTCGGAGACCGCCCCCGCGAGGGCGCACCGCACGAGCCTGCTTCCCTGGGCCCGGGCCACCCGGGCCGCCGTGGCGCACGCCTTGCCGCCTCCGTCCATCCAGTGGTCCGCGGCCGCGAGTGCGGCGAGGTCGGCCGCACCGGCCGCACGATGCCGGGCCAGCACGACCTCGCCCTGGGCCAGCAGGACGCCGAACACGGCACACATCGCGCCGAGCAGGCACACGACCCAGACGGTGGCGGTGCCGCGATCCGAACGAGCCGCCGCCGCACGGGCGTCGAGGGCCTCCAAGAGCCTCCGTACATCGAGGGCCTCCGAGAGCCTCCGTACGGCGACCGGTTCACGCCCCCTCACTGCCTCACCCCCACCGTCTCCTCCGCCAACGCCACCGCTTCGTGGCGCAGTTCGAGAGGGAACACATCCGGGCCCGGGGGATGCGCCACGACAAGGACGCGTACCAGATCGCCCTGTCGGCTGACCGTGATCCTCGCGCCGTCCGGAGCCGCCTGCCGGGTCGTGTCCCGCACCACGCCCGGCGGCTCCTGCCGAGCCGCCGCCCGGGCCCCCGCGCGGGCCGCGTCCACGCACCGGATCTGCGCGGACGCGGCCGACAAGGCCCAGACGAGGGCCATCGCGAAGAGCACCAGAGCGGGCAGCACGACCGCGGTCTCGGCCGTCACGAATCCCTGGTCCCGGCCCCGGCCCGCTCCCGGGCGCGCCCTCGCGCCGTCACATCCGGACACTGAGCGCGCGTTTCACGATCGCCTGCAGTTCCGCGCTGACCTGCCCGCTCGTCAGCACCTTGTAGAGGACCGCCGCGAAGGCCACCGCGGCGATGATCCCCACCGCGTACTCGGACGTGACCATGCCCGCGTCCTTGCGCGCCACCGCCCGCAGCCGGCGCACCAGCGCACGCGCCCGGGCTCGTACTCGTACCGCCTTGCTCATATCAACCCCCGTGAGGTTCTGTTGTCGTCTGGTCGTTCACGTAGCCGTTTGTCGGTCGTTCTCTGTCCGGCCGCGGCCGTTCTCCGGTCCGTCAGGTCCGTCAGGTCCGTCAGGTCCGTCAGGCCCGTCAGGCCCGTCAGGCCCGTCAGGCCCGTCAGGCCCGTCAGGCCCGCCAGGCCCGTCAGCCGTCACCGGATGTCGTGCACCCTCATTTCCCACCTCCTCCCAGCAGCCCTCCCGCCAGCCCGATCACCACGGGCAGCACCCCGACCGCGATGAACGCGGGCAGGAAGCACAGCCCCACGGGGGCGGTGACCAGGACGCCCGCGCGGCGCGCCCGTGCCGTCGCCTCTCGGGCCCACTCGGCCCGCGCCTGAGCCGCGAGGCGCCCGACCGGTGCGGCCGCCGGGGCACCGGAATCGCCCGCCCGTTCAAGGAGCCGCGCCAGTGCTCCCGCGCCGGGGAGCGTGGCGAGCCGCTGCCACGCATCGGCCGGTTCGCCCCCGAGCCGCACCTCGGCCGCGCCCCGCGCCAGCCGCTCCCCGACCGGTCCCGCCAAGGCCTCGCCCACCGCCTGGGCTGCCGACACCGGGCTCGCGCCCGCCGCGATGCACGCCGCCAGCAGGTCGGCGGCCAACGGGAGCTGACGAGCGGCCACGGCAGGGTCGTACTCCTCGGTGTGGCGGTCGCGCTCCTGCCGGGCCCGCCACCGCGCCAGGCCGAACCCGGTGACCAGTCCGGCCCCCAGCCCGACGAACCCCCCGATCACCACCCAGCCGGCACACAGCGCCCCGGCGACCGGCAGCCACCGCCGCACGGCATCCCGCACCTCGGCCCGACCCGGCACTCCAGCCGGCACCCGCTCACGCCATCGCTCCTGCGCCGCACCGGCACCCGCACCCGCCAGGACCGCATCCACCCGCCGCCGCACTCTCCGCTCCCGCCGCGCGACGACGAGTGCCCGCGCCGGCCACCACAGCGCCAGCACCGCGCACAACATCCCCAGCCTGTGGACAACGCCCGCGCTCACGCCGCCTCCGCCCCGCGCACGATCCGCAGCGCCCACCACAGCCCCGCCCCTTCCAGCACGCCACCGACCACCAGGCACGCCAGCCCCGCCCCGGTGTGCAGGAGCACGTGCAGCGGGCGTGCGCCGAGCGCGGTGCCCAGCAGCAGTCCGAGGACCGGCAGCCCGGCGAGCAGGAACGCCGTCGACCGGGCGCCCGCCAACTGCGCTTGCAGATCGGCGCGTTGGTCGCACTCAGCACGCAGTGCCGCTTCCAGCCGGTCCAGCCCGGCCGCCAGTCCCGCACCCCGGTCCACGGCCACCCGCCAGCACGCGGCGAGCCCGGACAGCCCGTCGGCCCCGGCTGCCGTGCCGCGTCCGCGAGCGCGCCCGGGACGTCCCCGCCGAACCGCGCAGCCGCCAGCACCGCCGCCTGGGCCTCGCCGAGCCCGCCGGAGTCCCGAGCCGCCCGCAGCAGTGCCTCGCCCGGCTGACGGCGGCGCGCGCACTCCCCGGCGAGCGCGCCGCACAGCGCGATCACCCCCTCGCCACGCGCTTCCCGTGCCTGCCCCGCCTCGCGCGTCCGCCGCACCCGGCGCAGCACCGGCACACCCACGGCTCCGGCCACCAGGGGCAGAAGAGACGTCCCGAGCAGCGCGATCACCGCGCCCACGGCCACCGACCACCACTCCACGGGCAACCGCCGCGCCCGGAGCACGAACCGCTCCCAGGGCGGCGGACCGCCCCGCGCCGCGGCGCCGCCACCCGCGAACAGCAACCGGGCCCGGCGGGCCGCCGTGTTGGGGCCGCTCGCCATCCAGGCCGCCGTCCCGGCACACACCAGGACCACGCCGACCGCCAGATGACCGATCCCCGGCACACTTCCAGCCGTCATCTTCCCGAGCCCCGTCCCACCGACTGCCATCCGACCGACCCCGCTCACAGCACCTCCCCCTCACTGCCCCCACTTCCGTTCCGGAGCAGCTCCCGCAGCCGCTCCCATCCCCGCTCGCGCGCGAAGGCCTCCGGTCCCCACCGCAGCGCGGGCACCGTCACCACGAGCCCGGACGCGTCCCGCTCCAGCACATGCACCTCCGCGATCCGGCGCCGCCCGGTCCGGTCGCGCACGAGGTGGATGACCACCGACAGCGCGGCCGCCAACTGGCTGTGCAGCGCGGCCCGGTCCAGGCCCGCCGCCGTGCCGAGCGCTTCCAGCCGGGCGGGCACCTGGGCCGCCGCGTTCGCGTGGAGCGTGCCGCAGCCGCCTTCGTGGCCCGTGTTCAGCGCGGCCAGCAGGGACACCACCTCGGGGCCGCGCACCTCGCCGACGACGAGCCGGTCGGGTCTCATGCGCAGTGCCTGCCGCACCAGGTCCTGGAGCTCGACGAGCCCCACGCCCTCCTGGTTCGCGGGCCGCCCCTCCAGGCGCACCACATGCGGGTGGTCGGGGCGCAGCTCAGCCGAGTCCTCGGCGAGCACGATCCGCTCGCTCGACCCCACCACGCCCAGGAGCGCGCTCAGCAGCGTGGTCTTGCCCGAACCGGTTCCGCCACTGATCACATAGGAGAGCCGGGAGGCGATCAGTGCCCGCAGCACCCGGTCCCCGCCCGGCGGCACCGTGCCCGCCGCCACGAGTTCGTCGAGGGTGAACGCCCGGGGCCGTACGACCCGCAGTGACAGGCATGTCGAGCCGACCGCGACCGGCGGCAGCACCGCGTGCAGACGGGTGCCGTCCGGCAGGCGGGCGTCGACCCACGGTCGGGCGTCGTCGAGCCGCCGGCCGGCCACGGCGGCCAACCGCTGCGCGAGGCGCCGTACGGTCGCAGCGTCCGGGAAGGACACCTCCGTCAGCTCCAGTCCGGCACCCCGGTCCACCCACACCCGGTCCGGCGCGGACACCAGGACGTCGGTCACGGACGGGTCGGCGAGCAACGGTTCCAGAGGGCCGCTGCCGACCAGTTCGGACCGCAGCTGCCGGGCCGCGCCCAGCACTTCCGCATCCCCGAGCACCCGCCCCTGCTCCCGCAGCGCCTGCGCCACGCGTGCGGGGGTCGGCTCGGCCCCGCTCTCGGCAAGCCACTGCCGCACTCCGTCCAGCAGCCGCGTCCGCTCGCCGGACCCCACCACGCCGGTATCCGCGTCCGCCCCGGCACCGGGCCCCGCCGTACCTGCCGTCGCGCCCCAGCCCGTGGTCATACGGGGTCACCCGCCTCGGCCAGCGCCCGCTCCCAGAAGGCCGAGCAGAACCGGGCGAGCGACCCCCGCGCCGCTCCCCCGGGCGGTACCGAACCGTCCGCCGGTGGCGTCTCGTACGGCACCTCGCCGACCAGCGGCAGCCCCAGCAGTCGCGCCACCT
Organism: Streptomyces cynarae; assembly: GCF_025642135.1. Taxonomy (NCBI): domain Bacteria; kingdom Bacillati; phylum Actinomycetota; class Actinomycetes; order Kitasatosporales; family Streptomycetaceae; genus Streptomyces; species Streptomyces cynarae. The sequence continues at coordinate 4,866,815 of NZ_CP106793.1, read as the reverse complement.
CCCGGTCGTCCAGCCCGGGCGTGTAGGGCCCCCGTACCGCGATCCGCAGATCGCCGAGGACCATGCCGACCGCGGACGCCACCCGCCGCGCGGCCGCGACCCCCCGCAGTTCTCCGGGGACCACCAGGATCCCGACGTCCAGCTGCGCGAGGACCTCGGCGACCCCCTCGTCGACACGGCGCGGGAGATCGACGACGACAGCGCCGCCGCGTCGCCGGGCCGCGGCCAGGACCGCGCGGACCGCCTGGGGCGGGACGGCCACGGTGTCGCCGCGGTCCCAGCTCAGCACCCGCAGCGCGTGCACCTGGGGTAGGGACTCCTCCAGGGCGCCGCTTCCCACCCGCCCCCGGGAGGCGGCGAACGCCGGCCAGCGCAGCCCTTCCGTGGTCTCCCCGCCGAGGAGTACGTCTAGTCCGCCGCCCAGCGAATCCGCGTCCACGAGCAGGGTGCGCCTGCCCTCACGCGCGGAGGTGACGGCGAGGGCGCAGGCGAGCGTGGAGGCGCCGGCCCCGCCACGCCCGCCGATCACGCCGACGGTGAGCGCGGGCCGGCCGACCCCCTCGGCCACGTCGGCGATGCGGTCCACCAGCCACTGCTCGCCGTCCGGCAGCAGCAGGACGTGATCGGCGCCGATCTCGACGGCGCGCCGCCAGACTCCGGGATCGTCCTGATCCCGGCCGACCAGCACCACTCCCCGTCTGCGCACGGCCCCGCGCACCCGGCGCGCCGCGTCGTCGCCGACCAGGACCAGGGGTGCCGCATCCCAGCCGCCCCGCTGCTCGGGCACTCCCGGGTGCACCTCCGCTCTGGCGCCCGCGGCCGCGCACAGGCGCAGCAGGTCGTCGAGGAGCTCGGCGTCCTCGGTGACGATCAGCGGTCCGCTCCGCCGCCCCTCGGCGGCGGCCGGTCCGTCGTGTGTCATGGCTCCCGCCACGGTTCCAGCCCCCTTCGCTGCTTCCTCCGGGCGCGTCCGCGGACCTGTGCGGCCCGCGCTTCCCGCCCGTGTGGAGAGCCGGCAACCGGCCTCCATATGACCGGCCGATACGAACCGGCCATACGCGCCCGACAAACGGAACCGGCCGTGCACGGGCCATGAACTGGCTTGCCGTGAACCGGCGGGAACTCGCCGTCGGCCGGACGCGCTGGAATCAAGGTGCAGCGATCCCGGAAATCTTGTGGATCTTGGTCGATAACTGTGGACAACTCAGCGGTTGTGAATATCGCCTTCACCCATACCGGTGAGGGCGCGGCGGCAACCGCAGAGCAGCACCGGGACTACGCAGTGTCACAGGTCATGGACATGGCCGGGCGTGCATCGCAAGGCCGCCACGGGGCCGCGGAATGGCGTCGAAAAACAGAAAAACCCACCCGGACATGCGACGACCCCCGCCGGGGGGGAGAGCGGGGGTCGTCCCCACGGCCGACTCGGGGGGGAGGAGTCGGGCCGGGTTAGCACGGTCGCGAACGATCCGTGACTTCCATGGTGTACCCGAGAGCCCTCTCAGGCAAACCCACACGCCCCACCTTACGCCGAATGGTGGGCCCCTATGCTCAGGCCCGTGGAAAACCACTCCTTGCCCCGCACAGCGGCCTTCTTTGACCTGGACAAGACGGTCATTGCGAAGTCGAGCACTCTCACCTTCGGCAAGTCCTTCTACCAAGGGGGACTGATCAACCGCAGGGCGGCGTTGCGTACCGCATATGCCCAGTTCGTGTTCCTGGTGGGCGGCGCCGACCACGACCAGATGGAGCGGATGCGGGAGTACCTGTCCGCGATGTGCCGCGGCTGGAACGTCCGGCAGGTGAAGGAGATCGTCGCCGAGACGCTCCACGACCTGATCGACCCGATCATCTACGACGAGGCCGCCTCCCTCATCGAGGAGCACCACGGCAACGGGCGCGACGTGGTGATCGTGTCCACGTCGGGCGCCGAGGTCGTCGAGCCGATCGGCGAACTGCTCGGCGCGGACCGGGTGGTGGCGACCCGGATGGTCGTGGGCGACGACGGCTGCTTCACGGGCGAGGTGGAGTACTACGCCTACGGGCCGACGAAGGCGGAGGCGGTCAGGGAACTGGCGGAGTCGGAGGGATACGACCTGGCGCGCTGCTACGCGTACAGCGACTCGATCACCGACCTGCCGATGCTGGAGGCCGTCGGCCATCCGCACGCCGTGAACCCCGACCGGGCGCTGCGCCGCGAGGCACTCGCGCGAGGATGGCCGATTCTCGACTTCCACCGCCCGGTGCGGCTGAAGCAGCGGTTGTCGGTGCCGCCGCGCCCCGCGCTCCTCGCGGTGGCGGCGATAGGCGCGGCGGCGGCCACGGCTGGACTCGTCTGGTACGCGAGCCGGCGCCGCGCACCCCTGGTGTGAATGTCCGGACGCCCCGGAGAAGCACATTCCCGTCCGATTCACACCTTTTTGAACGTAAAAGTAAAGAACTGCATCAAGGGCTTCCGCTTGTCCGTGCCCTGGAGTACAAAGGGGTTAACGGCCCGCGAGACCAAAGGACATCCGAAAGGATCACCTTTTAAACGCAATTGGCCCCACGGACCGAGCATGAACACCGGGCACCCACGCGACGTCGACCCGTCGATTACGGGCCAGCCGCACCAGGTGACGGGCAAAGTTCCCGACCTGATGGGCGACCATCGAGGACGCTTGGTAACTCGGTGAACATGCCAGCGGCGGTACGAGACTTCGTACCGCCGCAACCATTGCCGAAGGCCCCCCGAGGGGGCCTTTTCCCATCCCTAAGCGGCCCCGCGCTGCAGCGCCTCGCAGACCGCCGTCGACTCGCGTACGCCGAGTTCGACCGCCTTTGCGCAGTGGGCGATCCAGGCCGCCATGCCCTCCGGGGTGCCGGACACGTAGCCGTCCAGGGCGGCGACGTAGGCGGCCCGGCCCAGTTCCGCGTGGCCCACCTCCGCCGCGCAGACCGCCTTGGGGTCGAGTCCGCTCCCCACCAGGACGATGCGCTGCGCCGCGCGGGCGACTAGACCGTTGTGGGACACGAAGGGACGCAGGGCGAGCAGTTCGCCGTGTACCACGGCGGCGGTCACGAGCGCGGGCGCGGAGCCGCCCGCGATGATCAGCTCGGAGAGTCCCTCGAGACGGCCGGAGACCTCGGCCGCGTCCGGCAGCGGCAGCTCGACCAGCGGCTCGTCGACGCCCTCGCCGTCCTGCCGGGGGCGACCCACACGCGGGTCGGGATCCGCTGCCGCCACCAGATGCAGCCGCGCGAGCACCCGCAGGGGTGACTGCCGCCAGATGGACAGCAGCTGCCCCGCCTCGGCGGTCAGCCGCAGCGCGGCCCCGACCGTACGGGCGCCGTCCTCAGCGCTGAAGTCGGTGCGCCGCCGCACCTCCTCCAAGGCCCAGTCGGCGCCGGACAGCGCGGCCGAGCCGCGCGCGCCACGCAGCGCCGCCTCGGAGGTGATCTCATTGCTGCGGCGCCGCATGACCCGGTGCCCGTAGACCCGGTCCACGGCCTTGCGCACGGATTCCACGGACTCGGCGACCCCGGGCAGCGCCCCAAGGGCCGCCAGCGGGTCGGCGGACGCACCTGTCGTACTCATGGGTACGACCCTACGCACCCGGGCCCCCTCCTTCGAAGGGGTGGTCTTCTTTCCACAGGCATGCCACGGACAGCTACTGCGACGCTACTCTTCGTGAATATGAAAATTGCTTTCGTGGGGAAGGGCGGCAGTGGCAAGACCACCCTGTCCTCCCTGTTCATCCGCCATCTCGCCGCCGCCGGTGCGCCCGTCATCGCCATCGACGCGGACATCAACCAACACCTCGGGCCCGCGCTCGGGCTCGACGAGGACGAGGCCGCGGCACTGCCCGCCATGGGCGAACGGCTGCCGATGATCAAGGACTATCTGCGCGGTACCAATCCGCGGATCGCCTCCCCCGAGACGATGATCAAGACCACGCCCCCCGGGGAGGGGTCGCGGCTGCTGCGCGTGCGGGAGGACAACCCGGTCTACGACGCCTGCGCGCATCCGGTGGAGCTCGACGGCGGCACCGTCCGTCTGATGGTCACCGGCTCATTCACGGACGCCGACCTGGGGGTCGCCTGCTACCACTCCAAGACGGGAGCGGTGGAGCTGTGCCTGAACCACCTGGTGGACGGCCGCGACGAGTACGTGGTGGTCGACATGACGGCGGGCTCGGATTCCTTCGCCTCCGGCATGTTCACCCGCTTCGACATGACGTTCCTGGTCGCCGAGCCGACCCGGAAGGGGGTTTCCGTCTACCGCCAGTACAAGGAGTACGCGCGGGACTACGGGGTCATCCTGAGGGTCGTCGGCAACAAGGTGCAGGGCACGGACGACATCGACTTCCTCCGCGCCCACGTGGGTGACGACCTGCTGGTGACGGTGGGGCACTCGGACTGGGTGCGGTCCATGGAGAAGGGCCGCCCGCCCCGGTTCGAGTCCCTGGAGGATGCGAGCCGCCGCTCCCTTCGCATGCTCCAGGCGGCCGCCGACGCGACGTACGAACTGCGCGACTGGGAGCGGTACACACGTCAGATGGCGCATTTCCACCGGAAGAACGCGACCAGTTGGGGAAACGAGCGCACGGGTGCGGACCTTGCGGCCCAGATCGACCCGGGCTTCGTGCTCAGCGAGGCCCTGACGGCCGCGGTGTGAGCGACGGCCGCCCCGTCTACCGCTTGGCCGGCGGTGCTCCCGGCACCCCCCTCGGTGCCGGGGCCGGTGACGAGGCCAGGAAGCTTTCCCAGCCCTCGGCAGGGGCCTGCCCCACCTTCAGGGTGCGCAGTTTCTCCAGGACCTGCGGATCCTGTGCGTCCAGCCAGTCGACGAGTTGGCGGAACGAGACGCAGCGCACCTCGGGCTCGCTGCACACGTGCTCGACGACCCGCTGAACGGCACGCATGTAGGTGCCGCCGTTCCAGGACTCGAAGTGGTTGCCGATGATCAGGGGCGCGCGGTTCCCGTCGTACGCCCGCCGGAAGCCCTTGTAGAGGCCGTCCCGCATCTGGTCGCCCCACTCCTCGAACTTGTCGGGGTCTCCCTGGGTCTGGGTGCCCGACTGGTTGACCATGAAGTTGTAGTCCATGGTCAACTGCTCGTAGGTGTGTCCCGGGAAGGGCACGAGCTGCATCGACAGGTCCCACAGCCCCTCCTTCTTCTTCGGCCAGACCTGCTCGTCGACGCCGGAGGTGTCGTATCGGAAACCCAGCTCACGGGCCGCTTTCATGAAGTTCTGCTGCCCCTCCAGACACGGGGTGCGGCCACCGATGAGCTCCTTGTCGTAGTCGAAGGGAAGCGAAGGCTCCTGTTTCAGGCCGGAGTTCGTCTTCCAGGACTTCACGAACGCCTTGGCCTGGGCGATCTCGTCCTTCCACTCCTCCACAGACCACTGGCCGACCCCGCCCTCGGGGCCGCAGAAGTGCCCGTTGAAGTGGGTGCCGATCTCGTTGCCCTCGAGCCACGCCAGCCGCAGTTGCTCGACGGTGTCCTTGATGCCCTTCTCGTCGTTGAAGCCGATGTCCGAGCGGCCCGGCGAGTGCTGCGGCGGCCGGTACAGGTCGCGTTTCTCCTCGGGCAGCATGTACACACCGCTCAGGAAGAACGTCATCGTCGCGTTGTTGGCCCTGGCGACCTCGCGGAAGTGCGAGAAGAGCTTCTGGCTGTCCTCACCGGCCCCGTCCCACGAGAAGACCACGAACTGCGGGGGCTTCCGACCGGGCCTCAGCCGCTCGGGTCTGGCCAGGTGCGGCTGGGCGCCCGTGTAGGCGGTGGAGCCGTCGCCGATCAGGCGGACCGCGCTGCCCGGAGCCCCGGCACCGGCACCGGCCCCCTTGCGCGGACTCTGCTCGGAACGGGCCGGTCCGAGGGAACAGCCGGCCAGCGCGGTGGCGCAGGCGGCGGCCAGGGCGACGCCCGTGGCGGTCCTGCGGGAGGGGGTTCCGGTTCTCGGGGTGGCGGTTCTCGGGGTGGCGGTCATCTTCCACCCACCTTCTTCCTTCGGTCGGGCCACGCTGAGCAGGTGTGGTGCGACGCGGCAGACACAAGCGGAAAGCCCGTGCGCCCGCGCGGCCAAGCCAAGGTCGCACGGAACACCGAAGGAAATTTGTATGACAAGCCGATGAAATAACCGCTTCACCCTTTTGAGTGATTAGATGCCCCATTTGCCCCCATATCAGATACCTTTCCTTTACCGTCCATTACGATCCATTTACCGAAGCAGTGAGACATCCCGCCGCTTACGCCGTGACCCACGGCCGCGCCCGACCCCTGGCCCCAGCCGGGGCCACCAATCCGCGACCGCGCCGCACCGGAGGAGACGGGACCATGCCCGCCTGCGTCCCCGCCCGCGCCGCCGACTCGACTCGGACGAAGCGCGTACACCCGCCCCACAGCCCCCCACCCGACCCGCCCCGCCGCTTCCGCGTCGCGGGCGCCGATCTGTCCGCCTCCCTCGCCGTCTTCCTGATCGCCCTCCCCCTGTCCCTGGGCATCGCCCTCGCCACCGGCGCCCCGCTCCAGGCCGGCCTGGTCGCCGCGGCCGTGGGCGGAATCGTCGCCGGCCGGTTCGGGGGCTGCCCGCTCCAGGTCAGCGGCCCCGCCGCCGGCCTCACCGTGGTCACCGCCGACCTCATCCACCGCTACGGATGGCGGACGACATGCGCCGTCACCGTCCTCGCCGGCCTCGCCCAACTGGGTCTCGGCTGCCTTCGCGTGGCGCGCACCGCGCTCGCGGTGAGCCCCGCGATCGTGCACGGCATGCTCGCCGGCATCGGCGCCACCATCGCCGTCGCCCAGTTGCACATCGTGCTCGGCGGCACCCCGCAGAGCGCCGTCCTCGACAACCTCCGTGCGCTGCCCGCCCAGTTGGCGCACCTGCACCCGGCGGCCGTGTCGGTGAGCGTGCTGACCCTGGCCCTGCTCCTGGCCTGGCCACGGCTTCCCGGTCGGACCGGGCACCTGCTGCGCCGGGTCCCGGCGCCGCTCGTCTCCGTGGCGGGCGCCACCGCGACCGCCTCGCTCGCCGGGCTGACCCTGCCCAGGGTCGACCTGCCGTCCTGGAGCAGCCACGCCCTGGCCGGAGCGCCCGAGGGCCCGGCGCTCGGCATCGCCGCCGCCGTCCTCACCATCACCCTGGTGTGCAGCGTGCAGTCCCTGCTCGGCGCCGTCGCCGTGGACAAGCTGGCGGCCCGGCGCCATCCACACCTCGGCCGCTCCGACCTGGACCGCGAGCTGCTCGGCCAGGGCGCCGCGAACATCGCCTCAGGAGCGCTCGGCGGACTGCCGATCGCGGGCGTCGCCGTGAGAAGTACGGCGAACGTCAACTCCGGAGCGATCAGCCGGAACTCCACGATGCTGCACGGTGTTTGGGTGGTGGTGGCCACGCTGCTGATGGTCCCGGTGCTCGAACTGATCCCCCTCGCCTCGCTCGCCGCACTGGTGATGGCCGTCGGCATCCAGATGGTGTCCCTGCACCACATCCGCACGGTCACCCGCCACCGAGAGGTGCTGGTGTACGCCGTCACCGCACTCGGCGTCGTCATCCTGGGCGTCCTCCAGGGCGTGGCGCTGGGTGTGGCAGCCGCCGTCGCCGTCGCGCTGCACCGCCTCACCCGCACCCGCATCACCCATGAGCAGCGGCAGGGAGTCCATCACGTACGCGTGCGAGGCCAGTTGACGTTCCTCGCGGTTCCCCGGCTCAGCCGGACACTGCACCTGGTGCCCGCCGGGGCGGAGGCCGTCGTGGAGCTGGACGGGTCGTTCATGGACCACGCTGCGCACGAGTCGCTGCAGGACTGGCAGCGCACCCACCGCGCGCGGGGCGGCACGGTCGCCCTGACCGCCCGGGACGGCTCCCCGGTCGCGATGCCCTCCCTGAGCTCGGCCCGGGCCGACTCGGGCGGGGAGTCCGCCGGGCCGTCGGCATGCCGGTGCCGGCCCTGGACACCATGGCGCAACCACCGGTGCGAAAGCCCACCGACCGCGACCGCAGGCGGTGGCCCCGAGGTGCCGGGCGAGGCCACCGGACCGAGCGGGCGGCAACTCGCGCACGGCATCAGCGCCTTCCAGCAGAACACCGCCCCGCTGGTCCGCGGCGAGCTGGCCCGTCTCGCGCGTGAGGGGCAGCGACCGTCGCACCTGTTCCTGACCTGCGCCGACTCCCGGCTCGTCACCTCGATGATCACCTCCAGCGGGCCCGGCGACCTCTTCGTCGTCCGCAATGTCGGCAACCTGGTACCGCTGCCAGGCGCGGAGAGCGGAGACGATTCGGTGGCGGCCGCCATCGAGTACGCGGTCGACGTGCTCAAGGTGCGCTCCATCACGGTGTGCGGGCACTCCGGGTGCGGCGCGATGCAGGCCCTGCTCACCTCGGACGCGGAAGGCGCCCAGACCCCGCTGAGGCGGTGGCTGCGGCACGGGCTGCCCAGCCTGGAGCGTATGGCCGACGACGAGGGGCCGTGGGCCCGGATCGCCGGGCGTGAGCCCGCCGACACGATCGAACAGTTGTGCCTGACCAATGTGGTGCAGCAGTTGGAGCATCTGCGGGCGCACGAGTCCGTGGCCCGTGCGCTCGGCGAGGGCACGCTGGAACTGCACGGGATGTACTTCCACGTGGGCGAGGCCCAGGCGTATCTGCTGGCCCCGTCCGAGGGCGGCGACGACGTCTTCAGCCGAGTGGGAGCGGCCGGGGACCTGCGCCACCCGGCGTGACACGGCGGTGGTGCGCGGCGCGGACGGGCCTGTCCGCGCCGCGCCGCGCACCACCGTGACGACACCCTCTCCGGACCCCCTGGATTCCCTCCGGACCCTTCCGGATCCACGCTGGACCCCCTCCGGGCAAGTGTGAGATGCGTCGCCGAACGGACCCGCCATGTGAACCGGGCGGGCGGCCGGCACGTGACCTGAGGCAGAAAGTCCGGGGCAGAACGTCCGGCCGCGGACCGCGACAGGTCTAAACCATTTTCCGGTCGGCCCTTGTCACCGAGCCCTCCGGTCTGGTGAGCTGTGGCCTGGGACACAACGGACACCCTGGGAAAGGGAGATGTCGTGAGCAACGAAAGCCTGGCCAACCTGCTCAAGGAAGAACGCAGGTTCGCGCCCCCCGCCGACCTGGCCGCACACGCCAACGTCACGGCAGAGGCGTACGAACAGGCCAAGGCTGACAGGCTCGGCTTCTGGGCCGAGCAGGCCCGCCGGCTGACCTGGGCCAAGGAGCCTTCCGAGACGCTGGACTGGTCGAACCCGCCGTTCGCCAAGTGGTTCAAGGACGGCGCACTCAACGTCGCGTACAACTGCGTCGACCGGCACGTCGAGGCGGGTCTGGGCGACCGCGTCGCCATCCACTTCGAGGGCGAGCCCGGCGACAGCCGCTCGATCACCTACGCCGAGCTCAAGGACGAGGTCTCCAAGGCCGCGAACGCCCTCCTCGAGCTGGGTGTCCGCAAGGGCGACCGGGTCGCCGTCTACATGCCGATGATCCCCGAGACCGCGATCGCGATGCTGGCCTGCGCGCGCATCGGCGCGGCCCACTCCGTAGTCTTCGGCGGCTTCTCGGCGGACGCGCTCGCCACCCGCATCCAGGACGCCGACGCGCGTGTCGTCATCACCGCCGACGGCGGCCACCGGCGCGGCAAGCCGTCCGCGCTCAAGCCGGCCGTCGACGACGCGGTGGCGCGCGTGGACAACGTCGAGCACGTGCTCGTGGTGCGCCGTACGGGCCAGGAGGTCGCCTGGAGCGAGGGCCGGGACGTCTGGTGGCACGAGCTCGTGGACCGGCAGTCCGCCGAGCACACGCCCGAGGCGTTCGAGGCGGAGCACCCGTTGTTCATCCTGTACACGTCCGGTACGACGGGTAAGCCGAAGGGCATCCTGCACACCTCCGGCGGTTACCTCACCCAGGTGGCGTACACCCACCACGCCGTCTTCGACCTCAAGCCCGAGACCGACGTGTACTGGTGCACGGCGGACGTCGGCTGGGTCACCGGGCACTCCTACATCGTCTACGGGCCGCTGGCCAACGGCGCCACCCAGGTCATGTACGAGGGCACGCCCGACACCCCGCACCAGGGCCGCTTCTGGGAGATCGTGCAGAAGTACGGGGTCACCATCCTGTACACGGCGCCCACCGCGATCCGTACGTTCATGAAGTGGGGCGACGACATCCCCGCGAAGTTCGACCTGTCCTCGCTCAGGGTGCTGGGTTCCGTCGGTGAGCCGATCAACCCCGAGGCCTGGATCTGGTACCGCAAGCACATCGGCGGGGACCGCACGCCGGTCGTGGACACCTGGTGGCAGACCGAGACCGGCGGGATCATGATCTCCCCGCTGCCCGGCGTGACCGAGGCCAAGCCGGGCTCCGCGCAGCGGCCGCTGCCCGGCATCTCCGCGACCGTCGTCGACGACGAGGCGAACGAGGTGCCGAACGGAGGCGGCGGCTATCTGGTGCTCACCGAGCCGTGGCCGTCGATGCTGCGCACCATCTGGGGCGACGACCAGCGCTTCATCGACACCTACTGGTCGCGGTTCGAGGGCAGGTACTTCGCCGGTGACGGCGCCAAGAAGGACGACGACGGCGACATCTGGCTGCTCGGCCGCGTGGACGACGTGATGCTGGTGTCCGGGCACAACATCTCCACCACCGAGGTGGAGTCGGCCCTCGTCTCGCACCCGTCGGTCGCCGAGGCGGCCGTCGTCGGCGCGGCGGACGAGACGACGGGCCAGGCGATCGTCGCCTTCGTGATCCTGCGCGGTACGGCCGCGGAGACCGAGGACCTGGTGGCGGAGCTGCGCAACCACGTGGGCACCACGCTCGGCCCGATCGCCAAGCCCAAGCGGATCCTGCCGGTGGCGGAGCTGCCGAAGACCCGCTCCGGCAAGATCATGCGGCGCCTGCTGCGCGATGTCGCGGAGAACCGCCAGCTCGGCGACGTCACTACGCTCACGGACTCGACGGTGATGGACCTCATCCAGGCCAAGCTCCCGGCGGCACCGAGCGAGGACTGAGAAATCCGGACCACGACGGGGCGCTCGGCAGTACGCCGGGCGCCCCGCTGTCACGCCCCCTTCGCACAACCCGGGAGCACCGGAGTGTAATGATCAGGTAAAATGGCTTTTCTTAGGTGTGCCGGGAAGTCTGGTCGGCAAGCGGTCCGCACGTTCCGTGTCGGCCGTCCGTCTGCCGTGCCCACCCGGAGGTCCCCACCGTGGCAGCGTCCCGCACCCGCACCTTCCTCGGACGTCTGTCCCTGCCCGAGCGCACCTTCGTCGCGGACGCGCTGCGTACCGAGACCGTCGGCGGCGTACTGCTCCTGCTCGCCGCGGTGGCCGCCCTGGTGTGGGCGAACACGCCCGGCCTCGACAGCAGCTACGAGAGCGTCGGCCACTACCACCTCGGCCCCGCCTCCCTGGGCCTGAACCTGTCCGTCCAGCACTGGGCCGCGGACGGTCTCCTCGCGATCTTCTTCTTCGTCGCCGGGATCGAACTCAAACGGGAGCTGGTCGCGGGCGATCTGCGCGACCCCCGCGCCGCCGCCCTCCCGGTGGTCGCCGCACTGTGCGGCATGGCCGCGCCCGCACTCGTCTACGCCCTGACCAACGCGGCCGGCGGCGGGTCCTTCGCCGGCTGGGCCGTCCCCACCGCCACCGACATCGCCTTCGCGCTGGCGGTCCTCGCGGTCATCGGGACCTCCCTGCCCTCCGCCCTGCGCGCCTTCCTGCTCACCCTGGCCGTCGTCGACGACCTGTTCGCCATCCTGATCATCGCGATCTTCTTCACGGACGGCCTGAACTTCGCGGCCCTCGGCGGTGCCGTCGCCGGCCTCGCCGTGTTCTGGGTGCTGCTGCGCAAGCGGGTGCGCGGCTGGTACGTGTACGTGCCGCTGGCACTGGTGATCTGGGGACTGATGTACAACAGCGGCATCCACGCCACCATCGCCGGTGTGGCCATGGGGCTGATGCTGCGCTGCCACCGACGGGAGGATGAGGAGCGGTCCCCCGGGGAGCACATCGAACACCTTGTACGCCCCCTGTCGGCGGGACTCGCGGTGCCGCTGTTCGCCCTCTTCAGTGCGGGCGTCGCGGTCTCGGGCGGGGCGCTCGCGGAAGTGTTCACCCGGCCGGAGACGCTCGGCGTCGTGCTCGGCCTCGTCGTCGGCAAGACGGTCGGCATCTTCGGAGGTACGTGGCTGACGGTCCGCTTCACCCGGGCCTCGCTGAGCGAGGGCCTCGCGTGGGCCGACGTGTTCGCGGTCGCCTCCCTGGCCGGTATCGGCTTCACCGTCTCGCTGCTCATCGGCGAACTGGCCTTCGACGGCGATCCGGCGTTCGGGAACGAGGTGAAGGCCGCCGTCCTCACCGGATCGCTGATCGCGGCCGCCGGCGCGACGGTGCTGCTGAAGATGCGCAACGCCAAGTACCGCGCCCTGTGTGCGGAGGAGGACCGCGACGACGACCTGGACGGCGTCCCGGACGTCTACGAGGAGGACGACCCGGGGTACCACCTGCGCATGGCCGAGATTTACGAGCGGAAGGCCGCCGAGCACCGCAGGCTCGCGGTGCTGAAGTCGGCCGGGCGGGACACGGACGCCGGTCCGCCTGCCGCAGACCCTGACGGCTCGCTTGCGGAAGTGGCGGGCAGGGCAAGCGAGGAGAACGAGCGTCCGGCATGATCTGACACATCACCACACTCCGCAGCGTCCGCGGAGCCCGTATGCAGAGAGCAGGGAGATCGCGATGAGCGCACCCGACGGCAGCCCGGTCGGCGCCGAACGCAGCATCGGCCAGCTGTTCGCCTCGGCGACGACCGAATTGTCCGCACTGGTGCACGACGAGATCGCCCTGGCCAAGGCCCAGCTCAAACGGGACGTCAAGCGCGGCGCGATGAGCGGCGGCGCCTTCTCGGCCGCGGGAGCGGTCCTCCTGTTCTCGCTGCCGATGCTGAACTTCGCTCTGGCGTACGGCATCCGGACGTGGAGCGGCTGGAACCTGGCCGTCTGCTTCCTGCTCTCCTTCGGCGCGAACGTGGTGGTCGCCGGCCTGCTCGGGCTCATCGGCCTGGTGTTCGCGAAGAAGGCGAAGAAGAGCAAGGGCCCGCAGAAGGTCGCCGCGTCGATGAAGCAGACCGCCGGCGTCCTGCAGAACGCCAAGCCGCACCCGCGTGAGCCCCAGCAGGCCGACAAGGCCGTCGAGCCTGTGGCACGCTCGTCCTCATGACGGACCCCGCCACCCCTTCGGCGCAATCCCCCTCGGTCGTACGACTTGACGTCCTCGGCGGGAAAAAGGTGACGCACCGGGACGTAGCGGCCAATGGCGCACGCTTCCACATCGCCGAACTGGGCGACGGACCGCTGGTCCTGCTGCTGCACGGCTTCCCCCAGTTCTGGTGGACCTGGCGGCACCAGCTGGTGGCGCTGGCCGACGCGGGCTTCAGGGCCGTGGCGATGGACCTGCGCGGGGTGGGCGGCAGCGACCGTACGCCGCGCGGTTACGACCCGGCGAACCTGGCGCTCGACATCACCGGGGTCGTACGGTCCCTGGGCGAGCCCGACGCCGCGCTCGTCGGCCACGACCTGGGCGGCTACCTGGCCTGGACGGCGGCCGCCATGCGTCCCAAGCTCGTGCGGCGCCTCGCGGTCGCCTCGATGCCGCATCCGCGGCGCTGGCGCTCGGCGATGCTCGGTGACGTCAGGCAGTCGTCCGCGAGTTCCCACATCTGGGGACTGCAGCGGCCCTGGATCCCCGAGCGCCGGCTCACCGCCGACGGTGCCGCTCTCGTGGGGCAGCTGATCCGGGACTGGTCGGGACCGCGGCCGCCGGACGACGAGGCCGTGGAGGTGTACCGGCGCGCCATGCTCATCCCGTCGACGGCGCACTGCTCCATCGAGCCGTACCGGTGGATGGTGCGCTCCCTGGCCCGGCCCGACGGCATCCAGTTCAACCGCCGCATGAAGCGGCCCGTACGGGTCCCGACCCTGCATCTGCACGGCTCGCTGGACCCGGTGATGCGGACCAGGAGCGCGGCCGGGTCCGGCGAGTACGTCGAGGCGCCGTACCGCTGGCGGCTGTTCGACGGTCTCGGGCACTTCCCGCACGAAGAGGACCCCGTGGCGTTCTCCGCCGAGCTGATCAACTGGCTGAAGGACCCCGAACCCGACCGCTGACCCGCCGCCCACCATCCGGAATCGGCCTGCCTACCGGAACGCCGACGGCCCCGGCCGGTGACGCCGCGCATCCGCCCGGTATCCGGACGAGAACGCCTGTTCCACGAACGGCCACATGCCCGCCGCATAGGCCAATTGGGCGGCCCGGAAACGGTTATCGACCTTCGGGCGGGGGCAGACGTCCGGGTATGGGCTGGACGCACGACTACAGTGACGTAGCACGCAACCGCCGCTCGGCCACCGCGCCGAGCTCCCACCAGAGGGGAACCCCGCAACTGGCGGGCACGGACACCCAGGTGGGGATCCCCCGCATTCTGCGCCGCCGGGCCCGCTGGGTCTCGGTCCGTCTGCGCCACCCGCGCGGCTGAGCCGGCGCCCGTCCACGACACACGGCCGCTCTGGCCCGCCGGGCCTCACAGGGCACAGCTGTCGCTGTCCACCTGCTGGTTCGCCGCACGCCCCTGGGCGATGTCCTCACGGACCTCGTCCGCCGTCAGCGCGTACCCCGTGTTGGCGTCGTCCAGGGACTTCGCGAACACCACCCCGTAGACCCTGCCGTCGGGGGTGAGCAGCGGGCCGCCGGAGTTGCCCTGACGGACGGTCGCGTACAGCGAGTACACGTCGCGGCGCACCGTGCCGCGGTGGTAGATGTCGGGGCCGTTGGCCGTGATGCGGCCGCGGACACGCGCGGGCTGGACGTTGTACGCCCCGTTCTCCGGGAAGCCCGCGACGATCGCGCCGCTGCCTCCGGTCGCGTCCGTGGACGCGAACTTCAGCACCGGGGCGTCCAGGTCGGGCACGTCGAGTACCGCGATGTCGCGCCGCCAGTCGTACAGGACGACCTTCGCGTCGTACTTCCGTCCTTCGCCGCCTATCTGGACGGTGGGCTCGTCGACGCCGCCCACCACGTGCGCGTTGGTCATCACACGGCGGTCACCGAAGACGAAACCGGTGCCTTCGAGGACCTTGCCACAGCTCTGCGCCGTGCCCATCACCTTCACGATGGAGCGCTGCGCGCGCACGGCGACCGCGCTCCTGGCGAGGGCCGGGTCGGGCGGCTGGACCTCGTTGATGGGTTCGTTCGCGAACGGGCTGAACACCTGCGGGAAGCCGTTCTGCGCGAGGACCGAGGAGAAGTCCGCGAACCAGGTGCCCGCCTGTTCGGGCAGGGCGCGCGAGACGCCGAGGAGCACCTTGGAGCCGCGCACCTCGCGGCCGAGCGTCGGCAGCGTCGTACCGGCCAGGGCGGAGCCGATCAGCCAGGCGACCAGAAGCATCGCCACCACGTTGACGAGGGCGCCGCCCGTGGCGTCCAGGGCGCGCGCCGGCGACCAGGTGATGTGTCCGCGCAGCTTGTTGCCGAGGTGGGTGGTCAGGGCCTGGCCGACGGAGGCGCAGACGATCACCACGACGACGGCGACGACGGCGACGGTCGTGCCCACCTCGTGGTCGCCCGTCGCCCGGTCCCACAGGAACGGCAGCAGATAGACCGCGACGAGACCGCCGCCCAGGAAGCCGATCACCGACAGGATGCCGACGACGAAACCCTGGCGGTAGCCGACGACCGCGAACCAGACGGCGGCGACCAGCAACAGGATGTCCAGCACGTTCACTGCTTCAAGCCTCGCCTCGCCTCGTCACGTTCCGGTCGCCGTCGTCCGGCCGGGGACACGGCTCACCACACGGCGGCATGGCGGCACGCCGCTCCCCGGGAAGACACGGCACGGGGGTCACCTTGTCATGCGCGCCAGTCGAGCGGGACCTGCTTGTCGCGGTCCCAGGGGCGCTCCCAGCCTGCGTAGTGCAGCAGACGGTCGATGACGCCGGCCGTGAAGCCCCAGACGAGGGCCGATTCGACCAGGAATGCCGGACCTCGGTGGCCGCTGGGATGGACCGTGGTGGCTCTGTTGGCCGGGTCCGTGAGATCCGCCACGGGCACGGTGAACACCCGCGCCGTCTCGTTCGGATCCACGACACCCACCGGGCTCGGCTCGCGCCACCAGCCGAGGACCGGTGTCACGACGAAGCCGCTGACCGGGATGTAGAGCTTGGGGAGCACGCCGAAGAGCTGCACCCCGGCCGGGTCGAGCCCGGTCTCCTCCTCGGCCTCCCGCAGGGCCGCCCGCAGCGGTCCCTCACCCTTCGGGTCGCCGTCCTCGGGATCGAGAGCGCCACCGGGGAAGGAGGGCTGTCCGGCGTGCGAGCGCAGCGAACCGGCGCGCTCCATCAGCAGCAGCTCGGGGCCGCGCTCACCCTCGCCGAACAGGATCAGCACGGCCGACTGGCGCCCCGCGCCGTTCTCCGGCGGCAGGAAACGGCTGAGTTGGACGGGCTCGACGGTCCGCGCGGCCCGTACGACCGGGTCGAGCCAGTCCGGCAGGCCTTCCGTGCTCAGCCGCAGCCGCCCGCCGTCCGTGTGGTGCCTGTGGCCAGTGTTGCTCGCGTGCGTCATCGCCACCCCCGTTCTGCCGAACCCAACGCCCGCGGCACCACGGATCGTTCCGCACGTCCCTCGTGCGGGTGTCTCACCTCGCGGCCCGCCGCGACACGTCCCTTCCCCGGGTGGCGTGCCGCACCGCGCACGGCCGTCACCCGGCACCCAGCGGCGGGGCCGCCTTTCCGCCCGCGTCCAGGTACGCCTGCGGGGGCTTGAGCCGCTGGCCGGGGAAGCCGCCCTTCTCGTACTTCAGCAGCTTCCTCGCCTTCTCCGGGTCGGTCTCGCCCTCCCCGAAGGCCGGGCAGAGCGGGGCGATCGGGCAGGCACCGCAGGCCGGCTTGCGGGCGTGGCAGATTCGGCGCCCGTGCCAGATGACGTGGTGCGACAGGTCGGTCCAGTCACTCTTGGGGAAGAGCGCGCCGACGGCCGCCTCGATCTTGTCGGGGTCGGTCTCGTCGGTCCACCGCCAGCGGAGCACCAGCCGCTTGAAGTGCGTGTCGACGGTGATGCCGGGCCGCCCGAACGCGTTGCCCAGCACCACGAAGGCGGTCTTGCGGCCGACACCGGGCAGTGTGACGAGGTCCTCCAGCCGGCCGGGGACCTCGCCGCCGAACTGCTCCACGAGGGCCTTCGACAGGCCCATGACCGCCCTGGTCTTGGCCCGGAAGAAGCCGCACGGCCGGAGGATCTCCTCCACCTGCTCCGGGTCGGCGGCGGCAAGGTCCTCCGGTGTGGGGTACTTGGCGAAGAGGGCCGGGGTCGTCTGGTTGACCCTGAGGTCGGTGGTCTGGGCGGACAGGACCGTGGCGACCAGAAGCTGGAAGGGGTTCTCGAAGTCCAGCTCCGGGTGGGCGTACGGATAGACCTCGGCGAGTTCGCGGTTGATCCTGCGTGCCCGCCGTACCAGCGCCGTGCGTGACTCGGGCTTCTGCGGCTTCACAGCCGCCCGCACCACTGGGGGGACCGCCTTGCGCACCTTGCTCTCTGCCATGCAGGAAGGCTACGCCGACGCGGCAGGGGCCGGTGGTCGATCACCGGACCGCCGCACCCTCCCAGGCGCTCGAAGCCCGGTGTCGCCGACAGGGAGGCCCCGGACGCAGCGACGACTCACGCGGAACACCACGGGAGGGAACCCCATCCTCACTCAGACCACGCAGCCCGCACAGCCGGCGCAGTCCGATCTCGCCTCGACCTGGTGATCGAGGACCTCTTCGGGGGACGACGGTACGGCCGGCACGTGCGTCTGCTGGGTCGACCGCCCGGCCGCCGCATGATCCCGGAGTCCGAGAAGGGCCGCTCCCTCGCCGGGACCGACGCCGTCCGTCCCGCGTTCCGGGCTCACCTGCGGGTCGAGACGGTGCCCGGCGAGGGCGTCTACCTGATCTCGGAGCGCAGTGTCACCGCGCTGCGCGGCAGCCAGGCCGTGGCCCTGTGCCCGCTGCTGGACGGCAGCCGGGACCTCGACGCTCCGGCCGTCCAGGCGGGGCTCCCCGGGCCGTGGTGCGGGGACTGCTCGGAAAGCTTTCCACGGCCGGTCTGCTCACCACGGTGCACGACGCCGCCGGGCCGCCCGCCCGGCGGAACACCCCGTGCGTGCCTACTGGGAGCTGACATCGAGGCGCGCGAACTCCGGTACTTCATCGCGGTCGCCGAGGAGTTGAACTTCACGCGGGGGTCCGAGCGGCTGGGGATGGCCCAGCCGCCGCTCTCCGTGGCGATCGGCAAGCTCGAGCGGAAGCTCGGGGTGTCGTTGCGGGAGCGGAACAGCCGCAGGGTGAGCCTGACACCGGCCGGTACGGTCCTGCTCGAGCACGGCCGGATCGCCCTCGAGGGGCTGGGTGCGGCCGTGGAGCGGACCAAGCGGCGCGGGCCGGCCCCCGACCGGCTGACGGTGGCGGTGAAGGCCGACGGTTCGACCGATCTGCTGCGGGAGGTGCTGCGCCGCTGTGCGGATCAGCCGGGCATGCCCGAGGTGACAGCGGAGGTGGCGGCCTGGGGAGAGCCCTCGGTGGCGTTGCGCGAGGGCACGGCTGATGTGGCGCTGCTCCGGACGCCGTTCGAGCCGCGGGGGCTGGACACCGAGGTGCTGCTGGTCGAGCCGCGGGTGGCGGTGCTGCCCGCCGGGCACCGGCTGGCCGGCCGCAAGCGGCTGCGCCGGGCGGATCTGGCCGGCGAGCCGATGCCCCGCTGGGCCGGAGCGGACGAGCGTACGGCGGCCTACTGGGCCGGGCGCGACCCGGAGTCGGTGGACCGGGAGTGGCCGGACGAGCGCCACCCGCCACGCCGCAGGGACCCGAGGTGAGTGATCTGAACCAGCTCCTGGAAACCGTCGCGCTGGGGCGGGCGGTGGCCTATGTGCCGATGTCGGTGACCCGGCGGTACCGGCGGGACGACGTCGTCTCCCTGCCCGTCAGCGATCTGAGTGGCGGCCAGGTGCTGGTGGCCTGGCCGGAGGTGTCCCGCTCGGCGGCGGTGGCGACCTTCGACCGGCTGGCGCTTGAGGTCGCAGAGAGCCATCCGGACCGGGCCGCCGCGTTCGGCTGACGGGTCGCGTATCACGGACCGCCGGACCGGACCGCGGCACCGGATCGCGGCACCGGACGGCAGGACCAAACCGCGGCACCGGACGGCAGGACCAAACCGCGGCACCGGACGGCAGGACCAAACCGCGGCACCGGACGGCAGGACCAACCCGCGGCACCGGACGGCAGGACCAACCCGCGGCACCGGACGGCAGGACCAACCCGCGGCACCGGACGGCAGGACCAACCCGCGGCACTGGACGACAGGACCAAACCGCAGGACCGGATCGCGACACTGGACCGCGGCACCCGACCGCAGGACCGGACCGCAGGGACCCGCCTGCAGGACCCGACCGAAGGACCGGCCCACGGCCCGACCGCAGGTCCGTACCCATACCGCTCGGAGACGGTGTCAGGTGCGGCGACGTCTGTCAGGAGGTGCAGCCTCAGGCCGGGCCGGTCCGCGGAGCCGGCGGCTTGGCGTGGCTGGGCCGTGCCTCGTAGGCCACGGTCAGTCGGCCGCCGCCCAGGAGCAGCCGGGCGGTGTCCTGCCGCTGTTCGGCGCTCCCGTGCAGCCAGACGTTCGCGGCGGCGACGAACGAGGTGGCGCCGTAGCCGAGTCCGATCGAGACGTCCCGGCCGAACACCGGTCGCACCGCCCGGACCGACCCGTCCAACCGGGCCAGGCGGCCGGCACGAACTCGGCGTTTCACCCCGGCCGAGCGGAGGAGTGCCTCACCGCCCGGGACGAACCGGGCCTAGTCGTCGGCGGCCAGCACCTCCGCGTCGCTCAACGGACGACCGGGATCATCCGGACTGCCGAACAACTCCTCCAGCCGGACGACGCGGTCCCGGATCGCTGCTCCTCGTTCTCGACCCCGTCCGACGTGTTTGTTGTTGCATGTACCAGCATGTCGGCAGCGTGGCCGGACGGGCTCGACCGGTCCGTGAAGCCCGCCGGTGACCACCGTCCGCAGAGCACCACGCAGGCCGATTTGCGCAGTTTCCCGGGCGCCCGCGCCCCCTGTTCGCCCACAGCGGAATCACGTCGGTCCCCCCGGCCCGCCCGACCCAATCGCCCTGTTCCCACCGGCGATTTGGACACCCGGCCGGCCCGAAGCCCTGCACCGACATCCGCTCCGCACCCGGAAGATCAGCATCCAATTGGACCCCTGCCGCGTACCCCAGCCCATCGGTGCGGCATCCTTGTGACAGATCACACTGTTTGGACCGTCCGGCAAAATGGGGAACACGGTCCCCTGGTATCCGGGGGAGCAAGATCCCCTGAGCAGGTCGACAAGGAGAGAACTCGTGGACGACGTTCTGCGGCGCGCCCCGCTCTTCGCGGCGCTCGATGACGAGCAGGCCGCGGAGCTCCGCGCCTCCATGAGTGAGGTGACCCTCGCCCGCGGCGACTCGCTGTTCCACGAGGGCGACCCCGGTGACCGCCTCTACGTGGTCATGGAAGGCAAGGTCAAGCTCCACCGCACATCCCCCGACGGCCGCGAGAACATGCTGGCGGTCCTCGGCCCCGGCGAGCTGATCGGCGAGCTGTCGCTGTTCGACCCGGGCCCGCGCACGGCGACGGCCACCGCGCTGACCGAGGTCAAGCTGCTGGGCCTCGGCCACGGCGACCTCCAACCGTGGCTGAACGCGCGGCCCGAGGTGGCCGCGGCGCTGCTGCGCGCCGTCGCCCGGCGGCTGCGCAAGACCAACGACCAGATGTCCGACCTGGTCTTCTCGGACGTGCCGGGCCGTGTGGCCCGCGCCCTGCTGGACCTCTCGCGGCGCTTCGGCGTGCAGTCGGAGGAGGGCATCCACGTCGTGCACGACCTCACGCAGGAGGAGCTGGCCCAGCTGGTCGGCGCGTCCCGCGAGACCGTGAACAAGGCGCTGGCGGACTTCGCCCAGCGCGGGTGGCTCCGCCTGGAGGCGCGGGCCGTGATCCTGCTGGACGTGGAGCGGCTGGCGAAGCGGTCGCGCTGACCCTCGGCCTCGGTCGTACGGCTCCGGGTCCCGTCTCTCGTGAGGCGGGGCCCGTTGTCGTTTCCTCCACCGGGTCTGCCGCCCCGGAGATCCGCGCACGCCTGAACGGCGGAGTACGCGCGCGTGCACGGCGTCAGAACCCCGCGCGCAGGGCTCAGATCAGGCCGTGCTCCCTCAGGTAGTCCAGCTGAGCCCGCACCGACAGCTCCGCCGCCGGCCACAGGGAGCGGTCCACGTCCGCGTACACATGGGCGACGACCTCGCTCGGGGTGCGGTGGCCGTTCTCGACCGCCGTCTCGACCTGAGCCAGGCGGTGGGCGCGGTGGGCGAGGTAGTACTCCACGGCGCCCTGGGCGTCCTCCAGGACGGGCCCGTGGCCTGGGAGCACCGTGTGGACGCCGTCGTCGACCGTGAGCGACCTGAGGCGGCGCAGGGAGTCGAGATAGTCCCCCAGGCGGCCGTCGGGATGCGCCACCACCGTCGTACCGCGGCCCAGGACGGTGTCGCCCGTCAGCACGGCCCGGTCGGCCGGGAGGTGGAAGCACAGGGAGTCGGAGGTGTGGCCCGGCGTCGGCACGACCCTCAGTTCCAGGCCGCCGACCGTGATCACGTCCCCGTGGCCCAGTCCCTCGTCGCCCAGGCGCAGCGTGGGGTCCAGGGCGCGCACCTTCGTGCCCGTCAGCTCGGCGAACCGGGCGGCGCCCTCCGCGTGGTCGGGGTGGCCGTGGGTGAGCAGGGTGAGCGCGACCCGCTTCCCGGACTTCTCGGCCGTGTCGATCACGTTGCGCAGGTGGCCCTCGTCGAGCGGTCCGGGGTCGATCACCACCGCCTGCTCGGAGTCCGGCTCGGAGACGATCCAGGTGTTGGTGCCGTCCAGGGTCATCGCCGACGCGTTGGGCGCGAGGACGTTCACCGCGCGCTTGGTGGCCGGGCCGGAGAGGACCGCGCCGCGCGGCCGGCCGGGGAGGGCTGCGGCGTCCGTCATGCCAGGGCACCTTCCGTCGCGTGGGTCGCGTGGGTCATGCGGGCGCCTGGCCCGTCGGGATGTGCTTGGTGAACTCGTCGTGGCCGGGCCAGGACAACACGATCCGGCCGTCCTCCAGGCGGGCCGTGGCCAGGACGGGGGTCAGATCGCGGCCCGGCGCGGCCTTCAGCGCCTCGGCGGCGGTCGCACAGCCGATCAGCTGGCGCAGGGTCGCGATGGTGGGCGGCATCATCAGCAGCTCGCCCTCGTCGTACGCGGCCGCCGCCTCGGCAGGGCGGATCCACACGGTGCTGTCGGCCTCCGTGGAGGCGTTGCGGGTGCGCTGTCCCTCGGGGAGCGCGGCCACGAAGAACCAGGTGTCGTAGCGGCGGGGCTCGAACTCCGGGGTGATCCAGCGGGTCCACGCCCCGAGCAGGTCGGAGCGCAGGACCAGCCCCCGGCGCTCGAGGAACTCCGCGAACGACAGGTCACGGGCGACCAGGGCCGCGCGATCCGCCTCCCAGTCGGCGCCCGTGGTGTCGCCGACGACCGTGTCGGGGGCCGGCCCGGCGAGCAGCACGCCCGCCTCCTCGTACGTCTCCCGTACGGCGGCGCAGACGACGGCCTGGGCGGACGTCTCGTCGACGCCGAGGCGCTGGGCCCACCACGCGCGCGTGGGACCCGCCCAGCCGATCCTCAGGTCGTGGTCGCGCGGGTCGACGCCGCCGCCCGGGTAGGCGTACGCGCCTCCGGCGAACGCCATGGAGGCGCGTCTGCGCAGCATGTGGACGGCGGGTGCGCCGCCGTCGTCCCTGAGGAGCATGACGGTGGCCGCGCGCTTCGGGGTGACCGGGGTGAGCGTGCCCTCCGCGAGCGCGCGGATCCGCTCTGGCCACTCCGGGGGAAACCACTGCCCATTCGCCATGGGCGGAGGCTATCCCGTAGTGAGCGGATGTTCGAGAGGCAACGATCGCCCGCCGAGGGACGTCGTCCTCGCCCTCTCCAGGACGTCATCGCCCTCGCGTGTTCGGCGAGGGTCGATCACGCCTGCGTCAGCTCCACCTGGATCTCCACCTCGACCGGAGCGTCCAGCGGAAGCACCGCCACGCCGACCGCGCTGCGGGCGTGCACGCCCTTGTCGCCGAGGACCTCGCCGAGCAGTTCACTGGCGCCGTTGACGACACCGGGCTGGCCCGTGAAGTCGGAGGCCGACGCCACGAAGCCGACGACCTTCACCACGCGCGCGATGCGGTCCAGGTCGCCCGTCACGGACTTGACCGCCGCGAGCGCGTTCAACGCGCACGTGCGGGCCAGCTCCTTGGCCTCCTCGGCGGTGACCTCGGCGCCCACCTTGCCGGTCACCGGCAGCTTGCCGTTCACCATCGGGAGCTGCCCGGAGGTGTACACGTAGGGCCCCGACTGCACGGCGGGCTGGTAGGCGGCGAGCGGCGGCACGACCTCCGGCAGGGTCAGGCCCAGTTCGGCGATCCGGGACTCGACCGCGCTCACGCCTGCTTCTCCCGCTTCAGGTAGGCCACCAGCTGCTCGGGGTTGTTCGGCCCGGGCACGACCTGGACGAGCTCCCAGCCGTCCTCGCCCCAGGTGTCCAGGATCTGCTTCGTGGCGTGGACGAGCAGCGGCACGGTGACGTATTCCCACTTGGTCATGGGGCCGACTGTAGCCGCTGTGGCCCAAGGGACACTCGGTCGGCCACCATCGTGCCCACGACCTGGCGGAAAGCCGGGCGGAACGGCCGCCGCGGCCGCCGTGCGTGCCCGGCCGGGACGGCGCGGGCACCGGGCGGGAGGCCGACCGGGACCACCGTTGTCCACAGCCTCCCGCGTAGCCCGCGCGCGAACTGGTTAGGCTCGAGGACGTGAGCAGGCTCCAGGTCGTCAGCGGTAAGGGCGGGACCGGAAAGACCACGGTCGCCGCAGCACTCGCGCTCGCCCTCGCGACCGAGGGCAAACGCACCCTTCTGGTCGAGGTCGAGGGCAGACAGGGCATCGCACAACTCTTCGAAACGGAGGCGCTTCCGTACGAGGAGCGGAAGATCGCGGTCGCCCCGGGCGGCGGCGAGGTGTACGCGCTCGCCATAGACCCCGAGCTGGCGCTGCTGGACTACCTCCAGATGTTCTACAAACTGGGCGGCGCGGGACGGGCCCTGAAGAAGCTCGGCGCCATCGACTTCGCCACCACCATCGCGCCCGGCCTCAGGGACGTGCTCCTGACCGGCAAGGCGTGCGAGGCCGTCCGCAGGAAGGACAGGAGCGGCCGGTTCGCGTACGACTACGTGGTGATGGACGCGCCTCCCACCGGCCGCATCACCCGCTTCCTGAACGTGAACGACGAGGTGGCCGGCCTCGCCAAGATCGGCCCTATACACAACCAGGCCCAGGCCGTGATGCGGGTGCTGAAGTCCCCCGAGACGGCTGTGCACCTGGTGACGCTCCTGGAGGAGATGCCCGTCCAGGAGACCTCGGACGGGATCGCCGAACTGCGCGCGGCGAGGCTTCCGGTGGGCCGGATCATCGTGAACATGGTGCGGCCCACGGTCCTGGACCAGGCGGACCTCGACCTCGCGCACACGCTGCCGCGGACGGCCATCGCCCAGTCCCTCTCGGGCGCCGGGCTCGGCGGCGCGCGGCGCGGTGGACTCGCGGAGCGGCTGGTGGACCCGCTGCTGAAGCAGGCCGACGAGTACGCGGAGCGGTTCGGCCTTGAGCGCGAGCAGCGTGCCGTCCTCACGCGGCTGGGCCTGCCCCTGCACGAACTGCCGATGCTCGCCGAGGGAATGGACCTGGCGGGCCTGTACGAACTGGCCACGGAACTGCGTCAGCAAGGGATCTCATGAGCTCGGACCCGGCCCCCACGCACGACGACCAGGCCCCCGCACAGGCCGACACGGCATCCACGCACGACGACACCCACGACGACACGGCCCACCGGCACGCCGGGGCGGCCGATCCGGCCCACGATGCACCGTACGCCCACGACACGGGCTCCACGCGCGCGTTGAACCCGGTGCCCGTCCTGGAGATCGACCCGCTCCTCGACGATCCGCAGACCCGCATCGTCGTCTGCTGCGGCTCCGGCGGCGTCGGCAAGACGACCACGGCGGCGGCCCTTGGGCTGCGCGCCGCCGAGCGCGGCCGCAAGGTGGTGGTGCTCACCATCGACCCGGCCCGCCGGCTCGCCCAGTCGATGGGCATCGACGCGCTCGACAACACCCCGCGGCGGGTGAAGGGCATCGACGACGCCGCGCACGGCGAACTGCACGCCATGATGCTCGACATGAAGCGCACCTTCGACGAGATCGTCGAGGCGCACGCGGACCCCGAGCGGGCGGCCGCCATCCTGGGCAACCCCTTCTACCAGTCGCTCTCGGCGGGCTTCGCGGGCACGCAGGAGTACATGGCGATGGAGAAGCTGGGGCAGCTACGGGCGCGGGACGAGTGGGACCTCATCATCGTCGACACCCCGCCCTCGCGCTCGGCGCTGGACTTCCTGGACGCCCCCAAGCGCCTCGGGTCCTTCCTCGACGGCCGGCTGATCCGGGTGCTGATGGCCCCGGCGAAGATGGGCGGCCGCGCGGGGATGAAGTTCCTGAACGTCGGGATGTCGATGATGACCGGCGCCCTGGGGAAGCTGCTCGGCGGTCAGCTCCTGAAGGACGTCCAGACGTTCGTGGCGGCGATGGACACCATGTTCGGCGGGTTCCGCACACGCGCGGACGCCACGTACAAGCTGCTACAGGCGCCCGGTACGGCGTTCCTGGTGGTGGCGGCCCCGGAGCGGGACGCACTGCGGGAGGCCGCGTACTTCGTGGAGCGCCTGGCCGCCGAGGACATGCCGCTGGCCGGCCTGGTGCTCAACCGGGTCCACGGCAGCGACGCCGCCCAGTTGTCGGCCGAGCGGGCGCTCGCCGCCGCGGAAAATCTTGACGAGTCCCGCATTGTGGATCAGCGGGACGGGAAAGCTGGACTTCGTAACGCTCCCGACACGTACGGCAGTTCAGAATCCCCCTCATCCGGAGCGTCTGGCCCCGGCGCGGACTCCCCCACCGCCACGGACCAGGACCGGAGCGTCGAGCACCTCACCGTGGGTCTGTTGCGACTGCATGCCGAGCGTATGCAACTGCTCTCCCGCGAGCAGCGCACGCGTGACCGCTTCACCGCGCTCCACCCCGAGGTGGCCGTGGCCGAAGTGGCCGCACTGCCCGGCGACGTCCACGACCTCGCGGGGCTACGGGACATCGGTGACCGCCTCGCGGCCAACCAGCCCGATCGGCCCGAGGAGCGCGAGGCATACGCCTGAGCACCCCGACGCAGCCGCCGGGAGGCAGCCGAGACGGGTGTACGACCGCCGGACGCCCGGGGCCGCTCGGAGGGTCGAGGCAGGCATTCGGCCGTGCGCGGGCCCCACGGCACGGCAGTCGGCCTCGCAGGGCCCGGCAGGCAGGGCTGCTGACGCCTGCGCGCCGCCCGTGTCGGCGCGCCCGCCCGGTCGTGCCGCGCCGCACGCGGCACGGACGCGCGGCCGCGCAGGCCGTGACACCCCCGTCCCTGGCGGCACCTTCCTCGAACAGGGCCCTCGGACAGGCCCGTTGGAGGACACCTGCGAAGAGACCCAGGCCGGAGTGGAAGGCACGCCGAGGGCGCCATGAGGTGCCGTTGCCCGCCGACGGCGGGCGCCCGCCTCGGACGGTGGCCGCCCTCAGCTCACCGCCGCGTAGTTCTCGTACGTCTCTTCCTCAACGAGGGGCAGCAGGCCCGCCCCGCGCTCGTACTCCGTACGCGCGGTCTCCAGCAGGTGACGCCACGAAGTGACGGTCGGCCGCCTGCGCAGCAGTGCGCGGCGCTCCCGCTCGGTCATGCCACCCCACACGCCGAACTCGACGCGGTTGTCCAGCGCATCCGCCAGGCATTCCGTGCGTACCGGACATCCGGTGCACACCGCCTTGGCCCTGTTCTGCGCTGCTCCCTGAACGAACAGTTCATCCGGATCGGTAGTGCGGCAGGCCGCCTGCGCACTCCAGTCGGTTACCCAGCCCATACCGGCGCCGTCCTCTCCCGAATCGAGGCTCCCCCACGGCGGCAGCGGCATATTCACCGCCGCCAGTTGAGGACGTTACGGAAGGAGGGGACAGCGCAACACCCCCTTCGGGCCCAATCTTGAATGGTCCGAACGGACTATGGGTAAACGGCAGATCACCCGTGGGAGTGAGCTGGTAACGAACGCGACTTTCCGGACAGACCAGGGCAATTCAGCGGTGTCACAACGGACGCCTGGTGACACACAAGGCGAATCCGGGCACGCATCCGCCAAAAAAGTTCGAGGAACACCGGAACGATTCGGGGTCGCCGGACGTACTTGATACGTGGCCCTACTGCTGTGACAGTTGGGAGCAGCTTAGGCCAAGGCCTGTACGCGTGTCCGGCGAATGAGAACGTAGGCTGCCCTCATGCCAAAAAAGCGCTCGGGCGGGGGGCAGTCCCCTGTGCAGCAGGCCACCAAGTTCCTCGGAGTGAGTGTGCTCGCGGGGGCTGTGATGGCCGGCATCGCGCTGCCCGCCGCGGGTGCGCTCGGTCTTGTGGCCAAGGGGTCGGTCCAGGGATTCGACGACATCCCGGCCAATCTGAAGAGCCCCCAGCTGAGCCAGCGCACCACCATCCTGGACAGCCAGGGCGGCCAGATCGCCGCGGTCTACTCGCGCGACCGCACGGTGGTGGACCTCAAGGACGTCTCGCCGTACGTGCAGAAGGCGATCGTCGCCATCGAGGACTCGCGGTTCTACCAGCACGGCGCGATCGACCTGAAGGGCGTCCTGCGCGCACTGAACAAGAACGCGCAGAGCGGCGGAGTGGCCCAGGGCGCCTCCACGCTCACCCAGCAGCTGGTGAAGAACTACTTCATCGAGGAGGCGGGCGACGACCCGACCAAGGTCGCCCAGGCCACCCAGCAGACCCTCGGCCGCAAGGTCCGCGAGCTCAAGTACGCGATCCAGATCGAGGAGAAGCTCGGCAAGAAGAAGATCCTCGAGAACTACCTGAACATCACGTTCTTCGGCCAGCAGGCCTACGGCGTCGAGGCCGCCTCCGAGCGGTACTTCTCCAAGCACGCCAAGGACCTGAACCTCCAGGAGTCCGCGCTCCTCGCGGGCCTCGTCCAGTCGCCTACGCGCTACGACCCCGTGAACGACGCGGCGGAGGCCAAGCAGCGGCGCAACGTGGTGCTGCAGCGCATGGCCGACCTGCACGACATCTCGCAGGCGGACGCCGACAAGGCCAAGGCGACAGGGCTCGGCCTGCACGTGAGCCAGCCGAAGAACGGCTGCATCACGGCCGTCAAGGGCGCGGGCTTCTTCTGCGACTACGTCCGTGAGGCGTTCCTGAACGACCCGATCTTCGGCAAGACCCAGGCGGAGCGGGCGAAGATCTGGAACCAGGGCGGTCTGACGATCCGCACCACGCTCGACCCGCAGGCGCAGGACTCGGTGCAGAAGTCCGTCAAGGACCACGTCAACAAGAGCGACGAGGTGGCCACGGCCGCGACCATCGTCGAGCCGGGCACCGGCAAGATCCTCGCGATGGGCCAGTCCCGTCCGTACGGCTTCGGCAAGTACGAGACCCAGATCAACCTGTCCGTGGACCGGAACATGGGCGGCGGCGCCGGCTACCAGGGTGGTTCGACGTTCAAGCCGATCGTGGCCGCGGCCGCCATCGAGGGCGGCAAGCCGGCGACCCAGGAGTACTCGTCGCCGTACGAGATGGAGTACCCGAGCCCGGTCGCCGCCTGTGACGGCAAGCAGTGGAAGAACACGGACGGCACCAAGCTCACCAACGAGAACGAGACGGAGCACGGCCCGTACCGCATGAAGGAGGCGACCGCCAAGTCGGTCAACACCTACTACGTGCAGCTGATCAGCGACATCGGCATCTGCCCGGTCATAGACACGGCCAAGAAGATGGGCTTCCACCGCGCTGACGGCGCGCCCATCGCCCAGGCCCCGTCGATCGCGCTCGGCACCCAGGAGGTGTCACCGCTGACCATGGCGAGCGCGTACGCGACCTTCGCCGACCGCGGCACGTACTGCACGCCGGTCGCGATCGAGTCGATCACGCAGACCGTCGGCAACGAGAAGAAGTCCCTGCCGGTCCCGAAGTCGACGTGCTCGCGCGCGATGTCGGAGACCACCGCGGACACGGTCAACACGCTCCTGAAGGGCGTCGTCGAGGACGGTACCGGTACGGAGGCCGGACTCGGCAGCCGTCCCAGCGCCGGCAAGACCGGTACGACGGACTTCCGGTACGCCGCCTGGTTCGTCGGCTACACGCCGAACATGGCGGGCGCGGTCTGGGTCGGCGACCCGGCGCACAAGCGGCAGATGACCCACATCACCATCGGCGGCGTCAGCTATGAGAAGGTCTTCGGCGGCCAGGTCCCGGGCCCGATCTGGCGCGACATGATGACGGGCGCGCTGGCGGGCAAGCCGGCCCCGGACTTCAACCTCGTCGACATCCCGGACGACCACGGTGGCGACAAGGGCAACGGCGACGGTCACGACAAGGGCCGGGGCAACGGCAACGGCAACGGCGGGCAGCAGACGATCGGTGGACTGATCGGCGGCCTGACCACCGGCGGCGCGGCCGACAACGGCGGTACCGCCGGCGGACAGCTCCCGACGCCCACCTTCTCCCTCCCCGACGGCTTCATCCAGGGCACCGGAAACGGCGGCAACGGGAACGGCACCGGCGGGCGGAGGGGATAGCCCTTCACGACAGCGGGGGCGCCCCTCTCGATGAGAGGGGCGCCCCCGTCGGCGTATGCGCCCGCGAGCAGGCGAACCGGTTCAGCCGCTCGCGAGAAGCTGCTTGACCACGGCGGCGACGCGGCCGCCCTCCGCCTGGCCGGCCACCTTCGGGTTCACGATCTTCATGACCTGCCCCATGGCGCGCGGGCCCTCGGCGCCCGCCGCCTTCGCCTCCTCCACGGCCTGCGCGACGATCTGCCGCAGCTCGTCGTCGGACAGCTGCTTGGGCAGGTACGCAGCCAGCACCTCGCCCTCCGCCTTCTCCCGCTCGGCCTGTTCGGCGCGGCCGCCCAGAGCGAACGCGTCGGCGGCCTCCCGCCGCTTCTTCGCCTCACGGGTGATCACCTTGGTGACCTCCTCGTCGGAGAGCTCGCGCTTCTCCTTGCCCGCGACCTCCTCCTTGGTGATCGCGGCGAGCGTCAGCCGGAGCGTCGAGGAGCGGAGCTCATCGCGCTCCTTGATCGCGGCGTTGAGGTCTTCCTGCAGCTTCGACTTGAGCGTGGTCATGCCTCTGATTGTCGCAGGTGCGGCGGGGCGGGTGCCCGTACATTTCCGGGGCGTGGTGGGCGACCGGGACCGTCGGTGCCGATCCCGGGCGTCGCCGGGTCGGGGTCGTCCACAGGTGAACGCGGTGCGGCAGCAGGTTCTGACACGATGGCCGTATGCGCGCACGATACGGAGTACCCCTGGGAATCACGGCGGTCGCCGCCGCCGGACTGCTGTACTCGGCCGGGTTCGAGGCCCGTTCCTTCCGGCTGCGCCGGGTGACGGTCCCGGTGCTGCCCCCGGGGGCGCACCCGCTGCGCGTCCTGCAGGTCTCCGACATCCACATGGTGAGCGGGCAGCGCAAGAAGCAGCGCTGGCTGCGCTCACTGGCGGGCCTGCGCCCCGACTTCGTGATCAACACCGGGGACAACCTCTCCGACACCGAGGGGGTGCCGGAGGTGCTGGACGCACTGGGCCCGCTGATGGAGCTCCCGGGGGCGTACGTCTTCGGTTCGAACGACTACTACGGCCCCAGGCTCCGCAACCCGGCCCGCTACCTGGTGGAGAAGGCGAGGGGCCACCACGGTCTGAACGGCAACCCGCCGGTGGTCGGCGCCATCCACAACCCCTGGGAGGAGCTGCGCGACAGCTTCGACGCGGCGGGCTGGCTGAACCTGACGAACACCCGGGGCACCCTGAAGATCGAGGGCCTGGAGATCGAGCTGACGGGCCTGGACGACCCGCACATCAAGCGCGACCGCTACGCGCGCGTGGCGGGCGGTCCCTCCTCCTCCGCGGACTTCTCGATGGGCGTGGTCCACGCGCCGTATCTGCGCTGCCTGGACGCGTTCGCGGCGGACGGTTATCCGCTGATCCTGGCGGGCCACACCCACGGCGGCCAGCTGTGCATCCCCTTCTACGGCGCCCTGGTCACCAACTGCGACCTGGACGCGGACCGGGTGAAGGGCCTGTCACGGCACACCGCGGAGGGCCGGACGTCGTACCTGCACGTGTCGGCCGGCTGCGGTACGAACCGCTACACGCCGGTACGGTTCGCCTGCCCGCCGGAGGCGACGCTGCTGACGCTGGTGGAAAGGGAGGCATCGCCCGAGGCGTGACCCCCGCCGTACCCCGCCCGGACCATCCCGTATCGCCCCTTCTGCCCCACCCGCTTAGCGTGAGGGCATGATCACGCCGATACCCAAGGAGATCCCGGACCTCCCCCCGGTGCCGGGCAAGCCGACGCTTGCACCGTCCATCGTCCCCGCCGCGGCCGTGGTCGCCCCCGTACGCCGCCACGCAGCGGCCCGCTACCGTCTGCTGGTGGCGCTGACGGCCGCGGCGGCGGTGGCCATGGACCTGGCCCTCGGCAGCCCCTCCCGGGTCCTGAGCTACTTCGCCATCCAGGCCAACGTGCTGCTGGCCCTGACCTTCGCCCTGTCGGCCTGGCGGGCCCGAACGGCCCGCTACCCGCTGCCGGCGCTGATCACCGGCGGCACGCTGTTCTACGCGCTGATCGCGAGTCTGGTCTACCACGTGCTCCTCGTGAACGAGCCGGGCCCCTTCTCGATGACGGACAGGCCCACGATCTGGTCCGCACTCGCCAACCAGGTACTGCACACGGTCACCCCGATCGCGGCCCTTCTGGACTGGCTGCTCCTGACCCGCCCGGCCCCCCTGGGCCTGCAGCACGCCACGCGGTGGCTCCTCTACCCCCTGGCGTACCTGATCTTCACCCTGGCCCGCGGCGCACTGCTCCCACCGACCGCAGACGCGCGCTACCCGTACCCGTTCCTGGACGTCGCCCACCTCGGCTACAGGAGCACCCTCGCCAACGCACTCCTGCTCGGCCTGGCCTTCTTCGGCCTGGCCCTCCTCCTGGTCCTCGCCGACCACGTCCGCCCGGACCCGACGCGCCGCCGCCGGAAAACCGGATTTCGTCTCCGGCCACCAGTGGGCTAAAGTAAACGTCGTCGCCGCGACAGCAGCGACACCGGGGTGTAGCGCAGCTTGGCAGCGCGCTTCGTTCGGGACGAAGAGGTCGTGGGTTCAAATCCCGCCACCCCGACAGCCGAAACAGCAGATCAGGCAGGTACTGAATTCAGTACCTGCCTGATCTGTTTCTGCCTGCGTGTCTACCGCTTCCCGCGTGCCTGCAGCCGCCGTTCCTGCATGCCGAAGATGCCGTCCATGACCACACGGCGCCGGTCTGGATCACGCGCCGGATCTGCTTCCGGTAGACCTCTTCGGTCACGGCGGTCCCCGAGCGCCCGACGGGCCGCGAGATCTCTTCCAGCGGAACGCCCCGGTCGGACAGCAGAGACACGAAGCTGCGCCGCAGCTCCCTCGGCGTCCCTTCGCCTGGCGGAAGGCGCGGCGGACGTCGGCAGCGTCGAGCGGCTTACCCACGGCCGAGGAGAAGACGAGGCCGTGATCCTCCCAGTCGTCCCCCAGCGGCGAGCCGATCCCACCCCTGATCTTCGAACTGCTGCCAGAGGGAGACCAAGCCGCGTTCACGCGACCCCACAGCAGCAGGCCCGCCCCGCCGGGTGGGACGCGGCCGAACCTCGCCGCCCGACGTGGTCACGGAGTGGGTCCGAGGCCTGTCGGCAGCCGTCGGTGGTCGGGCCACCGACGGCGTCCGCGTCGGTCAGCGGGTGCGGAGACTGCCGGTGTACACGTCCGTGCGGTTCTGTGGTGCGCCGGAGTGGGTCTCGGTGAGCACGGCCCGTACTCCCTTGCCGTCTGCCACCAGGCCTTGGTAGTCGCCGAGGAAGTAGCCCCCGGCGAACGGCGCCTGCAGCCAGTCGAAGACCCGCGAGATCCGTCGTTCGGTCCGGAGCTTCGGGTTTCCGTGGTGCAGCGTGGCCAGTTGGTAGGCGGTGGGCAGGGTGGTGGTGTTGCCGGGCTTGAGGAAGCGCAGGTCGTAGTAGGTGAGCGCGACCGTGCCCCGCTCGGCGACCGCGATCGACGGTGAGAAGGCGGGAACGCCCTTGGGGCTGATCAGCTCCGGGGTTCCCCAGGTGCGTCCGCCGTCGGTGGACCGCACAAGCTGGACGGAGTCGAACTTTCCAGCGGAGAAGTCCGAGCCCTCGTAGGCCATGTACAGCGTGCCTGTCTCAGGGTCGACGGCAGGGCTCGGCAGGGTGGCCGCGGCGCGCAGCAGTTTGGTGGGGTCGTTCGGGTCGACCTCCGGTACGGAGGTGTCCCGGGCCACGGTGACCGGGGCGCTCCAGGTCTCTCCGGCGTCGGTCGAAGTGACCACCTCGTAGCGGGCTTCGACGGCTGTGCTCAGGTCGTCGGAGTAGGTGATCCGGTCGAAGAAGTCGTACAGGGTGCCGGTGCGCCGGTCGGCGACGATCAGATGGCCGATGGTCTGGGTGTTGGGCACGGTGCTGGTGTCGACGAACGGCCGGGCCTTGCTCCAGGTGCGGCCGCCGTCGCGGGTGAGGGAGATGTAGCCGGGACCGTCGAGGGAACTGGGGCCGGGTGGGTCGTTGTCGAGGTGGTTCCAGACCTGGTAGGCGGTGCCCTTGCGGATCGGGTCGGCGGTGAGTGAGGGCTTGTCGTTGAAAAACGGCTGCTCGTCGACGTGCGTGGTGGTGAGGTTCTGCCAAGTGCGGCCGCCGTCGCGGGAGGTGACTGCCAGCAGGGCGCTGCGCGTGCTCTTCGTGAAGTCGACGCCCTCCCCGCCGGCGTAGACCGTGCCGTCCGGTCCGGTGCTCACCCAGGGGTCGGAGGCCCGTTCGTAGTCCGCGCCGCCGGGGGCGCACAGGCTGAACGGCAGCGTGCTCCGGTGGAAGGTGTGGCCGTCCGTGGTCCAGCCGGCCGCCAGGCCACGGGCGCCGCCGTCGTTCCAGCGGTCCTGCTGGAACACGGTGACCACGCGCTTGGGGTCGCGCGGATCGACGGACAGGTACGGCTCGACCTCGGTGGCCGGGTAGACGATGCTGTCGGGGGACCTCGCTCCGATGGTGCACTTCGCGTACGGGTCGCCGTGGGACACCTTGACCAGTGGTGTGCCGTCGGGGTTCAGGTCCGCTGCGGCGGGAGTCGCGCCGGTGACCGTGACGGACAGGAGCGCGGCGGTGGTGACGGCGGTCAGGGGCAGGAAGACGCGCATGCGGGATCTCCTCCGGGCCTGTCGGCCGGGGTATGGGACCGCTGTCATCGGGGCGGCCTGGGGCGCGGAGGTGTACCGGAACGCGAGGGTGGGGCGACTCCGCTTGGTCCTTTTCGGCGTTGCAGCCGGTGCCCTTGATGGACCGAACGACGGAGTCGTCCCCGGGGTCGTCGAGGAGCACGGCGGAGCCGACCGGCGGGTGCACCGTGCCGGTCGGCTCCTTGGTCGTGCGGGCGGGGTCGGCCTTGGCTCAGACGGGTTGGTGGAACGGGATGAGCTGCTGGACCTCTTCCACGGTGGGGATGAGTCGGCGCTCGCGCCGGAAGGAAGACTCCATCACCGTCGGCACATGCACGCTGGGGGCCGGCGGGACTGCTCGTTCTTCTGCGCCTGTTCAACTGACGACATGGCAGAGACCGTTCAGGACGGCCGCGAGCGCGGTGTTCAGGACGGCGCGGACCGTCTCGAAGCGGTGACGGCCTTGGCTTCGAGACGGTCGGCGTCCACCATCGCGAGTGCCGCGGTGTCGAGACGGGCGCGGGCGACCCACCCGACGGTGGACCGGGTGCCGTCACCACATACCCACCGCGCCGGGTGCACCGGCCGGACTGGTTGCCCAGCCGTGCGCCGACCGGTCAAGTGATCGCCGGCGTGGTCCCGTCAGGCAGCGCGCAGGCGTCGCCGGCGTAGGGGCGTGAAACGATCTGTCCGCCGGCGGCCGTGCAGTCGTCCCTGGAGATGGTCGGAGACGAGGCGGCCGCGGCGCTGACAACGCCGACGGCGCTCACGCCGGCAAGGGTCGCCGCGGCCAGGGTGAGGCCCAGGATTCTTCGCATGCGCATGACTTCCTTCTCCTCTCAGGCGCCTGCCGTACCTGCCTCCGACGGGTGCCGGGGGCTGCCGCGCGCGGTCCTCTAACGCGGTTCGTGTGCCGCCGCCCGACAGGCAGCGGTCGCGGCGCCGCCCGCCACTCCCGCCCCGGTCAGCCCGGTCACACAACTCTGCAGGTCTCCGACCACGCCACGGCTGCAGGCCGCTGTGACGGAGTCGGAGGCGGTGGCACCGGCCAGTTCGGCCATCTGTGTGCAGGCGGGGATGTCCGCCCGGACCGCGGGAGCGGCGAGGACCGCACCGCCGAGGGTGAGGGTCAGGCCGGTGAGGGCACCGGCGATACGGGTCGACGTGCGCATGGGACGCACCTGCCTTCCGGGTTGGTCGCGCGGTCCTGTTCCCGGCGGGCCGGATCCACGCGGTAAGGCCGCCTGGCGACGCTCGGTGACTGGTGCCCCGGCCGGCGATTCTGCGTCGCATCCATTGAGCCGCACGGGGACATGGCCACCAGGCCGAAGGAGAGGGCCCCGGAGGGGATGAGACGACTCTCCCGGCTACGCTCGCGCGGGAGCGCCCCGCGGCGCGTGGCTGCGGGGCGCCTTGTGGTTTTTAGTCGACCTGCTCCCCGTCGTACGTACCGCCCCTGCAGTAGTTGCCCGCCTCATTGATCGCGGGCGTTCCGCCGCCCTGCCTGCACTCAGAAGGGGTTACGTAGGATGGGGCACCCTGTGCGGTGGCGGCGGTGGCGGCGCCTGTGACGCCGAGTCCGGCGAGGGCTGCCGTGGCGATGGCGGCGGCGAGGATTCGTCGAATGCGCATTTGGTTCCCCTTTCACGGATTGCCCCGGTTGGGGTACTAGCCAGCCTGATCTTCACCCATGTGGGTGGCACGTTACGTTGCTCCATTCGGGTGACAGTGCTGTCGGGTGCAGAGTCGGTGACGCGACCCGTCGGACAGGCCCTGAACGCGGGGTACGTCGAGTTTGCTGCTGCGGCCCTTGGCGCGACGCCGCTGCCGTGAACGTCGAACGGGGCCCGCATATGCATTCGCGGTGATTCGGTGAAGGAATAAATGCGGAACGCGTTCGAATTCACACACCCTCCATTTCCTTCATGGAATGCGATGCACGGTTTTGAGGTGGGGAGGTCCGTTCTCACAGCCCGGCAGGGGTCGGGTATGAGGCAATGAAACGGGCGATTAACTGACGCGTAGCTGTGGGGAATCCTCGTCCCGGTCCACTCCTGGGCACTGCCTTTCACGCACAGCGTCAGGAGGGGCCATGTCCTTTTTCGCCAGGGCGTCCTGGCCGGGAGACCATCGCGACGAGATCGTCGCGGGTGCGCTGGTCGCGGCGGTGATCGTCGTGCTCGGATACGCCTCCGGCATCGGCGCGCCGGCACCCACGACCCTGGGCACCGCCGCACCGCCCGCAGCCCCGGCTCCGTCCCCTTCCGCCGGCCCTTCGCAGGGTACGGCGTCCGGGGCTTCAGAAAATCCTGGTGGCGATATGGGGGCCGGTTCATCGGGGGGTTCCTGGGCCGAAGGCGGCGGTGCCGGAATTCCCGTCATCAGCGACACGTCTTCTGCCGGTGTGCACGGCGGTCCCGACGCCGGCGGTGGGGACGGAGGCCGGATGCCCATGCCCGGCCCCTCAGATTCGGCACCCGATCACCCTCCGCCCCTGCCTTCCCCCATTCCTTCTCCGTCGCCGTCGGACAGCTGCCGGAAGGGCGAGGTGCACCTCGTGCAGCCGCTGCTGAGCGGAACGCTCACCGCCGTGACCGGGCTGCTGGACGGTCTGATCGGGCCGGACGCCTCTGGAGTCACGGCCTCCCCGACGCCCTCTCCTTCCTCGTCGCCGTCGGCTGCCGGCCTCTCGTCGCTGTGCGTCGGCGCCGCACCGTCGCCCTCGGTGCTGCCGGAGGTGCTCCCGTGAGACACCGCGCCGTGTCCCTGTGCACGACCGCCCTGACCGCCGCCGTCGCCGTCGCCGTCTTGCTGTTGCTCGCGCCTGCCGCTTCGGCTCACACCGAGCTGGAATCCTCCTCACCCAAGGACGGCACTCGGCTCACGCACACGCCGGCCACGGTGCGCCTGACCTTCAGTGAGCCGGTCGACCTGCCCGACGTCCGCGTCAGTGCCGGTGGCAAGCGGCTCGTGGTGTCCCGTCCGGACCAGGACGGTCGTCGCGGCAATGTCATCGAGGTGGCCGTTCCGAAGGCGACCGGGCAGGACCGGCTCAACCTGGTTTGGCAGGTGCGCGACCTGGAGGACGGCCATCCGACCTCCGGGACACTCTCCTTCCCCCTCACCGCGAAGACGACGGCTCCACCCGCCTCCGAAGACGCATCCGCACCCGCGCCTTCCGCCGACGTGCGCGCGGCATGGGCGGCCGTTCGCTGGGTCGGATACCTCGCCCTCGCCCTCTACATCGGCGGCCTCGCCTTCCTCGCACTGCTCTGGCCGCAGGGCACCCAGGATCCTCGTACCCGCCGCATCCTCACGCTCGCCTGGGCAGGTGGGCTCGCGACCGGCGTGGTCGCGCCGGGGCTTGAGGGCGCGTACGGAGCGATGGGAACGATCGGGGATGTGTTTCACCTGGCCACGTACCGGGATCTGCTGGGTACGGAGGTCGGCGTCGTGGCCGCCTGCCGGGTGCTGATGTGGGTGCTCGCCGCAATCGTGCTCACCGCCCTCCTTCAGGGTGGTGAGCGGGCCGCACGCTCCCCGGGCTGGCGGGTGGGTGCTCTCGCGGTCGCCCTCGGACTGCTCCGCACCACCGGCATGGCGGGCCACGATGCCGAGGGCACGCACCCGGGTTGGGGGGCGGTGGCCGACCTGGTGCACCTGCTCGGCGTGTCGGTGTGGCTGGGCGGGCTGATCCTGCTGCTGCTCGGGGTGCTGCCGCGACGGCGCCCGGATGAGCTGTCGGCCGCCGTGTCGGGCTACTCAACGCTGGCCGGCGTGTCCGTCGCGGCGATCGCTGTGGCCGGAGCGGTGCTGGCCTGGCAGATCCTCGGCTCGTTCGGGGCCCTGTTCCACACCGGCTACGGCCGCCTGCTGCTGCTCAAACTGGCCGTCCTGGCCGCCGTGCTCCTGATCGCCCAGGGCAGCCGGAGCTGGGTGCGCACCCGGCTCGACATCGCCGTGCTGCTGCGCGGGGACCGCGCCACCGTCCGGCCCTTCGTCTACTCGGTCGCGGCTGAGACGGGGCTCGTCCTCGTCGTTCTCGCCGCGACGAGTCTGCTGGTCACGTCCGCTCCCGGCCGCTGACCGGCTTCCTCCCTGTCCCACCCCCTCTCACCCCCTCAGCTGACAAGGAGAGACGCACGATCATGCGTACCGACGACATCCCCGCTCCCCCGCCGCGCCACCGGCGCTCCCGGGTGGGCAACCGGGTGCTGCTGGCCACCGGCGCGGGCGCGGCCTCGCAGCCGTCGCCTGTCTGGGCCTGCTCCAGGCGTCCAGCGGCGCAGCCGCTCCGGCGACCGCCGCACCGGCCGCCGAGGCCCACTCCATGGCCCAGGCCCAGCCGGCCGCTTCCCAGGCCAAGGCGGCCGACTACATCATCAAGATCACGAACTACAAGTTCGCCCAACAGGCCCTGACCATCAAGGTCGGCCAGACCGTGAAGTGGGTCAACGAGGACTCCGCTCCGCACACGGTCACCACCACGAGCGGCCCGGCCAAGTTCGACTCCGGCACCCTGAACAAGGGCGACAGCTGGTCGTACACCTTCACCAAGCCCGGTACATACAAGTACTACTGCGCCGTCCACCCGGACATGACGGCCTCCATCACCGTCGTCGCCGACAGCGGCGGCGGCACCGGCGGAGGTACGGGCGGATCGGGCTCCGGGGGTTCGTCCGGAGGCTCCACGGGTGGTTCGACCGGAGGCTCCACGGGCGGGTCCACGGGCGGTTCCACCGGGGGCAGCACGGGCGGCTCGAGCTCCGGCGGCTCCAGCGGCGGCTCGCACGGCGGCAGCAGCGGCTCGGGCGGTACGGGCGGCGGCAGCGGTGACGGCGGCAGCGAGAGTTGCGTCAGCATCCAGCAGGTCCTGCTGCCGATCCTCCAGCACATCGACAAGGCCCATCTGGAGGAGTCCCCGGGGCAGCAGGTCCAGGACGCGCTCAACCTCGACAACTACATCAAGATGCACACCGTCTGGGTGGAGTCCATCCTCACCCCGGCCGTGAACGGCGCCGGCTCCGTCGGAGACGACACCCTCACAGTGCTCCTCCAGCACATCAACTCCGCGCACCTCGAGGAGTCGCTGGGCCAGCAGGTCTCGGACATCCTCAACCCCGACGCCTACGTCAAGATGCACACCGTCTGGGCCGAGCACATGATCACACCGACCGAGGACTACCTCACCAACTCCTGCTGACGAAAGGGCGACGAGACGTGACGGGCCGGCCGAGTCGCAGTCGGCCGGCCCGCCACCACCGCCATTGTCCCGGATCCGTCAGGCGCCCGCCACGAGCCGAGGTACCGCCATGACCACCGAACTCCCGCCCACGCAACCGCTGCCGGCGCACACGTCGTCCACCGCGACCCTGCTACCGCGGACCCGTCACGACCGGCTGCCCCGCGCCGGCGCGTACACAGCCGCCGCCAACCGCTGCATCACCGAACTCACCTACCGGATAGGCCCATTGGTCACCCTGCGCCGACGCGCCGACATCAAGGAGGCGGCGCTGACCATCGCTCCCGACCCCGAAGACTGCGTCCTGAGCCTCGCACTCGGCGGCGACGCGCTCGGCGGCGAACTGCTCACCTTCGTCAGTACCGCCATCGAACCGGTGGCGGGCGGAACACGGCTGCGCCTGCCCGGGAGCCTCGGCACGGGCGACACCTCTCTGGAGCCCGTCCCCGCCGCGCTGCTGCTGCGTGTCGTCGAACGCACCGACGACCGCCTCCTCGTCCTCGGCACCGCACGCGTCCCCTACGGCCCGCTGCGCCGCACGACCGGTTTCGCCCTGTCCCGGACACGCCCAGCAGGCCACCTCGGCCTGCTCCTCGCCGCGGAGTTCATATGCACCACCTGACCGCCCCGCTCCGGCCGGCCCGTGCCGTACGCCTTCTGCTGGCCACCCTGCTCCTGGCGGCCACCGCCACGCTCCTCACCTCCCGCCCCGCGCACGCTGTCACCTCCTACCGCGTCGTGATGTCGGACTACGCCTTCAGCCCGCGCTCGCTCACCATCTCGGCCGGTGACACCGTGACCTGGGTCAACCAGGACCAGGCACCCCATGACGTGAAGACCACCTCCGGCCCGGAGTCGATCCACTCCCCGATGCTGAACAAGGGCGCCACCTGGAGCCACACGTTCACCAGTCCCGGCACCTATGGCTACGTCTGCACCGTGCACCCGGGCATGATCGCCCAGCTCGTGGTGAAGGCGGCCGCCGCCCCCACTCCCACCGCGCACCAGCACACCGGGTCCACCGCCGCAGCACCCCAGCCCGCCCGGTCCGCCGCCGCAGCCGGTCCCACCGCGCACACCGGCCGCAGCGCGGCGGCCGTCGCACCCGTATCGAGCAGCCCGTCCCCCTCCCCGACAACGGCAGCCCCCGCGGCCGCACCCACCCAACAAGCCGTCGAACCGACCGACAGCACCGCCTCCGCGGCCCGCCCCCTCGACCCACTGCTGCTCCTCGCCGGGCTCGTCGCCGGGGTCGCCGTGCTCTGCCTGCTCCTGGTCGGTTCGCGCTCGTCCGCCGCACACGCCCCGCCGACGACACCGCCGTCATCGACATGACCGCGCATGAGGAAAGGGCAGGGTGGCTTCGCCGCCACGAAGGCGGCGAAGCCACCCACCAGCACAGGACCGCGAGGGCCGTTGGCGGAGGAGTGGAGCGGGATACGCGGGATCAGCGTCTGACGAAGACCGTCGCCGAGGCCTCGGACGCTTCGTGCAGGTCGTCGCCCGGCCAGCTGACCGTGTAGGTCACCTCGCGCCGGGCGCGCGGAACGTCGTCGATGGTGAACGTGCCGTCCGCGGCGACGGTCACCGACGACAGCGTGCCGGTGCCGAGCCGGTCGGTCCTGACGACCTTCAGCACCGCCCGGTCCGGCAGCGTCTTGCCCTGCGCGGTGAAGGTGCCGGTGATGTGGACGCCGTCGAGCGTCGCCTCCGCCGGGGCGGTGAGCGCGATCGACGTGGGCGCCTTGGCGACGCTCACGGTGTGCGTGACGTCGGTGGCGGGGCGGTGGGTCAGGTCACCGAGGAAGGACACCGTGTACGTGGCGTCGCCGACGAGGTCGGGCTCGTCGAGGACCGTGAAGGTGCCGTCCTCCTTGACGGTGGCGGTGCCCAGGTCGTGGGTGCCGGTCGCGTCCGTGCGGGTCGCCGTGACCTTCAGCGGAGTGGCGGGAGCGGGCCCGTCGAACTCCAGCTTGCCCCGCACGGCCAGCGGCTCGCCGGCGACCGCCTGTGCGGGGCTGTGGGTCAGGCCGCCGGTGAAGCGGGTGTCGTACTGGACGGCCGGGGGCTGGATGATGTGCAGCCAGAACTGGCTGCCGGCGGCGTTGGTGGTGACCGCGAACAGCCGGGAGCCGTCGGCCGACCATTCCATGCCGCGCGGGGCGACCCGGTCGCCGTCGAGGCTGCCCTCGAAGACGAACTCCAGCGGCGCCGTCGAGTCGGTCGGATCGGCGGGCTGGAGCAGCAGGTCGGGCGTGGAGCCGGTGGCCGCAGCGCC
The DNA here is from genome assembly GCF_025642135.1 of Streptomyces cynarae. NCBI lineage: Bacteria > Bacillati > Actinomycetota > Actinomycetes > Kitasatosporales > Streptomycetaceae > Streptomyces > Streptomyces cynarae. Next base: position 4,824,789 of record NZ_CP106793.1, on the reverse strand, counting down.
CCGTGCGAGGTACTTCCCGTCGCCGCTGAAAGCGACAGAACTGGCCGTGGCGCCGGCCGGGAGCGCCGGATAGGCGTTCGCCGCGTCGGAGAGGTCAGCGGTGTTCAGCAGCCGGGTGCCGTAGGCGGCGTCGGCGACGGCGACCTTGCTGCCGTCGGAGGAGAACGCCATGTCCTTCAGGTCGAGCGCGCCGTTGCCGGCGCTGTCGGCGAAGCGGCGGGCCGCGCCTCGTACGAGGGAGCCGTTGCCGGTGTCGTACACCGCGAGGAAGGGGTCGGCCGCGTTGTCGTTGCGGGGCTGGCCCATCAGCATCCGGTCGCCGGGGCCGGCCTCCAGCTTGAGCTTGCCGTAGTCGTTCCAACCGGTGCGGGTGTGCACGCCGTTGATGATGCCGTCCAGGTAGGTCTGGGCGGTGGAGCACGTGCCCACGTACTGCGAGTAGGGCGTGGTGAAGTACAACTGGCCGCCCGAGAAGGCGAGTTCCCGGCCACAGGTGTCGGTGTTGGTGTAGGCGAGGACGGCCGGTTGGAAGGTGGTGGTGTCGTACGTCTGGATCTGCTCGCGCAGACCGGCGTAGAGCTTGGTGCTGTCGGCGCTGAGGGCCAGGCCAGAGACATGGGCCGGGGTCTGGATGGTGGTGAGGCGCTCGCCCTGGAAGTCGTAGACGGCGATGACGCCCTTGTTGAGGTAGTAGTCGGTGTTGCTGTCCGCGACGAAAACGCGCTGGTGCACGGAGTCGACGGCGATCGCCGAGTACGACGAGACCGGCAGCTTGATCACCGAGTCGGAAGCCGCCGCGTGGGCCACGGGTGCCACGGCGACGGTCAGGCCGGTTCCCGCCAGGACGGCGGCGAGCATGGTGGCCGACAGGCGTCTGCGATGGTGTGCGGTATTCAAATGTGCCCCCCAAAAGCTGAGTCGGGCGCCGGGTGAGGCGCCCGTCATGGACATGAAACAGCCGTGAAAATCTCCGATCAAGGGGGCGTGAGGCACTCGAGTGAGCGGCGAGGGGTGTTCACCGCGGGAGCAACAGCCCTGGCGGTGACGGGGATCGAGCGGCCTTGCCTGGGAACTGTTTGGTGAATGGGTGCTCTTCTCGCGCTGACCTCGGCGGTCTGCTACGGCGCCGTCGACTTCGCCGGCGGACTGCTGTCCCGCCGGGTTCACTTCACCGTGGTCACCTTCCTCGGGCAGGTCGGCGGTCTGCTGTTCGCGGTGGTGGCCGCGGCTCTGGTGCCTGCCGAGACGGTTCGGCCCTCGGACGCGGTGTGGGGCGCCCTGTCGGGGGCGGGCAGCGGGACCGCCATGCACTTCCTCAACCGCGGGCTGAGCCGGGGAGCCATGAGCATCGTGGTCCCGGTCAGCGCCGTCACCGGGGTCGCCCTGTCCGTGCTGAGCGGCGTGTTCCTCCTGGGCGACCAGCCCACAGGGGCGGCCTGGCTGGGGATCTGCCTCACCCTGCCTGCCCTGTGGCTCGTCTCCGGTGGCTCTCGCCCCGGCCGGGGCGGGGACGGGAGGGAGGCGTCGGTGGACGGGCTGATCGCCAGTTCGGGGGTGGCCCTGCAGTACATCGGCCTCGCTCAGGCCGCCCCGGCGAGCGGTCTGTGGCCCGTGGCCGCCGGGCGTCTCGCCGCCGTCCTGCTCCTGTCACCGAGCGCCTGGCGGCAGGATCACCGGTTCCGGCAGCCCGTGCGGCGGCTGGGTGAGGCGGTCGTCGTCGGGGCGGGTGCGAGCTTCGCCCTCATCCTCTATCTGTTGGCGGCCCGTCGGCAGATGATGGCCATCGCCGTCGTCCTGGCCTCCCTGTACCCGGCGATTCCCACGGTCCTCGGGCTTGCGGTCCTGCACGAGCGGGCCACCCGGACGCAGGTGATCGGCCTGGTGGGCTCGGCCGTCGCCATCGTTCTGCTCACCCTGGGGTGAGGCGGATTCACGCCCGGCGCAGCGCCACGAGCACGACCAGGAGCACGGTGGCGCCGGCGCTCGTTCCGTGCGCCACCACGGCCGCGAGGGGGAAGTGCCGTTCGGCGGTGGTGCCGCCGTGGGAGTGCCGACCGGAGCTGGGCAGCCAGCGCAGCAGCATCATGAAACCGAAGGCGGCCACGACCAGGACGACCGCGCACGCCGTCCAGGCCGAGGCCCCCGTCCCGCCCACGAGGTACACGGTCCAGGCCGCGAGCCCGGCCACGGCGAGTGCCACATGGCCCACGACCAGCCACAGCGGCAGTCGCGTCACGCCGGGCGTGCGTTGCCGCAGTCCGCCGTGACGGATCCACACGGTGGCGAGGTAACCGCCCAAACCGGCGGTCAACAGCCACGCGCACAGCACGAACACCCGCATCGCTTCCCCCTCTTCTTCCCCTCTTCGCCGGTCCGGGCACGGCATGCGTGCCTCAGGACACCGCACCGAAGGGGGGCAGCCCGGACATCCATCCACTTGTTCACTCTTTGGGGTGAATCAGGGCTTGCGCACCATCGGGCACGGCACGCAGGGCAGGGCGGACGACCGAGCAGTTCACCGCCCATGCGGCGCTCGTCCTACGCCAGACCGGATGCGCCGAACTGAGCCGTGGCCAGGACCGTCCCGTCGGGAGCCGCCAGTCGGGCGCCCGCCAGTGTCGAGGCATCGACGGGGGCGGGGCCGGCCCAGTAGCCGTAGCCCTTGTGCAGGGTCAACTCGCCGACGCGGACCGTGCTGCCGTCGTGCCGCACCAGCAGGCAGGAGACCTTGCCGTCGTACGGCGTCCCGGCGTCGGCCAGATCGACGGACATGTAGAGCCAGCCCTGGGGCCCGGGGTGGGCGTAGATCTCGCCCGCCGACTTCCCGAAGGCCCGGGCCGAGACCAGTGAGGCCCTCAGCATGCCCGTGGGTGCCCCGGCGGGGTTGGAGGGGCCGGCCGCGAGCTCCTCGATCGCCGTGCCGACGGCCCAGCCGCCGAACCCGAAGGCGAGGGCGAGGGCGGCCACGGCGGAGGCGACCCGCAGCCGTACCCGGCGCCCGCGCCGGCTCTGACGGGGGATGCCGGCCTCGCGGGCGCGCGAACGCCCTTCGTGCGCCGGAGTTCCCTGCGCCTGTGCGCCGTTCGTCTGCATACCCTCGACCTGCACACCGTCGACCTGCGCGCCCTCGACCGGCACACTCTCGACCTGCACCCCGTCGCCGACCTGCGCACCCGGGGCCTGCGCGTCCTCTGTCCGCACATCCTGGGCCTGCTCACCCTGCCCCTGCGCGCTTCGTGTCAGCGCCTGCGCCACCCGGGTCTCGAACCCGACCGGCGGCTCACCGCACGGAAGCAGCCCGATCAGCCGGTCGCCGACGAGAGTGAGCTGCGCGACGTACTCCCGGCAGTCCGCGCACCGGTCCAGATGGGCGACCGCCCCGGCGCGTTCCCGGCCGGGAAGCACGCCGAGGGCCAGCTCGGCGCCGATCTCCCGCACCTTCTCGCAGGTCACGTCACTGGGCATGGTCCCTCCCCTGGGGAGGGGCGAGGGTGGTGCGCAACTTGCCCATCGCCGTCCTGATGCGTGTCTTGGCGGTGCCCAGCGGGATGTGCTCCCAGTCGGCGATCTGCTGGGCCGTCATTCCGTATATGCCCGCCATCACCAGGGCACGGCCCTGTTCGCGCGGGAGCTGCGCCACCGCGGCCCGCAGCCGCGAGGAGGCCTCGTCGGCCAGGGCGTACTGCTCGGGTGTCTCGCTGACGACGCCCAGGATCGCCTCGAGGTCGTCGGGCGCCAGCGGCTCCGGCCGCCGGGACCGGACGGCGTCGATGGCGAGGTTGTGGGCGATGGTGGTCAGCCAGGTCGTCACGGAACCCCGGCGGGAGTCGTAGATCTGTGCATGGCGCCACGCCCGTTCGAACGTCTGCTGGGCGATGTCCTCGGCGAGCTGCGGGTCCCCGGTGACGGCGACGGCGACACCGAAGACCTTGTGCTGGAACCTCCGTACGAAGGTGACGGCGAGCTCCGGATCGCCGGTGGCCAGCCCGGACAGCAGAGCCTCGTCCGGGAGACGGCCCACCGGGAACCGGAACCTCTGCATACCGCTATATACGGCCTGCTCGCGCCGAGGGATTGCCCGGCCGCGCCAGGGGACTGCCCGCCCGCCACGGAAAGTCATGACCGCGTCCGTGCCGGCAGCGAAGGCCGGGGGGCGGTGCCGACGGCTCGGTTGGAGTTCATGGCGACTCCGGCTGGGCTCGGGTACGGCGTCCCCGGATCACCACCCGCAGGTGACATCTGCCTCAGATGGGATCCAGTCCCACAAATCCATCCTATCGTCCATCACTTTGGGTGAAATCCGCAGTGCGCGGCCACCACGGCCCTCGCCTTCCGGCCGCCGGGCACCTGCCGCGCCGGGAGGAACGGCGAGAACGGTCCGGCAGCCCGCCCGAGCGGCGACGCTTGCGATGTCAGCACCCTCCGATGGGCGTATTGTCCGGATATGGCCATGGGTGGCGGCGACGAGCCGAAGGGCACGGCTCCGGCGCTGGGCGATGCCCCCGACGGACTGGAGGATGCCCTCGACACGGTCCTGGCCACGACGGTGCGCCGCACCGGAGCCTCCATCGGCGGTATCTACCTGATCGAGGAGGCGGAGCCGGTGCTGCGGCTGGTGGCCGTATGCGGCATGCCTCTGGAGTTCACCTCCCCATGGCGGCGGCTGCCGCTCACCGCTCCCGTCCCGCTCGCCGACGCGATCCGCGAGGAACGGCTGGTGTGGATCGGGGACCAGAGCGACATGGCCCGCCGGTACCCGCGTGTCGCGGCGGTCCTGCCCTACAGGTTCCCGCTCGCCGCGCACGCCGTGACCGGAATGCGCCGCTGCTGGGGCGGACTGGTGCTGATGTGGCCCGCCGACCACGCCCGGAGGCCCACCTCCCGCGAACGCCACCACATCACCTCCAGCGCCCGCCGTCTGGCCCGTCTCCTGGACCACGCGTCACGCCCGCCCACGCTTCCCGACCAGCCGCGCATCGTCTCCCTCGACGCCCCGCGCCACCCCGCCCACGTCGGCCTCGTCGCCGTCGACTACGCCGAACGCCTCCCCGAGGGCGCCTTGGCCCTCGATCTGGAGGGCAGGATCACGTTCGTCACCAAGACCGCCGCCCGCCTGCTGGGCCGCGACGACGGCCGACTGCTGGGCACCCGGCCCTGGCAGTCGCTGCCGTGGATGGACGACCCCGTGATCGAGGACCACTACCGCACGGCCGTGGTCAGCCGCGCCCCCCTGTCCTTCACCGCCCTGCGCCCACCGGACCAGTGGCTGACCTTCGAGCTCTACCCGGACACCAGCGGCATCAGCGTCCGTATAACCCCTGCCGCGGAGCAGTCCACACCGAGTACGCGTCCCCGGCCGGTCACGGTGACCCCGACCGGCCGTCTGTACCAGCTGGTCCACCTGGCCGCCGCGCTCACGGAAACGGTGAGCGTGCGCGACCTGTTCGAGCTGATCGCGGACCAGATCCTCCCCGCCTTCCGCGCCCAGGGCCTGGTGCTGTCGGCCGCCGACGCCGGCCGTCTGAAGATCCTCGGCTCGTTCGGCTACCCGCCCGAGGTCGTCGACCGCCTGGACGGGCTCATGCTGGACACCGACCTCTCCCCCGCCGGGCAGGTCCTCGCCACCGGCACCCCCGCCTTCTTCGCCAGCCCTCCGGAACTGTCCCGCAGTTACCCCGATGCGCCCCTGCTGAGCGGCAAACAGGCCTGGGCCTTCCTCCCTCTGATGATCACGGGACGGCCGGTGGGCTGCTGCGTCCTCTCCTACGTCCGGCCCCACACCTTCTCCGCCGACGAGCGGGCCGTCATGACCTCACTGGCCGGGCTGATCGCGCAGGCCCTGGACCGCGCCCGGCTGTACGACGCCCAGCACGGCGTCGCGCACGACCTCCAGCAGGCACTCCTGCCGCGCGCCCTGCCGACCGTGGCCGGACTCGACGTGGCCGCCCGCTACCTGCCCGCGAGCCGCGGCGTCGAGGTCGGCGGCGACTTCTACGACCTGCTGCGCCTCGGCGCCACCACCGCGGCCGCCGTCATCGGCGACGTCGAGGGCCACAGCATCGCCGCGGCCGCCCTCATGGGCCAGGTGCGTACCGCCATCCACGCCCACGCCACCGCCGGCGCACCCCCGGACCAGGTCCTGGCCTGCACCAACCGGCTCCTCGCCGACCTGAACTCCGGTCTGCTCGTCTCCTGCCTCTACGCACAGCTCGACCTGGCCGGCCGGGAGATCGCCCTTGCCAGCGCCGGCCACGTTCCGCCGCTGCTGTGCCACGGCTCCCACGAGGCCGGCCTGCTTCAGGTGGAGCCCGGACCGCTGCTCGGCGTCGACGTCGACTTCCGGTACCCCGTCACCCGCGTGCCGCTCCCCGCCGACGCCCTGCTGGCCTTCTACACCGACGGCCTCGTCGAAGTCCCCGGCACCGACACCAGCCGGGCCACCGACGCCCTGGCGCGGTATCTGGCCGACGTCCGCGACCATGCGCTGGAGGACGTGATCGACGGCCTGGTCCGCCACGTCTGGCCCAGCGGCCGGCACACCGACGACATCGCCGTCCTCCTGCTGCGCGCGCCCGGTGGGCATCCGGTCTCCGGTTGAGATTCCTTTGCGCTGAGATGCGGGCGTCCGGTTCAGGCGGGCCGCCGGTCACTCCTCGTCCGTGGCCTCCGCCGGACGGGCCCGGCCGGGTTCCGGCCGCTCGCCGCGCTGTGCCCGGATGTGCAGGACGTCGCCGATGAACAGGTCGTAGACCAGGACCCCGACCACACCGCCGACGAGAGGACCGACGATCGGGATCCACCAGTAGTCGCTGAAGGAGCCGGGGAGCGTGCCGGGCAGCGCGAGGCTCTGCCAGCCCGCCACCCAGGTGAACAGGCGGGGGCCGAAGTCCCGGGCGGGGTTGATGGCGTACCCGGCGTTCGCGCCGTAGGACATGCCGATGGCGGCGACCGCGAGGCCGATCACGAAGGGCCCCAGGTTGGCCCGTACCCCCGTGTTGCGCAGGTCGATGACCGCGACGACGAACACGACCAGGAAGGCCGTACCGACGATCTGGTCCACGAGCGGACCCCAGATGCCGCCGTGGAAGAACGGCGCGGGGAACGTACCGAAGATCGAGAAGCTGGCGAGCGTGTGCCCGTTCGTCTTCGGCCCCGTCATGGCGTGATCGAAGGTGTTGATCGCGTCGTGGTAGACCGCGTACACCAGCGCTGCCCCGCCGAACCCGCCGGCCAACTGCGCGAACCAGTACGGGAGGACCTTGGGCCAGGGGAACCGGCGGCGCACCGCGAACGCCAGCGTGACCGCCGGATTGATGTGGGCGCCGCTGACGCCGCCCGCGACATAGATGCCGAACGTCACGGCGAGGGCCCAGCCCCAGGTGATCAGGAGCCAGTCGCCGGCGCTGAGGAAGAAGACGGTGGGTCCCGCGGTACGGCCGGATCCCGGCAGCGCGGCGACCGCCGTCGCGACCGAACCGCATCCGAACGCGACGAGGACGAACGTCCCTAGGAACTCCGCGAGGCACTCGCCCAGCAGGCCCCCTCGGCGCCTGAGGCGGGAGGGTGTGAGCAGAGGCGGGGTTTCCACAGCCATGATGGCCCCCTCAGGGACTGTTCCGGCCGGTGACGGGCTCGTTCCCCGGCCGCGGTCGAGGACGCCGGTCGAGCACACCATGAGTATGACTCAAGGACAGCGGCCCCGCTCTTCACCGTCGTCACCGTCACCCGTGCGGGCGAGACCCGACGCCTCTCGCGCCTCTGTGGAACCAGCACCCCCGATACGGCAGTCTTTCTCCCCGTGGGGGCAGGGGTTCCGCAGCAGAACGGGTCGGGTGACGGCGTCCCGCACATGGTGGTGTGCGGGGACGACGGGCTCGCGCACCGGCTGGCCGCCGAGTTGCGCGGGGTTTACGGCGAGCAGGTGACGCTCGTCGTCCCGCCCGCCGTCCGGGTCGCCCGGCAGCCGGTGGTGGGCCGTGCCCGCGCCTCGACGCTGCTCGACCGGGTCTCCGCCGCGGTCACGCGCGCGGCGGGCAACGGTCATGGCAACGGCAACGGCAACGGCAACGGCAACAGTACGGACGGGCGCGCCACGGGATCCGGCGGCGGCGGCCGCAGCACCGAACCCGCCGGTTCGGTACGGATGGTGGAGGCTCCCGAGGCGTCCGAGGCCGTGCTCGCGGAGGCCGGCGTGGACCGGGCGGCGGCGCTGGCGCTCGTCTATGACGACGACGAGACCAACATCCGCGCCGCGCTCACCGCCCGCCGCCTCAACCCGCGGCTGCGGCTCGTCCTGCGCCTGTACAACCGGCGGCTCGGGCAGCACATAGAGGCACTCCTCGACCAGGCGGCGGCCCTGGCGTCCGGCTGGACCGGCGACGCCGAGGCGTTCGACGCGTCCACGACCGTGCTGTCCGACGCCGACACCGCCGCGCCCGCCCTGGCCGCGACCGCCGTCGCCGGCACCACCAAGGTGGTGCAGACCGACGGGCTGATGCTGCGGGCCGTGGAGCGCCCGCCGCCACGGCCGGGTCAGGTCGCCGACCCCGGGCTGTGCACGCTGGCGTTGCTGTCCGCGACGGTCAACGCCCCGGCCGGGGGCGACGGCTTCGACGGCTTCGACGGCGAGCAGGGTCCCGAACTCCTGCCGGACGAAAGCGCGGTGGCGGAGGCCACCGGACGCGGCACCATCGTCCTGGAGACCGTCTCCTACACCGGTCCGGCGCTGCCCGCCGGGCGCAGTGTCGTACCGCTCGGCTCGCTGTTCTCGCGGCGGCTGCGCTGGTCGGTCGCCGGGCTGGTGGGCTGCGTGGTGGGACTCGCGATCGCGTCGATGGCGGTCACCGGTGAACCCCCGCTGCGCGCCACCTACTTGACGCTGCTGGACCTGTTCGCCATCGACAACCCGGCCATCGGTGAACCCGTCGGGCGGCAGATCCTGCAACTGCTGTCCTCGTTGGTCGGGTTGCTGCTCCTTCCCGTGCTGCTGGCGGCCGTGCTCGAAGCCCTCGGCACCTTCCGCAGCGGAACCGCGCTGCGCAGACCGCCGCGCGGGCTGTCCGGACACGTGGTGCTGCTCGGCGTCGGCAAGATCGGCACCCGGGTCATGACCCGGCTGCGGGAGCTGAAGATCCCGGTGGTGTGCGTGGAGGCCGACCCGGAGGCGCGCGGCCTCGCGACGGCCCGGCGGCTCCGGGTGCCGGTCGTGCTCGGGGACGTGACACAGGAAGGTGTGCTGGAAGCCGCCAAGATCCACCGGGCGCACGCGCTGCTCGCCCTGACCAGCTCCGACACGACGAACCTCGAGGCCGTCCTGTACGCCCGTTCGGTACGCCCCGACCTGCGGGTCGTCCTGCGCCTGTACGACGACGACTTCGCGACCGCCGTCTACCGCACCCTGCGCGCGGCGCACCCGCACGCACAGACGCGCAGCCGCAGCGTGTCCCACCTGGCCGCGCCGGCGTTCGCCGGGGCCATGCTGGGCCGGCAGATCCTGGGGGCGATCCCGGTGGAGCGGCGGGTGCTGCTGTTCGCCGCCGTGGACGTGGCCGGGCATCCGCAGCTGGAGGGGAAGACGGTCGCCCAGGCGTTCCGCGCCGGGGCGTGGCGGGTGCTCGCCCTGGACACGGCGGCGCCGGGAGAACACGGCCGGACGCCGGACCCGGAGACGCGCCCGCCCGACCGCGCCTCGGGCCTGGTCTGGGACCTGCCGCCCACCTACGTTCTGCGCGCGGAGGACCGAGTGGTCCTGGCGGCGACGCGGCGCGGTCTCGCTGACCTGCTGGGGCGCAGGCGCCGGGAGCCGCCCGGGGCCTGATCCTGCCCACGAGCGTGCCGAGGGGGTGGAGCCGAGTTGTCCACAGGCTAGGACCTCGTCTGCGGGCGAGTTGTCCACAGGCTGCGGACCGCACCCGCGGGAAGTGGGGCGGGCCAGGCACTATGGGGCCATGACTGAGAGCAACGGGTCCACGTCGCCCCAGCGCGGCGGGGACATGCCGGACTGGGAGAAGCGCTTCCGGGCGCCGCGGGTGTCACTGCCGGACTGGGCGGAGGACGCGCCGCACCGCTCGCTGTTCGTCTCCAACGCCACCGGGACGTACGAGCTGTACGCCTGGGACCGCGTCACGGGTGAGCAGCGCCAGGTCACGGACCGGGCGACCGGCACGACGGAGGGCGTGCTCACGCCGGACGGCGAGTGGATCTGGTGGTTCGACGACACGGACGGCGACGAATTCGGGATCTGGAGACGCCAGCGGTTCGTGCCCGGTGCCTCCGGTGCGGGTGCCGGGCCCGACGAGCCGGCGGCTCCCGGACTCGAGCCGTCGTACCCGGCTGGGCTCGCGATCGGGCGGGACGGGCGGACGGCGGTCGTGGGCCGCTCGACCGACCAGGACGGTTCCACGATCCATCTCGTGCGGGCCGGCCGGGAGCCGGTGGAGATCTACCGGCACCGCGAGTCGGCCGGGGTGGGCGACCTCTCGCATGACGGCTCGCTGATCGCGATCGAGCACACCGAGCACGGCGACGCGATGCACTCGGCGCTGCGCGTGCTGCGGCCGGACGGTTCGACGGTGGCGGAGCTGGACGACACCAAGGGCGGCACGGTCGAGCTGGGCCTCGAGGTCCTGGGCTTCGCTCCGGTCGACGGGGACACCCGGTTGCTCATCGGGCACCAGCGGCGCGGCCGGTGGGAGCCGCTGGTGTGGGACGTCGCCTCCGGCGAGGAGACGGACCTGCAGCTGGACCTGCCGGGTGACGTGGCCGCGGAATGGTATCCGGACGGCTCAGCGCTGCTGATCGTGCACGGTTTCGAGGCCCGCAGCGAGCTGTTCCGCTACGACCTGGCCACGCGGGAGCTGGTGCGGGTGCCGACACCGCCGGGCACGGTGTCCGGGGCGACGGCCCGGCCCGACGGGACCGTGGAGTACCTGTGGTCGTCCGCGGCCGAGCCCCCGGTCGTCCGGTCCACTTCGGGCAGGGTGGTGCTGGATCCTCCCGGGATCAAGGCGCCCGGGTCGGTGCCGGTGGAGGACGTGTGGGTGGACGGACCGGGCGGCCGCATCCACGCGCTGGTACAGCGGCCGGCGGGGGCTTCAGGCCCGCTGCCGACGGTCTTCGACATCCACGGCGGCCCGACCTGGCACGACAGCGACTCCTTCGCCGCGGGCCCGGCGGCCTGGGTGGACCACGGGTACGCGGTGGTGCGGGTCAACTACCGCGGTTCGACGGGGTACGGGCGCGAGTGGACGGACGCGCTCAAGCACCGGGTCGGGCTGATCGAGCTGGAGGACATCGCGGCGGTCCGGGAGTGGGCGGTGTCGTCCGGGCTCGCGGACCCGGAGCGGCTGGTGCTGACGGGCGGCTCGTGGGGCGGCTACCTGACGCTGCTCGGGCTCGGCACCCAGCCCGAGCTGTGGACGATCGGGATCGCGGCGGTACCGGTCGCGGACTACGTCACGGCGTACCACGACGAGATGGAGGCGCTGAAGGCGATGGACCGGACGCTGCTCGGGGGCACGCCCGAGGAGGTGCCCGAGCGGTTCGAGGCGTCGTCGCCCCTCACCTACGTCGACGCGGTGAAGGCACCGGTGTACATCTCGGCGGGGGTGAACGACCCGCGCTGCCCGATCCGCCAGGTCGAGAACTATGTGAACCGGCTCGCCGCGCGGGATGCGGTGCACGAGGTGTACCGGTACGACGCGGGGCACGGCTCGCTGGTGGTCGACGAGCGGATCAAGCAGGTCCGGCTGGAGCTGGACTTCGCGGCGCGGCATCTGGGGGGTGGTGCCGTGGAATAACGGGCCCCAGGGGCGGGCCCGCGGTGGTGGCACCGTACCGTTGAAGGCGTGTACCGGTTTCTGCTGACGCCCCGCTGGTGGGGGATCAACGTCTTCGTGCTGCTGGCCATCCCCTTCTGCATCTTCATGGGGTCGTGGCAGCTGGGCCGGTTCGAGGCACGGGTGCACGAGCAGCGGGCGGCGAGCGAGCAGGTCACCGCGGACCGCAAGGAGGCGGCCCGGCCGCTGGCCGAACTGCTGCCGGTGGACAAGAGGACGTCCGGGAAGCAGGCCACGGCCCGCGGGCGGTACGGCAAGCAGTTGCTGGTACCGGACCGGGATCTGGACGGCAAGCGCGGGTTCTACGTGCTGACCATGTTGCGGACCGACGGCGGCAAGGCGCTGCCGGTGGTGCGGGGCTGGCTGCCGGGTGACGCCGACCCCGCGAAGGCCCCGGCGCCGCCGGCCGGCGAGGTCACCGTCACGGGCGCCCTCCAGGCCCCGGAGAGCCCGGGGTCGAACGGGGTGAGCGCCGCGGGCGGACTGCCGGCCGGGCAGACGGCGGACATCAGCACGGCGACGCTGGTGAACCTGGTGCCCTACGACCTGTACGAGGCGTGGATCACTCTCACCAAGGCCGACAGCGGGATGAAGGCGGTACCGGCGACGGCGCCCCAGGGGAGCGGACTCGACCTGAAGGCGTTCCAGAACCTGGGTTACACCGGCGAGTGGTTCGTCTTCGCGGGCTTCACGGTCTTCATGTGGTTCCGCCTGCTGCGCCGCGAGGTGGAGTACGCCCGCGACGCACAGCTGGGCCTCGTACCGGAAGGGCCGGACACCGGCACGACCGGCGAGGCCGCGCCCTCCCGGGCGGCCGGCGAGGAGTCGGCCACCCGGGAGTCGGCCTCAGGCGGGGAAGCCGTCGGTGAATCGGCCGCAGGCGAAGAAGCCGTCGGCGAGTCGGCCTCAGGCGAGGACGCCGTCGGCGAAACCCCGACGCCGGCCGCCAAGGCCTGAGGCGGGGCCGGGCGGCCGCTGAGAGCAGGTCGGGCCGGCGCGCGGGGGCTGCCGCGGGCTCAGGACCCCGCCAGCATCCCCGTGTGGTAGATCGTGCCGGCGCAGGCGTTCGCGATCGTGGTCGAGGAGCTCGCGGCGCCGGTGCCCGGGGTGAGGGAGACGGTCACGCTGCCGTCGGCCACGCCGTCCTCCGTCATGAGCTGCGGTGCCGTGCCGCTGCTCTCCGGGCTGGAGCCGCCGCCGCTCGTGCTCGTGCTGTCCGAGGGGCTGGGGTCGGGTGAGGCGCCCCCGCCACCCCCGCTGCCGCTGCCCGTGGTCGGGCAGGTCTCCGAGGGCACCCAGGCGAACTTGACCTCGTACGCCGCCCCGGGCTTGAGCACCAGGGAGGAGACTTCCTGCGTGGGGTCGGGCAGGCCGGTGGCCGGGTCGCCGGCGACGTGGTTCACCACGGTGATCTTGGTGGGGTCCGCCGCGCCCTGGGTGGCCGTCGTGACGGTGCCGCTGCTGGAGACGGTACAGCTCGTGGTGGAGGTGTTGCCGACCCGGAACGTGCCGTAGACCGCGCCGGTGGAGTCCGGGGCGGCCGCGGTGGCGGTCGGCTGGCCGATCTGGGCCGCGGTGCACGCAGGTGCGGTCTGCGCGGAGGCCGACGGGTTCGTGCCGCCGGTGGCGCCGTCGGCCGTCCCCTTGCCCTTGTCCTCCTTGCCCTTCTGGCTCCCCTTGCCCGTCTCCTTGGACGTCCCGGCCGATCCGGCGGAGCCGCTGGAGCCGCCGTCCGGGCCCTTGCCCTGGTCGGCGCTGCCCCGGGCCTGTGAGGCCTGGCCGGCGATGGACGGGTCGGCGTTCGAACCAGTGGCGTCCGAGACATGGACGAGGGCCGGGATCGCGGTGCCGATGAACAGGGCGGCGGCCGCCATGCCGACCACGGCCTGCCGCTTGCGGGCCCGCCGGGCGGGTACCGCGCGCCGCAGATGGTCGAGGCTGCCCTCACGCGGCTCGATGTCGCCCACGGCCTGGTGCAGCATCCGCCGCAGCGCCAGTTCGTCCGAACCGAGCCCCTCGGGCGTCCCGTCGTCGCCGGCGGGCAGATCCTCGCCACCGCCGCCGGAGCCCGACCCGGCCCCGCCGCCCCCGAGCGCCGCCAGGAGCCGGTCCCGCCCCGCGCCGGGGTCGTCACCGGCACCGCCCGTGTCCCTGCCGAAGGCGTCGGAGAGGTGGTCCGCGTCGGCGCGGTCCTGTCCGGTGTCCGCACGGACGTGGTCGTCGGGGCGGTGGTTCACGGTTCCGTTCCCAGCGTGCTGCTCGTGGTCGGCCTCGAGGGACCCCGGCCGGTCCGTCGGCTCGTGCCACTCGTACGGTTCGTGTCGTTCGTGGGAGTCGCTCCCCCAAGGGGTGGTGCGCCGCTCCTCGTACTTGCTCATGCCGATGCCCCCATGGCGACACGGAGCGCCGCGATGCCGCGCGAGCCGTACGCCTTCACCGAGCCCAGCGATATCCCCAGCGTCTGCGCCACCTGAGCCTCGGTCATATCGGCGAAGTAGCGCAGCACCAGGACCTCACGCTGACGGCGCTGCAGGCCCTTCATCGCCTTGATCAGCGAGTCGCGCTCCAACTGGTCGTACGCGCCCTCCTCCGCGCTCGCCATGTCCGGCATCGGCTTCGTCAGGAGCTTCAGGCCGAGGATGCGGCGGCGCAGCGTGGAGCGCGACAGGTTGACGACGGTCTGGCGGAGGTACGCGAGCGTCTTCTCCGGGTCGCGGACGCGCTTGCGCGCGGAGTGCACGCGGATGAACGCCTCCTGGACGACGTCCTCGCAGGACGCGGTGTCGTCGAGGAGGAGCGCCGCCAGACCCAGCAGGGAGCGGTAGTGGGCGCGATAGGTCTCGGTGAGGTGGTCGACCGTGGTGCCGGCGACCGTGGTCTCCTCAGCGCCCTCGCGCTGGTTCGGTATGCGGGTGGGCCGCGCTGCGGGCATGGGGGCGATCACCGGCATGCCGCCGGGCGCGCCGGGCATCCGGGGGCGGCGGGGCGGACGAAGGGCCGCGCCCCTCGCCTGTACCGCGGTGAATTCGAGTACCTCTGCCACGCCAGTTGGACACGTCTGACCCCGCCAGGGTTGTACGCGACAGGCATCACGTTCGCGTCGGACAGCACATCCGTCTGCACGTCCCCTCCTGCGCCCCCCAGCGCACCGGACCGTGCGTCAAGTGCCCTCATGCGTACCAGCTCTTCCCCTATGCCCCGTGTGTGGTGGTGCCCAGCCCCCCGAAGGGCGACCGCAAAGACGCTCCCCGCCCTGGACGCGGTTGCGGAGGGCGGGGAGTGAAATCTTCGAACGCCGAGAGACTTCGATTCAAGGTCCGGACCACGGGATGGTCCGTGCAACCCACACAGATCCTACAAACGTTTCAGCCAACGGCCAGGGGTTTCCGGCCGCCCGCCGCCAGTCGGGGCTCCAGGTCGGCCGTCTGTCGGGGCTCTACGCGGTGGCGCCCAGTTCTTCCGCCACCAGCTCGGCGATCTGCGCGGTGTTCAGTGCGGCGCCCTTGCGCAAGTTGTCGCCGCAGACGAAGAGTTCGAGCGCCGTCGGGTCGTCCAGGGCCCGCCGGACCCGACCGACCCACGTGGGGTCGGTGCCCACCACGTCCGCGGGCGTGGGGAATTCGCCCGCCTCCGGGTTGTCGAACAGGACGACGCCGGGCGCTGTGGCGAGGATCTCGCGCGCCCGGTCCACCGTGACCTCGCCCTCGAAACAGGCGTGGACGGTCAGCGAGTGCGTGGTGACCACCGGCACACGGACACAGGTGACGGCCACACGCAGCTGGGGCAGCCCCAGGATCTTGCGGGACTCGTCGCGGACCTTCATCTCCTCCGAGGACCAGCCGTCCTCGCGCGGCGACCCGGCCCACGGCACGACGTTGAGCGCGACGGGCTCCGGGAAGGGCCCGGTGTTGTCGCCCACCACGCGCCGTACGTCACCGGGCTTGGTCCCCAGCTCCGTGCCCGCGACCAGCGACAGCTGCTGCCGCAGGGTGTCGATGCCCGCGCGGCCCGCGCCGCTCACGGCCTGGTACGAGGAGACGACCAGCTCACGCAGCCCGAACTCGGCGTGCAGGGCGCCGAGAGCCACGATCATCGACAGCGTCGTGCAGTTGGGGTTGGCGATGATGCCGCGCGGCCGCACCCGGGCGGCGTGCGGGTTGACCTCCGGCACGACCAGCGGAACGTCGGGGTCCATGCGGAACGCGCCCGAGTTGTCCACCACGATCGCGCCCAGCGCGGCGGCGATGGGCGCCCAGTGCGCCGCGACCTCGTCCGGTACGTCGAACATCGCGACGTCGACGCCGACGAACGCCTCTTCCGAGATCGCCATGACCTCGACCTCCTCGCCGCGCACGGCCAGCTTGCGGCCGGCCGAGCGCGGCGAGGCGAGCAGACGGATCTCGCCCCAGATGTCCGCGTGCTGGGACAGGATCTGGAGCATGACCGAACCGACGGCCCCGGTCGCACCCACGACCGCGAGCGTCGGCTTCGTCCCCCCACGGGGGAGCCCGGTCATCGCCCGGTGCCTCCGTAGACGACCGCCTCGTCGCTCTCGGAGTCCAGACCGAACGCGGTGTGCACCGCACGGACCGCCTCGGGCACGTCGTCCTTGCGCGTGACGACCGAGATACGGATCTCGGAGGTCGAGATCAGCTCGATGTTCACGCCCGCGTCGGACAGCGCGGTGAAGAAGTCGGCCGTGACGCCCGGGTTCGTCTTCATCCCGGCGCCGACGAGGGAGATCTTGCCGATCTGGTCGTCGTAGCGCAGCGAGTCGAAGCCGATCGCGGTCTTGGCCTTCTCCAGGGCGTCGATCGCCTTGCGCCCCTCGCTCTTCGGCAGAGTGAAGGAGATGTCCGTGAGCCCCGTCGACGCGGCCGACACGTTCTGAACGACCATGTCGATGTTGATCTCTGCGTCGGCGATGGCGCGGAAGATCGAGGCGGCCTCGCCCGGCTTGTCCGGCACGCCGACGACCGTGATCTTGGCCTCGGAGGTGTCGTGAGCGACACCGGAGATGATGGCCTGCTCCACCTTCGTTTCCCCTTGCTGCTGTGTCTTCTGAGCGACTGGCTCGCTGCTGACCCACGTGCCCTGGAGCCCGCTGAAGGAGGAGCGGACGTGGATCGGGATGTTGTAGCGGCGGGCGTACTCCACACAGCGGTGGAGCAGCACCTTGGACCCGGACGAGGCAAGCTCCAGCATGTCCTCGAAGGAGATCCAGTCGATCTTCCGGGCCTTCTTCACCACGCGCGGGTCGGCGGTGAACACGCCGTCGACGTCGGTGTAGATCTCGCACACCTCGGCGTCGAGGGCGGCCGCGAGCGCCACCGCCGTGGTGTCCGAGCCGCCACGGCCCAGCGTGGTGATGTCCTTCTTGTCCTGGCTGACGCCCTGGAAGCCCGCGACGATGCAGATGTTGCCCTCGTCCAGCGCGGTCCGGATGCGGCCGGGCGTGACGTCGATGATCCGGGCTTTGTTGTGGACCGAGTCGGTGATGACACCTGCCTGGCTGCCGGTGAACGACTGGGCCTCGTGCCCCAGGTTTTTGATCGCCATGGCCAGCAGTGCCATGGAGATCCGCTCTCCGGCGGTCAGCAGCATGTCGAGCTCGCGCCCGGCAGGGATCGGGGAAACCTGCTCGGCGAGATCGATCAGCTCGTCCGTCGTGTCGCCCATCGCGGAAACCACGACAACCACCTGGTTGCCGTTCTTCTTCGCTTCCACGATCCGCTTGGCGACGCGCTTGATGCCTTCGGCATCGGCTACGGAGGAGCCTCCGTACTTCTGCACGACAAGGCCCACGTGCGCTCCTCGCTCAGTCCGTCTCTTTCCGCGCCTGCGAGACGCAGGTGCGGTCGGCTCAGTCTATCGAGCGACCCAATTTCCCTTCCGGGATACCGCATGGTGAGATGTCCCGCTCACGCGCGGATCATCCCGGTTTTCTTCGGACGTACGACGGCCGTACGACGGTTTTTCACCACCGCTTTCCGTCGGCGCCCGAGGCCGCTCAGCACGGCATCTGCCCCAGGGCCGGGACGGTACGCGAAACGTGCCGCGAGTCACAGCCCGAAGGTGTGAATCACCTTTCAAGCATGAGTGCCATGGACGCGTGACGCCCTTGGGCGCGAGGATGCCGACCCGTGACGCATGGGTGGGCGGGAGACGTGCTGCTGGCCGGGATCGTGCTGTTCGGCGGGTGTGTGCAGTGGCTGACCGGGATGGGGTTCGCTCTCGTCGCCGTGCCCGCCCTCGTGCTGCTGCTCGGTCCCGCCGAGGGCGTCGTGCTCGCCAACTGCGCCGCGGGGGCCATCAGTGTCGTCGGGATCGCCGAGGGGTGGCGCAGGGTGCGGGCCCCGGTGATGGTGCCGTTGTGCATCGCCGCCGTGATCACCGTGCCCGCCGGGACGTGGGTGGCCCGGCAGCTGTCGGAACCCCTGCTGCTGGCGTCCATGGGGGCGCTCGTCACCGTGGCGGTGACGCTGGTCATGCGGGGTCTGCGGGTGCCCGCCCTGCGCGGCGGCCGGGGGGCCGTCGTCGCCGGAGGCCTGGGCGGGTTCATGAACTCGGCCGCCGGGGTCGGTGGACCGCCCGTCTCCCTGTACGCCCTGAACGCCGACTGGAGCGTGCGGGAGTTCGTGCCGAACGCGCAGTTCTACGGCGTCGTCGTGAACGCGGTGTCCGTGGCGTCCAACGGACCGCCCCGGCTCACCGCGCCCGTCTGGGCCCTCGTAGTCCTGGCCCTGGCGGCGGGGGCCCTGATCGGCAGGGCGCTCGCCGGACGCGTGCCCGAGCGGCGCGCCCGGGCCCTCGTCCTGCTGCTCGCGCTGGCCGGAGGTCTGAGCACCCTCGGAAAAGGTGTCGCCGGGCTGGTGTGAGCGCCCGGCCCGTGTCCCCGCGGGCCTACTTCACCGACCGCAGTCCCAGCGGGTCCGCGATCTCCTTGGCCATGACCCGGCCGGCCTCCTCCGCGAGTATCTCGTCACCGAGGTCCTGGTCGGTGTCGAGGCCGTCCAGTTCCTCCAGGGGCTGGTTCAGGCGGACGTGCGCGACCACGGACTGCAGGGCGCGGAGCGTGGCGGAGGCGGTGGCGCCCCAGTTGGAGAAGTACGAGAACTGCCACCACCACAGGGCCTCCGTGGTGCGGCCCGCCCGGTAGTGGACCATGCCGTGGCGCAGGTCCGTGATGACGTCCGCCAGGTCGTCGGAGATACGGGCCGGGACCGGGGCCTTGCGCGGCTCGTACGGGTCGAAGACCTCGGAGTAGACGTCGATCGGGTCCAGCATGGCGGCGAGCCGTTCACGCAGCTCGTCCACGTCCGGCTCCGGGCCCGGGTCCGGCTCGTAGCGCTCGTCGGGGACGATGTCCTCGTGCGCGCCGAGGCGGCCTCCGGCCAGGAGCAGCTGGGAGACCTCCAGCAGGAGGAACGGGACCGCCGAGTCCGGCTCGTCGCCCTTCGCGACCTCCGTGACGGCGACCAGGAAGCTCTCGATCTGGTCCGCGATCTGGACCGCGAAGTCGTCCGGGTCCTGCGTCGTCGCGTGCAGCGTGGCGTCAGACATCTAGGAGTCGTCTCCCCTCGAAGGCGCGGCCGAGGGTGACCTCGTCCGCGTATTCCAGGTCGCCACCCACCGGGAGGCCGCTGGCCAGGCGGGTGACCTTCAGGCCCATGGGTTTGATCATCCTGGCGAGGTACGTCGCCGTGGCCTCGCCCTCCAGGTTCGGGTCCGTGGCCAGGATCAGCTCGGTGACCGTGCCGTCGGCCAGTCGCGCGAGCAGTTCACGGATGCGCAGGTCGTCCGGGCCCACGCCCTCGATGGGGCTGATCGCGCCGCCGAGCACGTGGTAGCGGCCTCGGAACTCGCGGGTCCGCTCGATTGCGACGACGTCCTTCGGCTCCTCCACCACGCAGATGACGGACGGGTCGCGGCGGGCGTCGCGGCAGATGCCGCACAGCTCCTCCTGCGCGACGTTGCCACAGGTCGCGCAGAAGCGGACCTTCGCCTTCACCTCGAGCAGCGCCTGGGCGAGGCGGCGCACGTCCGTCGGCTCGGCCTGCAGGATGTGGAAGGCGATCCGCTGCGCGCTCTTGGGACCGACGCCGGGCAGCCGCCCCAGCTCGTCGATGAGGTCCTGGACCACGCCTTCGTACAACGGACTGCCTTTCCTGAAGAGCTTCGGTACGGCTTCGGTACGTACCGTAGCCGGGCTCGGTTTCTTCGTACGTACGGTAGTTGGCGCTTGCCTTTCGCAGAAGGGACGGTCCGGTGGACACCCTTCCCCGGGCGGGACCGCCCGGTGGGCTCAGAACGGCAGGCCGGGGATGCCGCCGCCGAGACCCTGGGCCAGCGGGCCGAGCTTCTGCTGCTGGAGCGCCTGCGCGTTCTCGTTGGCCGCCTGGACGGCCGCGACGATCAGGTCGGCGAGGGTCTCGGTGTCCTCCGGGTCCACCGCCTTGGGGTCGATGACCAGGGCGCGCAGCTCGCCGGCACCGGTGACCGTCGCCTTCACCAGGCCGCCGCCCGCCTGACCGTCGACCTCGGTCCTCGCCAGCTCCTCCTGCGCGTTGGCGAGGTCCTGCTGCATCTTCTGCGCCTGCTGGAGCAACTGCTGCATGTTCGGCTGCCCACCACCGGGAATCACGATCAGCTCCTGCCTCGTACGGTTCGGCTCGGATGTGCGTATGCGAGTACGGATGTCAGGGCGGGGTTTGCCGCCTCGGCACGAGCCTACGTGGTCACCGGGGTGCGCGCTGGGGTAGCCCGTCCGGACTCGGTTCCCACCCACGGCGGCACTCTTTCGAGTGAGTTTGCCGAGCGTCGTATACCCGACCAAGGCCCCCTTCCGGGCGGAAAAGCCGCGAAACCAGGTTGCCCGCCACCCGCCCGGCGGTAGGAAGGGTGCGGCGCTTCAGCACCATGCGTCACGAGCACACTGCGGGGGTGCACGAAGTGAGCAGCGCACGTACCGCGGAACGTGCAGGGGATTGTGCATCGCGGAACGTCATAGCCGTAGGTAGGGAGTGCCGGGTGAGTCAGCCGGAGATGCAGCCCGAGGGTCCGCTCCAGGACGGGCGGGGCGACGGAGCGGCGGGGCTGCGGCCGGGCGACCCGGGCGACCCCGGTGCCCCCGGCGACCTCATGGGCCGGTCGTTCCCGCACGGCGACTGGGGGAGCCGCGCAGCGGCTCGACGAGCTGTACCGGTGGGTGGAGCGGCGGGCGCTGGAGACGGCGGCCTGGTACCTCGCGAACCGGGTGTGGAAACGGCGGGGGGCGCAGGCGTTGCGTGCGGGCGCGGCGGTGGGCGCCGTGTGCGGGGCCGCGCTGCCGCTGCTGGATCTGACCGGGGTGGCGGACGGGGTGGCGCCGTGGGCGTATCTGTCGCTGCTGGTGGGGGTGGCGTGTGTCGCCGGGGACCGGTACTTCGGGGTGACGTCCGGATGGATGCGGGACGTGGCGACGGCACAGGCGATCGGGCGGCGGCTTCAGGCGCTGCAGTTCGACTGGGCCTCGGAGAGCGTGCGGGAGGTGCTGGGGCCGACGGAGGGGACCGCGGCGGAGGCCGCGGAGCGCTGCCTTTCGGTACTGCGGCGGTTCTCCGAGGACGTGACGGAGCTGGTGCGGGCGGAGACGGCGGACTGGATGGCGGAGTTCCGCACGGGGTCGGCACCGCTGGCGATGCAGTCGTCGGGCGCGGCGGCGCCCCGCCCCGAGGGCACCCTGCCGGGGCGGTTCCCGCCGCCGGGCGCACGGCCCAACATGCCCCGGCAGCGGCCGCCGGAGGCCAGGTGACCGGGTGACCGGGTGACCGGGCCTGTGCCTACCCCGTTTTCGTGTAGGTCAGGGCCTCGCCGGTGGTCGTGTTCACGCGCTTGAGGCGGCCGTCCGGGAGCAGCGTCAGCTCTGACGCGCCGCCCGGGGTGCAGGACGACGCCGGCCGGCCGCCGCCGACCGTGGACGGGCCGATCCGCAGCGGGCCGTTCACGGCGGGCTTCTCGGCCAGCTCGGCCCGGAAGACGCAGTGGTACGTGTCGCCGTCGGCGGTCAGCGACAACACCGTGTCGCCCACCCCGCCCTGCTGGATGACCAGGCGCCGGGTGTTGTGCCCGGTGGCGTTGTCGATCGCGGCGGTCCAGGTGCCGAGGTAGGCGTCGGGGACGGCCCCCGGAGAGCCGGTGCCGGCTGAGACCGACGCCGACGCCGAGGCCGACGAGGACGGCTGCCCGGGCGTGCTCGGGCCGGGGGTGGTGGACGGGGCGGAGGTCCGCGACGGGGTGCCGCCGCCGGTGGTGCCGGTCCCGTCCCCGCGCAGCACCGCGTACACCGAACCGCCCGCACCGAGGGCGACGACCAGGGCGACCAGGATCAGCAGGGCGGTGAAACGTCCGCTGCGCCGCGCAGGCGCCGGGTCACCGTACGCGGACGGACCGTACGGCGGCGTGCCCCAGCCTGCGGGGGCGGGCGGCCGCGGCTGCTGCGGCGGAGGTCCGAAGACGCCGGGCGGTGGCGGTACCGCGCCGTAGGGGGCGCCCGAGGCGGGGGGCGGCCCCGGGATCGTGGAAGCCGACAGAGGTGCCGGAGCCGTGGGCGCATCCGCAGTGCCGGGAGCCCCCGATCCCGCCCTCTCAGGAACCCCGGGCCCCTGCGGGCCCTCCGGACCCCACGGCCTCTCCGGACGCCCCGGCCTCTCCGGACCCCCAGGCCTCTGCGGACGCTCCGGACCATCCCATTCCTCAGGGTCCTCCGGTTCCTCCGGATCCTCCGTGTCCAGCAACCGCACCGCATGGCGCCCCAGCTGGGCGACCAGGGCGCCCGGCAGCCACGGGTCGCGGCTGCGGCCCTCGCTGAGCGTGTCGTCGGCGCCCGTGCGTTCCAGGATCTGCGCCGGGGTCGGCCGCGCGGCCGGGTCCTTGCGCAGGCAGTCCCCCACCAGTTCCGCCAGCCCCTCCGGCAGGCCCTCCAGGTCCGGGTCCTCCTGTGCGATGCGGAACATCAGGGCGTGCACCCCGCTGTTCGCGCCCCCGAAGGGAAGGGCGCCCGTGGCGGCGTACGCGAGCACGGAGCCCAGGCAGAAGACGTCGCACGCGGGTGTGACGCGGTCGCCCCGCACCTGCTCGGGCGCCATGAACCCGGGCGACCCGACGAGCGCCCCGGTGCGCGTGAACCCGGCGCCCGTGAGGGTCTCCAGCGCGCGGGCGATGCCGAAGTCGATGACCCGGGGGCCGTCGATGGTCACGAGGACGTTGGACGGTTTCAGGTCGCGGTGGATCAGCCCGGCGGCGTGGATGTCCTGCAGGGCGTGGGCGAGCCCGGCGGCCAGCACGCGCACGGACCGCTCCGGCAGCGCACCGTGGTCCTGCGAGACGACGGTCTGGAGGGTCGGCCCGGCGACGTACCCGGTGGCGACCCAGGGGATGTCGGCCTCGGTGTCGGCGTCCAGGACGGGCGCGGTCCAGTACCCGCCGACCCGCCGCGCGGCCTGCACCTCCTGCCGGAAGCGGGCCCGGAACTCCTCCTGCTCGGCCAGCTCCCGCCGCACGAGTTTCACCGCGACCGTACGGCCCCGGTCGGAGCGGGCCAGATACACGCTGCCCATACCGCCGGCCCCCAGCCGCGCCAGCAGCCGATAGCCCCCGACGCTCCCCCGGAGCTTGAAGCCCGGGGGGACCCCCAGTGGATCCCCGGTCCCCAGCCGTTCCATCGCCGCCTCACCTACCCCCCTGTGCGTGCGACAGCCAGAGAATAGTGCCGCCCCAGAGGGAGTCGGCGGCAGCGGCGTGCACGGTTCCGTAACGGGCCGCGTCGAGGCGCCCCGCACCCGACAACCTGTCGCGGAATACCCCTGAGCGCAGACATCCCGCCCATGTCCCGCCCGACTCCGCCGCTCCTAGCCTCGCCGCATGATCCCTCAGACCGACCCCCAGGCCGGCGCCGCCGTCAAGGCCGCGGACCGTGCGCACGTCTTCCACTCGTGGTCAGCGCAGGAGCTCATCGACCCGCTCGCCGTCGCCGGTGCGGAGGGGTCGTACTTCTGGGACTACGACGGCAACCGCTACCTCGACTTCACCAGCGGGCTCGTCTTCACCAACATCGGCTACCAGCACCCCAAGGTCGTCGCCGCGATCCAGGAGCAGGCCGCGACCCTGGCCACGTTCGCGCCCGCCTTCGCCGTAGAGGCCCGTTCCGAGGCCGCCCGGCTGATCGCCCGGCGCACCCCCGGCGACCTGGACAAGATCTTCTTCACCAACGGCGGCGCCGACGCGGTCGAACACGCCGTGCGCATGGCGCGCCTGCACACCGGCCGGCCCAAGGTGCTGTCCGCGTACCGCTCCTACCACGGCGGCACACAGCAGGCCGTGAACATCACCGGCGACCCGCGCCGCTGGGCCTCCGACAGCGGTGCGGCGGGCGTGGTGCACTTCTGGGCGCCGTTCCTGTACCGCTCGCGGTTCTACGCCGAGACCGAGCAGCAGGAGTGCGAGCGGGCGCTGGAGCACCTGGAGACGACGATCGCGTTCGAGGGCCCCGGCACGATCGCCGCGATCGTCCTGGAGACCATCCCCGGGACCGCCGGGATCATGGTCCCGCCCCGCGACTACCTCGCGGGCGTGCGCGAACTGTGCGACAAGCACGGGATCGTCTTCGTCCTGGACGAGGTGATGGCCGGGTTCGGACGCACCGGCGCATGGTTCGCGGCCGAACTGTTCGACGTGGTCCCGGACCTGATGACCTTCGCCAAGGGTGTGAACTCCGGCTATGTGCCGCTCGGCGGTGTCGCCATCTCGCCGAGGATCGCCGAGACCTTCGGCAGGCGGCCCTACCCGGGCGGCCTGACCTACTCCGGTCACCCGTTGGCCTGCGCCGCCGCGGTCGCCACGCTCGAGGTGATGGCCGAGGAGGGCGTCGTCGCGAACGCCGCCGTGATCGGCGCGCAGGTCATCGAGCCGGGGCTGCGCGCGCTGGCCGAGCGGCACCCGTCGGTGGGCGAGGTGCGCGGCGTCGGCATGTTCTGGGCCCTGGAGCTGGTCAGGAACCGTGAGACCCGGGAGCCGCTGGTGCCGTACAACGCCACCGGTGAGGCGAACGCCCCCATGGCCGCGTTCGCCGCCGCCGCCAAGGCGCACGGTCTGTGGCCCTTCATCAACATGAACCGCACCCATGTCGTCCCGCCCTGCACGATCACCGAGGCGGAGGCGAAGGAGGGCCTCGCGGCCCTGGACGCGGCGCTGTCCGTGGCCGACGAGTACACGGTCTGACCGGCTGCATCTCAGACAGGGCGCTCATGGGCTCCCCACCGCGTAAGGTGACGTGTCTCCGGCAGGAACACGCACCCGTACGCGGATGGGGGGACCCAGACAACGATGCCCGGCAATGGCGCCGTCACTCGTAGCACCTTGCGGCAGCAGATCGCGGACGCGCTCCGCGACGAGGTGCTGGCCGGCCGGTTGCAGCCGGGGCAGGAGTTCACGGTGAAGGAGATCGCCGAGCAGTACGGCGTCTCCGCGACCCCTGTCCGCGAGGCGCTGGTCGACCTGTCGGCGCAGGGTCTCCTGGACGCCGTCCAGCACCGGGGTTTCGAGGTCCGCGCCTACTCCCTGGACGACTACCGCGGCATGATCGAGGCGCGCAGCCTGGTCACCGACGGCATCTTCCACCGCCTCATCGAGGACGGCGTCGGCGCAGGCCACCGCAGGTCCGCCGCGGACGACCCGCGCCGCACCGCCGCCCTCGCCGCGGTGCGCCGCCGCGGCGAGGAGGCCGAGCGCGCCGCCACGGCCGGCGACCTGAACGTCCTCATCGGCTACGACCTGCGCTTCTGGCGCGAGCTGAGCGCCCTGTACGGCAACCCCTACCTCGCCGACTTCCTGCACCG
The DNA here is from genome assembly GCF_025642135.1 of Streptomyces cynarae. Taxonomy (NCBI): domain Bacteria; kingdom Bacillati; phylum Actinomycetota; class Actinomycetes; order Kitasatosporales; family Streptomycetaceae; genus Streptomyces; species Streptomyces cynarae. The sequence continues at coordinate 4,799,078 of NZ_CP106793.1, read as the reverse complement.
GCTGCGCGTGCAGTCCTGGGTGTGCGCGGTGCAGCACCTGCGCCGGGTCACCGATCTGAAGGGCCGGCTGTGGGCCGGGCACACCGAACTCGTCGACGCCCTCGCCCGCCGCGACCCCGCCGCCGCGCACGCCGTGGTCGCCGCGTACAACGCGCACTCCCTCGCGCTGCTGGAGCGGCTGGCCGCTGGTTGAGCACGCGGCAGGCCGACTCCCCTTTCACCGACGCCATGTAAGTGGGTGGGCGGGGTGTGGGTATGGGACCTGCACGGCCCTGCACGGCTGAGCGCGACCGGCCGCCCGCACGCCCGCACGCCCATTACGCTTCCTGCACCACACCGATAACCCAAGGAGCTTACTGTTGGCCTGTGACCTGTGGCTGGTCCCGCTCGTCGACGTGTTGTGCCACACCCCCGACAACCCGTTCGCCGAGGAACTCGCCCTCTACGACAAGGTGCTGGGCGAGGCCGGACTGCCGCCGGTGCCGGTGTACCAGTACATGCCGGGCCTGACCGGTGAGGTGGCCCCCGTCGCGGGATTCGACTACGACGCGCTGCACTTCCTGCGCCGCGCCTATCTGCTCCAGGTGTGCGGTCTCGCCGTGACCCCGGTCGACGAGCTGGGCGGCGACTACGAGCAGCTCCTGGAGATGTTCGAGTCGACGGCCCAGCAGTCGCACCTGGTGTGGCACTACGACCACGCCGGCGCCTACGTCCCGGTGGACTTCCCGCAGCCCCTGTCGAACGACGAACTCCTTGCGGGCGGCGGCCCGTTGGGCTCGTCGCAGGCGTTGCTGCGGGAACTGGAGTTCGTGGGCCCGTCGATCGGCATCGATCCGGCGAACCCCCCGGCCGCCCCGGACCCGCCGCTCGCCCCCACGTCCCTGGAGGAACCCGCGCTTCCGGCTCCGTACGACCCGAGCCCGTTCGCCCGCGAACGCCATGTGTGGCTGGGCCTGCACGCGGCGGCGACGCGGAGCCTGGCGCAGGGTTCGATGATCGTCTTCAGCTGAGGCCGGGGAGGGGCTCCCGGTGGACGCCCTCCCCCGGCAGACGGTCACCGCTGACGCGGCAGCCGGATGGTCCGTACAAGGGGCATGTCCGCGTACAGACCGGGATCGACCGTCAGGACATGGCGTCCATCCGGCCAGTCCGGCGTCGGGCGGGACAGGTGGACCGCGTGGCCCAACCGCCACTCCACCCCGTCGCGAAGCAACGCGCCCACGGTGGAAGCAGCCGCGAAGTCGAGTTCGACGATTTCGACGGCGGGCAGTGCCCCGATGTGCTCAGCCAGTCCCTTGCGCATCCCGTCGGCTGCGGCGAGGCAGAGCGCCGGTACGTACACGTGCCGCATGGGTCCGTGCTCGGTGTTCGCGACGAACTGCGAGGCGAGCGAGTTCCCCGAACCCAGCGCCAGCAGAGCCGACTCGTCGAACACGACCCCCGTCGACCCCGCCCTCGTCCCGCTCACAGGCTGTCCACGGGCCGGCCGGCCTCAAGGTCCTGCCAGACCTTCTCCACCCTGTCGTGGTCCTCATCCGTAAGCGTCACACCGAAGTGCGTCTCGCAGTACGCCTTGGTCTCCTCGTAGCGCTTCCGCAGTTCTTCCTTGGTGGGCGTGGCCCCCGCCAGCTCGGCGATCAGGTCGCGCATGGTCATCCCCCGCTCGCGGGCGAGCACCATGAGGCGGTCACGGACAGCGGGGTCGACCTTGACGGTGGTGTCAGCCATGACGGCAGTATACCGTCGGTATACCGTTTCGGTCCGTTCCAGCAATGCAGTCATCGCATCCCTTTCTGTTGGTGGACCCGGCGGCACGGGCGTGCGGCCGGGAGTCTGTGCGTCTACGTGGGCGCGGCCTGCCCCCGCAGCAGCGCCCATGCCAGCGCGCCGCCTCGCCGGGCGGCCTCCCGGTAGGCGGACGCCCCGGGCGTGCGCGTCTCAACCTCGACGGTCGTGACCGGTCCGGCCGTCGGCGGCGCCGGGCGCTTGCGGCGCAGGCGGTTCTCGATGAGGGCGCGCGGCGAGTACACGCGCGGCGGCAGCCCGTCCGTCAGGGCCGCCCGCACTTGGGCACTGCTTACCCCCGCGTCCCACCACTCCTCCACCAGTGGCGCGAGCCGCAGCGCGTCTTCGGCACCGAGCGTCAGCCGGGGTGTGCGCGGCCGAGCAGCTTGGCGGCGAGCGCGGTGCGCTCGCTCGGAGCGGCGGGCGGGGGCGGCGGCGGGGAGGGAGGTTCTTCTTCCCTGGTCTTTTCCCCCGAAGGGGGATCGTCCGACGGCGCGTCGGCCGACTCGCCGGAGGCCAGGTTCTGGGATTCCTCCGATTCACCCGACGGTGGCTCGTCCTCGTACGGAGTGTCGAACACCTCGTAGACGGTGAAGAGTTGGCCCGTCGTGCGGCTCTTGTGCACCACCCGCCGCAGATACCGGGATTCCTCCAGCTCATGCAGGGCCGCGGCGATCCGCGCCCGCCCCTCCTTGCGTTGCTCCGCGAGCGTGCGGATGGTGACGCGGGCGTCGTTCGGCAGGCTCAATAGGTACGTCAGTACGCCTACCGCGCACCAGGAGATGCTGCGATCGCGGAGAAGAGCGTTGGAGAAGACGGAAAAGGCGCGCGTGGGCGTCGTACGATGAATACGCATTGGGAGGGCTAGCTCCTGATGTCGAGCCCCCGGGTGTTGGCGCACCGCGGGGGCGTTCTTGTTGCCTGTTGGCGCGACTCTATGGGCACGCAGAGCGACGAGTGCAAGCCGGAACTGGCTTTACCTGGGGGGTAGTTCGCTTATTTCACTCCGGGGAGTGAAGGGCGGTCCGCAGGAGCAGTGTGTGGACCAGGTCGCCGAATGCCGTCGGCCGGTAGCGCCAACTCAGGGGCCAGGTCAGGCCGTCGAGCGCTGGGATCGGGATCTACGAGATACGGTTCGGGCCGGCGGTGAGGCGCGTGACTCCGTCCGGCCAGGAGCGGTGGGACGTGGTGCCGACCGGGACGAGGAAGTAGACGGCACGTCTTCCGTTGTCCTCCTCGATGGCGGGTCCCGGGGCTCCGCCGGTCATGCGGGCGAGACGGTCGGCGAGGGCGCGACCCCGGTCGCCGTCGATCCGGAGGGCGTCGAACCGGACGCCGGCTTTGCGGAGTTGGATGCCGGTGGAGGGGATCCAGTCCAGGTCACTTTGCGTATTCATGCGGCCAGTTTCGACAGGCGGGGTTAGCGTCTTCCATAACTCTGTGTCGACCAATAGCAACGGTCGGAAACCGGCACGAGCGACTTGCGACCGGTTGAGTTCGGTTGAGTTCGGGGGTGACCGCAATGGCGCGGGCTGTGAACAAGACGGAGGCGAGCGGGACGGCACATCTGGTCGCCGCCCTGGCGAAGGCGCTGCGCGAGCAGCAGCAGCTGTCGCAGGAGGAGTTGGGGAGGAAGATCGGGTACACCGGGTCGGCGGTCAGCGCGATGGAGACGTGCGCGCAGCCCGCCAGCGACAAGATGCTCGTCAAGCTGGAGGAGGCGCTCGGCGGGGGATTGGGCGTCTTCGAGAAGGCACGCAAGTACGTGCTGCTCGACAAGTACCCGCCGCAGTTCAAGGACTTCGCCTTGATGGAGGCCGAGGCAGTGACGCTGTCGTCATACCAGACGTACGTGGTCGACGGCCTCTTCCAGACGGAGGGTTATGCCCGCGCCCTGATCGGCGGCGGCTATCCAAAGCTCGCCGATGACAAGGTGGAGGAGCTGGTCGAAGCGCGCATGGCGCGCAAGGCGCTCTTCGATCGCGATCCCGTTGCCATGATCGAGCTGATCCTCGACGAGTCGGTGCTTCGGCGGCCGTTCGGCAGTTGGGAGGTGCTGCACGAGCAATTGCGCTCGCTAGCAGAGGTCGCGGAGCGGGACAATGTCAGCATCCAGGTGCTGCCATTGGAACGGGGGCTGCGCGCCGGTCATGCAGGAGCCCGCGGTGACATGAAGCTGGTGGAGACGAAAGAGCACCACCACGTGGTCTACATGGAGATCGAGGATGAAAGCGTCCTCGTCGGTGATCCCACCAAGGTGGCCCAACTCTCGCACCGCTATGCGAAGATCCGCACACAGGCTTTGAGCCCGGACGACTCACTGAGCCTCATCCAGCGGCTGGCAGGAGAAGAGCAGCGATGAGCAGCGCACTGCGGTGGTTCAAGTCGAGCTACAGCAACGACAGTGGCGGGGACTGCGTCGAGGTCGCCCAAGACGTTGATGCCATACACATCCGCGACTCGAAGAACCCCACCGGTCCCACCCTCACCGTGTCCTCCGGCGCATGGGGCGCATTCCTCAAGGGCGCTCGTACCCTTTGATCCCCCGGAAGGGGTGAACCGGACACACGTGCCGCATACGGGCGGTAGCCCAAGGGCATGCCCCGGCCATGCGTCACCTCGTCATCGCCTCTGCCCTCTTGGCGGCCCTCGGGCCGGCCGCCGCCCCGGCCGCGCACGCCGTCGCCGTGCCTCCCGGGCATGTGTACTTCTGGCCGGACCCGAACCAGATGGGACCCGGCGGCGCCTGGGGCTACGCACCACCCGGGTATCGGGAGGCCGACCCTCGGGTGAAGCGGCACGCGTACTCCTTCGACTCGCGTGCCTCCGTGACCGTGTACGCGATCAGTTACCAGCCCGGCGGCTGCCTCTACCGCGCGATCTATCCGGACGACTACTCCAACAACTGGGAGTGGGCGACGAAGTTCGACGGGGTCAGTGACAGCACGATGGGGTGCCGGCCGGGCTGATCCGCAGATGCGTCCGCGTACGACGGCCGTTGCCGCGCTCCTCGTCCCCGGCCTGGTCCTCACCGCCTGTGCGACGAAGGCGACCGCACCACCCCGTCCCTCCCCCGACGACGTCATCAAGGCCGCCACCCGGCGGCTCACCGACGACTGTCTCGCCCGCCAGGGCCTGGTCCCTCCCCGTCCGGGGCAGCCGACGCCCTCGTCCGTCGAGCAACGGCGCGTCTCGGACGCGCTGTTCGGGTCGGGCGAGGCAGAACTGTCGCTGCGCCTGCCCACGGGCTACGTGGTCCGCGCCCACACCGACGGCTGCCTCGCGGCGGCCCAGCAGCGGCTCTACGGCGACCAGCGCCGCTGGTTCCGCACGTCGGTGATCGTGAACAACCTTCAGCCCGAGGCCGAGCAGTCCCACCGTTCCCTGGCCGAGGTCCGTTCCCGGCACCGCGCCGAGATCGCCGAGTGGCAGCGGCTGCGTGCCCATGCCCTCGCCGAGGCCACATCTCTCCTCACCGCGAAAGGAAGACCCTCAGCATGAACAAGCGCCTGGCCGCCCTCCTCGCCGCCACCACCCTGTCCGCCGGGGCCGTGCTCGCCACCTCCGCGTCCGCGCAGGCCGTGCCCTGCGGCAGCGGCAACTTCTGTGTGTGGACCGAAGCGAACTTCACGGGCCTGAAGATCGAGCACAGCGGCGACGACCACTGGTGGGAGGGGGACATGGCCTGGCACGACTCCTCCTGGGCGAACCACGGCATCTCCGGCCCGGGCGTCAAGGACCACGTCAAGGTCTACTCCGCGCGTGAGCTGCTGGGCCATGTCACCATCTGCCTGGCCCCGGGACAGGAGGTCGGCTACAACGCCGCCGCGAACGACCAGGGCGCCTCACACACCTGGACGACCGGCTGCTGAACAGGATGACACCCACCGCCCCCCTCACCCGATAGTCGGAAAAACCGCAACACTTTCTCCAGATCTGTCCCACTTTTCCAGCCAGGTACTACCTCCACCCCTGCCATGCTCCCGGACGTGGACCGATCGACCTCCTCCGTCCGGCAGCCCGGGACGGGCACGGTGTACCGCGCGACCCTGGACGCGCTGGCCCAGTACGGCCCCCGGCGGGTCGGCGTGACCCACGTCGCCCGCCTGGCCCGCTGCAACCGCTCCTACCTCTACCGGAACTGGGCCGGCCATCAGGTCCTGATCCGGGACGCCACGCTGGCCGAGCTGCGGCGTCTGCTGCAGGTGGCCTGCGAGGCACCCGGCCCGCTGCCGCCGCCACGGTGCCTCGCCGTCCGCGTCGTGGTGCGCGCGGCGCGTCTGCTGCGCGAGCATCCCGCCACCCGGGCCATGGCGCTGACCGCCCCGGACCTGACGCACGCCGCCGTACTCCGCCCGACCACCGTCTGGCACCGGACGGCCTGCGACTGGCTGCGCCGGCACGTGACCGGGCACCTGCCGAGGGGCGCCACACAGGACACGGTCACACTCGCCGTCCTCACCACCGTCCTGCCCTACGCGCTCACACCCCCGTCCGAGGACCCGGATCCCACCGCCGAGCGCGAGGCCGTCGACCACAGGCTGAGCCTTGCCCTGCACTCCTGTCTCGGCCTCCCGCCCGCCTGCCCCGACTGCGCGCCCCCGCCTGTCGGAGAGGCGGAGGCGGATGAAGGGCACCCGAGCACGCTCAGCTGATCGCCGGCTCGTCGAGCACCGCCACCTCCACCTCCCGCAGCCGTTCCCGGTCCGCGATCACGTCGATCTCCGTGATCAGGCCGTCGGCCAAGGTGAAGCTCAGCACCAGCCGCAGCCGGCCGGCCTCGAGCATCGCCAGGCCGAGGCGGTCGTCCACCAGGACGGCGGCGGTGAACCGGGCCCGGCCCATGGACGCCATCGCGCCCTTGGCCACCGGGTGGGCACCGGCGATGCGGAGGGGTTCGGGGGTCGGGACGACCGAGCGGTCGGCGCGCAGCACCACGTCGGGGTGGAGCAGCGCCAGCAACCCGTCGAAGTCGCCGCCGCGCGTCGCGGCCAGGTAGGCGTCGACGACCCGGCGCTGCCGGGGCAGGTCGGCCTCGGGCGCCGGGGTGCCCTGACCCGGCGGCGGGCGCGGCTCGCGAGCTGCCGGGTCGCGGCCGGGGTCTTCTCGAGCATCGTGCCGATCTCGTCGAACGGCATCGCGAACATGTCGTGCAGCACGAACGCGAGCCGCTCGTCGGGCGTCAGCCTGTCGAGGACGACCAGCAGCGCCAGGCCCACCGAGTCGGCGAGCAGCGCCTCCTCCTCCGGGTCGACGACCGCACCCGTGACCGGTGCCCTGGCCGCTTCCAGCGACTCCTCGCGCCGGTTCTCGCGCGAGCGCAGCATATTCAGGCACACCCGGGCCACCACGGTCGTCAGCCACGCGGCCGGGTTCTCCACGTCGGCCGTGTCGGCGCGGTCGACGCGCAGCCATGCCTCCTGGAGGGCGTCGTCGGCCTCGCTGAGCGATCCGAGCATCCGGTAGGCGACCGCCCGCAACCTGGGACGCTGCACCTCGAACCACTCGGTTGTCAAAGGAAGTTCGGGCACCGTGTCACATTCCTTCCGGGCGACGGGTCATCTCAGTAGATCACCCACTGAGTGATGGATCGACCGATTGAGGAGAACACCATGAACACGACTAACGCGCCCGTCCTGGTCACCGGTGGCACCGGCACACTCGGCCGCCACGTCGTCCCGCTGCTGCGGGAGGCGGGCCGCGAGGTCCGGGTGCTGAGCCGGCACGCACGGGAACTACCCGCGCAGGGCGTCGAACACGTGGCCTGCGATCTGCGGACCGGCGAGGGACTCGACGCGGCGGTGGCGGGCACCCGGACCGTCCTGCACCTCGCGGGCGGCCCCAAGGGCGACGACGAGGCGACCCGCAGCCTGGTCCGGGCCGCGCGGGAGGCCGGGGTCCGGCACCTGGTGTACATCTCGGTCATCGGCGCGGACCGCGTCCCGCTGGCCTGGCTGCGCTCCAAGCTGGAGGCGGAGCGGGCGGTCTCCGGGTCGGGGATCGCGTGGACGACCCTGCGGGCCGCCCAGTTCCACGACCTGGCGCTGCTCATGGCCGAGAAGATGGCCAAGCTGCCGGTGATCCCGGTGCCCGGCGGGATGCGGCTGCAACCGGTCGACGCACGCGAGGTGGCCGCCCGGCTCGTGGAGCTGACGCTCGGCGGACCGGCCGGCCTGGTCCCCGACCTGACCGGGCCGGCGGTGTACGACCTCGCGGACCTGCTGCGCACCTACCTCACGGCACGCGGCAAGCACCGCCCGATGCTCCCGGTCCGCATGCCCGGCAAGGCCGGCCGCGCCTACCGGTCCGGGGCCAACCTGACCCTCGAGGGCGCCGACAAGGGCACCCGGACCTGGGAGGAGTTCCTGGCGGAGCGGACCGGCACCTTGCTCGGGACGGCCTAGAACACCGGCGTGCCGTCCTGCGTCAGCCGCCAGTTGGTGACCGCGAAGTCCGCCGGGTCCAGGGTCCCCTTGGATGTCACGTAGTCGATCATCAGCTGGCGGATCTCGTTTGTCGAGCTGTACGCGATCGGCGCCGAGGCGATGTGCGGGTAGCCGGAGCCGCCGTTGGCGCGGTAGTTGTTGACGGCGACGACGAAGACCTGGTCGTCGGCGACCGGTGCGCCCTTGTAGGAGAGGTTCTTGATGCGCGAGCCCTCGGGCTGCGCGATGTCGATCTCGTAGTCGACCCCGGCGGCGGTGTCGTACATGTAGTCCCAGAAGTTGTCGGCGTTGGTGAGGGTCGCGGTGTCGACCTTCGTGCCGGACGGGACCTGGTGGTAGTACTTCGCCGCGTACTCCAGGTAGTCCTTGAGCTGGGCGCCGGTCAGCTTCTTGCCGTAGAGGGTGTTGTCGTAGATGTAGAGCCCGGCGATGTCCTTGATCGTCACACTCCCCGCGGGGATGTCCGCGGTCCGGCTGAACGGCGCGGCGACCGAGATCAGCGGGAGGGCGGCGTCGGCGGAGGACAGCCCGGAGGCGACCGTCGCCATCTGCACCTGGTGGATGAAGTCCATGATGGGGACGTCCTTCCAGCAGGACTCCGCCGCCGACAGGTCCGCCGTGCAGGTGCCGACGGGCGTGTTGACGTACTTCACCACCAGTTCGTGGTCGGCCTCCAGGAGCCGCTTGATCTCCGGGTCCTCGTCCACCGTGTTGGGGTTGAGGGTCCGGGCCGTCTTGCTCGTCACCTTCCACCGTCCGTGGTGGAGTTCGAGCTCGAAGTCGAAGACGCTCAGGCGGTAGCCCCAGCAGTACGGCTCGGAGAGGAGGACCTCCTCGCCGGTCTCCTCGTTCTTCACCGTGTAGGAGGGGACCTCGACGTGGGTGTGGCCGACCAGGATCGCGTCGATGCCCGGCACCTGCTCGGCGACGAGGTTCGACGCGTTCTCCACGTACGGGAGTTCGTCGCCGTACGAGGACGAGCCGTCCAGGCCCGAGTGGTCCGTCAGGAACACCACGTCACAGCCCAGCGCCCGCAGCCGCGGCACGTACTTCTTCGCCTGCTCGACGAGCCCCGGGAACACCATCTTCCCGCTGACGTTGTCCTTGTCCCACAGCGCGATCCCGGGGTTCGTGAGCCCGAGAATGCCGACCTTGATGTCGGGGGCGCCGGGGACCCGGACGCACTTCACGGTGTACGGACGGAAGGCGGGCCGCAGGGTCTTGGCGTCGAGTGCGTTGGCGCCGAGGAGCGGGAAGTGGCACTGGCTCTCGAACTTCCGCAGGACATCGATGCCGTAGTTGAACTCGTGGTTGCCGAGCGCGGCGGCGTCGTAGCGCATGTGGTTCATGGCGACGGCCATGGGGTGCTTGGGGGCGTCCTTGCCGGTGATCGGGTCGACGCGGGCGAAGTAGTAGGCAAGCGAGGTGCCCTGGATGATGTCGCCGGCGTCCACCAGCAGCACCCGGTCCTCGCCCTTCGCCTCGCGCTGCTGCTTGATGAGCGTGGCGACACGCGCGACACCGACGGAGTTGCCGGCCTTGTCGCTGTAGGCGGCGTCCTTGTAGTAGTCCCAGTCGAAGACGTGGCTGTGCAGATCGGTGGTGCCGAGGACGGAGAAGGACCAGGTGCGGGGCGTCTTCTCGGGCTGGTGGTCGGCAGCCTCGGCCGTACCGCTGCCGACCGTTCCCGCGACGGCGACCGCCGCCGAGGTGACGGCCGACTTCTGCATGAACTCGCGTCTGTTCATGGGGTTGACGGGCATACGAGGCTCCTGGTCTGGAGAGCGGAGAGGGACGGCACTACCCGCGTAGATAGTTCCGGTCCCTACTTCCGCGCGGAACCAGGAGCAGCCCATGGGCCGGTCAAGGATGTCCATGACCGGCCCAACTGGACGGGGATATAAGGGACTTACAGGAACGAGTTGATCTCGATGGTCTCGTCGCGGCCCGGGCCGACGCCGATCGCGGAGATCGGGGCGCCGGACATCTCCTCCAGCGCCTTGACGTAGTTCTGGGCGTTCTTCGGGAGGTCCGCGAAGGTCTTGGCCTTCGTGATGTCCTCCTGCCAGCCGGGCAGCATCTCGTAGACCGGCTTCGCGTGGTGGAAGTCCGTCTGGGAGTACGGGAGTTCCTCGACCCGCTTGCCGTCGATCTCGTATGCGACGCAGACCGGGATCTGCTCCCAGCCGGTGAGCACGTCGAGCTTGGTGAGGAAGAAGTCGGTCAGGCCGTTGACCCGGGTCGCGTAGCGGGCGATCACCGCGTCGAACCAGCCGCAGCGGCGGTCGCGGCCCGTCGTCACGCCCCGCTCACCGCCGATGCGGCGCAGCGCCTCGCCGTCCTCGTCGAACAGCTCGGTGGGGAAAGGACCCGAGCCGACACGGGTCGTGTAGGCCTTGAGGATGCCGATGACGCGGCTGATCTTCGTGGGGCCGACGCCGGCACCGGTGCAGGCACCGCCCGCGGTCGGGTTCGACGAGGTCACGAACGGATACGTGCCGTGGTCGATGTCCAGGAGCGTGCCCTGGCCGCCCTCGAACAGGACGACCTTGTCCTCCTCCAGGGCCTGGTTGAGGATCAGGACCGTGTCGGCGACGTACGGCTCGATCTTCTCGGCGTAGCCCAGCAGCTCCTCGACCACCTGGCCGACGGCGATCGCGCGCCGGTTGTACAGCTTGGTGAGGATCTGGTTCTTGACGTCGAGGGCCGCCTCGACCTTCTGGGTCAGGATCGACTCGTCGTACAGGTCCTGGACCCGGATGCCGACACGGTTGATCTTGTCGGCGTAGGTCGGGCCGATGCCGCGGCCGGTCGTGCCGATCTTGCGCTTTCCGAGGAAGCGTTCCGTCACCTTGTCGACGGTGACGTTGTACGGCGTGATGATGTGGGCGTTGCCGCTGATCAGCAGCTTGGAGGTGTCGACACCGCGCTCGTTCAGACCGCTCAGCTCGGAGAGCAGGACCGACGGGTCGACGACGACGCCGTTGCCGATGACGGGCGTACATCCGGGCGACAGGATTCCGGAAGGGAGGAGGTGGAGCGCATACTTCTGGTCACCTACGACCACCGTGTGGCCGGCGTTGTTGCCGCCCTGGTAGCGCACGACATAGTCCACCGAGCCACCGAGCAGGTCGGTGGCCTTTCCCTTGCCTTCGTCACCCCACTGAGCACCGAGCAGCACAAGTGCGGGCACGCGCGTACACCCCTTCCGGGCGGGGCATGTCCAGGGTCGGGGGCGCACGCGGAGGGTTCACCGCCGTGTGCACCGCGACCGTCGTTGGCCGCAAACCGTCGGACCGGATGCCCCGGAATAGACGAAACCCCTGACGCAATAGCGCAAGGGGCTCTTGCACAGAGATGCTACCCGAGGAAGCGAGGCAGGACCGAGGTGGCGACTTCCGACCAGCTCCTCGTGGTCATCGACCCGGTCGCCCGTCACAGCGACGGTGAGTCGGTACGGATCGCGAAAGACGTGCTCAGCGCGGGTGCGGCCGCCAAGTTGTGCCTCCCGGAGGGACCGGAGGAATTCGCCCGGGCACTGGACCGCCGGGGGTCGCGGCGGCCGGTGGTCGTGGGCGACGACCGGGCGCTGCTGCGGGCGGTGACGCTCCTGCACCGGCGCCGTGAGCTGGGCACGACGGCCCTGGCGCTGGTGCCGGTGGGCGCCCGGCAGTCGCTGGCGCGGTCGCTGGGGGTGCCGGCGGGGGCGGTGGCGGCGGCCAGGGCCGTCCTGGAGGGGGTGGAGCGGCGGCTGGACCTGCTGGTGGACGACAGTGACGGGGTGGTGCTCGGGGATCTGCGGATTCCTCCGGTGCCGGCGCGTGAGGGGGCGGGGACCGATCCGGTGCCGGCTTCGTCGCCGGGCTCGGGCCGTCCGTGGCTGCGGACGTGCCAGTCGCTGGTACGGACGCTCGCGGCGCGTCCGACGCGGGTGCCGTCGCCGCGGCGGCGGCGCCCGGGCCGGCCCGACTGCGGGTGGAGGTCGACGGCGAGACGCTGGTGGACCTGGACCAGCCGGTGGAGGGCGTGTCGGTGACGCCGGGGGAACCGGGGGTGGCCGAGGTGGAGGTACGACCGGTCTCGGTGGGCGCGGAGGCTTCGCCGCTGCTGGCAGTGGGGCGCAGGGTGACGGTGTCGGGGGCCGATTTCCGCTATCGCGCGGATGCGGTGGTGTCGGGGCCGGTTCGGACGCGGACGTGGGTGGTGCGGCAGGGGGCGTGGGGACTCATGCTGCCCGCACGGGCGGGTGAGCTTCGGGATGAGCCCTGACGGCCTGACGGTGGCGGTCAGCCGACCTCCACCCTCAGTCCATCCAGCCCGCGGATCACGAAGTTCGGCTTCCGCTCCGGCTCCGCCGCAAGGCGCAGCGTCGGGGCCTTCTCCAGCAGCGCCGTCATGGACGCCGCCAGCTCGATACGGGCCAGGGGCGCACCGATGCAGTAGTGGATGCCCGCGCTGAAGGAGATGTGCGGGTTGTCCTCACGGGTCAGGTCGAGCCTCTCGGGGGCGTCGAACACGGCCGGGTCATGGTTGGCCGAGCCGAACAGCATGGCGATCTCCGCGCCCCGCGGGATCACCGTGCCGTCGATCTCGATCTCGTCCAGCACCCAGCGCTCGAAGAGCTGGAGCGGGGTGTCGTAGCGCATCAGCTCCTCCACCGCCGAGGGGACGAGCGAGTGGTCCGCGCGCAGGGCGGCCAGCTGGTCCGGGTGGCGGAACAGCGCCCACCAGCCGTTCACGGTCGCGTTGACCGTGGCCTCGTGCCCGGCGTTCAGCAGCAGCACACAGGTCGAGATCATCTCCTGCTCGGTGAGCCGGTCGCCCTCGTCGTACGCGGCGATCAACCCCGAGATCAGGTCCTCCCCCGGCTCCTTGCGACGCTCGGCGATCAGCTCCCGGAGGTACTCCGAGAACTCCACCGAAGCCCGCACCGCCCTGTGTGCCGTCTCCTCGGAGGGGCCCAGCTCGTACATCCCGCAGATGTCCGCCGACCAGGGGCGCAGCTGCCCGCGGTCCGCCTCGGGGATGCCCAGCATCTCGGCGATCACCGCGACCGGCAGCGGCTCGGCGACGTCCGTCAGCAGATCGCCGCCGCCCGCCTCCACCAGCCGCGCCACCAGCTCGCCGGCGAGGTCACGCACATACGGCTTCAGCTGCTCCACGGTCCGCGGCGTGAACGCCTTCGACACCAGGCGCCGGATGCGCGTGTGGTCCGGCGGCTCCAGGTCGAGCATGCCGTGGTCGTTGAGCGTGTGGAAGGGCTCGTGCTCGGGCGGCGGCGCGGTCCGGCCGAATTCCTCGTGCGTGAACCGGTGCTGGTACGTCCGGCCCAGTCGCCTGTCCCGCAGCAACGCCGACACGTCCGCGTGGTGCGGCACCAGCCACTGGCCGGTGGGCTCGAACCAGTGCACCCGGCCCCGCGCACGCAGCTCGGCGTAGGCGGGGTACGGGTCGGCCACGAACGCCGGGTCCCAGGGGTCGAACGCGAGAGCGGAAGGAGCTGCCATGCCCGGACGCTAACCGAGCGGACGCCCGCTGACCAGGGGGGTCTCACACCGAAGAGCGGATCACCCGGGTGTCACCAGTCTCGCCTCGTACGCGAACACCGCGGCCTGGGTGCGGTCGCGCAGGCCCAGTTTCACCAGGATGCGGCTGACGTGCGTCTTGATCGTGGACTCGGCCACCACCAGCCGCTCCGCGATCTCCGCGTTCGACAGCCCCTGGGCGATGAGGACCAGCACCTCCGTCTCCCGTTCCGTCAGGTCCCCGTACGCCGCCCGGGCCGTCGGCGGGAGCGCCGGCCGGTCCGCCAGGCGGGAGAACTCCGTGATCAGCCGCCGGGTGACCGAGGGCGCCAGCAGCGCCTCGCCGGCCGCCACCACCCGTACGCCCTCGGCGAGCTGCTTGGCCGACGCGTCCTTGAGCAGGAAGCCGGAGGCTCCCGCCCGCAGCGCCTGGTACACGTACTCGTCGAGGTCGAAGGTGGTCAGCACCAGCACCTTCGCCGAACCGTCCGCGGCGACGATCTCCCGGGTCGCCTCGATGCCGTTCAGCTCCGGCATCCGGATGTCCATCAGCACGACGTCCGGGGCCAGCTCGCGGACCCGCTCGACGGCCTCCCTCCCGTTGACCGCCTCCCCGACGACCTCGATGTCCGGCATCGCCCCGAGCAGCACCGAGAAGCCCTCCCGGACCATCATCTGGTCGTCGGCGATCAGTACGCGGATGATGCCCCTCGTCACGCGGTGCCCTCCACGGTGGCCGCCGGCAGGAACACCGTCACCTCATAGCCTCCGTCGTCCGTCTCCCCCGCCGTCATCTCCCCGCCCAGCATCGAGACCCGCTCGCGCATGCCCGTCAGGCCGTGCCCCGCCCCGTGCGTCGACTTGGTGAGCGTGACCTGCGGCGCCGGGCCGTTGACGATGCGCAGGCCCAGCCCACCGAGCACATAGCCGATCTCCACCCGTGCCGGGGCGCCCGGCGCGTGCCGCAGCGTGTTGCTGAGGGCCTCCTGGACGATGCGGTACGCCGACAGCTCGACGCCCTGCGGGAGTTCCCGCACCGCGCCCGTGACCACCTTGTCGACGCTCAGTCCCGCCTCCCGCACGTTCGCCAGCAGGGCGTCCAGGTCGGCCAGGGTGGGCTGGGGCGCGTCCGGGGCCTCGTAGTCCTCCGCCCGTACGACCCCCAGGACGCGGCGCAGCTCGGTCAGGGCCGCCACCGCGTTCTCCCGGATCGTGGCGAAGGCATTCTCCAGTTCGGGCGGCGGGTTCTCCACGCGGTAGGGCGCGGCCTCCGCCTGGATCGCGACCACCGACATGTGGTGGGCGACCACATCGTGCAGTTCGCGGGCGATCGTCGTGCGCTCCTCCAGCAGGGTGCGCCGGGAGCGCTCGTGCGCCGTCTCGGTCTGATGGGCGGTCACCTCCTGCTCGGCGTCGCGGCGTATGTGCCAGACGGTGACGGACAGCAGGGAGATCGCGGAGACCACCAGCATGGGCGGGGTGTTGGTGTCGAAGCTGTTCTGGCTGAAGAGGCTCTCGGCGAAGAAGCCGTAGAGCGCGGTGATGACCCACATCCATGCCGCGGTGCGCGGCCGGCTGCGTATCGCCACGACCGTCACCACCACCAGGTGGGAGATAAAACTGCCCGGCGGCCACGGCCCCGCCGCCCAGTCGGGGCTCAGGACCGCCGAGGCGAGGGTCGCCGCCAAGGACAGCCAGAAGGCTCCGACCGGGCGGACCAACGTCAGCAGCACCGGCGCCAGGGCCAGCAGACCGCACAGCAGGGCCGCCCCTCCGCCGTCGCCGGTCGTCAAGGCACCGAACATCGCCACCAGGCCGGCTCCCACCACCACGGCGTGCCGTTTCCAGGCCGCATAGGTCCGCAGGCGACCGGATGCCCGCCCGGCCGACGGAGCGCCGGCGCCGCTGCGGACCAGCGGGCGGTAGGCGAAGGCGTCGTGGAACAGATCCTGCCGCAGCCCGCGCAGGGCGTCCACGGCCAGCCGGTACTCCGGGCTGCGCGGCGTGTACGGCGCGTACGCGCCGTCCGGTGGCGTCTGCCTCTTGGTCGTCTCGGTCACGTGGAAAAGGTAGGCCCGGACAGCGGGCGCGGTCGTCACCAGTGAGGGGGGTCCTCGGGAATCCTCCTCAAGTACTACGGGCGCGGTCGGCCCCCGCCAGGTCGCCCCGCGCCCGCCCGGACGTCAGTAGCCCGACGGCCGCACCAGCCCCGACTCGTAGGCGAACACGGCCGCCTGGGTGCGGTCGCGCAGGCCCAGCTTCACCAGGATGCGGCCCACATGGGTCTTCACGGTCTGCTCGGCGACCACGAGGCGCTCGGCGATCTCCGCGTTCGAAAGGCCCTGGGCGATGAGGGCGAGGACCTCGGTCTCCCGCTCGGTGAGGTCGCCGACGCGCTCCTTCAGCGGCGCCCGGGGCGTGCTGTGCATCCGGGAGAACTCGGCGAGCAGGCGCCGGGTGATGCCGGGCGCGAGAAGCGCGTCGCCCGCCGCCACCACCCGTACCGCCTCGGCGAGCTGATCGGCGGAGGCGTCCTTGAGCAGGAAGCCGGAGGCGCCGGCGCGCAGGGCGTCGTAGACGTACTCGTCGAGGTCGAAGGTGGTCAGGACCAGGACCTTGGGGTGCGGGGTGGCCTCGGTGATGTGGCGGGTCGCCTCGATGCCGCCGAGCTCGGGCATGCGGATGTCCATCAGGACGACGTCCGGGGCGAGTTCGGCGACCTTGGTGATCGCGTCCCTGCCGTCGACGGCCTGGCCGACGACCTCGATGTCGGGCTTTGCGTTGAGCAGCACCGTGAAGCCCTGCCGGACCATCATCTGGTCGTCGGCGATCAGTACGCGGATGGTGCTGCTCGTCATCGGTTCTCTTCTCCTGTCGGGTCGGCGGGAGCGCCGTCGGGCGGGGCGTCCTCGGGGCTGGGCAGGAAGCACGCCACCGCAAAGCCGCCGCAGGCGGTCCCGGTCGCGAAGAGGGTCCCACCGAGCATCACGGCACGCTCGCGCATACCGAGCAGTCCATGGCCCGCGCCCGGTGACGGCGGAACCGGACGGGTGGGCCGGGAGTTGGCGATGTGCAGCTGAAGACCCCGCGGGAAGTAGGTGAGTTCGACGCGGACGGTGGAGCCGGGGGCGTGCCGCAGCGCGTTGCTGAGGGCCTCCTGGACGATCCGGTACGCGGACAGCTCCACCCCGGGTGACAGGGGGCGCACCTCGCCGACGATCTCCGTCCGCACCTCCATGCCGGCGGCGCGGGTGTTCTCCACGAGGGCGTCGAGCCGGTCGAGGGTGGGCTGCGGGGAGTCGGGCGCCGCGCCGGTACCGCTTCCTATGCCGTAGGGGTCGGCGGGGTTCTCCGAGCGCAGGACGCCGAGGACGCGGCGCAGTTCGGTCAGGGCCTCCAGCGCGTTCTTGCGGATGCCGTCCAGGTTCTCCCTCAGCTCGGCGGAGGGGTTCTCCACCAGGTGGGGGGCGACCTGGGCCTGTATGGAGATGACCGACATGTGGTGGGCGACCACGTCGTGCAGTTCGCGGGCGATGCGGTTGCGTTCCTCCAGGAGGGTGCGGCGGGCGCGTTCCTCGGCCGTGACGACGGTCAGTTCGACGAGCTGCGTACGGGCCTCGCGGCGGCCGCGCAGGGCGGTGCCGACGAGGAGGACGAGGCCGAAGACGACCAGCGCGGGCAGGCCGGTGCCGGAGTAGAAGGCCGCGCCCTCGACGCCCTGGATGCAAAACGTCACGAGGGCGGTCACTGCCCACACGCCGGCGGCGACACGGGTGGGCACCCGTAGGGCCAGCAGGAACAGCACGACGGCGCACGAGGTGATGGCGGAGCCCGTCCAGGGCCACGGCGGCGGTTCGACGAGGAACCCGTGGAGGTGGAACGTGGCCATCCGGCCGATCTGGGAGGCCACCAGGTGCGCCGCGAGCGACAGCCACCACGCGGGCAGCGGACGCCACAGGGCCAGCGCGACGGCCCCGCCCTGCGCGAAGCCGATCGCCACGTCGAGCGCGGGAAGCGGGTTGTAGCTGTTGCTCAGCTCGTTGGCCGCCCCGATCGAGAGCACCAGCGCGAGGACGCAGAGGACGACGTGCGGCGCCCGGCGCAACAGGCGGGGCCGTGACAGCGGCGGGAGCGGGTCGGCGTCGAACGTCCACAGGTCGTCCCGGAGGACGCGCAGTTGCCGGCGGAGCGCGGAGAGGGGAGAGGAGACGCCCGAGCCGGGGGAGCCGGCCGAGCGGGGCTCCCCCGGCTCGGGCAATCCGGCATCGGGGGACGGGTGGCGGCCCGGCGTGCCGAACGCGCCGCCGGCCGGGTCTTCGTGCCGTGCCTCCTTCATCCGGCTCACCCTAGGCACCGCGGGCCGTCTTCGCCCCGGTGCGGGGGAACCTGTGGATGAACACCACGCGGGAACGGCGGCCACGAGGCCTGCGCGGCCCCTGTTCGCAGGTGCGGAAGGCGGACCAGCACACGGTGAGGGCCAGCACGAAGACCGGGAGCCAGACCAGGCGGGCGGCCACCCAGGTCAGGTCGTCGGGGGTGGTGTGCAGGCCCGGCAGGTGGCCGGCGAGGAGGCCCGTCGCGGTGGTCGCCATCAGGGCCGTCTGGTGCCACAGGAAGATCGTCATCGCGGAGAGGTTCACCAGTGCCACCACCGCCCAGGCCAGGGGGCGGCGCATCGCGCGGCGCAGCCGTTCGCGCAGCAGCAGCGCCAGTCCGCACTGCGCCAGGCCGAAGGTGACGGCGGCCAGGGTCGGCGGGTTCAGGTTGGAGACCGGCTCGCCCGGGACCCCGACCATCGACGCCGGGTAGCCCGCCCACGCCACCAGCACCGCCGTCGCCGCCGCGCCGCCCACCAGCAGCACCCGGCCCGCACGGCGGCTCTCCAGCTCGCCCCGGGTCCAGGCCGCGCCCAGGGTGTACGGCACGAGCCAGCCCGCCGGCAGGTTCACCCAGCCGAGCCAGGAGGGGCCGCCGAATCCGAAGCGGACGATGTCCACATGGAGGACGACGGCCAGCGGCCACAGCGGGTTGAGACGCGTCAGCAGCGGGGTCGCCGCCGTCAGCGCCGCGAACACCAGCAGGAACCACAGCGGCGACAGGGCCAGCTTCACCAGGGTGTGGACCGTGCCGGCGTCGGCGCCCGTCGCGAGCAGGCCGCACGCCGCGACCGTCCACAGGGTCACGACCGCCGCGACCGGCTTGAACAACCGGGTCAGGCGGGTGCGCAGCCACTGCCCGTAGGTGACGCCCCGCGCATGCGCCGATGCGTACCCCTTCGTCGCCACATGGCCGCCCACCAGGAAGAACACGGCGAGCGTCTGGAACACCCAGGAGATCGGGGCCAGCCACGGCATGAAGTGCAGCGGGCTCGCGGTGTGCAGCGAGCCGCCGTCCGCGACGAGGGCGGTCACCAGCCAGTGCCCCAGGACGACACCGAGGATCGCCAGGGCGCGCAGGGCGTCGACCGCGCGGTCCCGCTCGGCGGGCGTGGCCAGGTCGGTGCGGTGGGCCGCGGTGCGTATCGCGTTCAGGGTCCGCTGCCGCTTCGGGGTCCGCTGCCGCTTCGGGGTGTGCTGCCGCACGGTCGTGTCACGCACGGGTCACCTCCGCCGTCTCGCCGAGGACGATCCGGGTCAGGTTGGCCAGGGAGGCCGAGCCCGGTTCGAAGTAGTCGCTGTGACCGCCGTCGCCCGCCGCGAACACCCGGGCGCCGTAGGCCGGGGAGACCGGGTCCGTGCCGAAGCCGACGGTGGTGCCGAACAGGTCCGCGCGGTGGTGCGGCACGTGTGCGATCCAGTCGTCGGCGCCGCGGGCCGCCCAGATGCGGGCGTGCGTGTGCAGGGCGGCGGCGGAGTCCACGCCCGTGCCGGGACTGCCGATCAGGACGATGTCCTGGGCGTCGACGCCGGCGCCCGCGCGGGCGCACACCACCGTGCCGTAGGAGTGGCAGAGCAGGGAGATGCGGGGCGACGGGCCGAACGCGTCCCGCAGCTGCCGTACGAACCGCTCCAGGGCAGGGGCGGCCTGCGCCGCACGGGTTGTCGTGAGTACGTCGGTGCCGAGCGTGCGGGGCGTGTCGTAGCCGAGCCAGGCGATCACCGCCGTGTCCCGGCCGGTGCTGCGGTGCAGGGCGAGCGCGGTGGCGCGGAAGCGGCCGTAGGTGTCCAGCGTGGTGTCGGAGCCCGGCACCAGGACCGCTATGTGCCGCGCCGTGGCGAGGTCGCCGAAGACCTCGGTCACCCGGCCCGTGCCCCGGCCGTCGAAGGCCAGCAGATCGCGGGCGGGGGCGGCCAGGGCCCGCTCCACCGCCGCCCGGCTCCGGTCGCCGTGGGTCCCCGCCATGCGGGACGCCTCGGCGGCGTCCGCGCGGTTCGCCTCGTACGTCCCGGTGAGCGTGGCCGCCGAGAGCGGGGCGAGCGCCGCCGGCGGCGGGGCCGGGATCCGGGGCGCGCGGCGGCCGACAGGGGAACGACGACGGCGACCGTGACGAGGACGGCGAGCAGGGTGCGTCGGACGCGGCCGAGGCGCCGTCGGCGAAGGCGCCGCCGTTCGTCGTCTCCCCCGTGCCCGTCCCGAGCGTCCGCGTGCCCGTCCCGAGCGTGCGCGTGTGCAGCCGCGGCCGGGCCCCTGCCCCGAGAACCCATGACGTCCTCCCCTTCCGACGGCCCGCTCATCGGGCGGTCACGGGAAGGAAGTTACGGAGCGTCACCCGTCGTCGGCGTCATGCCGCGGAGCTCACTTGGGAGGTAGCTCTCAGGTATTACGGGTATGACCGGGTCCACCCGGGGGCGGGTCCCGGCTACCACGCCAGCTGTGCGATCTCCTCGGCCACCACCGCGCACGCGTCCGCCGCCGGGTCGATCAGGGGGAAGTGGCCGACGCCCTCCAGCAGCGTGAGGCCGACCACCTCGCCGGCCTTCGCCGCCGCCTCCGCGTACGCCTCGGCGACCGCCTGCGGGACCACGACGTCCGTCCGGCCCTGGACCAGGGTGGTGGCGATACCGGTGGGCAGCAGCAGCGCCGGGTCCGCGTACGGTCTGCGCTCCTCGAACCGGTCCCGGCCGCCGAGGAGCTGGACCGCGGCGCCGCCGCACACCTCCAGCTTGTCGGCGACGTGGAAGTCCGCGATCGGGGCGAGCGCCACGACACCGCGCAGCAGCGCGGGGCGGTCCGTGCGCCACGGGCAGTCCGCCGGCAGGACGTGCCGGGCCGCGGCCCACAGCGCCAGGTGGCCGCCCGCCGAGTGCCCGGTGATCACCGTGCGGCGCGGGTCGGCCTGCGGCAGCGCCTCGCGCACCAGCCCGGGAAGCGCGTCGCACGCGGCCGCAACGTCGTCGAACGTGTCCGGCCAGCGGCCCGCCACCGGCCCCGTGCCGCCGCCCGCACCGGACTCCGCGTCCGCGGAACCGTCGGCCTGGGACGGGATGAGGGCGCCCCGGCGGTACTCGACGCTCGCCACAGCGAAGCCCCGGCGGGCCAGGAAGTCCGCGAACGGCGAGATGTGCCGGCGGTCGTACGGCGCACGCCACGCGCCGCCGTGCAGGAGGACGACCAGGGGGGCGAGTCCCGGGGCGGCCGCCGCCCCGGCCGGCTCGGTCTGCCGCGGGGCGTAGAAGTCGATCACCTGGTCGGGGTGGTCGCCGTAGACGGCGGTGGAGTCGGGGTCCACCGGCGGGTGCGAGAAGGCGGACGCCTCTTCGGCGGCATCGCGGGGGGCGGCGTCGTCCGGCATGCTCCAACCTCTCAGCGGCAGAACGGGATTCGTGCGCGGCGGCCGGAGAGTACCGGCCGCTGGCGGGGACGGTATCAGGCGGGTGACGTGCGTCAGCACGGGGTTGTCACTCTGGGTGAGGAGCAGACGGTTCTGCCGAGCCGCCCCGGTGTGCTGTGACGAAGGCCCCGGCCACGGGGTCCGCGGCCGGGTGGGGGGCGGGCCGCCCCGCCCCCCGTGAACCGCCCGTCAGGCCACCACCTCCGCCAGCACCCGGGCCGCCCGCTCCACGTCCCCGAACCCCACGTACAGCGGCGTGAAGCCGAACCGCAGCACGTCCGGCGGCCGGAAGTCACCGACCACCCCGGCGGCGATCAGCCGCTTCATCACGTCCCCCGCGTCCGCACATCGCAGCGCGATCTGGCTGCCCCGTTCCCCGTGTGCGGCGGGGGTCAGGGAATCCACCGTGCCCGGCGGGACGTAGGCCCTCACGCACTCGAGGAAGAAGTCCGTCAGGGCCAGCGACTTGGCGCGGACCGCGTCGATCGAGACGCCGTCCCACACCTCCAGCGCCGCCTCCAGGGCGAGCATCGACAGGATGTCCGGGGTGCCGACGCGACCGCGCACGGCGCCGGGGGCCGCCTCGTAGTCGCTCCGCATGCCGAAGGGTTCCGCGTGCGAGTTCCAGCCCGGCAGCGGTGAGTCGAAGCGGTCCTGCAGCTCCCGCCGCACATACAGGTACGCCGGTGAGCCGGGGCCCCCGTTCAGGTACTTGTAGGTGCAGCCGACCGCCAGGTCGACCCCGTGTTCGTCCAGGCCCACGGGCAGCGCCCCCGCGCTGTGGCACAGGTCCCACACCGCCACCGCGCCCGCCGCGTGCACGGCGGCCGTCAGGGCGGGCAGGTCGTGCAGCCGGCCGGTGCGGTAGTCGACGTGGTTCAGCAGCACGGCCGC
Source organism: Streptomyces cynarae (assembly GCF_025642135.1). Classification (NCBI taxonomy): domain Bacteria; kingdom Bacillati; phylum Actinomycetota; class Actinomycetes; order Kitasatosporales; family Streptomycetaceae; genus Streptomyces; species Streptomyces cynarae. Next base: position 4,776,657 of record NZ_CP106793.1, on the reverse strand, counting down.
GGTACGGCCGGACAGCACCCCGGGGACCTCCGCCGGAGCCACCGGGCGCAGCGTGCAGCCCGTCATCCGCGCCGCCGATCCGGCGATGTACCCGTCCGTCGGGAACGTCGTCGCGTCGACCACGATCTCGTCCCGGCCGGCGTCCGTCTCCCGGGCCATCCGCACCGCCGCCACCAGCGCCTTGAAGACGTCGACACTGGTCGAGTCGCCCACCACGATCTGCCCGGGCGCAGCCCCGACCAGCGGGGCGATCCGGTCGCCGATCCGCTCCGGCGCCGTCCACCAGCCGCTCTCGTCCCAGGACCGGATCCGCAGCGATCCCCACTGCCTGCGGACGACGTCCTCCATCCGGCCCGGTACGGCGGCGGGCAGCGCACCCAGCGAATTGCCGTCCAGATAGACGACGTCGTTGAGGATGAACTCCGAGCGCTTGGCGGCGAGTTCGTCGGCCGCGTCCAGCTTCTCCGCCCTGACGGCGAGTTCCGACGGTTCAGACATGGGACCGCGCCGTCCACAGCTCGGGGAACACGTTCTTCTGGGCCCGCTTCTCCAGCCAGGCCACCCCGGCGGAGCCGCCCGTGCCGGGCTTGGCGCCCATCGCGCGCCGGGTGGCGAGGAGATGGTCGTTGCGCCAGCGCCAGACCAGTTCCGCGACATCCGTCAACGCCTCGCCCAGGCGGGCGAGTTCCTCGTCCGGGTCCCCCGAGTAGACGGCCGCCCAGACCGACTCGACCTCCTCGGACGGCTCGTAGCGCTGCGCGACGTCGCGCCGCAGCACCGCGTCCGGGACGGCGTGCCCGCGCCGGGCGAGGAGCCGCAGCACCTCGTCGTACAGGCACGGCTCGTGCAGCGCCTTCTCCAGTTCGGCGTGGACGCGGGGCGCGCCGCGGTGCGGGACCAGCATGGACGCGGACTTCTCGCCGAGCAGGAACTCCATGCGGCGGTACATCGCCGACTGGAAGCCGGAGCCCTCGCCGAGGGCGGAGCGGTAGGAGTTGAACTGGGCGGGTGTCAGCTGCGCCAGGGGCCGCCAGGACGCGTTCAGCGCCTGGAGCTCCCGTACGGACCTCTTCAGCGCGTCGATCGCCACCGGCACCCGGTCCTCGCGCAGGGCGCGCGCCGCGGTCTCCCACTCGTGGACGATGACGGTGAACCACAGCTCCATCACCTGGGTCGTGACCAGGAAGACCATCTCTCCGGGGTCGTCGGAGAGGGTGTGCTGGAGGTGGGTGAGCACGTCCGCCCGGACGTAGTCCTCGTACGGGGTCGTGCCCTGGAAGTCGAGATGCGGGGTCTCGGGCTCAGAAGCCCCGGGGGAGGGAGGAGTCTGGTGAGCCTGTTGGGACATCGCTGTCTCCTGTATGTACTCCGGGTAGCGGTCCGCCCCTGCCGATGCCGGCACGGGGGCCCCGGTCCCCACAGGCATCCTGCGCAATGCCCCCGGACACCGCAAGGCCCGCCTGGTCACAGGCGGGCCTGACACGCGTGGGGCGTGGGGGCGTGGGGCCCTAGCCCAGGGTCTGGGCCGCCGTCGGGGAGGAGTCCTTCAGGAACTGCGAGCAGCGCTCGTACTCCTCCTGCTCGCCGATGCCGTGCGCGGCGCGCGCGAGGGCGTGCAGGGCGCGCAGGAACCCGCGGTTGGGCTCGTGCTCCCAGGGGACGGGTCCGTGGCCCTTCCAGCCGTTGCGGCGCAGGGCGTCCAGGCCGCGGTGGTAGCCCGTACGGGCGTACGCGTACGACTCGACGACCGCGCCCCGCTCGAACGCGTCGTCTGCGAGCTGCGCCCAGGCGAGCGAGGACGCGGGGTACCGGGCGGCGACCTCGGCGGGCGCCGTACCGCTCGCGAGGAGCTCGCGCGGCTCCGGGTCGTCGGGGAGGTGCGTCGGGGGCGGGCCCCCGAGAAGGTTCTCGTGAAGGGTCATGGGATCAGTGTGCGCCATGGACCGTGTACGCAGGTCGGGCGCCCTCGGTACCTGCTCAGGAGGCCGGACCGGCCCCGGAACCCGCCGAACCGCGCGGCGGCTCGAGCGGTGGTGCGGTCACGGAGCAGTGCATGCGGCACTCGGGGTGGCGGCACTCCGGGGCCGGGCGCCGTACGGTCGCGAAGGCGAGCGCCGCGCCCGCCAGCAGGACGACCGCGCACAGCGGCATCGCACGGCGGAAGGCGGCTTCGAACGCGTCCGGCACGCGGTACGCCTCCGGGCCCATCCCGGTGAGCAGCGGCAGCGCGGCCACGGCGATCAGACCGGCCGCGCGGGCAGCCGCGTTGTTGATGCCGCTGGCCAGGCCGGCCCGGTCGGTGTCCACCGAGGCGAGCACGGTGGCGGTCAGCGGGGCGACCAGGATGACCATGCCCGCGCCCATGACCAGTACGGCGGGCAGGACGTCGGCGGCGTACGCGGCGTCCTTGCCGACGCGCAGCATCAGCAGCATGCCGGCCGCGCAGAGCAGGGGGCCGACGGTGAGCGGGATGCGGGGGCCGATGCGTTCGGCGAGGGCGCCGGAGCGGGACGAGAACAGGAGCATCAGGACGGTCGTGGGCAGCAGGGCGACCCCGGCCCGCAGCGGCGAGTAGCCGGAGACGACCTGGAGCTGGAGCGCGGTGAGGAAGAAGAAGCCGCCGAAGGCCGCGTAGACGCAGAGGGTCACCAGGTTGACCGCCGTGAACTGGCGGGAGGCGAAGATGTCGAGCGGCATCATCGGGTCGGGGCGGTGCCGTTCGACGTGGATGAAGGCGACCCCGGCGGCGAGTCCCGCGACCGCGGTGAGGGCCACCGGGAGCGAGCCGCCGTGGGCCTCGATGAGGGCGTACGTCACCAGGGCGAGGGAGAGAGCGCCGAGGGAGGCGCCGAGGGCGTCGAAGCGGCGGCTGTGCGAGCCGCCGGCGGAGGACTCGGGGACGTGGCGCACGGCGATGGGGGCGCAGAGGAGGGCCAGGGGGACGTTCAGGAGGAAGACCCAGCGCCAGCCCGGGCCGACCACCAGCCAGCCGCCGAGGAACGGGCCTACGGCGGCGCCGATGCCGCCGAAGCCGGACCACAGGCCGACCGCCCTGCCGCGGTCGTCGGGGTGGAAGGTGGCCTGGATGAGGGCGAGCGACCCGGGGGTGAGCAGGGCACCGCCCACACCCTGGAGGGCGCGGGCGACGATGAGGACCTCGGCGGTGGGGGCGAGACCGCAGAGGAGGGAGGCGGCGGCGAACCACAGGACGCCGAGGACGAAGATCCGGCGGCGGCCGTAGCGGTCGCCGAGGGCGCCGCCGAGGAGGATGAGACCGGCGAGCGTGAGCATGTACGCGTTGACGGTCCACTGGAGGGCGGCGAGGCTCGCGTCGAGGGCGTGGCCGATGCGGGGGAGGGCGACGTTGACGACGGTGGAGTCCAGCAGGGCCATGCTGGAGCCGAGCACCGTGGTCAGCAGGATCCATTTCCCCTGTGGGCTGCTGAGCCTGACAGCGGGGGTCGGCTGCGCGGTAACCGCCATGCTGGGATCATCCCCCGTCGCGGGCGCTCGAGCCAGGTTTGCGGTACCCGGGGGAGGTTCCGCGACCCGGTGGTGGCGGGGTGCCCGCAGCTGCGCAGGCTGCGGGCACCCCGCCGACCGTTGTTACTTGATCTTCGTGCCCGTCGAGCGGAGGTTCTGGCAGGCCTCCAGTACTCGCTTCGACATCGACGTCTCCGCCAGCTTGCCCCAGGTGCGCGGGTCGTAGGTCTTCTTGGAGCCGACCTCGCCGTCGACCTTCAGGACGCCGTCGTAGTTCTTGAACATGTGGTCGGCGACCGGACGCGTGAAGGCGTACTGCGTGTCCGTGTCGATGTTCATCTTGACCACGCCGTTCTCCAGCGCCGTCAGGATCTCCTGCTCCGAGGAGCCGGAACCGCCGTGGAAGACGAAGTCGAACGGCGACTCCTTGCCGAACCGCTCGGCCACGCCCTCGTTCAGCTCCTTCAGCAGCTCGGGGCGGAGCACGACGTTGCCCGGCTTGTACACGCCGTGCACGTTGCCGAACGAGGCGGCCAGCAGGTAGCGGCCCTTCTCGCCGAGGCCCAGCGCCTCCGCCGTGCGGAGCGCGTCGTCGACCGTCGTGTACAGGCTGTCGTTGATCTCGTGGGAGACGCCGTCCTCCTCGCCGCCCGTCGGGGTGATCTCCACCTCGAGGATGATCTTCGCGGCGGCGGTGCGGGCGAGCAGCTCCTGGGCGATCGCCAGGTTGTCGGCCAGGGTCTCGGCGGAGCCGTCCCACATGTGCGACTGGAACAGCGGGTTCTGGCCGGCCTTCACGCGCTCCTCGGAGATCGCGAGCAGCGGACGTACGTACCCGTCGAGCTTGTCCTTCGGGCAGTGGTCCGTGTGCAGCGCGATGTTGACCGGGTACTTCTCGGCGACGATGTGGGCGAACTCGGCCAGGGCCACCGCACCGGTGACCATGTCCTTGCTGTACTGGCCGCCCAGGAACTCGGCGCCACCCGTCGAGATCTGGACGATGCCGTCGCTCTCCGCCTCCGCGAAGCCGCGCAGGGCCGCGTGCAGGGTCTGGGAGGAGGTCACATTGATGGCCGGGTAGGCGAACTTGCCTGCCTTCGCCCGGTCGAGCATCTCGTTGTAGACCTCGGGGGTTGCGATGGGCATCTGTCCGCTCCTTGTTGTGCGGGTTGCGTTCTGCGTGCTTACGGCCCTGACCTAGGGAGTGACGTCATCGTCGGCCCCATCTTTCCAGACGTGACCGGATGCTTCGGACACCCTGTCCAGCCTGTGGATGCCCCCGTGTCCTCAGTCCAGACCCAGGTCGTCCTTCGAGTAGGCGAACAGGTAGGGAACCCCGGCCTTCTCCGCGATCGCCTCGGCCGCGCCCGTCGCCCGGTCCACGATCGTCGCGACCGCGACGACCTCCGCGCCGGCCTCCCGCAGCGCCTCCACGGCGGTCAGCACCGAGCCGCCGGTGGTGGAGGTGTCCTCGACGGCCAGCACACGGCGGCCCGCGACCTCCGCGCCCTCGATACGGCGCTGCAGGCCGTGCGCCTTGCCCGCCTTGCGGACGACGAAGGCGTCGAGCGTCTTCCCCCGCGCGGCGGAGGCGTGCAGCATCGCGGTCGCCACCGGGTCGGCGCCCAGGGTCAGGCCGCCGACCGCCTCGTAGTCCAGGTCGGCGGTCAGGTCGAGCATGACCTGACCCACCAGCGGGGCGGCCACGCCGTCGAGGGTGATGCGGCGGAGGTCGATGTAGTAGTCGGCTTCCTTGCCCGACGACAGGGTCACCTTGCCGTGCACCACGGCCTTGTCCTTGATCTGCTGCAGCAGCTCGCCGCGAACGTCACTCATGGCAGCCAGCTTAGAGCCCCGTGTTCAGGGGCCCTCAGAGCCGTCGCCAGGTCCACGTGGTCATGGCCTCCAGCGGCTCGATGGGGGTGACCAGGCGCGGAAGGGTGTTGAGGCCGTCCGGGGGGCCGGTCTGCGGTTCCACGCACACCGCCTCGCGCTGCTCGTCGTAGACCACGACCCACTCCTCGCGGCTGGAGACCTTCAGCTCCAGCTGCCCGGGCCAGGTGAGGGTGACGTCGACGCCGCCGGGCATGCCGAAGCAGTCGTCCCAGGGGCCGGGCTTGGGGTCGACGCGGTTGCCGGTGGGCAGGTGGTCGTCGCCGCGCTCCTCCTGCCAGGCGGGGTCGAAGTCGATGCGGACGTCATCGCCGCCGAGGCTGCGGTGGAACCAGGGGTGCCAGCCGATCTGGGCCGGGAAGGAGTCGTCGTACGTCTCCACGGACATGGTCAGCGTGAGGGCGTCCTCGGTGAGCGCGGCCAGCTGGGTGACGCGGCCGGCATAGGGCCAGGGGGCGACCAGGTCGTAGGTGAGGACGGCCTCGGCGGGCTCGGCGCGGGCGACGCGCCAGACGCCGTCGCGGACGGTGCCGTGGATGGCGTGCGGCGGGGCGTTGAGAGGCATCTGCTGGACGGTGCCGCCGTTGCGGAACCTGCCGTCCCGGACCCGACCGCACCAGGGGGCCATGGGGAAGCAGCCGAACCGTTCCCCCTGCCGCAGCAGTTCGGTCCCGCCGATACGCAGACTCCTCACGCGCCCGCCGTTCCCCGGCGCCAGCACGACTTCCGCGTCTCCCGCGGCCAACGTGATCTCGTCGTTGCTCACGAGCCCGACCCTACTGGGCGGATCAAGGGGGGCGGGTGGTGACGCCGGTGGGCTTACGTCAGCGCCGCCGCCGCAGCAGCCGGCCCGCCACGATCGCCGATGCCACGAGCAGGGCCGCCGCCGGGGCCGCCCAGCGGAGGGTGGCGGTGGCTGCCGCGGCTTCCGGCGGCGGGACGGGCGCGTACCGGCCGCGCGGGGGCGCGTGGTCGACCTCCTCGGCGCTCCGGCCGATCATCGTGCGACGGGCGTGCGCCGCCTCGGCGGGCGGCTCCTCGTCGAAGGTGTCGGGCGCGAGGCCGCCTTCGACCTCCTCGTCGAAGGCATCGGGCACGAGACCGGGTTCGACCTCCTCGGCGAGGGGCTCGGGGGGCGACGCGGGGACCTCGGTGTCGCCGGCCGAGGCGGGTCGCTCCTCGGGAGCCGGCTCCTGTGACGGCGGTTCGGTCATCTCCCGAGGGCCTTCCTCCGCCACCTCCCCGAGCTTCTCGGCGAACCGTCCCAGCAGTCGCGTCGCCGCCGACGCCACCGTCTCCGCCGGCAGGTCCGCGATCCGGCCGTCTGCCGTGGCCGTGCCCGTGAACGTGACCGTGGTGCCGTCCTCGGCCCGGGTCAGGCGCAGGGACAGGGACAGTTTCGCCGTGCCCGTGCCGCGGGCCTCGGTGGCCTCGCCCTCCACCGCGTACGAGCCGTCGTCCCGCCCCTCGATCCGCAGGGTGCCGCGGTAGGTGATCGTGTGGCCGCCGGCGCGCACCTTGAGGCGGCCGGCGACCGGCTCCGTGCCCGCGTCCTGTTGGAGCCCGGGAATCGCGCGGGCCACCCGGGCCGGGTCGGCCAGCGCCTGGCTCAGCCGCTCGGCGGGAACCGGAACGAACACCTCATGCTCCATGTCTGACGAGCCTACCCAGCAGCGCCCGAACCGCACCCGTGCAGGAGGGGATTCGCACGTCCGTGGGGGCCGGGAGGCTCATTCCTGGTACCTCGGATGCACCAGCGTCGACGGGAGCAGCCCCGGCACCCGGGTGCGCGCCGCCGCCCGTGCGTCCGCCCGCAGGGCCGCCCGGGTCAGCGTGCGCAGGCACGGCGTGCGCGGGTCCAGGGTCAGCGTGGGCCGGGTGCGGGCGGCGAGCACGAACCCCCAGTCGCGCGGCGCCCAGACCGCCCCGGCCGTGCGCTCCAGGGCGCGGCCGTCGACGCGGTACGGGGTGGTACCGAGCCCCACCGCCCGTACCGTCGCCTCCACCGTCCAGAACGCGCGCGGCCGGGCGGTCACCGGCCCCGCGTGCACCACCAGCCGCCCGCCCGGTGCGAGCACGCGCCGGGACAGGCCGTAGAACTCCTGCGAGTACAGCTTCGCGCTCGCCGTGCCGCCGGGGCCGGGCAGGTCGGCGATCACCACGTCGTACGCCCCCCGGGTCCGCCTCAGCCAGCGGAACGTGTCCTCCGCATGGACGTGGACGCGCGGGTCCGCGAAGGCGTGGCCGTTCAGCGAGGACAGGGCCGCGTCCTGGCGGGCGAGCCGGAACAACGCCGGGTCCTGGTCGACGACGTCGACCCGCAGCACCCCCGGGTGCCGCAGCACCTCGCGCGCCGCGAGTCCGTCGCCACCGCCGAGGACGAGCACGCGCGCGTGCGGGCCGCCGCTCATCGCGGGGTGCACCAGCGCCTGGTGGTAGAGGCGTTCGTCGCGGCCGTCGACACGGAGCCGGCCGTCGAGGAACAGGTCGAGGGGACGGCCGGGGGTGCCGCCGGTCAGCACCACCTCCTGGCCGCCGGTGCGCAGCGCGACCCGTACGTGACCGCCGTACACCGCGTGGCGCGCGGCCCGTTCGAAGTCGTCGACGAGCACGGCCGCCGCGGCGAGTACGCCGAGGACGAGCAGGTTGGCGACCAGCAGCAGCCGGCGCCCGCGCCGGGACAGGTCGCGCCGGAACAGCCCGAGCACCAGGGCGCCGCCCGCGACCGCGTTCACCGCACCGGTGACCAGGGCACCCGTCAGCTGGCCGAGCTGCGGCAGCAGCAGGAAGGGAAAGGCGAGGCCGCCGACGAGTGCGCCCACGTAGTCGGCCGCGAACAGGTCCGCGACCGCGCCGCCCGCGTCCTGGCGGCGGATGCGCTGGATCAGTTCCATCAGCAGCGGCACCTCGGCGCCGGTGAGCAGCCCGATGGCCAGGGAGAACGCGACCAGCAGGCAGCGCGGGCCGCCGGACCAGACGCCGCCCCAGCCGCCGGTCCAGGCGAAGACCGCGTACAGGGCCATCGCGCTCAGGCCGCCGACGAGTGCGAGCGCCGCCTCCACCGCGCCGAACCCGGCCGCGGCGCGGCAGCGGAGCCGCTTGGCGGCGAGCGAGCCGACCCCCATCGCGAACACCATCACCGACAGCACGACCGAGGCCTGCGTGACCGAATCGCCGATCAGGTACGAGGCGAGCGCGACGAGTTCGAGTTCGTACACGAGTCCACAGGCCGCGCAGACGAACACCCCGGCGAGGACCAGGAACCGCCCGGTGCCCGGGCCCACGGGCAGCCGCGCCTGGTTCCGGCCGCCACCCCAGGAGGCGGCAGCGCCGGGTGGTGCGGGCGCGTGCGGTTCGATCACGTTCGGAACGCTACGTCACGCTTGCGCTCAGCCTTGTCACCCACACGTGTGGCGCCGGGTCGTTCGACACCGAGGGGTGGTGCGGCCGAGTGGGGGCTACCGCCCCCGGAGCGTCGCTTCGGCCTGAACGGGCTCGTCCGCACACGCCGGCCGGGATGACGGTGCACAGCCATGAGTGAATGGGCGCCGATCGTCCTCACCTGCCCGACAGGACCGACTTCTCCCTGGCGTCGTCCCGTCGTTTCGTCCGCTGCCTCACCCCGACCCGGGTCCGGGTCGCCACCAACTGGCCGTCCTGCGGGTAGGCGTGCCAGGTGCGCCAGTGGACCTGGCCCTCATGACGCTGGGCCAGCATCGCGGTGAACGCGTGCGGGCTGCCGGGGAAGACGCCGGCCAGGCCGTTGGGGTGGTCGGAGACCAGGGCCAGGAGCTCCTGGGCGCGGCCGGCGAAGGAGCCGGGCGAGAGCACCTCGACGCGGGCCGCGAACTCGTACTCCCAGTCGCCGACCCGCTTGGCGACACCCAGTGGCAGCGGGGTGCTGGAGCCCGCGATGCACGCCACCGTCTCCGAGCAGACGCCCCGCTCCTCCTCCAGGAGCACCTGGTGGGACGCGCCGAGGAGCCGCAATTGCAGCTGCGCACCGGAGAGTTCGAGGTCGAGGGTGGCGAGCGCGGGCAGCGGCTCGCGGCCCAGGGTCCAGGCCAGATCGGCCGCGCGCGTGTCGGTGTAGGAGGTGTTCAGGGTCGTGAGCATGGATCGGCTCCGCTAGCACGCAAAGTGAGAAGTGGGGATCCGGAGCACCCCGGTCGTGGCGCCGGGGACAAGGCCGGCTCAGCCAGTCGGGTAATGCTTCCGGTCGGCCCGGTGGGGAGGGACTCCTGCCGGACAGGTGTCCGAAGGGCGTCCGCGGGCTGCGTTGGTGTGTTGAGAGGGAATCATGAACTGTCGTTCCGGCAAAGCGTTTTTACCCAAGTTCGTAGGGTTTCCATCCCACGAGGGCTGCCCAGCTCAATTGTTCAACTACCGCGTGCGCCTGGAGTGTTGCGGTGGAAGCCGTGCGCCCCTCCACGACTCGGAAATGAGCGCACGTCTCACGCACAGCGCCGTCAACACGCGCCCTCGCGCCCCCTCGGGAGAGGGAATCGTCTGTCCCGTGCTGACCTGTGGCGCATGGACCGGGTGACCGCCGGGATTCCTCCCGGCGGTCACCCGGTCCGCACGGCCGGATGCGTCCGGAGCTCGACTGCCCCGTGTCAGTTGCCTCCGCCGCATCCGCCCCCGCCGCACGAGGACCCGCACGACGACCCGCACGACGAGTGGCCGCCGCAGGAGTGGCCCCCGCTGGAGTGGCCCCCGCCGCACGAGTGGTGCCCGCCCGAGTGGTGACCGCCGGAGTGGTGACCGTTCGACGAACCGCCGTCGGCCCCGGCCACCCACCAGCTGCCGCCCCGGTGTCCCCGCTGCCCCCGTAGCTGCCGTCGTGCCCCCGGCCCGTGCGTGCCCGCGCCCCGGAGCGGCCCCCCGACCGCACCGCCCCCTTCTTCGAACGACGCTGTGCCGACACGAGCAGCGCCACCACAACGACGCAGACGATCGCCAGAAAAATGCCGGTGACCATGGCGCCGTCCCCCTTTCGCATCCCCCGAAGCGGCCCCCCGTGGGCGCCTCTGTCTTCCTGCGTGGTCGGGGGATGCCCGCGGCGGTGACCGGCCAAAGCAGAGTTGAGCAAGTTCTGAGGGTCCCTCAGGGACGTGCTCCGAGGCGAGACTCTTCGAGTGAAAAACCGGAGCAAGGCCACCTGACTGGCGGTTCGCTGACTGTAAGGGCGATCTGAAAACCATACGTTCAGCTTTAGCGCTCACAGCGGCGGCGCCCGTGCCCAGAGGTCGTCCAGACCTGCCACAGACCATCAAGCCGGGAGGAACAGTCATGCGCCTGATCCGCTGCGGTCTCGCCGCTGCAACGGTGGCGGCTTCCGCCTCAGCCATCGGCCTGCCCCTCTCCACAGGCTGGACGCCTCGGAGTTCCGATGCCACGCAGGTCCGCGTGGTCAGCGCCTCCGGCATCGCGCCGAGCGAATCCGAATCACCCCAGCCGCCCTTCCCGAATCCGGGCCCGCAGGCATGGGCGCCCCCCTGTTACAGCTATGGAGGCCCCTACTGCGGCTGGGTGGGGACGTACTGGGGCGGCTGCGACAGGGAGTGGGGCCTGAGCTACGGAATCAAGAGTCCTTATTGGATCTGCCCCCACGACCCCCGCCCGAGCCCCTCGGACGCACCCACTTCCTCGGGCAGCCCGAGTTCCTCGAACACGCCCAGTCCCTCGGACACGTCCAGTCCCTCGGCCACGCCCAGCCCCTCGGACACCTCGGCCTCCGACGGGAGCAGCAGTTCCGCCGACGAGGACGCCGAGACCTTCGACGACCAGTAGAGCGGCGGTGCGCACCCGCAGGTGGCGTTCGAACCGCCAGGCGCTGCCGAGCTCTTCCTGCCGAGTGTCACGCGGCAGAACGACGGCGGCGAAGCCAGGCCGTGGCCAGCATTCCCAGAACGATCAGCAGACCGACGGCCGCGATCAAGATGTGCTTCGCGCTCAGAAGGTCGACGCCACAGGCAGCGGTCGCAGTGTCCCGTGGGACAGGAACGGGGGGGACGGCGCCCCCGGGGGCGAGAGTCCCCTGCCCACCCCCGCCGCTTTGACGGTGGTCCCCCTTCTGCGGCAACGGGGAGCCGGACGAGCCCCTTCCCTCGGCACCTCTACCACCATGCGGACGACCACGGTCGCCGCGGTGACCGCGCCCACCGTCGTCCTCGCCGTCCTCGCCGTCGATGCAGTGTGCGGCCGGAAAGGGAAAGGCTCGCTCATGGCGGTCGAAGGCCTTCACCACGAAGACCGGGTGGACCCTGAAGAAGCCCTTGATCGCGAACTCGTACTGGGCGGTGGTCTGGGTGGGATAGTTCACGTCCAAATACGTCGAGACGGAGAAGGTGTCCCACGGTGCCGCCGGCGACCAGGACGAGGACGCCGAGCTTCCTTGGAGGACGAGAGCCTCGGGCCCGCGTCGGCCATTCCTCAGAATCGCCCTCAGTCCCTTGTCGATGAGCACCACACGGCGCCGGCTGTAACAGTGGCGCCAGGGATTGCGGTGACCGTGGCCGCCATAGTCCCCTCGATGGAGCCGCAGGGGGCCGGACGCGTGCCGTGCGGACGTCTGCGCAGCGACGCCGGCCGGCGGAGCCACGAGGGCGATGGCCACGCCCGCCAGCGGCGCTGCGACCCAGGGACGGAATTTCATTCGATGACCTCCATGGGTTGCGGACGCAGGCGACCGCCTGCTGCGCGGCACATCGGAATCTCAGAAGAAGGTAAGAGGAATCAATTGGTCATATCGTGGACATCCTCCTGGAGCCGTCCTCCTCGTCACTCAACCGCAGCAGTCTCATGGGCCGCCTGCGCGTTCCCCGGCGGCGCGGTCGTCCGCGCACCGGTGCCGGACGTCGAATGCCCCGGTGTTCGTCCATGAGGGAAAGTTGAGGAACTGGAGAGCTTGGGCGCAGGATGGCGGCCATGACCTCCAGCGCGCGCCCCTTCCTCAACCGCCGCCTCACCGAGTTCGGGACGACGATCTTCGCCGAGATGTCGGCGCTCGCCGTGAGCACCGGGTCCATCAACCTCGGCCAGGGCTTCCCCGACACCGACGGCCCCGAGGACGTGCGCGAGGCCGCCGTACGGGCGCTGCGTGACGGGCGCGGCAACCAGTACCCGCCGGGGCCCGGCGTCCCCGAGCTGCGTGCCGCGATCGCCGTCCACCAGGAGCGGCGCTACGGGCTCGCGTACGACCCCGACACGGAGGTCCTGGTCACCGCCGGCGCGACGGAGGCGATCGCCGCGGCGCTGCTGGCGCTGCTGGAACCGGGCGACGAGGTGGTCGCCCTGGAGCCGTACTACGACTCGTACGCCGCCTGCATCGCGATGGCGGGCGGCCGGCGCGTACCGGTCACGCTGCGCCCGTCCGAGGGCGGCTTCCGGCTGGACCTGGACGAGCTGCGCGACGCCGTCACCGACCGGACCCGGCTGCTGCTGATCAACACCCCGCACAACCCGACCGGGACCGTGCTCACCCGCGAGGAACTGCGGACGATCGCCGAGCTGGCCGTCGAGCGCGATCTGCTGGTGGTCACCGACGAGGTGTACGAGCACCTGGTGTTCGACGAGGCGGAGCACGTACCGCTGGCGACCTTCCCCGGGATGCGCGAGCGGACGGTGACCATCGGATCGGCCGGGAAGACGTTCTCGTTCACGGGGTGGAAGGTCGGCTGGGTGACGGCGGCGCCGGGGCTGGTCGCGGCGGTGCGGTCGGCCAAGCAGTTCCTGACCTACGTGGCGTCCGGGCCGTTCCAGTACGCGGTGGCCGAGGCGCTGGCCCTGCCGGACTCGTACTTCGACGCCTTCCGCGCGGACATGCTGGCCAAGCGGGACCTGCTTTCGGCGGGGCTGACGGACGCCGGCTTCCGGGTCTTCCGGCCCGCGGGCACCTACTTCGTCACCACCGACATCCGCCCCCTCGGCGAGAGCGACGGCTTCGCCTTCTGCCGCGCCCTGCCCGAGCGGGCGGGTGTCGTCGCCATCCCGAACGCGGTCTTCTACGACCACCAGGAGGCGGGGGCACCCTACGTCCGGTTCGCGTTCTGCAAACGCACCGAGGTGCTGGCGGACGCGACGGAACGTCTCCGCAAGGCGTTCACGCGCTGACCACTGTCGAGACAGGGCCCTCCCTTCACCTGCCCTTGCAGCTCCCACTGCCCCTCACGTCCACCCCCGGGCATCGCGAACCAGGTGCTCGTGGAGTCGCGCCAGCCGAGGTTCGGAGAGGGTGCCGGAGCGCGTGGCCAGGTAGAGGGTGTTGATGGGCGGGATCTCCGGTTCCATCAGGGGAACCAGCGCCCCGGAGGCCAGTTCCGCGGCGCACAGATATGTCGGCAGGACCGAGATGCCCGCCGACGACGTGACAGCCGCGATCACGGCGCGCAGGTCGGGGACCACCACCGCCGGCGGACTCGGTGGCGGGGCATCGAAGACCGTGCGCCAGTAGCGGCGGATGATCGGCAGCGTCTCCGCGTACGCGATCATCGGGAGTTTCGCCAGGACCTTCAACTTCTCGCAGTCCTCGGCGTCCGCCGGTACCCCTGCGGCGATCCGGGGCGAGGCGAGCAGGGCGAACTCCTCGTCCGTCAGAGGAGTGAAGTCCACCCCGCGGCCCTGGGGCTGGATCGTGGACACCACGATGTCCAGATGCCCGCTGCGAAGGTCCTCCAGGAGGCTCGACGCCTCGCCGAGGCTGATGCGGACGTCGAGGCCGGCGGCGATGAGCTGGCTGATGGACGCCATGACCCTGGCGGTCACCAACTCCGCCGGCCCGCCCAGGCGGATGGGACGGTTCTCCGTGGTGTCGGCGAAGTGGCGTGAAACGGCTGAGTTGATCTCGGCCATGGATGCCTCGATCTCGTAGGCCAGCGCCTTTCCCTCCGCGGTGGGTGTCGCGCCTTGCGGCGTGCGGTGGAACAGCGGCTTGCCCAGTTCGCTCTCGAGGCAGCGGATCTGCTGAGTGACCGCCGGCTGTGTGAGGCCGAGTTGCCGGGCCGCTTTGGTGAACGAGCCTGTGTGACATACGGCGATGAAGGTCTGTAGCCATCCCAGCTGCATAGTCGTACCGGCCCCCCAACCGGCGGTGGTCGGGGTGTTCCGCGCTATGCGACCGCCCCGAGCATCGGTTCGAACGATACCGGTCCGCATCGCGGGGGTCTTCAAGTCGCTTTCAAGCCCTTGTAAAGTTACAAAATCGTATCAGCGGGGCGGCGAGAATCCGCCCCGCTGATAGTGAACCCGTTTCTTTTTCAACTGGTCAGTTGGCGCTCTGAAGAATTGCCAGTTCGGCGACCTTGGCGGCCGAAGCCGGGTTCTGACCCGTCACGAGACGGGTGTCGGCCACCGCGTGCTCGGTGAAGTTCGCGGCCTTGGTGAACTTCGCGCCCCGTTCGGTCAGGGCGGTCTCCAGGGCGAAGGGCACGACGTCGGACAGTCCCACGGCGGCCTCCTCCTCGTCGGTGAAGGACGAGACCTGCTTGCCGGCGACCAGATGAGAGCCGTCCGTGAGGGTGAGGTTCACCAGGGCGGCCGGACCGTGGCAGACGGCGGCGACGACCCCGCCGCGCTCGTAGACGGCCGCGGCCAGCCGCGCCAGCGCGGTCGCGTCGGGGAAGTCCCACATCGTGCCGTGGCCACCGGCGAAGTAGACGGCGTCGTAGTCGGCGGCGTCGAGTTCCGCGGCGGTGGGGGTGGCGGCGAGCGCTGCCTCGTTGTCGGCCAGGAATCGGGCCGTGACGGTGTCGTCCGGCTTGATCCCGTCGCGCGGCGGCTGCCCGCCGGCGACCGACACGAACGCGATGTCCCAGCCGGCCGCCCGGAAGACCTCGGCGGGGTGGGCGACCTCGGGGACGTAGAAGCCGGTGGTGCGGCCGGTGTCGCCGAGCCGGCCGTGCGAGGTGAGGGCGAAGAGAACCTTCGGCATGTCAATCCTCCGTCGTGAGATGTGTCCGGTGGAGCGGGGTGCGGTGGGCGAAGGCGCCGATCAGGCGGTCAGCTCCGCCAGTTCGGGCAGGTACACCCGCCGCTGCCTGCGTGCGATGGCACGCTCGACGTGCTCGGGCGTGTGGTAGCCCCACCACGCCCACAGGCTCGTGGCACCCGTGTCGCGCACCGCGAGCGCGTTGGTGATGTGGTCGTCGATGAACGTGACGGCGTCCGGCGGGAGTCCGTCGGCCGCGGCGATCCGCCGCACGACCGTGCGCTTGTCCGAGCACTCGCCGACGACCTGGGCCACGGTGACGTCCAGACCGTGGTGGGCCAGGATCTCCCACACGCTCTGCTCGTCCTTCGCCGTGACGATCGACGTGCCTCTGCCGCTGTGGCGGCGGAGCAGCCCGGCGATTCCCGGATACAGGGTGTGGAGGTCCAGCCACTCCGTACGCCGGCGCTCGCGCAGCGCGGCCCGTACCGCGGTCGCGCCCCGTACCAGGGCGTCGAGCCTGGGCCCCGGGATGCGGGCCGCGAGGGCCTCGAAGTCCTTCAGGCCACGGATCGAGTCGGCGGCGGGGTCGCGGGCCACCATGAAGTCGTCCAGCAGCCGGGCGTAGGTGCGGACCGTGCGGAAGCGGGACACGAACCCGGCGGGCATGGCCGCCGCCAGCTCGGCGATCGGCTTGGCCGCGACCGTGGCCGGGTCGTGGTCGGCGTAGTGGGTGACGACAGCGCACTCGGTGAAGGCGTCGGCGATGACGCCGTCGAAGTCGAGTATCAGCAAGGTGTCTCCTCAAGGCCTCGAGGATGCGAAGGGCGCGCGCCGTACGGGGGATGGGGGCGCGCCCCCCGCGGGTGACAACGGCCACTCAGGCCGCTGCCACCTGCTTCTTGGCGACCGTTTCGAAGACCCGCTGCATGAACCGGCCCACATAGGCGTAGTAGGAGCAGGTGATGATGTGGCCGTCGACGATCACGTCGGAGTCCACGACGTCGGCGCCGGCGTTGATCACATCGTCGCGCAGACCTATGTAGGCGCAGGCGCGACGGCCCTTGAGCACGCCGGCGGAGACCATGATCCACGGGCCGTGGCACAGGCCGGCGACGACCTTCTCGGCCGCGTCCATGGCGCGGACGAAGTCGAGGACACGGGCGTCCTGGCGCACCCGGTCAGGCGCCTCGTGGCCGCCGGTGAGGATGACCGCGTCGTAGGCCGCGGCGTCCAGCTGCTCGAAGGCGATCAGCGGCTTGGCGGTCTTGTCCATGGGCAGCGGGACGCCGTACTTGCCGACGACATCGGCGCCGTTGCGGGTGGCCACGTCCACGTGCCAGCCCTCTTCGAGAAGCCGGTAGTAGGTGTAGACCACGTCGTGGTCCTGGAATCCGGGGCCGGTGATGATGACGGCACTGGGCATGAGTGTGCTCCTTCTTCGGCGTGGTTGCTGAGTGGGCCGTTCGGTGCGGGTTCCGTCGTCCGGGCCGGGGCCGGCCCGGAGGGTCAGGCGAGCGCGAGCGAGAGGTAGTACTGGTCCAGCGCGGGACGGCGCACGTCGCCCTGTGCAGGGGCGAGGATGTCCACCTCGCCGGTGACCACTCCGGTCAGGCCGAGCGGGACGTGGAACAGGTCCCGCTCCTGGCGCCGGTAGAACACGTCCGCACCGGCCCGGATGGAGAACGCGAACTCCGAGCCCGGGGACCGGTCCCGCAGCCGCGCCTGCGGCAGATACGTCACCGGCCTCGCCGGCAGTTCGGGTGCCTCGGTGTGGTGCCGCTCGTAGGCGGTGCCCTGCCGGTCGTAGGTGTCGCGCAACCGGATCAGGTCGAACTTGTTGCGCGGTGCCTCGACCTCGACCAGCCACAGCGGGCCGGGGCCGATACTCCGGGAGGAGTGGAAGGCGCCGCCCCCGATGCGCAGGACCGATCCGCTGCCCACCGGGATCTCGCCCGTCAGCGTGTCGGTCACACCCTGCCCCGCGAGGCAGAGGAGATACGTCAGCTTGCGGGGGTGCACGTGCATCGACGTGGACTCGCCCTCGTCGATCTTCAGATTCCACACGTCGATGAAATCGTCGACGTAGATGCGGTACTCGAGCCCCCACGGCTTGGGGATGATCTCGTTGAGGTGGCCGTCCTCGTCCAGGCTCTCGTTTCCGATGCGGGAGCCTTTACGGACGACTTCGTTCAGAGCGGCGAAATCCCGTGGGCCCGGGTCTATTCTCACCGCCATATCGATCGGACTCAAATTCTGCGTCAGCTCAGACATGTCGATCCCCCAATCGAGCATTTGAGTGTGGACTCCCCGTCCGGGAAAGGACAGTAGCCGGACGGCCTGAATGGTCCAAATAGCCGGGGCGGTAGTCCCCGATAACCATCCCGGGGGCCCTCACTGAAGTAATGGCCCTCCCCGGGTTGCTTATTTGAAGCCACCCCGGTGCTGTTGGCACTGTTTCCTGGCGGGGCCGGGTTCAGGTCCGGCGGTGTCCGAGCCGGCCGGCCCCGCACACACACGAATGGGGGAGCACTGTGAGTACACCCACGTCCACACCCGCCCTCGGTACCACGGCATCCGGCGGGGCGCCGGCCCAGATCGGCTCCATCGCGGTTCTCGGCTACGAGGCATGCTCCGAGCAGGACACCATCACACCGCTGGAGATCTTCAAGGGCGTCGCGCTGGTCACCAGCGGACAGATCGCGCCGTGGGAGCGGGAGGCCGCCAACCGCGAGCTCGACGTGCGCCTGGTCTCCCTGGAGCCCGGCGTCGTCAAGATGCAGATGGGCACGAACGTCGTCGCCGACTCGGTACTGAACGACGACGACCTGTTCGACATCCTGTACATCCCGGGCGGTGTCGGCTCCGGCGCGCTGCTGACCAACGACCGTGTGCACAAGCTCATCCGGCGCCACCACGAAGCGGGCAAGGTCATCGCCGCCAACTGCTCGGGCGTCGGCGTCATCGCCCGCTCCGGAATCGTCAACGACGAGCCGTTGACCTGTGTGGCCGCGGTGGCCCGCGGACTGCGCGGCGAGGGCTTCAACGTGCCCCTCGGCCGCCGGATGTGGATCGCCAACACCGCGTCGCGCATATGGACGTTCACCGGCTCCTACGGCGTGAACGGCGGTGCGGTCGCCATGGTGGCGCACTACTTCGGCCGGGAGGTCGGCACCATCGTCTCGATGATGTTCGACACCATCGGCGGCATCGGGGACGCGATCTTCGAGGAGACCGGGCCGGAGTTCTACCAGCACCCCGAGCTGGAGGAGTCCTTCCAGAACTTCTTCCAGCCGATGCTCTTCCCGCCGCTCGACGAGTCCGCCGAAGCCTGAGCGCCGACGCACCCGGGAGCCTCACATGCCCACACCGGTCGACCTCAGAGACCTCAGCTGGATCCGCGGCGCCCTGCAGACGGCGATCGCGCTGGAGCACTCCACCATGCCGCTGTACTGCGCCGCGATGTACTCGCTCGAGGTGCAGAACTACCCCTCGTACAACACCATCCGCAGCGTCCTGATGGAGGAGATGGTCCACATGGCCATCGCCGCCAACATGGTCGCCGCACTCGGCGGAAGCCCCGCGATCAAGGGCCTCAAACCGACCTATCCCGGCAGCGGCGGCCTGCCCGGCGCAGTCGCCCCCGACCTGAGGCCGCGGCTGGCGAAACTGTCCGGCGCCGCGCTGGAGTCGTTCATGCGACTGGAAGCACCGCTGTTCGTCCTCAACACCCGGCAGCGCGGCGCCTCCTATCCCACGATCGGCGCTTTCTACGACGCCATCCGAAACGCGATCAAGCGCAACGCGGCGGCCGTCGAGCGGTCCGTACGCCTGGGCGGGCCGGCCAACCAGGTCGGCGGAAACCTCGGCTACCTCACGTTCGACAGGGACGACCCGGACCCTGTCGCCTCGTTCCTGCACGCGCTGGACATCATCACCGAGCAGGGCGAAGGCGGCGGCGAGGGCACCGTGGAGACGGCCGCCGAGACCTTCCAGAAGGAGGGCTCCCACTACGCCCGGTTCGCCGAGCTGCGCTACGGCCGGCGCTACCAGCCCCTCGACGCGGTGCCCTTCTCCCGGGAGACGGAGCGCGAGTTCTTCACCGGCGAGGAGATCGTCTGGCCGGTGGTCATCAACACCCTCGCCGTTCCCGCGGACGGCTACGAGGCGGTGCTGGCCCTCGATCCGCGCGGGCCCGAGGTGCGCAAGGAACTCGAATCGTTCGACGACGCCTACACGCAGATGATGCTCGCGCTGGACACCACCTGGAACGGCCCGGTGGAGACCTGGTGGCCCTCGCTCGGGGCCGCGGTCACCCAGATGGACCAGATGCGGGTGCGCTCCTGCTTCACGATCATGCGCAACGAAATTCCTCCGGAGGTCGTCGCACGCCTGGAGGAGCTGTACCCCAGGGAATTCCGGTCCCTCGAGCGTTACACCGACCTGGCCCGGCCGGTCTTCTACGGGCCTCGATTCCTCAACAACGCGGCCTGACCGCGAAAGACGCGCGTCGCCCCATCAGCCGTCCGTAACCCCTCCGAACAGGAATTCCTCATGACATTCGCCAGCGACAGGGTGACCGCGCCCTCCCGCCAGGCAACGCCGTCGCGGCGGGGCCTGTTCGCGGGGGTCGCCGCGGGCAATTTCCTCGTCCTTCTCGACACCTCCATCCTCAACGTCGCGCTGCCCGACGTCCGCTCCGATCTCCATGCGAGCCGGGCGGCCCTGCCCTGGGCCGTCGACGCCTACACGATCGTCTTCGCCGGCCTGCTCCTCGCCTCCGGCGCGGTGGCCGACCGGTTCGGTGCCCGCAGCGTCTACCGGGGCGCCGTGCTGGCCTTCGGCGCCCTGTCCCTCCTCTGTGCGACCTCGCCCGACGCCGCGTTCCTGATAGGCGGGCGGGCGCTGCTGGGCGTCGCCGCCGCCGGAATGGTCCCTGCGTCACTGGCACTGCTCGCCGGGCTGTACCCGGACCCGGCGGAGCGGGCCAAGGCCATCGGCACCTGGGCGGCGGTCACCTCCACCGGTCTCATCGCGGGCCCCGTCCTCGGCGGCGCGCTCGTCGAACTGGGCGGCTGGCGGCTGGTGTTCCTGGTGAACCCGGTCATCGTGGCCGTCACGCTGCTCATGTCCCGCGGACTGCCCAGCGGGCGCCCGGACTCCGTCCGCAAGGTGGACCGGGCCGGAATCGGGCTGTCGGTCCTGGCACTGGCCTCCCTCACGTTCGGCCTGATCGACGCCGGGACCGAGGGCTGGGGGCGTCCGCTGCCGCTGCTGGCCCTGGCACTCGCGGCCGTGACGTTCGCCGCCCTGTTCGTCGTCGAACGCAGGGCCACCGCGCCGATCCTGCCGCCGGCCCTGGTCGGACTGGCACGGGTGCGGGCGGACATCGTGGCCGGTGCCATGGCCTCGTTCATCTTCTACGGAGTGCTGTACGCGCTGACCCAGTGGATGGTCGAGGAGCGGGGCCTGTCGGCGTTCGAAACGGGTACGGCGTTCCTGCCGATGACGCTGCCGATGTGCTTCATGCCGTTGCTGACCGGCCGCCTCGTCGCCCGGATAGGGGCGCGCCGGGTGATTCTGGCCGGGCTCGCCCTGGACACAGCGGCCGGTGGAGTCCTCGCGTTCGCCTCGAACGACACGCCGCTCGCCCTGGTCATCACGGCCCAGGTCGCACTCTCCTTCGGTTCCACACTCGCCATCCCGGCGGCCACCGCGGACATGGCCATCGCCTCTCCGAAGGAGCTCGCGGCCACCGGCCAGGGAGCGTTCAACGCCGGTCGGCAGGCGGGCAGCGCGCTGGGAGTCGCCGCACTGGCACCGCTGGCCACCCTGTCCTCCTCCGGCACCGTCCTGGCCGCAGGCGGGCTGCTCGCCCTGCTGCTGGTGGCCGCGGTGCGTCCCGCGCCCGCGGCCGTCTGACCGGGCCCCCGTCCCCTACCGCTTCCCTCCTCGGACGTCTCACTGACAGGAGTAACTCGTGACGATCACCGCGACCGCACGGCAGTTGGTCAAGCCGGGCACCGAGGCCCGTCTCGACGCCCTGATGGCAGGGCTCGAACGCAACATCCGTGCCCATGAACCCGGCTGCCTCCGCTTCGACTACGTCATCTCCGAGGACCGGCCGGGAGAACGCCTCGTCATCGAGGAGTACGCCGACGAGGCCGCCCTCGAAGCGCACAAGCACACTCCGTACCTGGCGGAGTTCATTCCCCAACTCCTTCAGTGCCTGCTCGAACCGCCGATCCTGGAGACGTTCCGGCCCGCCGCGGACAAGGCGCCGCTGCCGGAGTCGTGCTTCCACGTCGGCGTCGTCGTGCCGGACCTGGCCGAGGCCGTCGAGCTGTACTCGCAGTGGTTCGGCATCGAGTTCACCGAGCCGGCCACCTTCGAGATCCCCTATCTGGAACAGGGCGGGCGGGGCGGCCCCGGCCGGATGACGGCCGCCTTCTCGCGCACCGCGTATCCGCAGTACGAACTCATCCAGGCGGACGGGGACGGTATCACCTCCCTCGAACATGCCGGGAAGGTCCTGTACTACGGGGTGTGGGAGAACGACATGGAGGGGCGGCTGAAGAAGCTGGAAGCCGCGGACATCAGCGTCGACGCCTACTTCCGGCCAGGACCCGGCGAGACGCCGTTCGCCCTGATCACCGGGCCCGACCTGCAGGGTGTACGGATCGAGTACGTGGACACGGCGGACCGGCCGGCCATGGACGAGTGGGTGAACACGGGCCGCTACCCGGGACTTTCGGGACGCTAGGGGCTGGCGGATGGCGTTGTACCACGTGGGTTTCGCCGTTTCCGACCTGCCGGCGGCGATGCGCGAGTTGCGTGCCGCCGCCGGCGTGGAATGGGCGGAACCGCGCCCGGGACGGATCGGTGACTGGGACTTTCGCATCGTCTTCAGCCGTCCCGGGCCGCCGTTCGTCGAGTTGGTCGAAGGCGGTCCCGGCAGCCCCTGGGACGCCTCGGCGGGACCGCGCTTCCATCACCTGGGGTACTGGACCGACGACATCGGCGCCGGTGTGCGGCGGCTGGAGAAGCAGGGTTTTCCGGCCGAGTTCTCCGGATGTCCCTTCGGTCGGCCCTACGCGTACCACCATCTCAAGAGCATCGGGGCGAACATCGAACTCGTCGACGCCGTCCTCCAGCCGGACTTCCTGGCTGCCTGGCAGCCGGGAGGCGAGCCGATGGACGCCCTGCACGAACGAGCACTGGAGGAACAGTGAGTGCCAGCCCCACGCCCGTCACGCTGATCACCGGAGGGTCGACCGGCATCGGCGCCGAGACCGTACGGCGGCTGCTCAAGGCCGGTCACCGGGTCACCGCAACCGGGCGCGACGCGGACAAACTGAGGGCGTTCGCCCGGACCCTCGGCGACCCGGAGGAACTGCTGCTCCTGCCCGGTGACGCCGCCGACGTGGACGCGGTCGAGGAGGCGGTGCGGGCCACGGTGCAGCGCTTCGGGCGTATCGACAACGTCATCGCCAACGCCGGTTACTCCACCCACGACTCGGTGGCGGACGGCGATCCGGAGCTGATGCGCTCGATGCTCCTCACCAACGTCCTGGGGCCGACGCTGCTGATCCGTGCGTCGCTCGAGGAGCTGAGGAAGTCCCGTGGCCGGATCGTGCTGGTCGGCTCGGTCGCCGGCCTCAGGTACGCTCCCGGGAACTTCTACTCGGTCACCAAGTGGGCTGTGCACGCCCTCGCCGAGAACACCCGCTTGCTCGTCACGGAGTCGGGTGTCGGGGTGAGCCTGATCGCCCCCGGCAAGGTCGACACGCCGTTCTGGGACACGCGCGGCGGCACTCCGCCCGGCCCGGCGCTCAGCGCGGAGAACATCGCCGACGGCATCATGTGGGTGCTCGGCCAGCCGGCCGGCGTCGACGTGAACACCGTCACGATCCGGCCGACCGGGCAGACCAACTAGGGGCCTCGCAGATCACGTCTCCCTGAAGCCGACCAGAGCGGGAGCCCGCCGGTACCGCCGCACATCGCGGTGTGGAGGCCGGTACCGGCGGGAGGCCGGCTCGCCGACGGCGGTGGTGGTGGTGCCGAGGTTGCCTCTGGTGGCTGTGTTGCGAGACCGCGCGAAATGCGTGTCAGGCGTGGGAATTCGTCGGCACGCGGACGCGCAAGGTCGCAAATCGGACATGATCGACGCATGGTTCCGGTGTGACCCACGCCAGTACCGTCCCGGCCCCCGCCGCCGAGCGCCCGGGCCACAGCGACCCCGTCCGTCCGGCCGGTGGCGGGCGGCGGCCAGCCGCAACGGCCCTCATCGCCCTCGGGCTGTTCCTCGCCGCCCGGCTGTCCGGTGTGCTCGTGCTCGCCGTCGTCGCCCGGGCGGCGGGCAAGAACCCGCTGCTCCTGCTCGGGCGCTCCTGGGACTCCGTCTGGTATCTGCGAATCGCCGCCCACGGCTACGGGTTCACCCAGCACACCAGCACCGGCGTCCACAGCGACCTGGCGTTCTTCCCGCTCTACCCGGGCATGGTCCACGCCGTCACCACGATCTCCCCGCTCGGCGGCGGCGCGGCGGGACTGCTGGTGTCGTGGACGGCGGCCGCGGCCGCCGCATGCGGCATCCACCGGATCGGGCTGCGGCTGTACGGCCCCGCGGTGGCCGTCGCCCTGGTCCTGCTGTGGGGTCTGCTGCCGCACTCCGTCGTGCTGTCGATGGCCTACACGGAACCCGTCATGGCCGCGTTCGCCGCCTGGTCGCTGTACGCGGTCCTGACCCGCCGCTGGGTGTGGGCGGGCACCCTGGCGACGCTCGCGGGCCTCGCCCGGCCCAACGGCGTCGCGGTGGCCGCGGCGGTCCTCGCGGCGGCCGGCCTGGAGGTGTGGCGGCGGCGCGGGCGCGGAGTTTCCCACAGGCTGTGGACGGGCGCGGCGCTCGCACCGCTCGGCTGGAGCGGCTACGTCGTGTGGGTGGGCCGCCGCCAGGGCGACCCGCTGGGCGGCTACTTCACCGTGCAACGGCTGTGGGGCTCGCACTTCGACTTCGGACGGGGCGCCCTGAGCTTCACCGAGCACATGCTGCTGCACGGCACCCGGCTGCTGTTCCCGATGGCGCTGGTGATCGTCGGCGTGAGCACCGTGCTGTTCGCCCTGCTGGTCGTGGACCGGGCCCCGCTGCCGCTCGTCGTCCACAGCGGCGTGCTGCTGCTGATCACGCTCGGCGGCTCCGGGTTCTTCGAGTCCAAGCCGCGTTTTCTGCTGCCGGCGTTCCCGCTGCTGATCGTGGTGGCGCGGGCGCTGGTGC
This sequence comes from Streptomyces cynarae, assembly GCF_025642135.1. Classification (NCBI taxonomy): domain Bacteria; kingdom Bacillati; phylum Actinomycetota; class Actinomycetes; order Kitasatosporales; family Streptomycetaceae; genus Streptomyces; species Streptomyces cynarae. Next base: position 4,752,079 of record NZ_CP106793.1, on the reverse strand, counting down.
GAACAGCGCGAGCCCGGCCGTGGCACGCCGCGGTGGTGGCGGGCGCGCTGGCCGGGCTCTCGTTCGTCTATGGGGCCTATCTGGTGGTGCTGGCCCGATCTCCCCTCTAGTGCCCACAGGGCACTCGCCGGGGTTACTCCCCGTCGTCCTCGGGCTTCTCCGCGTCGTCGACCTCTTCCGCGAGGCCGAGCTGCTCCACGAGCCACCGGTCGAACTCGATGGCGGCCCGCACCCAGCTCACGGTCGAGGAGACGAAGTGCTCCAGGCTCACGCCCGTTCCGATCAGCATCTGCGCCTCGCCGATGAGGCGGACGGTGCCGTCGTCGTGGGTGTGGCTGTAGACCTTGGGCCACAGCGTGCGCCGGTTCCAGTCGTCGATGGACTCCAGCAGCTGCGGCTTCTCGTCGATCTTGTGGGGCCGGTCGTAGAACGTCCGCACCGAGAAGACCTGCTGATCGCCCTCGCCGCGGAACATGAAGTACGTACGGAACTGCTCCCACGGCGCGACGAGGTCACCCTCTTCGTCGACGAGGTGCTTGAGCTCCATCTGGTCCAGGAGCTGCTTCACGAGGTCCTGATCCGGAACCACGGGGCCCGCCGGCGGCTGCGGCTCGGGCTGGCCCCCGAAATTCGGAATCGAGGACGGGTCGATGCTCACCGTGTTCTTCCCTTCGTACGGATTCCGCCATCCTCCCTCATGCGGGGAGGGGGGTGGCAACCCCGGACGGGTCGTGTCCGCCGGTGGCTGACATGATCTGGCCGGTCTTCCACCGTCGGGCGGGGGCCTACGGCCGGGGGTGCGCATTGCGCTGGATCATGTGGGGACGCCGGATCATGTGGGGCCTCTGGTGGCTGTGCACGGCGTTCGTCGTCGTGTGCCTGGTGGGGTTCGGCTGGGCCGTGTACTCGTTCACGACCGACGACGACCCGTTCCACACCATCGACCAGGTCGACTGCTCCGAGGCCGTGAAGTTCGCGGGCGCCTCGCTGCCCGACCGTATGAGCGACGAGGACTGCACCTCCTACAGCTGGCAGGACCAGGAATACGACGGCAGCTGGCGTATGCCGCGGGCCGACGTCGTGGGCTGGCTGGAGAAGTCGTATCCGCGGCAGACGCCGACGACGCGATGCCTCGAGGGAGACGACCTGTGCCTCGACGCCGACTCCGGCCTGCCGGAGGGTGTCGAGGAGGTCCGGGTGTCCGTGGTGTACGAGAGCGGGGACACCGCTCTCGTACACCTGGAGGCCTACTCTGCCTGACGCCCGGCCGGAGCCCCGGTCAGAGCGTCTTGCCCGTCGCCGGGCCCACCAGCAGGCCCTCGCCGAACCGGTCCACCCGGACGGTGTCGCCGTCCTTGACCTCGCCCGCCAGGATCTCCTTGGCGAGGCGGTCGCCGATGGCCGTCTGGACCAGGCGGCGCAGCGGGCGGGCGCCGTAGGCCGGGTCCAGGCCCTCCTCCGCGAGCCAGGCCAGGGCCTCGGGGGTGATCTCCAGGGCCAGGCGCCGCTCGTGCAGCCGCTTGGCCAGGCGCTCGATCTGGAGCTGAGCGATCCGCTCCAGCTCGGGCTTGGTCAGCGCCGAGAAGACCACCAGGTCGTCGAGCCGGTTGAGGAACTCCGGCTTGAAGGAGGACCTGACCACCTCGAGGACCTGCTCCTTCTTCTCCGCCTCGCTGGTGAGCGGGTCGACCAGGAACTGGCTGCCCAGGTTCGAGGTCAGCACCAGGATGGTGTTGCGGAAGTCGACCGTCCGTCCCTGACCGTCGGTCAGCCGGCCGTCGTCGAGCACCTGGAGCAGGATGTCGAAGACCTCGGGGTGCGCCTTCTCCACCTCGTCGAGCAGGATGACGCTGTACGGGCGGCGGCGCACCGCCTCCGTCAGCTGGCCGCCCTCCTCGTAGCCGACGTACCCGGGCGGAGCGCCGACCAGCCGGGCGACGCTGTGCTTCTCGCTGTACTCCGACATGTCGATGCGGACCATGGCCCGCTCGTCGTCGAAGAGGAAGTCCGCGAGCGCCTTGGCCAGTTCCGTCTTGCCGACGCCCGTCGGGCCCAGGAAGAGGAACGAGCCGGTGGGCCGGTCGGGGTCCGAGATGCCCGCGCGGCTGCGGCGTACGGCGTCGGAGACGGCCCGCACGGCCTCGCTCTGGCCGATGAGCCGCTTGCCGATCTCCTCCTCCATGCGCAGCAGCTTCTGCGTCTCGCCCTCCAGGAGGCGCCCGGCGGGGATGCCGGTCCAGGATGCGACGACGTCCGCGATGTCGTCGGAGCCGACCTCCTCCTTGACCATGGTGTTCTTCGTGGCCTCCTCCTCGGCCTGTGAGGCGGCCTCCAGTTCCTTCTCCACGGCCGGGATCTCGCCGTACAGCAGCTTGGACGCGGTGTCGAAGTCGCCGTCGCGCTGGGCGCGCTCGGCCTGGCCGCGCAGGTCGTCGAGCCTCTCCTTCAGCTCACCGACGCGGTTGAGGGACTGCTTCTCCTTCTCCCAGCGGGCGGTCAGGCCCCGCAGCTCCTCCTCCTTGTCGGCGAGGTCGCGGCGCAGCTTCTCCAGGCGCTCGCGGGAGGCCGCGTCGGTCTCCTTGTCGAGGGCCAGCTCCTCCATGCGCAGCCGGTCCACGGCACGCTGGAGTTCGTCGATCTCGACCGGGGACGAGTCGATCTCCATGCGCAGCCGGGAGGCCGCCTCGTCGACCAGGTCGATCGCCTTGTCGGGCAGGAAGCGGGAGGTGATGTAGCGGTCGGACAGCGCGGCGGCGGCCACCAGGGCGCTGTCCGCGATCTGCACCTTGTGGTGGGCCTCGTAGCGGCCCTTGAGGCCGCGGAGGATCGCGATGGTGTCCTCGACGGTCGGCTCGCCCACGAACACCTGCTGGAAGCGGCGCTCCAGCGCGGCGTCCTTCTCGATGCGCTCACGGTACTCGTCGAGCGTGGTCGCGCCGATCATGCGCAGCTCGCCGCGGGCCAGCATCGGCTTCAGCATGTTGCCGGCGTCCATCGAGGAGTCGCCGCCGGCGCCCGCGCCCACGACGGTGTGCAGCTCGTCGATGAAGGTGATGATCTGGCCGTCGCTCTCCTTGATCTCGGAGAGCACGGCCTTCAGCCGCTCCTCGAACTCACCGCGGTACTTCGCGCCCGCGACCATGGCGCCCAGGTCGAGGGCGACGAGGCGCTTGTTGCGCAGCGACTCGGGCACGTCGCCCTTCACGATCCGCTGGGCGAGTCCCTCGACGACGGCGGTCTTGCCGACGCCGGGCTCACCGATGAGGACGGGGTTGTTCTTCGTACGGCGGGACAGCACCTGCACCACGCGGCGGATCTCCTGGTCCCGGCCGATGACCGGGTCCAGCTTGCCGTCGCGTGCGGCGGCGGTGAAGTCGGTGCCGAACTTCTCGAGGGCCTTGTACTGGCCCTCCGGGTCGGGGGTCGTCACCCGGCGTCCTCCCCTGGTCTTCTGGAACGCGTCCAGCAGCTTCTTGGCGTCAGCTCCCTGCCGGGACAGGACGTCTCCGGCGGCGCCGCCCTTCGCGGCGATGCCGATGAGCAGGTGCTCGGTGGACAGGTAGTCGTCGCCGAGGTCCTTGGCGCGCTTGTCCGCGTCCGCGATCACGGCGAGCATGTCGCGGCTGGGCTGGGGCGGCGCGACGGTCGACCCGGCCACGCGGGGCAGTCCGGCGAGCAGGCGCTCGGCACCGGAGCGCACGGAGGCCTGGTCGGCGTCCACGGCGACGAGCAGGTCGATGATGTTCTCGTTGTCCTGCCCCTCGAGCAGCGCGAGGAGCAGGTGGGCGGGGGTGAGGTCCGGGTGGCCCTCCGACACGGCCCGTTGGGTGGCCGCGTTGATCGCGTCCCGGCTCCTGTTGGTCAGCTCGGCGTCCACGTGTCCGTTCTCCTCCTGCGGGTCAGCCGCGCTCAGCTGTTGCCTTCCAATGTGACTACGTCAACGTACACAAAGTTGAGTCTATTCCACTCAAGGCCGCGCGCGGGAGAGGGAACGGCTAGGTTCCGGTTCCATGGCCACGTACTCCCAAGACCCTGGCGCACCCGATGCCGAGTACCTCAGGTTCTGGCAAGAAAGACACCTGTGCACGCTGACGACCCTGCGCCCGGACGGCAGCCCGCACGTCGTCCCGGTCGGAGTGACGTACGACCCCGAGGCACGGCTGGCCCGGGTGATCACGAACAAGGCGAGCGCGAAGGTGGGACATGTGACGGCGGCGGGGCCCGAGGGAGCGCCGGTCGCGGTCTGCCAGGTGGACGGGCGGCGATGGGCCACCCTGGAGGGGCGCGCGCACGTCTGGGCCGACCCCGGGCGGGTCGCGGAGGCCGAGCGGCGCTATGCCGAGCGCTACGGCAGGGTGTCGGCGCCGAACCCCTCACGCGTGGTGATCGAGATCGCGCTCTCCCGGGCGCTGGGACGCGGCTGACCGCCGGGCCCGCCGAAGCGACTGATTTCGGCCACCGTCGGATCCGGGCGATGTCCGGAGATGTCCGCCGAAAACTGCAGCGGCGTCACCGTGTTCAGGTCACGGTGACGCCGCTGCGGGGGGAAGCACCTGAGCGATTTGTTACGACGGGGGAATCGCGTCAGGCACTGCGGGGGGTGGCTGAGATGGTCCTCACTTCCGGGCTGTCCGTCTCGGACAGTCGGTGGTCACGCTGGTCCAGGTTCACAAAGATCATTCCGTACCGGATGGCACACCGAACGGGCTGCGGCGCACCCCGGGGCCGCCGCAGCAGCCGGTAGGCCCGCACGTCCTCGTCCTCGTCACGGGTGACGACGACGGGCTCCCCGAACACGGTCACCATCAACGAGTCACCGCTGTGGGGGATGGCGGTGGCCAGGTCGATGAAGTGCCAGCCCGAGCGGTAGGCGGTGGCCATTTCCCGACGGAAGGACCGGTCGTCGGGCGGGGTGGTCATGAGGTCGTCTCCGGCGCGGCGAGAGGCGCGCTCGCCCCCCAACCCGTGTCCGCCGGCGTCGCGACGATCCCCGTCGGCTCACTGGCACCCCAGCCGGTGTCCAGCTTGGCGACGCCGACCGCCTGCGCCGTCCCCGCCCCGGCACCGAAGACCACGGCCGCAGAGAAGGCAACGGCAAGCGCCGATCGAAGCATTCTCTTGTACATAGTCGGCTTCGTCCTCACTCAACGAGTTTCCTTCCCCCGTGCCACCAAGACGATGGCTCATTCAGGCACGTCAATGCCACAGGGTCGATGCATCATGTTCCTGCATGTTCAGGACCCTGGGGGGTGGAGATTTGCCTAATAGCTATCCGAAAGGGACACATCCACACGCGATAACCGATCTCTGTGAGGAGGGGACACAGCTTTATGCAAGCGCGTTGAGCACCGGGCGTATCGCCCGGGCGGAGATCAAGGACGCCCCCTGCCTCCTCGAGTTCGCGTTGCTGCACCCGGATCCTGACGACGAGAACTGGTTGCGGCCGGTTCCGCCCTCCGTCGCGCTCGCCCAACGGCTGCATCCGCTGGAGCGGGAGATCCTCGATCGTCGGCGGATGTCCATCGAACTGACCGAATCCTTCGAGCCGTTCATGGCGCTCAGCGCCCTGGCCCCCGCCCCCACCCATGCCATCACCGTGCTCGAGGGCTCCGACCGGATCAACGCGGCGCTCAACCTCGCCACGGCCGAATGCCGTCACGAGGTCCTGACGGTCCAGCCGGGCGGGGGACGCAGCGAGCACATCCTGAGGCAGGCCCTCGAGCGGGACCGGCCCCTGATGGAGCGCGGCGTGAGCATGCGCACGCTCTACCAGCACACCGTGCGCCACAGCCTGGGAACCATGGCGTACGTGGACGTCATGTCACGCGGCAAGGTCGAGATCCGCACCCTGGAGGAACTCATAGGGCGGCTCATCATCTGCGACGAGACGGTCGCCTTCGTCCCGGCGCACGACGACCAGCAAGTGGCCCTGGAACTCCGTCATCCCGGCCTCGTCAAGTATCTGATCAAGGTCTTCGAGCACCTCTGGCGCCGCGCCACCCCCCTGCGCGAGGAAGTGCCCTACGAACCCGCACGAGACGGCATCACCGGCGTCCAGCGCTCCATCGCCAAGCTCCTGGTGGAGGGTCACGTCGACGAGGCCATCGCCCGCCGGCTGGGGATGAACGTCCGCACCTGCCGGGCCCATATCGCCAAGCTGGCCCAGGCCCTGGGCAGCGGCAGCCGCGCCCAACTCGGCTACCTCATCGCCCGGTCCGGCATCCTGGAGGAGGAGCACTGAGGCGCGGGGGTCCTACAGCCCGGTGGGGGATTCCGGAGCGCCCGGAGCGGTGACGGGCAGCAACTCGGGCGCGTGCGGCGGACCGTCCAGGCCCGCCTGGGCGATCCTCACCCCGAGCTGCGTACGGCTCGCCGCGCCCAGGGTCTCGGACAGCCGGGCGATGTGCGCGCGACAGGTGCGGACGCTGATGCCCAGCCGTTCGGCGACCACCGCGTCCTGGTGGCCCTCGGCGAGCAGCGCCGCGATGGACCGCTCCCGGTGGGTGATGCCGTCGATGCCCGTCTCGGGCAGCGGCGAGGTGAGCGGGATCGCCAGACGCCATAGGCGTTCGAACACGGTCACCAGGTACTCGATGATGGCCGGATGGCGCAGCTCCAGCGCGATCGTGCGGTCCGCGTTCGCGGGGATGAAGGCGACGGTGCGGTCGAAGACGATCAGCCGCTCGGGCACCTCGTCCAGGGTGCGCGCCTCGGCCGCGTCGCCCATCAGCTCCATGTAGGTGTGCAGGCCCTGGCCGTGCCGGGCGACATGCGTGTACAGGTCGCGCATGCGGACCCCCCGGCGGCGCATCTCCAGCGCCCGCGGCAGGCCCTCGGCCAGTTCGTCCTCGCGGCGGATACCGCCCGGCTGCACGGTCAGCACCTCGGTCGTGCACTGTTCCGTGGCCTCGTCCATGGCGGCGCGGATCCGCGTCAGCCCGTCCAGCACGCGGATCGCCACGCCCTCCTGGGAGCCCTGCTCACGGCCGCCCAGCCCGGCGTACCACTCGACGGCGGCCACCGCCGTGCCGACCCGCGCCCGACTCGCGGAGACCTCCTCGTGCACACCGCGCAGCAGCCGGGTCATGACCTCCTGCGGGGCGGTGGGCACCAGCCAGTCCATGTCGTCGGGGTCGGGGTGCAGCAGCGCCAGCTCCAGCAGGCACGGCACCTTCGCGGCGTCGGCACGGGGCACCCGGCCGCGACGCACGGCCCGGGAGTACACGCGGGTCCCGGCCTCGCAGAGCCGGTCAGCGCCGTGCGGATGCGCGTCCGTCCCGTGCCCGGCCATCTTCCACCCCTGGCTTACGACTCCTGGCTCCCGCGTCCCGCGCGACGCGGCCCGCCGGCGACTCCCTCACGCACCCGGACGCGCGCCGTCCGCACCGCGCCCCGCACGCCTTCGCAGCGCAACTATGCGCGGACCCGCCCGCCACCGCAACACGGCTCCCCCGCCACAACGCCCGCCCTTGACCGGGAACATGCTGGTTTCACCCCACCTCCGGAACTTCCGCTGCACCAAGCTGACGGGGCCGTTCACGGAACTCCTCGATCCGCAATGGCCGCGACCCGTGCCCCTTCAGGGGCACGGGTCGCAGAAGGCACGGCCGGGGTCCGGGCCGACACGCCGGCCGCCCGGTACCCCGAAGGCGCGCTAGCGCAGGCGGATCGCGGAGCAGTCCGCCTTGTACTTCGCGGTGCAGATGTCCTTGACGGTGTAGATGCCGTCCTGGATCACCGTGTCCTCGATGTTGTCCCTCGTGAGGGCGACCACCGGCACGAGCATCGACGGGATGTTCTTCTCCGTCGGGCTGTCGACATGGTCACGGGTCAGCGCGTCGAACTCGATCGAGCGGCCCTGGACCTTGGCCACGGCCATCTCCGCGGCGTTGTTCGCCTCGTCCGGGTACGACTTGTACACGCTCATGTACTGCTCACCGGAGACGATCCGCTGCACCGCGTCCAGCGCCGCGTCCTGCCCGGTCACCGGCGGGAGCTTGCTGACGCCCGCCTCCTTCAGCGCGTCGATGACGGCGCCGGCCATGCCATCGTTCGCGGAGTAGACCGCGGCGATGTTGCTCAGCCCGACGGCCCGGATCGCCTCGGCCATGTTCGCCTTGGCGTTCTCCGGCTTCCAGTCCTTGGTGTCGAAGGACTTGACGATGTTGACCTTGCCCTGGAGCTCGCTGAGCGCGCCCTCCTTGAACTGCGCCGCGTTCGGGTCGGTGGGCGAGCCGTTCATCATGACGATCTTGCTGCTCGAGGCCTTGGCGCCGAGTGCGTCCATGAGGGCGCGGCCCTGCACCTGGCCGACCAGTTCGTTGTCGAAGGAGATGTACGCGTCGATGGGGCCCTGTGCGAGCCGGTCGTAGGCGATGACCGGGATGCCGGCGTCCTTGGCCTTCTGCACGCCCGGCGCGATGGCCTTGGCGTCGACCGCGTCCACCAGCAGCACGTCCACCTTGTCGGCGATCATCTGGTCGAGCTGCTTGTTCTGCGTGGCCGCGTCGGCGTCGGCGTTCGCGTAGACGACCTTGCCCTTGTTGTCGGTGAGGGAGGCGACCTGCTTCTCGATGATGGGGTAGTCGAACTTGTCGTACCGCGGGTTCTCCTTCTCGGGCAGAAGGAGACCGACCGTGATGTCGTTGCCCTTCTTCGGGGTGGCGGAGCTGCTGCTGCCGCCGACTCCGTCGATGACGCCGCACGCGGCGAGCGAGACGGCCGACGCCGAGGCGGCCAGGGCTATGGCGGTACGACGCACAGCGGTCCTACGGGTGGTACGAACGTTCACATCAGGTGCCTTCCGGGCGAGGGAGCAGCGTTGCGACCCAGGTGGCTGAAAGCCAACGCGGGGACGGTGGGCAGCGTCAAGAACTACGGGTTAACGAGATGGCAACAGGATCACTGTGCGAGTCAAGTGAAAACCAAGAGAGCGTTGTGTGGGGGCCGCTTCCGCGCCTCGGCCTGACATCGACTCACCCCGTCACCTGGAGCGATCGACGACTGACACATGGTCAACTTCTCGGCGGCGCCCGTCACTTCGGCCGGATCCCGGAAAACGTGATCCGCATCACGTGCTGCCAGGCGGGTCACTCCGCCCCCGATCCCGAAGAGTCAGCGAAAAGTAAAGTTCCTGTACAACCTCTCCCTCACCTCACGGGTCGTGATCACAAACGCCTCACCGCGTCCCGATCCGATCAGAGGACCGAATGAACCAAGCCAGACGACGCACGACCGCCGCCGCGGCCACCGCCGTCGTGCTCGCCACCGCGGGCGGCCTGCTCACCACCGTCATCACCCCCGCCTCCGCCGCGACCACCTGCACCTCACCGGTGTTCAAGCGGCAGTTCTTCGCGAACACCGGCTTCTCGGGCACCCCGAAGAAGACCGACTGCGACAGCACGGTCAACGAGAACTGGGGCACGGGCGCCCCCGCTTCGGGGCTGCCCAGGGACAACTTCTCCGTCCGCTGGACCCTGACCCGCGACTTCGGCTCCGGCGGCCCCTTCGCCTTCACGGTCAGCACCCAGGACGGCATCCGCGTCTACCTCGACGGCACCCGCAAGGTGGACGTCTGGAAGAACGTCTCGACCACCCAGAGGAAGACCGTCAACGTCACCATCCTGTCCGGCAAGCACACCCTGCGGGTTGACTACGTGAACTGGACCGGGACGGCGAACGTCTCGTTCTCCTACACGCCCCGCACCTCGGCCACCGTCGACAAGGTCAGGCCCCTCGCCCCGACCGGCGCGACCTGGAAGTCCCAGACCGGCACCGGCAACAGCACCACCGCGGTCCTGTCCTGGGCCGCGAACAAGGAGATGGACCTCGCCGGTTACCGCGTCTACCGGCAGGCGGCGGGCACCGGCACCTGGGCCAGGGTCGGCACGACCACCGGCCGCACCTTCTCCAACACCCCGCCGCAGACCGGCCAGTCGTACCTCTACCAGGTCCGCGCCTACGACAAGGCGGGCAACGAGTCGGTCGGCTCCGCCGCCCTGGGGCCGCTCACCACTCCGGACTTCGTCGCGCCGGCCGCACCGGTCCTGACCGTCACGAGCACCGCGGACGCCAACGACCTGTCCTGGACGGCCCCCGCGGACGCGGTCTCCTTCCAGGTCTTCCGCAAGAAGACCTCGGACCCCGACACCGAGTGGAAGGAGTACCCCGAGACCACCGGCACCAGCTGGTCGGACACCTCGGCGGTGTACGGCATCTCGTACGACTACAAGGTCCTCGCCCACGACGCTGCCTGGAACCACACCTTCTCCGCCGTCGTCAGCGGCCGGCCGACCATCACCCCGCCACAGAACGTCACGGCCACCACACCGTCGTACGGCGCGGTCATCAGCTGGACGGAACCCTCAGGCGACGACACCACCGGCTACACGGTCCTGCGTTCGCCGGCCCCCGCGGACGGCACCCGGACGTGGACGACCGCCGACTGCCGCAGCCGTACGACGACCACCGACGAGTCCGGCGCCACGGTCCACAGCTGCACCGACTACGACGGCGACCGGGGCGTCACCTACGCGTACGCGGTGCGCCGCAAGGACTCCTACGACCGCTGGTCCGTCGCCTCCCCCGAGGTCCTCGTCACCCGACCCGGCGACGAGATCGCCCCGCCGGCCGTGACCGGCCTGACCGCCGAGCCCCTGGAGTACGGGATCCGGCTCGACTGGGACCCGAGCCCGGCGGCGGACCTGGCCAAGTACTTGGTCTACGAGCAGCCGACGCGCTGGGCGACGCCCCAGCTCGTCGGCTCCGTCGACGGCACCAGGTCGGACGCGCTGCTGCGGACGCCCGCGGACGGCGAGCAGAAGCGGTACGTGGTCGTCGCCGTCGACGTCTACGACAACGCCGCGACCTTCGAGAGCGAGGACTGGACCTCGCCGGTCGCCACGGTCGAGGTCACCGAACGGGACCTCAGCCCTTCGACGGTCCCCGAGAACACTGCCTGCGACCTGGACGTCATCGCCCTCGCGTCGGGCGACGTCCAGGTCGACCCGTTCTGCTCCGGCTCGCGCTTCACCGAGACGGACGGCTACCACGTCTACCGCTGGGACCCCAGGACCGGCAGCTGGGTCCGCCTGACCGAGACCCCCGTGACGACGTCCTACTGGATCGACACCGCCGCCCCCGCCGGAACCACGGTCTACTACCTGGTCTCCTTCACCGAGGCGGACGGCACGGAGGCGTTCTCCAACGCGGACGACGCGGTCACCCTGCCGAGCGCCCCATGAGGACCACGCGGTGAGGACACCGTGAGCCGAACGACGAGGAAGGGCCCGGAGCAGGTCTCCGGGCCCTTCCTCGTGGGTGTGTCGGCGTCCGCCAGGGTCTGGCTAGGACAGGCCCTGGTCCTTGGCCTTCTTCGGTCGCCACACCACCAGCGCGCTGGTCTGCTGGACCTCCTGATACGGCACCAGATCCCTGCGGTAGGACGCGTGGACGGCCGCCTCACGCTGGCGCATCGCCGCGGCCGCGCCGTCGAGCGCGTCCTGAAGCTCCGCGATGCGGGACTGGAGCGCGGCGACCTGGTTCTCCAGTTCGATGATGCGCTTGATGCCGGCCAGGTTGATGCCCTCGTCCTGCGACAACTGCTGCACCTGGCGGAGCAGTTCGATGTCACGGGCCGAGTAGCGCCGGCCCCGCCCCGCGGTGCGGTCCGGGGACACGAGCCCCAGGCGGTCGTACTGGCGCAGCGTCTGCGGGTGCAGTCCGGAGAGCTGGGCCGCCACCGAGATGACGTAGACCGGGGTGTCCTCGGTCAGCTCGTACGGGTTGCGTCGACGGCCGTCCATCTCGTCATGCTCCCTTCGCGGCCTGGAACAGCTCCGCCCGCGGGTCCTCGTCCGCGGTTGCCTCGCGATACGCCTCCAGCGCGTCACGAGCCTTCCCCGACACGTCCTTCGGGACACTCACCTCCACGGTGACCAACAGGTCGCCGCGGGTGCCGTCCTTGCGGACCGCGCCCTTCCCACGGGCGCGCATCGTACGCCCGTTCGGCGTGCCGGGGGGCAGCTTCAGCGTCACCGGGGGCCCGCCGAGGGTGGGCACCCGGATGTCGGCGCCGAGCGCCGCCTCCGCGAACGTCACCGGGACGGTGACCGTCAGGTTGTCGCCCTTGCGGCCGAAGACGGGGTGCGGATTGACATGCACGACCACGTACAGGTCACCGGCCGGGCCGCCCCGCTCGCCGGGCGCGCCCTTGCCGCGCAGCCGGATGCGCTGCCCGTCGGACACTCCCGCCGGGATGCGCACCTGCATCGTCCGGGACGACTTGGCCCGGCCGCTGCCCTTGCAGACCTCGCACGGGTGCTCCGCGATCAGCCCGCGGCCCTTGCAGTCCGGGCACGGGTCGGTCAGCGAGAAGCCGCCGCCCGAGCCCCGCGCCACCTGCCCGGTGCCGACACACGTCGGGCACACGCGCGGCGTGCCGTTCTTGTCGCCGGTACCCGAACAGGCCTTGCACGGTGACTGCGAGGACATGCGCAGCGGCACGGTCGCCCCGTCCACCGCCTCCATGAAGCTCAGCGTGACCTCGGACTCGATGTCCTGGCCGCGCCTGGGCTGCGTACGCGTGCCCGCGCCGCCGCCACGGTTGAACAGGCCCCCGAAGACGTCACCGAGACCACCGCCGAAGCTGCCCCCGGCGCCGCCCTGGCCGCCGAAGAGGTCGCCCAGGTCGAAGTTGAACGAGCCGCCCGCCCCGGGGCCGGGACGGAAGCCGCCGTTGCCGAACAGGGCGCGGGCCTCGTCGTACTCCTTGCGCTTCTTGGGGTCGCCGAGGACGTCGTTCGCCTCGGAGATCTCCTTGAAACGTTCCTCCGCCTTGGCGTTGCCCTTGTTGGCGTCCGGGTGGAACTCGCGGGCGAGCTTCCGGTACGCCTTCTTGATCTCGGCCTCGGTGGCGTCCTTGGGGACGCCGAGGACCTTGTAGTAGTCCTTCTCGATGAAGTCCTTGGTGCTCATCCCCGACGTCCCTCCTTCCCTTCGCGTTCGTGGTGTACGTCAGCCCTCGTCCGGGCCACCGTTCTCCTTGTCGTCGCCCGCCTCGCCGGTCTCCTCGGCCTTGACCGTCTGCGCTCCCGGCTGCGGCTCGGCGACGGCCACCCGCGCGGGGCGGATGGTGCGCTCGCCGAAGCGATACCCGGGCTGCAGAATCGCCACGCACGTCGTCTCGGTGACGTCCGGCGCGTAGCTGTGCATCAGGGCCTCGTGGATGGTCGGGTCGAAGGGCTCGCCCTCCTTGCCGAACTGCTGCAGACCCATCTTCGCCGCGACGGTCTCCAGCGACTCGGCGACGGACTTGAAACCGCCCACCAGTTCGCCGTGTTCCCGCGCGCGGCCGATGTCGTCGAGCACGGGCAGGAGCTCGCTCAGGAGGTTCGCGACGGCGATCTCCTTGACCGCGATCCGGTCGCGCTCGACGCGGCGGCGGTAGTTCTGGTACTCGGCCTGGAGGCGCTGGAGGTCCGCCGTGCGCTCGCCGAGCGCCTTGCGCACCTGGTCCAGCTGGGCCACCACACCGGCGTTGTTCTCGCTTGCGTCCCCCGCCGGGGCCGCCGCCTCCTCCGAAGAGGGGGAGGCGGCCTGCGGCTCGGCGTCATCAGGGGTGGCGCCGGAGGGGACGTCGGGCTTCTCCTCGAAGCCCGGGGTCTCCTCCGTCACGCGGCACCGTCCTTCCGCTCGTCGTCGACGATCTCGGCGTCCACCACGTCGTCGTCGGCCTTGGCCTCACCGGCACCGGCCGAGGCACCGCCGGCGGCGGCCTGCGCGGCCTGGGCGTCGGCGTACATGGCCTGGCCGAGCTTCTGCGAGACGGCCGCGACCTTCTCGGTGGCGGAGCGGATCTCGGCCGTGTCCTCGCCCTTGAGCTTCTCCTTCAGCTCGGCGACGGCGGCCTCGACCTCGGTCTTGATCTCGCCCGGGACCTTGTCCTCGTTGTCCTTGAGGAACTTCTCGGTCTGGTAGACGAGCTGCTCGCCCTGGTTACGGGCCTCGGCGGCCTCGCGGCGCTTGTGGTCCTCCTCCGCGTAGCGCTCGGCCTCCTCGCGCATGCGGTCGACCTCTTCCTTCGGGAGCGAGGAACCGCCGGTGACGGTCATCTTCTGCTCCTTGCCGGTGCCGAGGTCCTTCGCCGTCACGTGCATGATGCCGTTGGCGTCGATGTCGAAGGACACCTCGATCTGCGGGACGCCACGCGGCGCCGGCGGCAGACCGGTCAGCTCGAACATGCCGAGCTTCTTGTTGTACGCCGCGATCTCGCGCTCGCCCTGGTAGACCTGGATCTGCACGGACGGCTGGTTGTCCTCGGCCGTGGTGAAGATCTCGGACCGCTTGGTCGGGATCGTGGTGTTGCGCTCGATCAGCTTGGTCATGATGCCGCCCTTGGTCTCGATGCCGAGGGACAGCGGGGTGACGTCGAGGAGCAGGACGTCCTTGACCTCACCCTTGAGGACACCGGCCTGGAGCGAGGCGCCGATGGCGACGACCTCGTCCGGGTTCACACCCTTGTTGGCCTCCTTGCCGCCGGTCAGCTCCTTGACGAGCTCGGCGACGGCGGGCATACGGGTGGAGCCACCGACGAGGACGACGTGGTCGATCTCGTTGATGGAGATGCCGGCGTCCTTGATGACGTTGTGGAACGGCGTCTTGCACCGCTCCAGCAGGTCCGCGGTCAGCTGCTGGAACTGGGCGCGGGTCAGCTTCTCGTCGAGGTGCAGCGGGCCCTCGGCCGAGGCGGTGATGTAGGGCAGGTTGATCGAGGTCTCGGTGGACGAGGACAGCTCGATCTTCGCCTTCTCGGCAGCCTCACGCAGACGCTGCAGAGCCATCTTGTCCTTGGACAGGTCCACGCCGTGGCCGGACTGGAACTGCTTGACCAGGTAGTCGACGATGCGCTGGTCCCAGTCGTCACCACCGAGGTGGTTGTCACCGTTGGTGGCCTTCACCTCGACGACGCCGTCACCGATCTCCAGCAGGGACACGTCGAAGGTGCCGCCGCCGAGGTCGAAGACGAGGATCGTCTGGTCGTCCTTGTCGAGGCCGTAGGCCAGGGCGGCGGCGGTCGGCTCGTTGACGATACGGAGCACGTTCAGACCGGCGATCTCGCCGGCCTCCTTGGTGGCCTGCCGCTCGGAGTCGTTGAAGTACGCCGGGACGGTGATGACCGCGTCGGTCACCTTCTCGCCCAGGTACGCCTCGGCGTCCCGCTTCAGCTTCTGCAGGATGAACGCGGAGATCTGCTGCGGGTTGAAGTCCTTGCCGTCCAGCGAGATCTTCCAGTCGGTGCCCATGTGGCGCTTCACCGAGCGGATGGTCCGGTCCACGTTCGTGACCGCCTGGCGCTTGGCGACCTCGCCGACCAGCACCTCGCCGTTCTTGGCGAAGGCGACGACGGACGGCGTGGTCCTGGCACCCTCGGCGTTGGTGATGACGGTGGGCTCGCCGCCCTCCAGAACGCTGACGACGGAGTTAGTCGTGCCCAGGTCGATGCCGACCGCACGTGCCATGGTGAATCCTCCAGCTGACTTGAGTGGAACAGGCTCAAGGATGCACGAGGGTCGGCGCGGCGTCAACAGAGCTGAGTCCGAGGGACTCAACTTTTATCCGGCACCGTTCAGCAATCGGGGAATCACCGCAGGTGGCAGCGGGTGCAGAACACGCAGGGAAAAAGAGCAAGCTTCCCCCTCATACCGTTTTGTCCCCCACCGATGATGCACCCCCGTCGCTCATGACCCACAGCCGGGCCAGCCTGCTCACTGTCCCGTCGATCTCCCGGGCGCACTCGTACAGCTCATGCCGGGGCCTGCCCCAGGGGTCCGGGACGTCGTCCTCGTCCGGCGGCACCGGGGCGGCGGTCCCCCTGCGGGCGGCCGCGGCCGCCACCAGGGCCTGGAAACCGCCCACACCCCCGCCGCTCTCGTCCGCGAGCCGCATGAACTCCCTCAGCGTGAAACAGCGCCGCATCGCCCACGGAGCGAGCCGCACCGCCGCCTCCCGGTGCTCGCGCGCGAGCCCCAGGACCAGCGTGGCGCTCGCGACGAGCTGGTCCGTGAGCGGGCGGGAGACGAACCCCGAGCCGTCACCACCGAGCTCCTTCAGCACCGCACTGGTGGCGTCCTCCATGGGAGAGCGGTGCCACGCCTCCGTGCCGGCGCTCTCCGGCCGCAGGGAGGACCCGGGCGGAAGCCGCGCCGCCAGCAGCCGCTCGGCGAATACCGAGCGGTGCACGTTGCCCGTGCAGACGAAGAGGATGCGGGTCATCTCCCACCGGTCACAGGTGTCCCCGCGGATGCGGCCGCCTCCGTCCGGTGAGCCGAAGCACGGGGCGCGGGCAGTTCTCCGTAGCTCCCGTAGCCGTAGGTGCCGTAGCGGCCGTAGCGGCCTCCCTTTGGCACCGGGGCCATGCTGAAGACGGTGCCGAGGATGCGGACGCCCACGCGCTCCAGCGACTCCGCGGCGGTGCGGACCTGTTCCCGGCTCGTCTTCGCGGCGCGCACGACGAGCAGCGCGCCCTGGGTGAGCGAGGCGAGTCCGACTGTGTCGGCGACCGGCAGCAGGGGCGCGGTGTCGACGATCACGACCTCGTAGATGTCCGCCAGCTCTTGCAGCACCTCCTTCATACGCGTGGAGGCGAGCAGTTCTGTCGGATTCGGCGGTACCGCGCCGCCGGCGAGCACCGAGAGCCCGCCCACGACCTGCTGCATCACGTCCTCGATGCGGGC
Source organism: Streptomyces cynarae (assembly GCF_025642135.1). NCBI lineage: Bacteria > Bacillati > Actinomycetota > Actinomycetes > Kitasatosporales > Streptomycetaceae > Streptomyces > Streptomyces cynarae. The sequence goes on along the minus strand of NZ_CP106793.1, from coordinate 4,735,346 downwards.
CTGCCCGATGAGCACCGTGGTCAGACCGGCGTCCTGGACGAGACCAAAGGTGGGCGCCACGCACGGGCGGCGCAGGTCGCCGTCCACCAGGCAGGTCGAGACACCGGCCTCCGCGAGCGACAGGGCGAGATTCACCGCCGTGTTGGTCTTGCCCTCCCCGGGTACCGAACTCGTCACCACGATGATCCGCGGCGGATCGTCGACCTGGGAGAACTGCAGGTTGGTGCGCAGCTTGCGAAAGGCCTCGGCTCGTTTGGAGTGCCCATCGCTGTTGGCGAGCGGCCGTTTGGGGGCGTTCTTGTCATACGGGATGGTGCCGAGGCCGGGCAGTGCGGTGAACTCGCCGAGCGTCTCGCTCGTCTTGAACGTGGTGTCGAGCGTCTCCCGCAGGGCCACGAGTCCGGCACCGAGCAGCAGCCCCGCGAGCGCGCCTGCGCCCAGGTTCAGCAGCGGGCGGGGCGAGACGGGGACGACAGGGGCGACGGCCTCCTGGGTGACACCCAGGGACACCGGCGAGACCGGAGCGTCGTCACCGCCCGTACGGCCCTTCTTGGACTGCTTCGTGCCGGCCGGATGCTTGGGTGTCTCCAACTGCTCGACGACGGAAATGAACCGTTCCGCAACGGCGTTGGCGATGCGCGCCGCACGCTGGGGTGCGGTGTCCCGGACGGTGATGTCGATGAGCACGGTGTTGAGGGGGGCTACAGCGGTGATCCGGGATGCCAACTCCTCCGGCGTGCTGCGCAGCTTCAGCTGTTTCACGACGGGCGCCGTCACCTGACGAGTGGTCACGATTTCGGCGTACGACTGCACGCGCGCCTGCGAGAAGCTCTGACCCTGGTTCAACTGCGCGGAGTCGTCCCCGGTGTGAGTGGCGACGAAGAGCTGGGTCCTGGCCTCGTAGACGGGGATGCTCAAGCCCGTCGCGGCGAGTGCCGCCCCGACCGCGAGAACCAGACAGACCACGACGGTCGGCCAGCGTCTGGCGAGAGCCTTCAGGAATCCGTGGAAATCCAAGCTGCACCCCTCTTAGAACCGAGAGAACCGCCCGAAACGGGGCAATTTGTTCCCTTTACACGCAGCGAAGATAGGGACTCGCGTGCTTGCACTGGGGGAGCCACCCCCATGTCCGACCATCGGACAACTGCCCGGGCGCCCACCGCTCGGCCATTCGATACGGCGGCGTGGGCCATCGGCGGGTCGTGGCTGCCCCATCCGGTGACTTCTGGGCGTCGCCACTACGACAGATGTCGGTATGTCCCATTTATTCCATGTATCTAGATGTTGGTACCCACATCCTGACAACGGCCGACGCTGCTGGCCTGGCCCTGACAGAAGTCGAGGAGAGTGAAGAAGATGACAGCACCGCGCAGATGGCGGGTTGCTCTGGCATCGGCAGCATCGGCTGCCATGCTCATCGGGGCACCGCTGGTGGGGGCGCAGGCCGCCTTCGGGCAACCGTACCCGCCGACCCCACCCCTGACCCTGCCCGCCGGCACCACGCTGACGGCCGGGGAGCCGGTGGACTTCAGCGTCCCTGCGGAGGTCTTCCCGCACGACGCGCCCATCACGGTACTGCTGGAATCGACGCCGGTCGTCCTCGGCCACTTCACGGCCGCAGGCGACGGATCGGTGTCGGGGACCGTGACCATCCCGAAGAACGCCGTCAACGGCTGGCACGTCCTCCGGGTCACCGCGGACAACGCCGAGGTCAGCGTCGGCGTCACCGTCTTCGTCCAGGGCGGGCTCACGCAACCCCCGCCTCCCAGCCCCAGCCCCACCCCGACCAAGAGCCCGCGACCGACCAAGAGCCCGACCCACCGGCCCACCCATCCCGGCAGTCCGGGACACCACAGTGGGCACGGCGGACATGACGACGGTCCGGGCGGTTCGCACGGACGCGTCGCAGTCGGCGACCGGGCGGACTACCAGCACCAGAACCACGACCATCACAGGAGTCTCGCGGCGACGGGCAGCGACGGGACCTTGGTACTCGGTGGCACCGCAGCGGCCCTGTTCATGGTGGGCGGTGGCACGATGCTGGCCGTACGCCGTCGCCGCAGTTCATGACGGACCAGGACATCCGTACGGCGGAACCACGGCGTCCCGGCCCTGCCCAGGGCGCCGCCCGCTTCCCCCCGACCGGCCGACGTCGCACACTCGGATTCGTCCTGCTGGCCGGTGCGGCGCTCCCCCTCGCGGGCGCCGTCTGGATCGGCGTCACCGGAGTGCTCGCCCGCTCGGAGCTGCTCGCGGCACAGAGGGACCTCGACGCGCTGCGCCAGTCCGTGGCGGCCGCACCCGTGGGCGGCCCGGAGCGGGAACGGCAGCGGGCGGTGCAGTCCGCTGCCGCCCACGCAGGCCGGGCGCACCGCCTCACCACCGGCCCTGCCTGGTACACCGCCGCCCATGTGCCGTTCCTCGGGGGCCCGCTCAGAATCGTGCGCGGCGCCGCGTATGCGGCGGACCGGCTGGCCGGGGACGTGCTGGCTCCGCTGACGCGAGTGCTGCCGGCGCCCGACGCCCGCGGTACCGGCATGTCCGAGGCGCTCATGTCCCTGCAGAAGCACGCGCCCGATGTCGCGCGGGCGGCAGACGTCGCGACCCAGGTCCAGGCGGACGTACACGGGCTGCCCCGCTCCACCTGGCTGCCGGCGGCCGACCGGGCCCGTGCCGTCCTCGCGCAGCAGATCGACCGCCTCGTCCCAGTGACGACCGACGCCTCCGTGGCGGCCCGCGTCCTGCCGTCCATGCTCGGGGCGCAGGGGGAACGGCGTTACTTCCTCGCGTTCCAGAACTTCGCCGAAGCACGCGGCACCGGAGGTCTGCCCGGAGCCTTCGCCGTGCTGCGGGCCGACCGGGGCCACCTCTCCTTCGAGCGGTTCGGCAACGACAGCGAGATGGGCACGGTGAAGGCGGACATCGACCTGGGAGCCGACTTCAACGCCCGCTACGCGGGCAGCGACCCCACCCATGTGTGGGTCAACTCCAACATGAGCCCGCACTTCCCCTACGCGGCCCGTATCTGGGCCGCGGCCTGGCGGGGGCACACCGGCGAGCAGGTGGACGGAGCGATGGCCGTCGACCCGGTCACCCTGAGCCGTTTCCTGAGGGTCACCGGTCCGGCGCGCATGGCAGACGGCACCGCACTCACCGCCGACAACGTCGTGGACCTCACGGAACGAGCCAGCTACGCGCTCTACAAGGACGTCAGCCGGCGCAAGGCGTTCTTCGTCGACGCGGCCCGCGCCGCCGCCGGGCCGCTGATCGCCGCCGCCGAAGACACGCGCCGGCTGCCGGCCTTGCTCGTCGCCGTCAACGACGCCCAGCGGGACGGCCGGATCAAAGTGTGGAGCGCACACCCAGAGGAACAGCGCCTCCTCGAGACGCGCCCCTACTCGGGCACGCTGCCGGACGCGCCCGGCCCCTTCGCGGGGCTCGTGGTGAACAATGCGGCAGGCTCCAAGCTGGACTACTACCTGGACCGGAGCCTGACCTGGGAGGCGGGTGGCTGCTCGGGCGGCCGACGCGCGGTCACGGTGACCGTGACCCTGACCAACCGGGCCCCGACCTCCGGCCTGCCCGCCTACGTCACACTGCGGCCGGACCGCCCGCCCTACCGGACCCGTCCGGGCGACAACCGGCTACTGGTGTCGTACTACGCCGGGACCGGAGCCGTGTTCACCGGCGCCACGCTCGACGGTCGTCCCGCGCAGCTCGCGCTGGGCGTCGAACGGGGCCACGCGGTGTTCACGCTGGACCTGGAACTGCCGGCCCGCTCCCACCGCACGCTGGTCCTACATCTGCTGGAGCCCCACGCCACCGGCACCCCCACCCTGCTCCAGCAACCACTGGTGACACCGCTGCTGGCCACCGTGAAGCCGGCCGGAGAGGCCTGCGGTGTCTGAGCCGCTGCGCTCGGCGGCAGCCGTCGCGCTCGCGGGTGCTTTGGTGCTCGCGTCTTCCGCGACCCGCGCCCCGGCACGGGGCGGCGCCCCCGACGACGCGGCCGGAAGTTGGGCCGTGCGCGGACGCCAGGCCTCCGCACACCGGACCGAGCGTCTGCGGGTGAAGGTGATCGAAACCGTCCTTCACGACCCGAAGGCATACACCGAGGGCCTGGAGATGGCCGACGCCACGCTCTACGAGGGCACCGGACTGTCCGGCCGGTCCTCCGTACGGGCCGGGCCGCCCGGCACACCGCCCACGGTGTACGCCGCGCTGCCCGCCACCCTCTTCGGTGAGGGGATCACCCTGGTCGGTCGTACCCTGTGGCAATTGACGTGGCGGAACCGGATCGCCGTCGAAAGGGACGCCGCGACGCTGAGGGAGCTGCGCCGCGTCCCCTACCCGGACGAAGGCTGGGGCATCTGCCTGGATCGCGGTCGGCGGCGGCTGGTGACGAGCGACGGCTCGGCGCGGCTGACCTTCCGTGACCCGCGCACGCTCGCGAAGACGGGCGAGGTCACCGTGACCGAGAACGGCCGGCCGGTGGCGGGACTGAACGAGCTGGAGTGCGTCGGCACCGCCGTCTACGCCAACGTCTTTCCCACCGACCGCCTGGTGCGCCTCGACGCCGCCACCGGCGCGGTGACAGCCGGCATCGACGCCTCGGGCCTCCTGCGAGCCGACGAACGCGTCCCAGGATCCGTCCTCAACGGCATCGCGGCCGTCCCCGGAACGGACCAGTTCCTCATCACGGGCAAGTTCTGGCCCAAGATGTTCCGTGTGACCTTCGCGCCGGCGCAGCCGGTGCGCCCCACCGCGCGCTGAACCGGAAGCGAGCCTTCCCACAGCGACGCAGATCACCGCTCACCCCACTACAGTGCGGCGGGAGAAGTGGGTAGTCTCAGACGGACTGCATAAGTTACCGCTTAGTAATCACCACCTTCGGAGTACACAGGAAGTACGACGAAGGAAACCCCTCGCAGGCCCGAGGAGCCCCCAAATGCAACTCGCCGCGATCATCGTGTCGCTGGTCCTGGCCGTGGTCGGCGTGGCGTTGTTCGCCCGAGCCATCGGCCAGATCTACCGCTTCGTGCGGCTCGGACAGAACGTGCCCGCCGGCACCCGTACCAATGACCCCACCCAGCGCACCGTCACCGTGGTCAAGGAGTTCCTCGGCCACACCCGCATGAACCGCTGGGGCATCGTCGGCGTCGCGCACTGGTTCGTGGCGGTGGGCTTCTTCACCCTGGTCCTGACCCTGATCAATGCCTTCGGGCAGCTGTTCGAGGCCGACTGGGCGCTGCCGGTCATCGGGCACTGGCTGCCGTACGAACTGTTCGTCGAGGTCGTCGGCACCATGACGACGCTCGGCATCCTCACCCTGATCGTCATCCGCCAGCTGTCGCTGCCCACCCGACCCGGACGCAAGTCCCGGTTCGCGGGCTCCAACTTCGGCCAGGCGTACTTCGTCGAGGCCGTGATCCTGATCATCGGCCTGGCGATCATGACCCTGCGCGGCCTGGAGGGCGCCCTGGCCGGCGTCCACCACTACGAGGCCGGGTACTTCGCCTCGTACCCGCTGGTCGCCGCCTTCCACGGGCTGAGCATCGGCACCCTGCAGAACCTGGTCTACCTCACCGCGATGATCAAGATCGCGACGTCCTTCATCTGGATGATCACGGTATCGCTCAAGACGGACATGGGTATCGCGTGGCACCGCTTCCTCGCCTTCCCGAACATCTGGTTCAAGCGGGAGAGTGACGGCGGTACGGCCCTGGGCGCTCTCCAGCCGATGACGAGCGGCGGCAAGCCGATCGACTTCACCGACCCCGGCGACGACGACGTCTTCGGCGTCTCCCAGGTCGAGCAGTTCTCCTGGAAGGGCCTGCTGGACTTCTCCACCTGCACCGAGTGCGGCCGCTGCCAGTCGCAGTGCCCCGCCTGGAACACGGGCAAGCCCCTCTCCCCGAAGCTCCTGATCATGTCCCTCCGGGACCACGCGCACGCCAAGGCGCCGTACCTGCTGGCCGGCGGCGGCAAGACGATGGAGGGCGAGGAGAAGGCGTCCGAGGAGCAGCTCGCCTCGGTGCCCGCGGCAGCGCTCGCCGAAGCGGAGCGCCCGCTGATCGGCACGGTCGAGGAGAACGGCGTCATCGACCCGGACGTGCTGTGGTCCTGCACGACCTGCGGCGCCTGCGTCGAGCAGTGCCCGGTGGACATCGAGCACGTCGACCACATCGTCGACATGCGCCGCTACCAGGTGATGATCGAGTCCGCGTTCCCGTCCGAGGCGGGCACGATGCTCAAGAACCTGGAGAAGAAGGGCAACCCCTGGGGTCTGGCCAAGAAGCAGCGCCTGGAGTGGACCAAGGAGGTCGACTTCGAGGTGCCGGTCGTCGGCCGGGACATCGAGGACCTCACCGAGGTCGAGTACCTGTACTGGGTCGGCTGCGCCGGCGCCCTGGAGGACCGCGCGAAGAAGACCACCAAGGCCTTCGCCGAGCTGCTGCACATCGCGGGCGTCAAGTTCGCGATCATGGGCGGCGACGAGAAGTGCACCGGTGACTCCGCCCGCCGCCTGGGCAACGAGCCCCTGTTCCAGGAGCTCGGCATGGAGAACGTGGCGGCCCTGAACATGGCGTTCGGCGAGTCCCTCGACGAGGACGGCAACGTGGACCCCGCGACCAAGAAGCCGAAGTCGGCGAAGAAGATCGTCGCGACCTGCCCGCACTGCCTGAACACGATCGGCAACGAGTACCCGCAGCTCGGCGGCGACTACGAGGTCATCCACCACACCCAGCTGCTCCAGCACCTCGTCGACGAGGGCAAGCTGGTCCCGGTCACCCCGGTCGAGGGCATCATCACCTACCACGACCCGTGCTACCTGGGCCGCCACAACAAGATCTACACGCCCCCGCGCGAGATCATCGGCAAGGTCCCGGGCCTCAGGAACGAGGAGATGCACCGCCACAAGGAGCGCGGCTTCTGCTGCGGCGCCGGTGGTGCCCGCATGTGGATGGAGGAGCGGATCGGCAAGCGCATCAACAACGAGCGCGTCGACGAGGCCCTCTCCCTCAACCCGGACATCGTCTCGACGGCGTGCCCGTTCTGCCTGGTCATGCTCACGGACTCGGTCAACGGCAAGAAGAACGACGGCACGGCCAAGGAGTCCATCCAGGTCGTGGACGTCGCCCAGCTGCTGCTCGACTCCGTCAAGACGCCGGTGGACGAGCCGCCGGCGGGCCAGGCGGACGCGGAGAGCGAGCCGGAGCCGGAGCCCGTGAAGTAACCGGGCTCGTACGCCGCCGAGGGGCCGGGGTCTCAGGATGGGACCCCGGCCCCTCGCATGTCCGGGGTCCTGTCCGGGCCCAGCTCAGGGCATATGCAACCGGCATGGGGTCTGCTCATCGGGTGAGCTTCCCTCGTCACCCAGCGTCGCACCGCACTCCTTCAATGACAGCCATACACACTCAATTAGTCCCTTTTCATCCCGCTTGGAGGGCGAATGTGGCTGTTCGGGGAGACCATGTCCCAGGTACCGGTTGCACGACATCCGGGGACCCAGGTCATCCGGGAGCAGCCACCGGCCGGGCGCCGCTCCCGCAAGCCCTTCTGGTACGCGCCGGCCGCCGCCCTCAGTGACGCGGCCGGCGCCGCCGTCCCGGTGTATCTGGCTTTCGCCCTGGTGGCCGGCGCGCACGCGGTGGTCTACACGACGGTGGCCACCGCGGCCTGGCTGCTCGTACGGACCTCACGCAACCGCTACGCCGAACACCGTCTCGGCGAGCACAGCGCCCTGCGACCCGCCCTGCAGGACTGGCTGGTCCTGGTCGGGCTGCTCGCGGTGGTACGGGCGGCGACGGGCGAGGAGTCCCCCTTCCTCCTCGCACTCGCCGCCCTGGCGCCGTGCGCCCCGACGAGCGCCGTCGCACACGCGCTGATCCACCGACACCTGGTCGCCCGTCGCCGCGACGGCCGGGTGGTGCGCCGGGCCCTGGTGATCGGGGACGCGCACGCCGTCGACGGTCTGGTCGGCCATCTCGCGCGGCGGACCGACCACGAGTTCGTCGTGGTCGGCGTGTGTCCGATCGGCAACGAGGACCCCCAGGCACTGGCCCCCGTCGCCGCCCGCCTCGACAGACAGGCGCCCCAGCGCATGTCGGCCGACTCCGCCCCGGTGCTGGCGGCAGCCCGGCGGCTGCACGCCGATGTGGTCCTGGTCGTACCGGGAGCGCACATGGCCGGAACCCGCCTGCGCCGGCTGTCCTGGGCGCTGCACGGCGAGGGGTGCCGACTGGTGGTCGTACCGGGCCTGACCGAGGTGGCCGGACGCCGCGTGGGCGTCTTCTCCGTGGCCGGACTGACCATGCTGAACGTGGCACCGCCGCTCAGGCGCGGGCTCGCCGTCCTCCTGAAGTCGGTCACCGACCGACTAGGTGCGGCCCTCCTGATCGTGCTGCTCGCCCCGCTGTTCGCGGTCGTCGCCCTGGCCGTGCGCCTCGACTCCCCGGGCCCGGTCGTGCACCGGCAGACGCGTATCGGCCGCGACGGAGTGCCCTTCACCATGGCCAAGTTCCGCACCATGGTCGCCGACGCGCATCGGTTGCGGCAGCAACTGGCCGGGACCAATGAACAGGACGGCCGGATGTTCAAGATCCGCCGCGACCCGCGCATCACCCGTGTCGGCAGGGTGCTGCGCCGCTACTCCCTGGACGAGCTGCCCCAGCTGTTCAACGTGGTGCTGGGGCACATGTCCCTGGTCGGCCCAAGACCGCCGCTGCCCGACGAGGTGGCCGCGTACAACGAAGTGGAGCTGCGCAGGCTGAGCGTCAAGCCGGGACTGACCGGCCTGTGGCAGGTCAGCGGGCGCTCCGATCTGTCGTGGGACGAGACGATCGCCCTGGATCTCCGGTATGTCGACAACTGGTCCCCCACGGTGGACGTCGGCGTCCTCTGCCGGACGCTGCGCGCCGTCGTAGCGGGCGACGGCGCCTACTGACCGTCCCGCTCATTCACGGAAACAAACTAGGTCGCACTGGTACATCTGCCCCGTGCCGGGATTGTGAAAGCCTGGCAGCACGGACATCAGCGAGAAGTCGTGCTTCTCGACCAGGTCGAGCGCTTCCCGATAGAGCATTCCGCCGTCGTACAACGGGACGAGTGATGCCTCGAGTTGCAGCCCCGTACAGTCGTCCAGCCGCTCACCGGCCCCGCGCAGGACATTCCGTTCATAACCCTGCACGTCCATCTTCAAAAAAACCCGATCTCCTGTTCTCACGAATTCGCTCCACATTTCGTCGAGGCGATGCTGTTGCACCTCCTCACGCCCGACATACCTGGAGTGGGGTGCCGCCTTGACATGCCGGGGCAACATCGGCAGCACGGAGCTGCTCGCCCCGCTGTTTCCCGCGACATTAACCGTCACGGACATCGACGTGTCACCGACTGCACAGGAGATCACCGTCCACAGCGGATCATTCGCCGCCGTCTGCCGGAGTCGACGAAAAGGCTCTTGCAGGGGTTCGAAGGACACCATCCGGCCCTGATAACCAAGACGCCGCAACATGCTCGCGTATTGACCGGAGTTTGCGCCGACGTCGAGAACCAGATCGACGCGATGCGCCTCCAGCAAACGAACGACGCAGCTGTTCAAAGACTCCTGCGGATAGCGTACGAGGTCGACACCCAGGCGGCGGATTGATTTTCGTGCCCGTCGAAGAATAGTCTTGTGCAGAGCCATACGCCAAGCATGCCGCATCATGGACCATTTTCAAGGGAAGCAGCCGAAGCGTGGTGGCAGCACGGTCGGCGAAACGCCTGTGCACAGGCGAGTCGCGCACCCGGCAACGCTACGACGACTAACATGCGCCCCATGGCCACCACTTCCGATACATTTACTGAGCTCTACCTGTCCGGCGACCGGCTCTGGGGGGACGATTTCACCCCTCAACAAATCGACGAGTGGTTCGCCGACGAGTGCGAGGCGTACGCAGATCTGGGAGGCAGCGACACCACGGCAGAAAAGTACGATTACCATGGACTGAATTGGCAGAACGGCTATCGATTGCTACCCCCCGGACGCTTCACACATGCCCTGGGTGTAGGAAGTTCGTTCGGTTTCGAGTTCTCTCCGGTGCTGGACCGGATCGATGAGATCACCATCCTCGAGCCGTCGACTCGACTACGCCGCAAGGAGTTCCGGGGTATGCCACTGCGTTATGTGGATCCATCTCCCACGGGCGTAATGCCGTTCCAGTCCGCGACATTCGATCTGGTCGTGTGCTTCGGGGTGCTGCACCACATCGCGAACGTAACCAAAATCATCCACGAGATGGGGCGTGTGGCGAGTCCGGGGGGGTGGGTTGTCATCAGGGAACCAGTCATCTCCATGGGGGACTGGCGCTCTGGCCGCCGCCCCGGGCTGACAAAACGGGAACGTGGAATTCCACGCAAGTTGCTTGAGGCTGCGCTCCGTGACTCGGGTTTTTTGATCAAGTCGAGCATGCTCTGCTGCATGCCACTCTCCCAGCGGATCAGCCGACTGGTCGGGTGCAACATCTATGCGTCACGGCTGGGAGCCGTAATCGACCGCTCGCTGTCCATCGCGACGGCATGGAACTACCGGTACCACGCCGTCAATTCCTGGCAGAAACTACGGCCGTCTTCGGTGTTCATCGTCGCGCAGCGAGAGTGGGCAACAGTCAGGTGACCGGTCCATATGAACGGGTGTCGGTTGGCCGGACGGAAGAGACAGCGGTCACGAGTCTGCTCGATGGTCGTCGAGTACTGATGTTCTCGACCAATTACGCGCCTGAGCACTCGGGGATCGGGCCGTACGCCGCCCAGACCGCCGAGCACCTGGCGGCCCTGCGGGCGGAGGTGCACGTCCTCGCGGGTATGCCGCACTACCCGGCCTGGCGGGTGCACGACGACTATCGCGGACGTTGGCGAGCCGAGGAAGTCCGGCGCGGAGTGCACCTGCACCGCCGTCGCCACTATGTTCCGTCACGTCAGACAGCCCTCCTCAGGGCCATGTACGAGGCGAGCTTTCTGGCACATGGGTGGTTCCGTCCGCCCTCCATGCGCCCCGACATCGTGCTCAGCCAGATGCCGAGCCTGGCGGGAGCCGTCCTGGGCGCCCGATGCGCACACCGTCACGAGGTACCGCACGTGGTCGTCGTCCAAGACCTCATGGGTGCCGCGGCGGCACAGAGCGGGATCAGCGGCGGCCGACGGGTGGCCTTCCTGGTGGCCGGAGCGGAGGCACGGGTGCTGCGTTCGGCAGCGCTCGTGGGCGTGGTCCACGAATCGTTCGTCAAGCCGGTCAGCGCAATCGGCGTGCCGGCATCGCGTATCAGAGTCGTGCCGAACTGGACTCACGTGTCATGCCCGACGGGCGACCGTAGTGCGGTGCGCGAGGAGCTGGGCTGGCACCGGGACGAGGTCGTGGTGCTGCACTCCGGGTCCATGGGGCTGAAGCAGGGACTCGAGGTACTCGTTGATGCCGCTCGTATCACGGTCGGCGACACCCCACGCATTCGTTTCGTACTCATGGGTGACGGCAACCAGCGGTCCCGCCTGGAGCGCCTTGCCGAGGGGCTGCCGAACCTTGATGTCGTACCGCCGGCGAAGGATGAGAAGTTTCCCGACGTACTGGCCGCCGCCGATCTGCTGGCGGTGACCCAGCGGGCATCCGTACGGGACATGAGCCTGCCCTCGAAGCTCACCTCGTATTTCGCAGCCGGCCGACCCGTCATCGCCGCGGTGACGGCTCAGGGAGGCACGGCGCAAGAAGTGAGGCGCTCGGGCGCGGGCGTCGTGGTCGAGCCTGAGAACCCCAGGGCGCTGCTCGACGCCGTACGGCAGCTGAGCTTCGAGCGGGACCGCTCCGCCGCACTGGGCGCGCATGGGCCTGAATATGTCAGGGAGCGGCTCGGACGGGAAGCCGGTCTCATGCGGATCGCCGCACTGCTCGGCGAAGCGCTCAAGACGAAGGCCTCGCGTAGCCGGGCCGCGGCCGTCGGCTGAGTGCGCGGCACGGTCGCGCCCGCCGCCGGTGCCCGCTTCCAGCACGTCACGCCGCGGAGTCCACCACCTCGCGATACACCTGTTCAAGTCGGTCACCCACCGCGTGGATGGAGAAGGCTTCTTCGACGGCGAGGCGGCCTGCTTGGACAAGCGAACGGGACAACGCTTCGTCGCTGAGGATCGCGCACACCGCCTTCGCCATGGCCTCCGGGCTTCCGTCGGTGATCAACGCCGCTCCCCGGTCTGCCAGCTCCTCGGCAATGCCGCAACTGTCCGTGCACACGACGGGTGTTCCTGTGGAGAGGGCTTCGACAACGGTCATGGGGAATACCTCTGTGGCGCTCGGCAGCACGTACACGGCTGCGTCGGTGTACGCCTGCACGGCCGCGGCGTGCTGAAGAGCACCACCATAGGAAACGACCTCTTCCAACCCGCGATCCGCGATCAGTCCCTGCACCGTGGGCAGCGAGCCCTCGTCGGGACCGTACATGGTGAACGACACTTGTGGCAGTTGTTCATGGACCAGTGCCGCCATCTCGACAAATGCCTCAGGGCGCTTCACGGGATGCAGTCGCGCCAGATAGAGCACGCGCCGACTTCGGCGTGCCGCCATCAGGCTCCGGGGGCGCACTCCATTCGGCAGGTGAACCCGCGGTGGCCCCTGGGCCCCGGTCACCTCGGCCAGTCCCCGGCTCTCCCCGTCGGTGAGCACCAGGTAGCGGCGCGCCCTGCGCAGCAGCGGCACATAGACGCGGTCGAAGATCCTGGCAACGGCGGTGTGTCGAGGCTGGACCATGCCGTGGGTCTGCACGAGGAAAGGTTTGCGGCGCAACATCGCGGCGGCCAGCGCTGTCAGCGAGACCAGATCGCGGCTGGCGTGGATATGCACGACGTCGACGACTTCCAGGGCGCGCCACAAATCCTTGACCAGCAGCGGATGCATCAGCCCCAGAAAACCCCGGCCGGGGACCAGCGCACGTGCCGGTCTCGACCTCAATGGCACTGTGCCGATCCGTTCCGGGGACGTCGACATGCCGCGCCACAACGACACCAGTTCGACGTCGTGGCCGCGCGCGGCCAGTTCCTCGAGGTGTCCGATGGCCACGCTCGTCGGACCACCGAAGCACCCGTCGTCACTGACCAGGGTGACGACATGCACGATCTTCATACTTTGGTCCCTGCCGTGACGACCGCGCCCGGGTGTACATCGCGATGAGCGACGGCCGAGGCGCCCACGACCGCTCCGCGGCCGATGGTCACGCCCCGCAGAACAACGGCCTTGGCCGCTACCCACGAGCCGGATTCCACCACGATCGGCGCGTTGTCGAACTCGAAGGTACTCGAGAGGCGCCGGTGGCTCCCGGCGCACAGCATGGCACCCTGAGAGACGCAGACGTCGCTCCCGATAGTAATTTTTTCGAGGTTGAGCAGCCAGGCGTCCTCGCCGATCCAGACATCGTCACCGACCTCGAGTTTCCAAGGCCAGTGCACACGCACGCGATGACGGATCAGGACACGCCGCCCGATCCGCGCGCCGAAAGCCCGCAGCAAGGCCGGCCGCCATCGCGCCGGAAACCACCACCTGACGAAAAGAATATTCAGAGCGGCAAACCAAATCGCTTGAACAAGCAGGCAGCGCCCCTTGTCGTAACCGGCTCCGGTGAAGCCACGCAGAGAACGCCAAGTCATGTCGCACCCTTCTTCTCAGGTGACGGATCGGCTCCGATTCAGCCGGCCAGCGGACTCCGACTCCTGAGCAAACATTCTCTGCAAACCTGCGGTAATCCGCAACGACCACCGGCGACTCACCGAAATCGATGCAACTGTGGTCGGCACGTCCAGAACCAAGAAAGCGGATAGAGTCATCGGCGCCCGCACCGACCGTAGTTTATGGGCAACGACCCGGTCGCCGCCCATAAAATAACAGTTAACAGTGAGGCCATCATGCCGAGCAGCAAAACCCCCCGGCGACGCATTCTGATCATTCAATCATATGTCCCCGCCTATCGGACACGTTTCTTCAATCTGCTGCATTCCCGCCTTGATGCCGAGGGCATCGCCCTGGAAGTGCTGCACGGATCGCCGCCGCCCGACCAGGCAGCCCGGCGGGACGCCGATATCTGCCTGTGTTCGAAGCAAGTGCCCACCCGTCGGCTGTCCTTGCCCGGTGGAAGGTCTCTGTCATGGTGCCGTGTGCAGGACCGTGCGACTGCCGCGGACGTGGTGGTGCTGGGGCAGGCCCTGCAGAACATCGAGGCGTATCCACTCCTACTGAGACAACACATCGGACGGTTCGCCGGGCACGCTCCCCCGGTTGCCCTCTGGGGGCACGGCCGGACGTACACCAAGCCGGTGAGCCGTCTTGAGGCGTGGGCAAAAGATGTGCTGACCCTGAAGGCCTCCTGGTTCTTCGCCTACACGGAAGGCGGGGCCGCACACGCGGCCGGCCGCGGCTTTCCACGCGATCGCATCACTGTCGTACGGAACTCCGTGGACACAACAGAGCTGGCTGACGCCCGCGACCGCGCCGACGTACCGGGAACGCCCCAGCACACCGAGGCAACACTGCTGAGAGAGCGGTACAACCTGGTGCCCGGTCTCACCGCGCTGTTCCTCGGGGGACTGGACAGCCCCAAGAGGATTTCCTTTCTCCTCAAGTCCGTCAGGCGGATCGCGGCCGAACTGCCCGGCTTTCGTCTGCTGGTCGCCGGAGAAGGAACCGATCGAGGGCTGGTGGACGATGCCGCCTCTCGGCCCGGCAGCGCGGTGGTGGCGCTGGGTCGGGTGATCGGGGAGCGCAGAGCGCTGCTCGGCGCTGTGAGCGACGTCATGCTGATGCCGGGGCGGGTCGGGCTGTGCGCGGTGGATTCCTTCGCGTTGCGGACGCCTGTGGTCACGACCAATTGGCCTTGGCATGCGCCCGAGTTCGATTACCTGGAAAGTGACCGCAACGCCGTGGTCACCCCGGATGACCCGGTTCTCTACGCCGCCGCCGTGACGGCGCTGCTGCGCGACGCTCCGCGATTGCAAAAACTGCGCGCGGCCTGTGCGGCGGATGCGGCGGACTACACCGTCGAGGACATGGCCGCACGTTTCTGCGACGGCCTGCTGCGGATGCTCGGCGAGCGCAAGGACCGCGTCACCGTTTGACGATACGTTTCCACAATTCCGGTGCTAGGAGGCCGGCGCGGGTTTCTCCCGCCGCCCGGTCAGGATCTGCGCGTACCCCCACGCTCGGCAGGTGTACTTTGCCGCGGGCCACCAGCAGCCCTCCAATGACCGGGCCACCGGACCCAGGTACCGCCGCATCACGATCAGACGTTCGGCATAGGGATCCGGGTTCAACGCCGTCAGGGCCTCAGGATGGCGGCGGTATGAGGCGAGGAGCCGCGGTACGTAGCTGAGCGAGCCCTGCTGCCGCAACCGGAGATGCAGGTCATAGTCCATCGCGTAGTGCAGGGACGGATCCAGCAGACCCGCTTTGCCGAGGGCAGCCCGTCTGTACAGGGATCCCGGCTGCCAAACGAAATTCTGACCGTATTTGATGAACCATGACGCCAGCCTTCCTGGACGAATCGTGTAAATGTGATTACTCTCCGCATCGATCACACGCACCCGGCCGTAGACCATGGCTGCAGCCGCGTTCCTGTCGAGTTCCTCGATGGCGACCGCCACTGCTCCCTGCGCGAGCAGGTCGTCGTCGCCGAGCCAGCCGAGGTAGTCCGCGTCCGCACCTTCCCACCCCTGATTGACCGCGTTGCTCAATCCCGTGGCCCGTTCGGCCACGAATCGGCACCGGTATCTCATGGCCAGACTCTCCAACAGCGACGCAGCCGCTGTCGGGCCGACGATGACGATCTCCACCGGCTGCGATTGACGTCTGATCGAATCCAGGCACTGCCGAATGTAGTACGGGCGCCGACCGGTGGTCGGGACGACCAGTCGGACACGTGGCACGGCACGGTTCATCCCAGCCGCCTCTCCGGTTCGCACTGGGGCGCCAGCAGTCCACGTTCGGCCAAAAGCCCGCGGAGCCGACGAGCTTGAGTCGACAAGTTGAACTTCTCCTCGGCGAAGAGCCGCGCGGCCCGTCCCATGTCCGTGGCCATCGAGTCGTCGACGAGTACGCTCCCGAGAGCACGCGCGAGTTCTGGGACGTCCCGCTGAGGGACCACAAGGCCGGTTTCCCCGTGAACCACGGTCTCCTGCAGTCCACCGGTGTCGTACACCACGACCGGCCGGGCGTGTGCCGCAGCCTCGCAGGCGACCAGCCCAAGGCCCTCGGACGCGCCCGACCGCGCCTCCACACTCGGCACGCAGAGCACCCGGTGCTCTCGCATGAGGCGGTAGACGCTGTCGTGTGGCTGACTTCCGAGGAACCGTACAGTGGCACCGGCAGGCAGTGTGGCAGCCAGGTGTTGCAGAGCTTGTCGTTGCGGCCCGTCTCCCACCACCGTGACCTCGATACGGCGCTCTCGGGCGATCTCGCCCACGGCCCGCAGGAGGAAGTCACATCCCTTGTTGTCCACCAGCCGACCGACGAAGAGCACGCCGGAGCGCTCTGCGGCACTCCCGAGGTCGGCACTCTCGGGAATCGGCACACCGAGATAGTGAACAGCGATCCGGGACGTCGGAACTCCGTTTTCCGCAAGTCGCCGTCCCAGGAACTGGGATACCGGCAGAAAGAGCTCAACAGCTTCCACCAGTCGCGGCCAGTTGGCCGCCAACTGTCTCAGGGCTCTGGACCGGGGTCGTAGTGAACCGTGCATTGCCAGCAGATCGGATCCGTGGCAGAAGGCGGCGAGCGGGACACCACAACGCTCAACGAGACGGGCAACGCGCCAGGCGTTCGGCAGATGGTGGGCGATCACCAGGTCCGGCCTGAACGCCCGCACCGCCGACGACAGGCGTGGGGCTCGCCGCACGGCTTTCCAGGCGACTCCTTCGGCCGCTCCGAACACACAGTCGCGGCCCAGTACGAACGTCCGACCCCCTACTTGGATTCCTGGAACGGAGTCGACCCCGAACAGGGCGGCGTCGATGTCGTTCATCGCTCTCAGTTGCTGGGCGACAAAGGTCTCTGACGGCGGCAGTACCCACTGCGTGTACCAAGCGATTCTGGGTCGCAATATCAGGCCGCCTTCCTGTCCCACTGTTCCTTGTTGCCTGCTCCGAGGGCAAGGCTCCACGCAATTCCCAGGATCACCTCGTAACCGGGAGACCAGGGTGAAAACAGAAAATCCCACGACATCAGGAGTGCCATGAAGAGCGTCACAGGATAGAGCAGGGTTTCCCGCCCACTCCATTTCCGCATCACTGCCCTGTACAACACCAGAAGGAAGAAAATCCAGGGAGCGCATGCCAGAATGCCTCCGGATACCCACGAACCAAGAGCGATGGAGTGGGAATTCACTCCGTTGCCGAAGAGCCTGTGCTGCTCGTTCAGGGAGAGGTTGAAGCCTCGCTCGTCAAGCGCCATGGCTGCTTCCCGGCGTTCATGCGGCGTCAGTGACGCCTCTGAACCGCGGCCGAGGAACGGCTGCTCCGCGATGATCTTCGACGAGACGATCAGCTCCGGGCGGGCCGCGACCAGGTAACCGCCCTCGACCTGAGATTGGTACGCCTGCTTCCGGTACTGCTCCTGGCCGAGCCAGCCGCGTGAGATGGCCCCAGTGATGATCACGCAGGAGATCCACACCGCGAGCAGGCTGGCAGCGGCCAGGAAGGTGGCGCGGGGAAGGGTGAGACTGCGATCCGGCCGCCGTACGAGCAGCAGCCCGGTCACCACCAGGCAGATGGCCGCGAGGCTCCGGAAACCCATGGTCAGGTGGAACATCGAGACTGCGGCGAGCAACACCACCGCTGCCAAGGGGACCATCTTTTGCCGTAGCCAGCCGGCCGCCACAGCGATCACGATCGTGACCGGAATTCCAAGACCGTACTTCCAGGGGTCCTGCTGGAAGAACCTCGAGGAATAGGTTTCAAGGAACACACAGTACCCGATGGAAGCAGCCACCGTCAGGGCAGCGACTCGCGCGACCGTGCCATACGACAAACGCGAAAAGACGAACACCCCCACCGCCGTCAGCGCGGGAAAGGTGAAGGCCTTCAGAACCGCGTGCCCCGGAGAGATGCCGGCCCACAGATTCGAGACTGCCTGGGAGAGGAACCAGCAACAGAGCAGAACAGCGAGCGTCCTGTTCTCTCTCCGTGCCTTGATCCAGCATCCGATGTCCGGAGCCATCAACACCGCGACCATCGCCAGCCCCGAGACAGGGATTCTCCCACGACTGGAAAAGGGAAGGTGCACGGCTACCAGAGTTGTGCACGCGACAGCCACGGCAAGAGGAAGGTGCCGAGGACCTCCACCCGAGAGATGGAGCACATCGCGGCGTGAAACTCTGTGTCGCCGGTTCGGCGGAGAGGAACACATGGTCAACTCAACCATGATTATCTTTCTGAGAAGGGGGCGTGGAGGCGAACTCCGGAAGGGAATCGGCTCACCCCCTACGTCCGGGAGTGACCAAGCCGGTCATCGGTGCCGGGCACTCGCGATCGTCCACGCCGGGGAAGAACACCTTGCGATAACACGGGAGGGTGACGCATAGAAAGTAGGCACCGGCGGATGCGAGGACCGGACCCGCCGGACCGATCACGAGGGCGAGCGCCACAGAGGCGATCAGGTTGACGACAGTCATGATGACGGCCCTTACCGCCTGGAAGCGGAGTCCTGCCGCATCGGAAAGCCACATGCCTACGGGATAGTTCAAGGCATGGGCGAGAACCAGTGCCCCGAAGGCCGCCATCAGCCCCGGTCCGACGGAGGCGCGGCCATGGAGCATCCAGCTCGCGACCGCAGGGCCGACTGTCACCAGACCCGCGCCGATCAGCACCGCACCGCCTGCGAAACAGGCTGTCAGTCGTAGCAGTTGCGACCGAGGAATCATCGAGCAGTCGCGACGACGCTGGTGGAACAGGCTCCACAGCGGCAGTGCCGACGCCGCGACCAGAGCGGACGCGGGGACATATAGCTGAGCCCCAGCGGAGTAGACCGCGACGGCTGTGGCATCGGTCAATTTGCTCAGGACGATGCGGTCCGTGCCATAAGCGACCGCCGAGGTCGCATTGATCACGGCCATCGGCCCGGCCAGGTGGATGATGCGGGTGCCGAGCAGTCGGCGCCGGGGCCAGAGCACTGTGCGGAGCAGAGGCATCCCGGAAGTGCGGCCGGCCACGATCAGGCTGGTGAAACCCGCCATGCACTGCCCGATAAGTCCGGATACGGCGAAGACCGCCGGGGGGGCCTTGCTTGCAGCGGCGAGCAACACGATGATCAGTGCCAGCACCGTGCCGCCGCTCTGCAGAAGCACCGCGACGTGGTTGCGTCCCAGCCCCGCGAGCGCGGCACCCCCCAGACTCAGCGGCAGGCTGCAGCCGAAGAGGGCTGTGACGAGCACGATGCACAGGGCCAGGTCAGGGCCGGAGGCACTCTCGAGCAGAGAGGCGGCAACTCCGGAAAGAGCTGTCAGTGCTCCGCAACCGCAAATGGCAGCGCCGGCGCAGGTGAGTGCGCGGGCCGCGGAAACGACGGTGCGTCGGATGCGTTCGCGGTCGTTGTCGGCGAATGCGTCGAGTACGGCGGCCCGAATGCCCAACTCCGTCAGCGTCAGGAACGTCGGCAGGGTGCCGACCAGGGTGACCAGCGCGTAGCCGGAGACTCCCACGACGTCGACGACGGTGCGTGCCGAGACGAGCGCGGCGCCACCGCTCAGAACGAGCGCGACAGCCTTGGCGACGGATGACAGGGCGACCGCACGAAGGTAGGGGGACGCCCGGCGGGGTGCGACGGCTGTAGCCTGCGAACTGCTGTGCGTTGATGCACTCATGGAAGCCACTTCACGTTGTCTGTCACACGGTGCTGGATGCCGTCCGGCCGAAGTCCGACCGGATCGCGGGGCCGGGCAGACGTGCATGAGATCTCGGCAGGCGCGCAGCGGAAAGTACCCGTCAGTGGGCGACGACTCTTCCATGAGGAAGCGCGCGGAGTCGGACCGACGCGCCATGCATCGTTGTTTCACCACAGTGGCCGGTCGGGTTCTCGCCTGAAGGCACTGCGCGCGCCGCCGAGCATCTGCGCGCCGCCGCCGACGCGGGAAGACCAGGATCAGGCGCCTCACACCACGAGTGAGGCAAGGACCCCGCGCTCGGGTGTCTGAGCTGCCGGGACCTTGGGATGCGACAGCGCTTCGAGTTCGGCATCGACCATGAGCCGGGCGAGTTCGGGGGCGAACACGGTCGGTCGCCAGCCGAGGAGCCGTTCGGCCTTGGAGGCGTCACCCACCAGGTTGTCGACCTCTGTCGGCCGCAAGTAGCGCTCATCGAAACACACGTGCTCGCGCCAGTCCAGGCCCACGTGTTCGAAGCACTGCTCAACAAAGTCGCGGACGCTGTAGCTGACGCCGGTGGCGATCACGTAGTCGTCCGGCGCGTCCTGTTGCAACATCCGCCACATCGCCTCGACGTACTCAGCCGCATAACCCCAGTCCCGCCGTGCGTCGAGGTTGCCCAGATAGACCCGCTCGTGCAGTCCCGCCTTGATGCGCGCTGCGGCTGTGGCGACCTTTCGGGTAACGAAGGTCGGGCCGCGACGTGGGGATTCGTGGTTGAACAAGATGCCGTTCACCGCGAACATCCCGTATGCCTCTCGGTAGTTGCGCGTCGCCCAGTACGCGTAGACCTTGGCCACCCCGTACGGGGAGCGCGGATGAAATGGTGTGTCTTCGCGCTGGGGAGGCGGCGCGGCGCCGAACATTTCCGAGCTGGAGGCCTGATAGAAGCGGCAGGACAGGCCCACGGACCGGATGGCCTCCAGCAGTCTCGTGGTGCCCAGGCCCGTGCAGTTCCCGGTGAATTCCGGTTCATCGAAGGAAACGCGTACGTGGGACTGAGCGGCCAGGTGATACACCTCGTCCGGCTGCAGGCTCTCCAAGAGGTTGGCCAGCCGTGTCCCGTCCGTCAGGTCGCCGTAGTGCAGGAAGAGCCGGGCCTGCGGGTCGTGCGGGTCCTCATAGAGATGGTCGATGCGCTGGGTGTTGAACGTCGAGGCGCGGCGTGCGATGCCATGGACCACGTACCCCTTTTCCAGCAACAGCTCCGCAAGATAGGAGCCGTCCTGGCCGGTGATGCCGGTGATAAGGGCCTTCTTGGCGGTCACGTGCGCTCCTCGCTTGTGGCGTGACGTTGGACCAGGGCTGCCGGGCCTCTCCCATGCAGCGGGCCGAACCACAGGGCCAGAATAGGGAATTTGTCGGTGGTTTCCCCGTATCCTGACGATGTGTTCCGTTCGCTCCTTTAGGTAATAGGCTGAGACCTCAACCCACCGTGCCCCGGCTGCCAGGAGCGCCACTGATGAGCACCGCACCCACGCTGTCAACCATCACGCAGCCAACGGACCGTTCGGCTCCGGTCTTTGTTGCCGGACGGAATGGGCTTGTTGGCAGCGCACTCTGGAGACACCTGACCAACGAAGGGTTCACTGCGCTGCTCGGACCCGGCTCAGCCGAACTGGACTTGAGGGACCGTCCGGCCGTCTTCAACTGGTTCGCAGCCAATCGCCCGCATGCCGTCATCCTGGCGGCGGCGCGGGTGGGGGGAATCAAGGCCAACGCCACCAGGCCGACCGAGTTCATCTCTGAGAATCTACGCATCCAGGTGAACGTCCTGGACGCGGCCCTGCAGTACCGCGTGCAGCGTCTGCTGTTCCTGGGCTCAAGCTGCATCTACCCAAAAGCAGCTGATCAACCCATCCGCGAGGAAGCTCTCCTCAACGGCGCCTTGGAAGAGACCAATGAAGCATACGCACTGGCCAAGATCGCCGGAATCATGCACGTCAGGGCCGTGCGACGACAGCATGGCCTACCGTGGATCTGCGCCATGCCCACCAATCTGTATGGCCCTGATGACAATTTCCACCCCGAACACTCGCATGTGCTACCGTCGCTGATCAGGCGGTTTCATGAGGCCCGGATCCATATGGCTCCCAAAGTAGTCAACTGGGGTACCGGAACGCCGCGTCGAGAATTCCTCCACGTAGACGACCTGGCACGAGCGTGTTTGATGCTCCTCGACCGCTACGACTCGGACTCCCCCATCAACGTGGGTACGGGCGAAGACCTCAGCATCAAGGAACTGTCGGACATCGTGGCGTCCGTGGTGGGCTACGAGGGTTCCATCGAATGGGACACGAGTCAGCCGGACGGAACATACCGCAAGGTCCTGGACATCTCGAGGATCGCTTCGCTGGGATGGGCTCCAGCGATCAAGCTCTCCGAAGGAATTGCGGACACATATGCCTGGTACAGGTCAACTGTCGGCTGAAACGTACACGGAGAGGCCCCTGCCCGGGCCGCGGTACCAGCCATTTCGATTCGACAGATCGGGGCACCCATGGCCGTCATCGAAACGATGAAGCAGAGTCTGCGCAGACTGCCCCTCACGGGCTCGGCAGCCGATGTCCTCTCAAAAATGGTCTCCAAGCACTGCTTCCCCGGATCAAGGGAATACTGGGAGCGCCGTTACGCGCAGGGAGGCACATCCGGCTGCGGTTCCGAGGGGGCGCTCGCGCAGTTCAAGGCACAGATCCTCAACACCTTCGTCAAAGAGAACAGCGTGTCCTCTGTCATCGAATTCGGATGCGGCGATGGACGGCAACTGCGGCTCGCGGCATACCCGCGTTACCTCGGTGTCGACGTCTCCGAGACTGGCCTGCGGAAGGCTATGCGAGAGTTCTCGGGAGATACCACCAAAAGCTTCCTCGGATACGATCCGCGCACCTTCAGGGACGAAGCGCGGTTCCTGACCGCGGATCTGTCCCTGTCGCTCGACGTCATCTACCACTTGGTAGAGGACGAGATTTACCTCCTTCATCTCGAACATATTTTTGGGGCAGCTAGAAGATTCGTGATTCTCTACACAAGCGACTCGAGCAGTCTCGACGTCCACGAATACGTCCCCCCACATGTCCGGCACCGGCCCGTGACGCGCGACATCGAAAAGAAATTCCCAGGATGGCGACTCCGAGAGAGGGTAAAGAACGCCTACCCCCACACCGGCGGGGACGGCAGACTCACCTCCTTCGCCAACTTCTACATCTATGAGGCCGTCTGAAGTGAACACGGCCCTGACTCCCCGCCTGACGGTCCCCTAGGGGATGTCACAGCTCAGCCCCAAACCCGTCCCCATTCCCCCGCCCCCCACACGCCACCCCCCGACACCAGGTACGTTCGAAGACGTGGCTGGATTCAGGATCGGACGCGGCGGCCGGGACGGCCGTGCCCCGCAAGCGCGAGCGCAACACCCCCCGTACGGACAGCAGGCGCCGCAGGCCCCGTCGCACGGCTACCCCGCTGCACCGCCGCAGCAGCAGTACGGCGGGGCGGGACCCTACGGTGGGCGGCCGCAGTGGCAGGCGCCGCAGAGCCACGGTGAACCGGAGTACTTCGGCGACGACGGCCGGGGCCACCCTCACACCGCGGATCCCTACGCGGCCAACAACCCGGGCCACACCCAGGCCTTCTCCGTCGGCGAGGACCCCTACAGCGAGGGCGAAACCTACCGCGCCGGCCAGGCCTCGGTGCCGCCGGCCGGCCCGCGGCTGCACTGGAAGGAGCTGCTGCAGGGCATCGTGCTGTCCCCGACCCAGACGTTCCTCCAGATGCGGGACTACACGATGTGGGGCCCCGCCCTGATCGTGACGTTCCTCTACGGCCTGCTCGCGGTCTTCGGCTTCGACGGCGCCCGTCAGGACGCGATCAACGCCACGCTCTCCAACGCGATCCCGATCGTCCTGACGACCGCGGTGGCGATCGTGATCAGCTCCTTCATCCTGGGTGTGGTCACCCACACCCTGGCCCGCCAGCTCGGCGGCGACGGCGCCTGGCAGCCCACGGTCGGCCTGTCCATGCTGATCATGTCCATCACGGACGCGCCGCGCCTGGTCGTCGCGATGTTCTTCGGCGGCAACGCGTCCTTCGTCCAGCTCCTGGGCTGGGCGACCTGGGTGGCGGCGGGCGCGCTGCTGACCCTGATGGTCTCCAAGTCCCACGACCTGCCCTGGCCGAAGGCCCTGGGCGCCTCGGCGATCCAGCTGATCGCCATCCTGTCGATCATCAAGCTGGGCACGTTCTAGCGGCAGCCCCACGCAGAGGCTCCGGCACAGCGGCGCCGGGGGGGCGCCGTCGCCGACCGCGGGCACATGGTCCTCGCTCTCTCCGAGACGCGGACAAAGCGCAACACCCTCTCTGTCAAGACCCTCTTGGTGGGCTGACACCAACGCCGGCCACCAACAAGCTCGGACGGTGACGGCCTGAGCCGCACTCCGGCGAACGAGCAGCCGAAGGCTACGGCCCGTTGACCGACCCTGTGGCTCCCTCATGATCGACCCGATAAGGATGAGGCCACAGCTTCAAGCCCGTAGCCATTGCGGGTGCTGGCCGCACTTCAACGGTGCGCACCGACTGAGACCCTTTCGGCTACTTGGCGAAGCTCGCTATGAACATGTGGATGTCGGCGGCGAGACTACGCATGTCCTCGCCTGCCGCATGTGCCGTGGTGGTCTCGAAGTGCCATTCCTCGGAGGGCGCCCGATCGTGGATGCCCCAGGTCAGTTCGACGTGGCTACCACGGTGCTCCGCTGAGAGGGTCAGGTCATGGCAGAGGGAGTGCCAGGTACGTGCGCCTTCCCAGCCCCGGAAGTCTTCGGCAAGCGAGCCGAGGAAGGTGTCGAGGTCGTCGCCGTTCCAGGTCTCCACCGAGGTCTCAACACTTCCCCAGGGCCCGAGCGCCCTGATGAGGAAGTCGAGCGTTGGTTCATCCTCGAACGGGCGTGTCGGCTCCGACAGCAGCAGGCGGACTGGGCCGGGGTTCCCCACCTGGACGGCTGGGCGTCCGGAATCGTCATAGTCGATCACGCGAACAGGCTAGAAGACTGCTCCGGCTGTACAGCAGCGAAGTACAGCAACCACAACGACCAGGCCTGTCCTTTGGCAGCCGCACCGAGCCGATGCATGTCCCGATACGACCGTCGGTGGCCGATCCACATTGAGCTACGGATCAGATGCTTGCAGGACCTGGAATCCTGCCGAGTGCGAGCAAGTCTGCCCCGTCGCAATCCAGGGCCTGACGTGTCGGCATGCGTTCGCTCTATTCAACGAGAGGGCTGCGGCGTTCGACCAGGACGACGTCGCGCCACATGCCGTAGTGCCGGCCGATGCGTTCGCGAGTGCCGATGACGCGGAACCCGGTCCGCTGATGCAGAGCGAGACTGCTGGTGTTCTCGGGGAAGATGCCGGATTGAATCGTCCAGATCCCGGCGACCTCGGTGGACCTGATCAGTTCCTGGACGAGTGCGGCGCCGATGCCGTGGCCGCGTGCGTCGGGGTGGACATACACCGAGTGTTCGACGACGCCGGCGTACGCGCATCGGTCCGAGACTGGCACGGCTGCGACCCATCCCAGGACCCTGCCCGCGTCGTCGAGGGCGACGTATCGGTGTTGCGGCAGCTTGGCGGCGTCGAACTCTTTCCAGGTGGGGGCGGTGGTTTCGAAGGTGGCGTTTCCTTCGTCGATGCCGAGTTGGTAGATGGTCAGGACCTGGTGGGCGTGCTCGGTGCCCATCGCGGTGATGCGGTACTCGGCGGCGGTGTCCATGGTCAGCTCGCCGGGGCGATTTCGTCGACCAGGCCGCGGATGCGCTTCTCGATCTCGTCGCGGATCGGGCGGACCGCTGCGACGCCCTGCCCGGCCGGGTCGGGGAGTTCCCAGTCGAGGTAGCGCTTCCCGGGGAAGAAGGGGCAGGTGTCGCCGCAGCCCATCGTGATCACGACGTCGGACGCTTGGACGGCCTCCACTGTGAGCACCTTGGGCACCTCGGCCGAGATGTCGATGCCCAGCTCTGCCATGGCTTCGACGACGGCCGGGTTCACGGTGTCGGCGGGGGCGGATCCGGCGGAGCGCACCTCGATACGGTCGCCTGCCAGGTGGGTGAGGAAGGCGGCCGCCATCTGCGAGCGCCCGGCGTTGTGGATGCAGACGAACAAGACGGAGGGGCGCTCGGCGGGAGAGGGCATGGTGGTGTCTTTCCGGGTGCGGTGGTCAGAGGCTGGCGGGGGCGGCGAGTTCCGGTTCGCCGGGAGCGGGGACCGATGTGACCGGCGTCGGTGTGGGCTGTGCGAACACGGCGGCCACCAGGACCAGGCCGACCACGACGCCGGCGACTTGGGCCGCGATGAACGGGCCGACCGAGGCGGGCGCGATGCCGGCGAAGGTGTCGGTGAAGGCGCGGGCGACGGTGACGGCGGGGTTGGCGAACGATGTGGAGGACGTGAACCAGTACGCCGCGCCGATGTAGGAGGCCACAGCCACCGGGGCGAAGTGAGCCCGGCCGGTACGTCCGAGCCCGAAGATCAGCAGGACGAGACCGGCGGTCGCGACCAGCTCGCCGAGCCACAGGTGACCGGCGAAACGATCATGACTGGACCACTGCACCAGGGGCTTGGCGAACATGGCATCGGCCAGGACGGCGCCGCCGATCGCTCCGCCTGTCTGGGCGGGGATGTAGGCGGCCACGTCCCGGAGGGTCAGCCCATCAGGGGTGCGCCGGCCGGTGAGCCAGGCCGCGAGCGTGACGACGGGGTTGAAGTGCGCGCCGGAGACGGAGCCGAACAGCGCGATGAGCACGCCCAGTCCGAACACGGTGGCCAGCGAGTTGGCGAGCAGTTGCACGCCGACGTCGTGGGTCAGCTCTGTGGCCTGGATGCCGGAGCCGACCACTACGGCGACCAGGGCGGCCGACCCCAGGGCTTCAGCGAGGGCGCGACGCGTGAGTGGTGCGCTCACGCGGTCGCCTCGGCCTTCTGTGCCGTGGTGAGGAACGCGGCGAGCCGGTCCAGGGTGCCGGGCAGCACCCAGTAGTAGACCCAGGTGCCTCGGCGCTCGCAGTCGATCAGACCCGCCTGCCGGAGCAGCTTGAGGTGGTGCGAGATCGTCGGCTGGGACAGCTCGAAGGCCGGGGTCAGGTCGCACACGCAGACTTCGCCACCGGCCCGCGAAGCGATCAGCGACAGCAGGCGCAGGCGCACCGGGTCGCCCAGTGCCTTGAAGATCTTCGCCAGCTCGGCCGCCTGGTCCTCGTCCAGGGGCGCGGTCACCAGCCCCGGGCAGCAGGCAGCGGACTGATCGTCCTGCCCGAGTACCACCAATTCTTGCTTCGACATGCTTCTATGTTGACGATTCTCGATTCAACGCGCAAGCTCTGTATCGACAGACATCAATGCAGCCAGATGGGAGTCACGTCATGTCCCGTGCTCAGCTCGCCCTGCGCGTCAGTGATCTGGAAGCGTCGATCACCTTCTACTCGAAGCTGTTCGGCACCGAACCGGCCAAGCGGCGTGACGGCTACGCCAACTTCGCCATCACCGAGCCCCCGCTCAAGCTCGTCCTGATCGAGGGCGAGCCCGGCGCGGAGACCCGCCTGGACCACCTCGGCGTCGAGGTCGAGTCGACCGACCAGGTCCACGCCGCCACCACTCGACTCAAGGACACCGGCCTGGCCACCTTCGAGGAGAACGACACGTCCTGCTGCTACGCCCTCCAGGACAAGGTGTGGGTGCACGGGCCCGGCAAGGAGCCCTGGGAGGTCTACGTCGTGAAGGCCGACGCCGACACCCTCGGCAAGAGCGCCGACCCCAACGCGACCGGCGACGGCTGCTGCACCAGCCAGACCACCGAGGAGACCCCGGCAGCGGCCGGATGCGCCTGCGGTTAGTGATCTGAACGGCCTGGTCAGCCGCCCGTCCGTCTCAGTTTCCGTCTCATTCAGCGGCGGTCACCATCGTTCAGGCGAGCCGGCCGACGACTTCCGCTGAACAGGCGGACGGGCATGAACCCAGGTGAACGCGCCGGGATGCTGGCCGCTGGACCACCAACAGACTTGGAAAGCGCGCACCTGGTGACACCAGCAGCGGCGAACCGAGCCGGGCAAGAGCGGCCCCACCGCAGGGTTCGAAAACCCGTGAGGACCAGAGAGGACCAGCGGGGACCGGGAAGCTATAGTCGTGGATGACCACGGGCAAATCTGTACACCAGGTCAAAGAGCAGGCGATCACAGCGAGTGACGCTTCATAGTTTGGCTCCACGCAGCGTGAGCCCGAATCCTGGCTGCAACCAGGACCGGGCTCACGCGTGGAGTCGTTAAGCGGGTCCGGCCGACTATGCAACGGCCGGGCTCGCTTTGCTTTGCCCTGCCTTCGTCCGGTGCACCACTCAGCGTCGGCGCGCTAGCGCGCCGGATGCTCCACACAGCTTGCGATCGCCGTAATGGTCGTAAGGATCGCGATCAAGATCTGGGCCTTCGTGGGGCCCCCGCCCTGACCGCTCTCCGACTCTTGCGGCTCTCGCTCTACTGCCATGTCTCACTTCCCGTCGGGTGGTGCCAACCCCTAAGGTTCCGGGGTCCTCAGCTCCTCTGGCCGAGGCGCGGAATGGACCGGAAGTGGACGGCAGAAGCATATCGGTAGGCACTGACACCTGGGCGGTCGTCATCCGGGGCGCCAGCCCCCAGCCTCGATCTATAGGGCCTCCTTCGAGGGCGTGATCGGCTCTCCCGACTTACGCACTGGAGGCAAAACAGACCACGGGAAGTTGATCCAGTCATCGGTCCGCTTCCACACGTACTCGCACTTCACCAGTGACTGGGACTTCTCGTAGATCACCGCGGAGCGGACCTCGGCGACGGTCTCCACGCAGAAGTCGTGCACGAGTTTCAGAGTCTTGCCGGTGTCGGCCACGTCGTCGGCGATCAGCACCTTCTTGTCGGTGAAGTCGATCGCGTTGGGGACCGGGGCGAGCATCACCGGCATGTCGAGCGTGGTGCCCACACCGGTGTAGAACTCGACGTTGACCAGATGGATGTTCTTGCAGTCCAGGGCGTACGCGAGCCCGCCGGCCACGAACACTCCGCCGCGCGCGATGCTGAGCACGATGTCGGGCTGGTAGCCGTCGTCGGCGATGGTCTGCGCGAGTTCCCGGACGGCGCGTCCGAAGTCCTCGTAGGTCAGGTTCTCTCGTGCGTCGCTGGTCATGTCTCGCTCACACCTGTGTCCGGTGGAAGTTCAGGAAGGAACGGGACGGCGTGGGACCGCGCTGGCCCTGGTAGCGCGAGCCGTACCGCTCGCTGCCGTAGGGGAACTCGGCCGGCGAGCTGAGCCGGAACATGCACAGCTGCCCGATCTTCATGCCCGGCCAGAGCTTGATCGGAAGGGTGGCGAGGTTGGACAGCTCGAGCGTGACGTGCCCGGAGAAGCCGGGGTCGATGAACCCCGCGGTGGAGTGGGTGACGAGCCCGAGCCGCCCGAGGGAGCTCTTGCCCTCGAGCCGCGAAGCAAGATCATCGGGCAGGGTGATGACCTCGTAGGTCGAGGCCAGCACGAACTCCCCGGGATGGAGGATGAACGGCTCGTCGCCCTCGGGCTCGACGAGCCGCGTGAGGTCGACCTGCTCGATGGAGGGGTCGATATGGGGGTACCTGTGGTTCTCGAACACCCGGAAGTAGCGGTCGAGCCGCACGTCGATGCTCGAGGGCTGCACCATGCTCGGATCGAACGGGTCGATCACGACCCGGCCCTTGTCGATCTCGGTCCGGATGTCCTTGTCTGAGAGAAGCACGCCCTGAGAATACGCAAGGCGCGCGGAGCCACCACAATCGCGACGACTCCACGCGCCCGAACCGCTGGCCGCCAGGGCCTCTCCGCCCCTGCCGCTACTGCTTCTGCAGGGTCACCGGCACCGCGCTGCGGAGCCGGGCGCAGCGCGGACACCGAACGAGCCGGCCGGGGCCGAGGCGCTCGGCCTGCTGCATCGGGAACGAAGCGGTGCTGAACACGTGCCCTTCGGCACAACGGACGACCGTGCGCTCCATCAAGTCCTCAGAATCCCTTCCCCAAGAGGCTTCGTCTCACTGCCGTGACGGACGACGAAAGCCACATTACGGGATGAAAGGGACGGCCCTCCACGCGGCACTCCGACCGCGCACGACCCCTCCGCTCCCCCACCACCGTACGCCCCAACTCCGGCCCGCCGCAGCCACATCCACGCCCCGAAACGACACCGGACCCCAGGGCGCGAGCACCGGGGGTCCGGGATGAGGTACAGTGAGCAGCGTTCCGGGACCGGATCTCCGGGCGGAACTTACGCGGGTGTAGTTTAATGGTAGAACATCAGCTTCCCAAGCTGAGAGCGCGAGTTCGATTCTCGTCACCCGCTCCATGATTAAGGCCCAGGTCAGAGACCCGGGCCTTTTTGCTGTGTGGGGTGATCAGCGGTCGCGTTTCCAGGTGGTCTCCAAAGACCAGTGGCTCCGAGCGGTATCGATCAGCACCACCGCCGGCCTTGGGCCGGTGAGTGAGGCTCGTACGAGCCGACCAGCACGCCCATCTCGCACAGCTCGCCCAGACTCCGGCGGTACGGGGTGGGGCGACCTGGGCCGAGTTCAGGTACATGCCGTATCCCTCGCACAGGATGCCCAGGGCGAGGGTGTCGGAAATGCCGGCGGTCACGGGTGGGGTCCAGGATGGTGGGCTTCTCGTTGGGCGGCCAGGTGGTCCGCAAGCGCATCGGACCCGATCTTGCTCAGGGCCCACAGGCTGCTGGATCGGCGAGCCCCCTGCCAGAGTGGGTCATCCACAGGGGTGTGGAAGGGCAGCACGGGAATGCCGTGGGCGTCGAAGGGGCTGGCGTCGAGGTAACGCAGACCACCGGTGCCGCACAGACAGTGGGCACTGCCGGTGGCAGCCGCAAGGTCGGCGAGGCGCTCGGAGCGGCCTTGCCGGGTCGGGATCTCGCTGCTGTCCCGCACCTTCCCCGACCAGCCATCAGGCGTTCGCCACCGCCGGCGTTATGCGTGCCGTGCTCCGCAGCGAACGGGAAGCGGTCAAGGCGAAAAAATCTGTGGATCTTCGCGGCAACCTTTTCGGCGTCTCGGACCACTCAGCGTTGTCCGGCCAAGTGGTCCGGTCAGATGCGACGGCTGAAAGAGAGCACAGGCATGTCCCTGGAACGAGAGCACAGACATGTCCCCGGCCCACCCACGTCATCGGTGGCGTCCCGCGTCGGCGGCCACCGTGCCGACGGCCACGCCCGCGGTGGTCACCCGAAGCATCGTGGCCGTCGGTTGCTCGCGCGTCGGGGTCTCTGGGCGGGTCTCGCCATGGTGGTCGTTGCCGGCTCGGCTGTCGTGGTCAGCCAGGCTTCGGCGCAGCAAAAAACCCTGGATCTGAAGAAGTGGTACGTGTTGGTCAACCGCAACAGCGGCAAGGTGCTGGACGACCGCGGCTCCGCCAAGAACGACGGCGCGGCGGTGGTGCAGTGGGCGCGCCACGGCGGGACCAACCAGCAGTGGCGGTTCATCGACGCGGGTGACGGGTACTACCGGCTGAAGAACCGGAACTCCGGCAAGGTGCTGGACGACCTCGGCTGGTCGAAGACCGCCGGCTCCGCCATCGTGCAGTGGAAAGACCTGAACGGCACCAACCAGCAGTTCAAACTGGCCAAGTCGTCGAACGGCTACGTGCGTTTGGTCAATCGCTTCAGTGGCATGGCTGTCGGTGTCCACAACGCCGCCAAGGCCGACGGGGGCGGCGTCGTCCAGAACCGCGACCGCGGCGCCGATCAGCAGTGGCAACTCGTCCCGGCCGGGAGTGTCGGCGGCGCCGGCACGCCCACCGCGCCCGGCAGCGGCGTTCCCGCAAGCCCGACTCCGAGCGGCACGCGACCGTCGTCTTCGTCTTCGTCGCCCGCGGCCGGTGGCGGCAGCTCGACGAAACGCTTCATGGGCAGTGACACGGTGCTCATCGGCGGCTCGATGTCCGACGCCTCGGCGGCCGCCGCTCCGTTCGACGTGCGGTACGCCTATGTGCACAGCCAGCCCGCGCCCTCGTCGGACTACTACTCGGCAGCGCGCTGCCAGGACGCGTGGTCGAGCTGGTGGGGCTGCTGGAACGGCAGCACCACGGCGCCCGGTACTTACGTGACCTGGCGGGACGACGTGGCGGCCCACGCGACGTACAAGGGCAGCCCGCGTCCGCAAAAGATGCTCTGGACCTGGTACTCGTTGCGCGACCTCGGGGATGCGGCAGGCCAGGGCGACGGTCCGGGCGAGGTCAAGGCCATCAACCGGCTTGACCTGCTCACGCGGTACCTGAACGACTACCGTTTCTTCCTCCAGAAGATCGGCACGTCGCACGACGCGATCGACCTTGAGCCCGACTTCTGGGGCTACGTCCGGTCGCTCGGCGATCCGCACCAGGTTCCCGCACAGGTCTCGGGCGCGAATCCGAAGGATTGCGGATCGCAGGAGAACAGCGCCGCCGGACTCGCCCGCTGCCTGATCTCGATGGCGCACAAGTACGCGCCGAACACCGCCGTGGGGATGCACCTTTCTTGCTTCGACTGGGAGACCGACACACAGGCTTGCGTCAAGGACTACGCGAACCTCGGGGCGCAGAACGCCGACTTCCTGGCCACCGATGTGTCGGACCGCGACGCGGGCTGGTACGCACAGCCGGCTCACGGCGGCAGTGACCACTTCTGGACCGACCAGAAGGCCGCCGCCGCACTGACGTTCTACAAGACGATGGCCGAGTCCGTGGGCAAGCCGGTGGTCCTGTGGCAGATCCCCGTGGGCAACATGGCGCAGAACAACACCCTCAACCATTACAAGGACGACAAGGTGGACTGGTTCTTCGCCCACATGGACCAGGTCGCGAACGCCCATGTCGCCGGCCTGTTCTTCGGTCCAGGGCAGCAGGAACAGACGACGGTCGAGTCCGACGGCGGAAACCTGATCAACAAGACGATCGCCTATCACAACTCGGGCGGTACAGCACTCAAGTAGGTGAAGCTGACGAATGCGCCCCCATCTCTTCGATGAGGGCGCATTTCGTCATCTTCGTCGGGCTGAGGACTTCTCCGGTCGGCGCCGGCCATGCCGCCGTCGGTGCGGGCGCCGATCGCGGCGGCCTTGGCGAAGGGGGTGATCGTGCTGACAGGTGACGGCGGGGACGCCGGCGCCCACACCGCGCAGGACCAGGAGCCCACCCATCAGCCCGACAAAGCCTCGCCGAGCCTCCGCCTGGTCCCCAAACGATCGGAACCCCAGCCGGCGCACGGCTGGGGTTCCTCGATGCGGTGAGTAGCGTGGATCAGGCGGGTCAGCGCTTCAGGGTGAGGATGCCGGGCCGGTACGGCAGGTTGTCGTAGGAGGTGTTCGGCGGTGTGTCGGGGGACTTGCCCTGGTAGAGGAACTGCAGGTTGCAGGGGTCGATGGTCATGGTCTGGTCGGGGTTGTTGCGGACCAGGTCACCGTGGCTGATGTCGTTTGTCCAGGTGGCTCCGCTGTTGGCCTTGCCCGCGAAGGGGTTGGACTCGGTGGCGGCCTGCGGGGTCCACGGACCGTTCAGGCTGGTGGCGGTGAAGGAGCGGAAGTAGCGCTGCTCGCTCGCACCGCGAGCTTCGACGATCATGAGGTACTGGTTCTGGCCCTGGACCTTGTAGACCTGCGGTGCCTCGAACAGGTTCTTCACCGTGTCGCTCATGACGGTCGTGTACGACGAGCCGAAGTTGCCGGGGAAGTTCCCGATCGGCATGCTCGCCCGGTAGATCTTGCCGTTGTCACCGGCGAAGAACAGGTACATGTTCTTGTCGTCGGCGATCAGGGTCTGGTCGATCGGGCCGGTGGGGGAGTCGGTGCGGGGGATGCTGCCGGTGAACAGCGGCTGCGGCGCGGACCAGCCGTTGGGGTTGGTGGGGTCGCTGGAGGTGCGGTAGCTGAAGGGCCACGGACCCCACTGGTACGCCAGCACCCAGATCTTCTTGGGCGCGAAGTAGAACAGCGTGGGCGCCACCGCCTTCTCGCTCATGCCGGTCTGGCGGGCCGACGCCATGTCCGACCAGTTCGTGAAGGGGCTGAACGCCATCGAGCCGTAGGCCGATCCCGAGTAGTTCGACCCGTAGACCAGGTGCTTGCCGTTGTAGGTCACGGTGGTGAAGTCCTTCAGCGAGGCCCACCCGTTCGCCGGCTGCGCTAGCGGGTCCGTCGAGGTCCACCGGTATGTCGACGGAAGAGCACATGTGTCGCTCTTCGGCGCCGCGGTCGGCTGGAAGTTCCAGCGTTGGTTGGCGCCGCCGCCGTTGGTGTCCCAGATCTGAACGGGAGTGCCGTTGGCGGTCCGACCGCCGGGGATCTCCAGCGCCCGGCCGCTGGCGACGTTGGTGAGCGTGTAGGAGCCGTCGCTGTTCCGGTTGGCCTTCCAGTGCTGATGGGCGCCGCCATTGGAGTCCCAGACCGTCATCCTCGTCCCGTTGGCCGTCCGGTTGGCCGGCTCGTCCAGTACTCGGCCGCTGGCGACGTTGGTCAGGGTGTAGGAGCCGTCGCTGTTCCGGTTGGCCCGCCACTGCTGGTTGGAGGCGCCGCCGGCGTCCCACACCTGGACCGGGGTGCCGTTGTCGTTCTGTCCCGCGGGCTCGTCGAGAACGCGTCCGGCGGCCGCGTTGGAGAGCGTGTAGACGGTGCCGGAGGTGATGTCCCCGCCCGT
The DNA here is from genome assembly GCF_025642135.1 of Streptomyces cynarae. NCBI lineage: Bacteria > Bacillati > Actinomycetota > Actinomycetes > Kitasatosporales > Streptomycetaceae > Streptomyces > Streptomyces cynarae. The sequence goes on along the minus strand of NZ_CP106793.1, from coordinate 4,700,724 downwards.
CGTGCCGCCGCCCACCGTGCCCCCGCCGCTGCTGCCGCCCAGGGCGGTGAGCACCGCGTTGTACGCGGGCTTCTTGTTGCCGCCCGCGTCGAACAGCAGCGGGTTCTCACCGGTGCGCCAGGAGTCGCTGTCGCGGATGCCCCACACAGTGATGCCGGTGCAGCGGGCGACGTTCATGCACGCCTGGACGGCGTTGGCGTAGGCGGTCGGAGGCGCCTGGGCGATGTCGAGCTCGGTGATCTGGACGTCCACGCCGAGCGCGGCGAACTTGGACAGGGTGGTCTGGAAACTCGCCGGCGGGCCGCCGGCGCCGAAGTGGCTCTGGAAGCCGACGCAGTCGATGGGCACGCCGCGGGACTTGAAGTCCTTGACCATGCTGTAGACGCCCTGGGTCTTGACGTCGGTCCAGTTCTCGATGTTGTAGTCGTTGTAGCAGAGCTTGGCCGACGGGTCGGCGGCCCGGGCGGTGCGGAAGGCCTCCTCGATGAAGCCGTTGCCCAATACGTCCTGGAACACGGAGCTGCGGTGCTGGCCGCTGCCGCCGTCGGCGAAGGCCTCGTTGACCACGTCCCAGGCGTAGATCTTGCCCTTGTAGTGGGTCATCTCCTGGGTGATGTGGTTCTTCATCACCGTGCGCAGGGTGCTGGCGTCGGTGATGGACTTGACCCAGCCGGGCAGTTGGGAGTGCCACACCAGGGTGTGGCCGCGCAGGCGCTGGCCGTGCGCGGAGGCGTGGCTGACGATCGAGTCGGCGGGGGCGAAGTTGAAGGAACCCCGGGAGGGTTCGATGGTGTCCCACTTCATCGCGTTCTCCGGGGTGATCATGTTGAATTCCCGGTCGAGGATGGTGGAGTACGCCGAGTCGCCGAGCTTGCCCGCGGCCACTGCCGTGCCGAAGTAACGGCCGCTGCCGGCCGCCGCGTCGGCGGCCGTGGTCGGTGTGCGGGCCTCCGGCGTGCGTGCGGCCAGCGCGACCAGCGGTACGGCGGCACCCGCGGCGGCGAGGACCACGGCGGCGGCGATCACGCGGCGGGTTGCCGGACGGCGGCGATGAGAGCGGTTCTGATCTGACAACGGCATGTCCTTCTGACACAACGGGCCGTGATCCGGCCCCGGTTACCCGCCAGTTGCCACCACGCACACAAAGGTTGCCGCAATCGAGGGAGTGATTTTCACGGCCGCCGTCACCGTCCCCACCCAATTCCACGGCGACCCACTGGCCACAATGGAGGCCACCTACGCCGACGGGACCGACGTCGGCCCGGCCGACTGGACCCCGTACCAGCAGTGCGGGTACTTGTTCTCCCATCGAGGTGGAGGGCGCTCACCGGGTCGGGGCGAACCCTCCCCGGACCGACGCGGAGTGGCCCGGCCCCTGCGCGTCGACGCGGTAGCCGTCGCCCGCGCCACTGCGCACGCCGGTGCCGTTGTTGAACTGGGCGGCGAACTCATAGCTTCCGGCCGGCACGGTCAGGACCGGCTTGAGGACCCAGCGGTAGACCAGCGTGCCGCCCACTCCAGTGGTACGGCCCTGAAGCCGGCAAATGAGCCAAGTGCAGGCGGGACGCTTCGCCGGATGACTGTCCACTCGCAAAGCGCTCCTGAAGCTGGGCGTATGAGCCGGCCGAGCCGAGAGCGGCGCTCGTTCGCTCTGGTGCTCGGCCTGCCGCGCTTCAGAGCCGTGCCTACAGCGTGCCCGTAAGAGCGGACAACCACGGTCAACAGCGGTGCGAACCAGTTCTCGCGAGGCGGCCGCTACGCCACATGAGCGCAGGTCAACGGTCACATGACCTTCCAAGCGCCGTTGCGTCCCAAGCTGAGAGCGCGAGTTCGATTCTCGTCACCCGCTCCATGCGAAACCCCAGGTCAGCCGCCTGGGGTTTATTTGTTGTCCAGGTCAATTCGAGGTGGCACGCCCTCTTCGTGAGAGTCTCGACGAGCGAGGCTGGGAATCGGTCGACTCGATCACCGGCCTTACGGCGCGTCCGACGCACCCTCGGCGATTCCGCTCCCGCTGCCAGGAGCGTACGGCCTGCATGACGGCGGTGGACCGCGTGCAGTCGCTGCTGTTGCCGCCGGTGACGGTGCAGCCGAGCGGGCCGCCCAGTTCGTCACACGCAAGGTGGATTTTGGTGGTCAGACCGCCCGGGGCCTTCCAGGCCCCGGGCTGCAGAGCCCCTACTCGGCTCCGGCAGCGTGCTGGCGGGCGCGCACGATGGCGGAGTCGGCCGCCACCGTTCAGTCGACGGTGCCGGCCACATCCGCCCGCCAGGCCGAGCCCGCACGGAACTTCCACGCGATCCCGTCAGGACCGGCCGTCCAGCCGCTTCCGTCCCGCAAGGGCACATGCAATGCGCTCGCACGAACTCCCACTCGGAGTCCGACAACTCAAGGCGATGTTTCACACAGCAGGCCCTACGCGGACGCCGCCACGAAGACTGCCTGCGAGGTGGCCGACTGGAAGTTGTCGTCAGCGTCGAAGACGGCCCGGTAGTAGCCGGCATCGCTCTGGTCGACGTCCGCGGCGAAATCATTGCCGCTGCCGCCCCAGGAAGCCTCGACCGTGGTGAGCGTCGACCAGTTCACGCCGGCGGGCGAGTACTGGATATGGACGTTGATCCAGGCGGGCGTCCACCCGTCGGGGAAGTCGATGAGCCCCTCGGCGTGGACCTGTCCCGTGTCGGAACGGGCGGCCGTGAAGGCCGTGAACTTCGATGCCCTGTGCACGTGGACGACATCGCTCGTACCGGTGCCGGCCTGGAGGAACGGGTCGTCGGAGGTGTCCAGTGCGAGCTGGAAGTAGCCGCCCTGCCACGGCTTGTACTCCATCGTGAAGGTGCCGTCATCAGCGGTGGTGAAGCGGGTGCGGTGTGTCGGAACTGAGGCCGCGCAGGGCGGCTTCACCGCGAGGCACTCCGCCGACGGCGGCCGCACCTTCACCACGCTCAGTACGGTGCAGTCCGCCTCCGCCCTCGGCTTCGGCAAGGCCGCGCCGGGCGCCGGCTACCAGGCCCTGTACCTGATCGGTACCGTCAAGGACGTCACCGGGGTCTTCCGCTCCACCGACAAGGGCGCCACCTGGCTGCGCGTCAACGACGACGCGCACCAGTGGGGCAGCATCGGCAGCCTCGGTGTCATCACCGGCGACCCCGACGTCTACGGCCGCGTGTATGTCGGCACCAACGGACGCGGCCTCCAGTACGGCGACCCGTCCTGACCCCGACGCCCCGAGTGGGGCCGCAGCCGCACGGCCTGCGGCCCCGCCGTGGCTGAGTGACTTCGCGGAGGCGTTGGCAGCGGCGTCTGATCTGATCCGCGCAAGTGCCTTTTGGGCGGCCCAGCGGGCGCACAGCCCTCGCGCGGCGGTAGTGCGCGCTGTGTGTGCGGGCGGTGTTCAGGCGGGTCGGCTCTGCGCGGGTCCGGCACGAGCGGAGATCACTTCCGTGCGTCTCGGGCGGGCCGGGTGGACCAGGTGGGCCAGAGTGCGGTGGCGGCGTCGTTCGGGGGTTCGGTGACCATCCGATTCACCGAGGCCGAAAGGCCGGCGACGGCTCGTGAGTTGCCTGCCGCGTCCCGGTCGTAGACCGGCCAGCCGGGGTCACCGGTGGCGGCGAAGGCGGCCCACGCGCTGACGAGGGTGTCGCGTGCGGTGAGGTGTTCGGGGGTGTCGGCGCCGACGAGGGAGAGTTTGTCGAAGACGTGGAGCAGGTCGGCACCGTGGAAGGCGCCCATGGCCGGGCCGCACGGTTCGTCGAGCAGGAGGTAGTGGTAGGCGCGGCCTCCGGCGGCGACCTGGGCCCCGGCCAGGCGGACGGCCGGCATCCGGTAGGCGGCGTCGCTGAGGAAGACGCTGCGCAGGGCGGACAAGTCGTAGGGGTCGGCGACACGTTGACGGTAGGCGTCGAGGAGCATCTCCGGCTCCGTGATCCCAGCGCGCCGCATCTCGTCGTACAGGGCTTTCTCGTCGGCGGGCCGGAAGGAGTCGCCGCCGATCATCTGGAAGAGGCGTACTTCGTCGCGGGTCGTGCCGAGGAGCAGCGGAATATCGATGGCCGCGCCTTCGGTGACGCACCGGTGCGGGTCGCGGGGCAGTACGCTGCCGTCGAGTACGGCTCCCCAGGTCCGGCCGCCGGGCAGATTGCGGTGGCCGATGTCGCCGGTGACGACCGTGCTCTGCGCGTCCAGGATCCGCTCGACGGGGACGGTGAGCAGGCCCTCGGCGTCGTCGAGACCGAGTGCGGTGATCAAGTCCTCCGCCATGGCGGACGCGGTGCCCCTGTCGATGATTCGGGATGTGCTGCCGCTCTGCAGGATCGCCTTGTGGAACAGCCCGGCGGCTGCCGGGGCGGCCAGCAGGGCGCCGATGGAGAACGCGCCGGCGGACTGGCCTGCCACGGTGACGTTGCCGGGGTCGCCGCCGAAGGCGCCGATGTTGTCTCCGACCCAGCGCAGGGCGGCCACCTGGTCCTGCATCGCTTGGTTGGTGGATCCGGCCCACTGGTTGCCGAGGTCCGCGAGGTGAAGGAAGCCGAGGGCTCCCAGGCGGTAGTTCGCGGTGACGACGACGGCGCCGGTCTGGCGGGCGAGGGCCGCGCCGTCGCTGTACGGGGGCGCAGCCGAACCGGCCTCGAAGCCTCCCCCGTAGATCCACACGATCACCGGACGCGGACCGCCGTCGCTCGGTGTCCCGGGCGTCCACACGTTGAGGTGCAGGCAGTCCTCGGAGGTCTCCTTGATCTCCGCCGTGGGGAAAGTGGGGAAGGAGGATTTCTGGCTCGCCTCCGGCATCAGGGTCGAGGCCCCCTGGGCGGGGGCCGGGGCGAAGCGGTCGGCCCGGCGGACGCCCCGCCACGGCTCGGGCGGCTGCGGCGGGCGGAACCGCAGATCGCCCACCGGGGGAGCCGCGAAGGGGATACCGGCGAAGAGCGTGCTGCCGTCCGGGAGGGCGCACCCCCGAACGGTTCCCGCGGTGGTGTCGGCCAGGAGTACATGTGTCATGGGTGTGAGCCAGTTCTTCCCGTGTTGCGGTGTCTTCCGGCTGGACAGCGTTCCAGCCATACGTGACATCGGGCGTCAGGATTTACGCTCACTCGCGTGAAAGCCGACCGACTCCTGTCCATCCTGTTGCTGCTGCAGACCCACGAGCGCGTCTCCCACGTCGAACTCGCCGAGCGACTGGAGGTCTCCGTCCGCACCATCTACCGCGATGTCGAGGCGCTGTCCGGCGCCGGCGTACCGGTGTGGACGGAACGTGGGCGCAGCGGCGGTGTCCGGCTGCTGCCCGGCTACCGCACCGACGTCACGGGGCTGACCAACGACGAGGCGCGGGCACTGTTCGTCCTGGCCGCAGAGGGCACCCACGACGCGCTCGGACTGGGCGAGGCGATCCGCTCCGCGCTGCGCAAGGTGATGGCCGCACTGCCCGCCCCGCACCGCGGCGACGCCGAGCGCACCAGGCGGCGCATCCTCGTCGACCCCGTCCGCTGGATGCAGAGCTCCGGGACGGCCTCCGACACGGACCTCGCCCAACTGCAGCACGCCGTGTTCACCGACCGGCGGCTGCGTCTGACCTATCGCAGCGGCGACGCCCGCCGACCGCGCACCTACGTCGTCGACCCGTACGGACTGGTCAGCAAGGCCGGCATCTGGTACCTGGTCGCCGACCGGGACGGCGAGCCGCGCCTGTTCCGCGCCGACCGGGTGGTGGCCGCCGCGGTCACCGACGAGCCCGTCCGTCACCGCCCCGGCCAGGACCTCGGGACCGTCTGGAGTCTGCTGCGCGAACGCTTCGAGAGCCTGCCGGACGGGATCCGCGTCCACTGCCGGGTCCGCCGCGCGCAGCTGGAGATCTTCCAGCGCCTGTTCTCCTCCAGCCTGGTCGCCCCGCCGGAACCCGTGGACGACGACTGGTCCCGCGCCGAGCTGGCCTTCCGTGAGCTGCCCGACGTACGCGGCCTGCTCTCCCTCGGCGCCTGCGTCGAGGTCCTCGACCCGCCCGAGGCCCGCGCCGAACTCACCGCCGTCGCCGGCGAACTGGCGGAACTGTACGGTGCGCGGGCAGGGTCGACGTGACGGCGCCGGAGTCCGACCGGCTCCTCGGGCCGCATGGGACCGTAGGCGTCGAGGTGGACCATGAGGCGCCGGCGGGGCCGGACGGCATCGGCAAGGGCGTCGACCCGAGCGACGGTGGCGATCCTTCGCTCAGCGGCGGGCTCCTTGCCCGCTCCCGTGATCCGGCACGGGTTGCGGCTGATCAGCTCGTCGCAGGCGCGTGCAGCCGAGGTCGGACCGGCGCTGCCCGGTCCCACGCAGGCGAAAGGGCTTCCGCCCGGGAGCGGAGACCCTTCCCCTCGGTCAGAAGAAGCCGTTCAGGCCGAACCAGTCGTTCGCCGTCTCCACGCGCGATCCCAGCGTGCCGTTGCCGCGGCCCTGGTACACGAGCTGGCAGCCGACCCCTCGGCAGCTCTCGCCGACATAGCTGCTCTTGGTGATGGTGACGAGGTCGGCGCGGCCGTCGCTGCCGACATCGCCCAGGCCCAGGAACGTGTCCATGACGTTCCAGCCGCCGCTGCCGATCAGCACACGGGACCCGAGGGCCCCGGCCCTGCCCGGGTACAGCCACAGTTTCCCGGTGGACGCCTCGCGGACGATCAGGTCCGCACGGCCGTCACCGTTCATGTCACCCGCCCCGACCAGGGCGTTCATGGCGTTCCAGCCGCCGTTGCCGATGAGCCTGCGCGCACCGAGGGTGCCGCTGCCGGTGCCGGGGTACAGCCACAGCTTGCCCGTGGCCTTCTCGACGGCCAGCACGTCGGAGCGGCCGTCGCCGGAGAGGTCGCCGTACGCCACGATCCGGCTCATGGCGTTCCAGCCGCCGTTGCCCATGAGCTTGCGCGCACCGAGGCTGCCGGTGCCGGCACCCGGGTACAGCCACAGCTTCCCGGTGGACGCCTCGCGGGCGATCACGTCCTCTCGGCCGTCACCGCTGAAGTCGCCGTGCCGGACGAGGGCGTTCATGGCGTTCCAGCCGCCGCTGCCGACCAGCTGCCCGGTGCCGTCGCCGCGCAGGAACCACAGTCGGCCCGCCTTGTCCCGGACGAGGACGTCGGCCTTGCGGTCGGCGTTCAGATCACCGAAGCCCGCCGCCTGGGGCGTGGTCGACGAATACCACTCCGGGTAGGCCGGGAACCAGCACTCCCGCTCGGTGGCGACGAAACTCACCGAGCTGACGGTACGTTGCGAGCCTCCCCACTCGGTCCCCGCGGGGTCGGGGGCCCACGAGGTGACGCCGCCGGTCCTGCTGTAGTTCGGATCGTCGTGCAGGCAGGCGTACTTGGACGTTCGGTTCACCACGGACTGGAACGTGTTGTCCCACGTCCCCAGCGTCGCCTTGTTCGTGTTCGTCTTGAACATGGCGCCCGTGCCGTTGTCGGTCTTCCAGGCGCAGAAGTAGCCCGCCGGGCAGTCGCTGATCGCGGCCTGTGCGGGCGTCGTGGCCGCACCGAGCAGCCCGAGCGAGGTGAGCCCCAGCGTCGTGGCCAGCGTGGCCAGGCGCCGGAGCAGTGATACGCGCATTTCTTCCCTCCCTGACGCGGCACGGAGAGAAGCTCGACGTGCCGCGGGAGGAAGATACCTTGCCCGCGCGATCACTCCGTCTCGCGCGTCGCCGTCCCGTGCGGCAGGCGTCGCATTCGGTGTGTCCGCCCCCGCACCGGCAGCCGGTCCCGCTCGGGGAGCGCTCGGCCCACGGCCTGAGGCGCCATGACTCAGACCGCTTCAGGCTGCGGTTCCGGTTGCCGCGGTGGTACGGCCTTCGGTTTCCACAGGGTGGTGGTCCGTACGTAGCCGTAGACCACTGAGGTCATCGCCAGAATGAGAAGGGGTCCGAACACCCATGGATGTTCGGCCATCTCCACCGGCAGATAGCGGTACGACAGCAGGAGTGCGGCGAAGACCGCTGCACCGTGAGCGACCAACTGGATCCCTGATCGGTCCCAGCCGTGGTCGACCGAGCGCAGAGCCGCCTCGATCGTGAGCGCGAACACCACGCCCGCAACAAGATCCGCACCGTAGTGGAAGCCGAACCCGAGCGTCGCGCCGAGCGTGGCGATCAGCCAGAACGTGCCCGCGAAGCGCAGAATTCGTGGGCCCTTCCGGGAGTGAACGAAGATCGCGGTGGCCCACGCCGTGTGCAGGCTGGGCATGCAGTTGCGTGGCGTGATCTGGTCGAACGGCATCTGGTGCGGGGTGCTGATCGGCGGCGGCGTGTTCGGCCACACATCGGCCACCGCCCAGTGCACGGTGGGCGGCGTCGCCGGCCACAGGTCGGCCCACGCCCAGTGCTCGTTGCCCGCGCCGTAGGCGTAGAGCGGTCCGACGACCGGGAAGATCATGTAGATGGCGGGCCCGAGGAGCCCGATCACCAGAAAAGTGCGCACCAGGTGATGGCTCGGGAAGCGGCGCTCGACCGCCACATGGCGCAGCTGGTACAGCGCGACGACGACCGCGGCGACCGCGAGCTGAGCGTAGACGTAATTGAGAACATGGGCGCCGATGGAGCCGGTGGCCGTGACCATCCGACCTACCAGCCAGGACGGATTACCCAACGCGTGATCGGCGGTGGCCACGTACTGGTCGTACACCGCCGGGCGGGACTTCGACGTGATCAGCAGCCAGGTATCGCCGGTCTTGCGGCCTGCCACCAGCAGCAGGCCCAGCCCGACGCCCTTCAGCATCAGGACACGTTCCCGGCCGGTACGGCGCGTGACAGCGATGACCGCACAGCCCGACATGACCCACAAGGCGCCGTTGCCGAAGGGGTGTCCGCCGGTCATCCTGGCACCGACCGCCCACCGCACCAGCAAGAAGGCGGCGTCGATGCCGATCGCGGCACCGGCCGCGATGAACCGTTCGCGCCGGGTGAGCACCACCATCGTCAACGCCAGACTGGCGTACAACAAGAAGCCTGATTTGGGCGGGTATATCAGCTCTCGCACCTGGCTGGCCATCGGCCCCGGCAGGCCGTAGCGACGGGCGACGATCTCCAGCGTGATGAGCAGTCCGAGGGCCGCCACACCCGCTGCGGCCCATAGCATCGCCCGTGGTTGACGCCACACGGAGAAGGCAGTTCTGCCGTCTATTCGCGAAAGCAGCCGCGATTTTATAGGTCTCAATCAGTTAGCCGTTTGTTAGATGTTGGTCGAATAAGATTATTTAGTATTGCCGGATAGGATGATCTTCCGACGACGGACGGACGGTTGATATTCGTCGTAAGTTTCGAACATCCTATCGGAGCGATGCGGGCCGGCCACGGCTGAGTTCGAAGGACAGTCGTTCCCGCGAACGACACGGTCCGGCAAGTCGCGGAGAAGTACCTCCGGAAACCGGAGCGCACGGGACCAGGCCACGGTGGGACGTGGTCTTGAGCCCGGAAGCCGCGCCCCTCGCGCCGGATGTCCGGCTCGCCCGGCAGGCCGGTCAGACCCGGTCCAGGGGCCGGTGCGGACCGCTGGGAATTTCCGCTTCGATCGGGTCACCGGGGCGCACCACGCCACCCTCCCTCACGATGCTCATGATTCCGGCCTTGCGCACGATGTTCCCCGCCTCGTCGCGGCCGACGACCTGCTTCAGCAGCCCGCCCTGGAAGTTGTCGATCTGCAGACAGGGATTGCGCAGGCCGGTGACTTCCAGGACCGCGGAGTCACCGATGCGCAGCAACGTGCCGACCGGCAGCCCGAGCAGGTCGATGCCGCGCGTGGTGATGTTCTCGCCGAGTTCGCCCGGCCCCACCTCGAAGCCTTCTTCAACGACCTCGGCGAAGAGCTCCTCGTGCATGAGGTGGACCTGGCGCAGATTCGGCTGCGTGGGATCCTGCGCGACGCGCGAGCGGTGCTTGACCGTCACACCGGCGTGCACGTCCCCCTCCACACCGAGCCCTGCGAGCAGTCTGATGCTGTCCCGATTCGGCTTGGTGAACGAATACTCGCCGTTACTGCTGACCGCCGTCACTCTTCCGCTCATACCTCGGAACCCCCTCCTGAGTAAAAATGATCAGCACGAGCCTAACTCTCGCCCCTCGAGGCGCGAGAGTGTGAGTTCGGTTCTCGTCGTGCTTGTGCTTCTTCTCCGCGGAGCCGGGGCCTTCCGGTGTGCGGGACCTTCCCGCCGTGTCAGGGCACGGGCGGGCCGGCCTGTACGAGGCCCGACTGGTAGGCGATGACCACGAGTTGGGCACGGTCGCGGGCACCGAGTTTCGTCATGGCGCGGTGAATGTGGGTGCGCACGGTCAGCGGGCTGAGCACGAGGTCCTCGGCGATCTCGGTGTTGGACTTCCCTTCCGCGGCCAGGGCCATGACCTCGCGTTCGCGGACCGTTAGGTCTGCCAGGCGTTCCGGGGGTGCGAGGTGGGTGCCGGGAGCGGGGGTGGTGAGGAAGCGGGTGATGAGGGTGCGGGTGGCGCCGGGTGACAGGAGGGCCTCCCCGGAGGCCACGGTGCGCAGGCCGGCCAGAAGAGTGTCGGCGGTGACGTCCTTGCCGAGGAAGCCGCTGGCACCGGCCCGCAGGGCCTGGGCGACGTAGTCCTCGGTCTCGAAGGTGGTGAGGATGAGGACGCGGGTGGTGGACAGGGCGGGGTCGGCGCAGATGGCGGACGTGGCGGCGAGGCCGTCCGTGCCCGGCATGCGGATGTCCATGAGGACGATGTCGGGGTGGTGGGCGCGGGTCAGATCGACCGCCTCGGCGCCGTCGGAGGCTTCGCCGACCACCTCCATGTCGTCGCAGGAGTCGATCAGGATCCGGAAGGTGGCCCGCAGCAGGGCCTGGTCGTCGGCCAGCAGTACCCGGATGCTCATGACGTCTCGCTTTGTTCGGCGACGGCGGAGGACGGCTGGAGCGGCAGCGCGGTCGTGACCTCGAAGCCGCCCTCCGGGCGGGGGCCCGCACACAGTTCGCCGCCGATGGAGTGGGCGCGTTCGCGCATGCCCATGACGCCGAAGCCCCGGCTCAGGGCCCCCTCGGGGACGGGGGTGGCGGCCGGGCCGTCGTTGCTGACCGTGATCAGCAGACGGGAGCCGGAGTAGGCGAGCCGTACGTGGGCGGCCTCGGCGGCGGCGTGCTTGGTGACATTGGTGAGCGCCTCCTGCACGATCCGGAACGCGGTCAGGTCCACTCCCGGGGAGAGCGGTTGCGGCTCCCCCGTCGTGGTGACCGTGACGGTGAGTCCTGCGGACGCGCACGACGAGACCAGTTCCGGCAGGCGGGCGAGGCCGGGGGACGGCTCCAGCGGTGCGGAGGCCGAGTCGTCGGTCTGGCGCAGCACTCCCAGCGTGGCCTTCAACTCGCGCAGTGCGGAGGACGTGGTGCCGGTCAGGTCGGTGAGGATCGCCTTCGTCTGCTGCGGACTGGTGAGCACGAGGTGCGCGGCGGTGCCGGCCTGGGCGTTGGCCAGGGCCAGGTGGTGGGCGACGACGTCGTGCAGTTCGCGGGCGATGCGCATGCGCTCCTCGGTGACGCGCAGCCGTGCCTCCTCCTCACGGGTGCGCTCGGCGTGTTCGGCGCGGGCCTGTACCGCCTTCAGGTAGGCGCGCCGCAGCCGGGTCATGTTGCCGGCGGCCAGCGGCAGCAGCAGCCAGAAGAACGGGCCGATCGTCCTGAGCAGCAGCGAGAGGTGGTCCATGGAGTCGGAGAACACGGCCGCGACCATCAGCGCCGCCATGGTGGTGACGCCGTAGACGCGGGTGGTCTTCCGGTCGGTCTGCGTGGCCAGCCAGTAGAGCGCCGCCATGATCGGCGCCAGCAGCAGGGGGGTGAGCAGGTAGCCCAGTGCGACCGCGATCACCGTGCAGACGGCGGTCACGGTGACGGCCGTACGCGGGTGGCTGCGGTGCTTCAGCAGGGCGAGACAGGACACGCCCATGAGGAGGGTGGCGGTCTTGTCCTGGTCGGGCGGGTCGGCGCCGGGCAGGGTGAGATGGCTGCCGAGGCTGGCGCAGCCCATCAGCGCCAGGACCACCACGACATCCACAGCGAGGGGGTGGCGGTCCGTGAACTGCTCCAGGCGGTCCGTGTAGCGGCGCTCCAGGCGGTCCGTGTAGCGGCGCTCCAGGCTGGTGCTCATCGTGCTCTCCGGTCGGTGGGCTGGGGTCCATCGTGGACGCCTTCGGTTGTGAACGGCGAACGGGCCGCCCGTGTCGTTGGCCACGGGCGGCCCCTGTGGGTTGGGCGGTGGTGTCAGGTGCGCGCCGCGGCCAGGTCGGCCGCCGCGGCCGGGGCGGGGTCCGTGACGGAGCGGCGGCTGAGCGCCTCGCCCTCCACGTCGACGCGCGGCAGAAGCCGGTCCAGCCACTTCGGCAGCCACCAGGCCTTGTCGCCGAGCAGGGCGAGGACGGCGGGCACGATCGCCATCCGTACGACGAAGGCGTCGAAGAGGACGGCGGAGGCCAGCCCGAACCCGATCATCTTGATCATGGAATCGCTCTCGCCGATGAACCCGGCGAACACCGCGATCATGATCAGCGCGGCGGCCACGACCACGCGGGCGCTGTGCCGGAAGCCGGACGTGACCGCCTGGCGGGGCGGCTCGCCGTGGACGTGCGCCTCCCGCATACGCGAGACGAGGAACACCTCGTAGTCCATGGCGAGGCCGAAGACGATGCCCACCAGGAAGATCGGCGTCAGGCTCATGATCGGCCCGGTCTGTTCCACCCCCAGGAGCCCGGCGCCGTGGCCCTGCTGGAAGACCAGGACGACCACGCCGAGGGAGGCCAGCACCGACAGCAGGAAGCCGAGGGCCGCCTTGAGCGGGACGAGGAGGGACCGGAAGACCACCAGCAGGAGGACGACGGCCAGGCCGACGACGACCCCGAGATACGGGACCAGGGCGGCCTGCACCTTGTCGGCGATGTCGATGTTCAGCGCGGTGGTGCCGGTGACCTCGAAGGACGCCCCGGTCTCGGCCTCGACCCCGGGACGCTCGCCCCGGATCGTCTGCACCAGGTCCTTGGTCCTCTCGTCGGTCGGCGCGGTGGACGGCACGACCGAGATCACCGCGGTGTCACCGGCGGCGTTGAAGCGGGCCGGGGAGACGGACACGACGCCCTTCGTGGCACCGATCTGCTCGGAGATCGTCTGCGCCGCGCCCTTCGGGTCGGCATCGCCCTTGGCGTCCACGACGACGGTCAACGGCCCGTTGAAACCCGGCCCGAAGCCCTCGGCGAGCGCGTCGTAGGCGCGGCGCTCGGTGGTGGAGGTCGGCTTGGCCTCGTCCCCGGGCATGCCCAGTTGCAGGGACGTCATCGGCACCGCGAGGGCCCCGAGGCCCACCACACCGAGAAGCAGCACGGGCACGGGACGGCGCAGCACGAACCGCGCCCAGCGGGTGCCCCCGTTGTTCTCGCCGCCCTCCTCGATACGGCCGCTCGTACGGGCCTTGCGCGTGAGCACCGCGTTCGGCCAGAAGCCGAGGACCGCCGGGACCAGCGTCAGTGCCACGAACACGGCGACGATCACCGCGCCCGCCGCGGCCAGACCCATCTTGGTGAGCATCGGGATGCCGACCACCGCGAGCCCGGCCAGGGCGATGACGACGGTGAGCCCGGCGAAGACGACCGCGGAACCGGCGGTACCGACCGCCAGCCCGGCCGCCTCCCGCGGCGCCCGGCCCTTGGCGCGCTCCTCGCGGTAGCGGGAGACGACGAAGACCGCGTAGTCGATGCCGACCGCGAGGCCCAGCATCATCGCCAGGGTGCCGGTCGTCGTGGACAGGCCGAGGGCGTGGGACAGGGCCAGGATCGTGGCCATGCTGACGCCGGCGCCGACGACGGCGGTGAGCAGCGGCAGCCCGGCGGCGGCCAGCGAACCGAAGGTGACCAGCAGTACGACGGCGGCTATCGCGATACCGATCCCCTCGGCGGCGCCGCCCGCGCCGCCGCGGTCGTCCATCGCGCTCCCGCCGGCCTCGACGGTCAGCCCGGAGTGGCGGGCCTCGTCGAGGGTCCGCTCGAGGTGGATCCTGCTGGCGTCGGTGAGGTCGTTGGCCTTGACCTTGTAGGTGACGGTCGCGTACGCCGTCGAACCGTCCTTGCTGACCGCCTTCGCCCGGAACGGGTCGACGGCGCTCGCCACCTGCGCGCCGTCGGCCAGTTCGGCGACGGCCTTCTCGACGGCCTGCTTGTGCCCGGTCGCGGTCACCTTCTCACCGCTCGGCGCGACGAAGACGACACGGGCGGTCGCGCCGTCGGCCGTCGCCCCCGGGAAGCGCTCGTTCAGCAGGTCGAACGCCTTCTGGGATTCGATGCCCGGCATGGAGAAGCCCTCGTCGGAGGCCCCCGGCGCCTTGAGGGCGCCCAACCCGAGGGCGGCCAGGACGGCCGCCCAGACCAGGGCGACGTACCAGCGTCGCCGGAAGGCCAGACGGCCCACTCGATACAGGAAAGTAGCCACGGCAGGAGGTCTCCACATCTGGGTGCCGACTGTCCGCCCAGCCTCTCCGGGGGCGGGCCGTCCCGTCGTCCTGCGCCTGCCGACAATCCCCGCTACTCAGAACGCAGTACGGACCGGCCGACAGGTCCACCGCGAGTACGACGGGGACACTCCCGCGTCGGGCCGAATCGCTCAGGTGGCCGGGTGCGCTTCCCGTGTCCGCAGCCTGCGTGCGAGCAGGCCGAGCAGCGCGGCGTCGACCAGCCCGGACAGGGCCACACCGACGGAGAAGAGCAACGGGCTCAGCCAGGAGAGCGAGGAGTACTGCGCGGGTGCCGCCACCAGGGAGGCGACGATGCTCAGCGGCGCCGTGGCCATCAGCGGCCAGATCCCGGCGAATCCCGGGTCCGGCGACAGGTACACCGCGTACAGGAAGAACCCCAGCGCCGCCGCGACCACCGCGAGGTATCCGCGCGCGAGCCAGTTGTCCACCGCGGGCGCCAGCAGGCCCCTAATGCCTCGCAGGCCGGGGCGTTCGGTGGGCGCCATGTCCGTTCCCTTCTCTTCGGAGGGGACCGGGATCCGCGGGAGGGGCTCACGCGCGCCGGCCGGTGCGGCGGCCGCGGACCTCGCGACGAGGGCACCGAGCACGGCGGCGTTCACCAGGGCGCACAGCAGGAGCCATACGGTCCACAAAAGCGTGGCGAGCACCTCGACCACCCCTCCGCCCTCGGTGCCGGGGCCGAAGGGGAGGACCGCACTCAGGAAGGAGAGCGGCGCCGTGAGCATCAGGGGACCCGGTGCGAAGCCGCTGTCCGGAAAGAGGAACACGACCCAGACAGAGGCGGCGAACACGGCCAGATAGGCCCGGGCGAGCCAGTTGTCCGTGGCGAGCGCGAGGAGCCGGCGCAGGCGTGGAAGACGGCGAGGGAGGGAGGAGCTCGGCATCGCGGGTTCCTTCGGGTCGGTCCGTTGGCGATGTCCCCAACGGTGGACCGGAGGGCGCGTACAGACATGAGTACGGGTACTCACCGGCAGGGCGCTGGACCTACCACGCCGCGTGCTCAGCGAGCCGGCAGTCCGCGGAGCTCCGCGGTGATCCGGCCGGGGGCCTCCTCGGCCGTGTAGTGGCCGCGGCCGACGGTCCTGTGAGTCGGGTCCGGTGCCCAGGCGGACCAGAGGACTCGGGCGTCGAAGCCGGGGAAGGCGCCCCAGCCCTGCCGGTGGAACCCGATGGCGGCACCGGTGCCCTGCATCACCTGCCACATGAGGTGATGTGAGCAGCCCGGCTCCCGCACCGTGGGGCATATGTCCCTTACTGTGGCTTTGGGCGTAGGGCCTGCGCGGACGGGATGGAGTTGGGGCCGTGGCGTTCGCGGAGTCGGCCGGCGGCGGTGAGTCCGTACCCTCCCCCGAGTCGACCCCCGAGCCCGAACGACGGTCGTGGGCACCGCTGTTGACGGTGTGCGCCGGGTATTTCATGGTGATCCTGGACGTGACGGTCATCAACGTCGCCGTGCCGGTGATCGGCCGGGAGCTGTCGGCCTCGCTCACCGGCATCCAGTGGATCACCGATGGGTACACCCTGGTCTTCGCCGGCTTCCTGCTGACCGGTGGCGCGCTGGGCGACCGGCTGGGCAACCGCCGGGTCTTCTGCTGGGGCGTGGCGGTGTTCACCGTGTCCTCGGCCGCGTGCGCGCTCGCGCCGAGCGCCCCCTTCCTTGTCGCGTCCCGGTTGGTGGAGGGGCTCGGCGCGGCTCTGATCGTGCCAGGTTCCCTGGCCCTGCTCCAGCAGGCCTACCCGGGGCCCGCCGCACGCTCGCGGGCCTTCGGGCTGTGGGGTTCGATGGCCGGCGTCGCGGCCTCTGCCGGTCCGCTGCTCGGTGGGCTGCTCGTCTCCACGGTGGGTTGGCGCTGGGTGTTCCTCATCAACCTGCCCGTCGGTGTGGTCTGCCTGGTGCTGACGCTGCGGTACGTGGCGCGCTCGCCCCGGCGTACCGCCCGGGCCCTGGACTGGCCGGCGCAGTGCGCGGTCGTGGCGGCGGTGGCACTGCTGACCGCGGCGCTCAACGAGGCAGGACGACGGGGCTGGTCCGATCCGGCTGTTCTGGCCGGGGTGGGCCTGGCCGTGTCGGCCGCCGTGGCGTTCGCGGTGCGGGAGCGGCTGGCCCGGTCCCCTGCTCTGCCGCCGAGCCTGCTGCGCTCTCGTGCGGTGAGCGGCGGAGCCGCCATCGGTCTGCTGTTCAACTTCGGCTTCTACGGCATGCTGTTCACCGCCAGCCTGGAATTCCAGCACCGGCGCGGCTTCAGCGCGCTCGGCACCGGGCTGGCGCTGTTCCCGGCGGTGGCGATGACCATGTTCGCCTCCGTCCTGTCCGGGCGGCTGACCCGCCGCACCGGCGATCGTCCGCTGGTGATCTCCGGCATGCTCCTGGCCGCCCTGGGGCCGGCCGGCTGGGCCGCTGCGGGAAACGACCCCGCCTACCCGCTGCTCGTGGCCCCGATGATGGCCGCGGGGTTCGGTACCTCCTTCGCCCTCACCGGCTCCACCGCCACCGTGATGGGTGCCGCACCCCCGGCGTACTCAGGAGCCGCCTCCGCCCTGTTCAACACCACCCGCCAGATCGGCAGCGCCACCGGCGTCGCGCTCGGCGGCAGCCTGCTCGCCACAGCCGCCGACTACGGCGCCGGGCTGCGCACCAGCATGGCCATCGGCGCGCTCGCCTACCTGGCCGCCGCAGGCCTCGCGTGGCTGTGCGTGCCGGCCAGGTCCGAAGGGACGTAGGGCGGCCCGAGGCCGTCGGGCGGTCCTGGCGGTCTTCGCCTCCGACGGGCAGCAGGCGTTCTGCGAAGGGCAGGTGCGGGCAGCTGAGGCACACCGCCGGGAGGCGCCCCGCACGCCGTTCACGCGGCGATCACGGCGACCCCTGTCCTGCCCCCGTCGACGTCCACCACGGTTCCGTGCACGAAGGCCGCTTCGTCACTGGCCAGCCAGACCACGGCATGCGCGATGGCGTCCGGCGTGCCGACGTCACCGGCCGGGGTGCCCTTCATCATGATCTCGCCCGGATGGGGCTCGCTGCCTTCCGGGGCCGGGGGGAGGATCACACCCGGCGAGACGGCGTTCACCCGCACGCCCATCGGTCCGAACTCCGCGGCCCACGCCCGCGTGAGCGTCTCCATGGCTCCCTTGGTCGAGCTGTAGAGCGCGCCGAGAGGAACGCCCAGGCGCGCGATCCACGAGCCGAGGTTGACGATCACCCCGCCGCCGGACTCCGTCATGGCCGGGACGAGGGCGGCCGTGAGGAAGAACGGCGCCTTCACGTTCACTCCGTAGACCTTGTCGAACGTCTTCTCGTCGGTGGCGGTGGTGCCGGGGGCCGGATAGATGCCGGCATTGTTCACCAGGATGTCGATCCGCCCGCCCAAGGCCTCAAGGGCGCGATCCGCCAGGTCCCGGGAAGCCTCCGCGCTGCCGTCGAGGTCCGCCATCAGGAAGTCGGCCCGGCCACCGGATGCGCGGATCCCTTCGACGACCTGTTCCCCCCGTTCCCGATTGCGCCCGGACACGATGACGTGCGCCCCCTCGACGGCGAACGCTTCGGCGATCGCCTGCCCGATGTTGCTGGTCGACCCCGTGACCAGCGCCGTCTTGTTCCGCAGTCGTCCACTCATGACGCACCTTCCTCTATCTCGCAGTGTGCGGACAACTGTGCACCGCAGAAAATGGACCAGCAAGTCCAGACGGAGGGGATTCCGGTCGTCACCGCCGACCGAGCCTCATGCCGGTAAACTGGACCCGCCAGTCCACTGAGGGTGAGGGGGGAGGGAGGCGGAATGCCGGACGCACCGACCGCGAAGGGCCGCGCCACACGCGCTCGCATCATCGAGGGGGCGGCCGAGGTGCTGCGCGAGCAAGGTGTCGCGTTCACGACGCTCGACGACATCCGCAGCCGCACCGGCACGAGCAAGAGCCAACTGTTCCACTACTTCCCCGACGGCAAGGACGAACTGCTGCTGGCGGTGGCCCAGTTCGAAGCGGACCGCGTCCTGGAGGACCAGCAGCCGCACCTGGGGCGTCTGGACTCGTGGGAGTCCTGGCAGCAGTGGCGGGACGTGGTCGTGGAACGCTATGAACGCCAGGGCGACCACTGCCCCTTGGGGGCGCTGTTCCTCCAGGTCGGGCGGTCCAGCCCCGGTGCACGGGCGATCGTGACGGAGCTGATGCGCGGGTGGCAGCAGCAACTCGCCCGCGGCATGCGCGCCCTCCAGGCGAACGGCCTGGTCTCGCCCGCTCTCGATGTGGACCGGGCGGCCGCTGCGCTACTGGCGGGGATTCAGGGAGGCGTGACCATCATGATGTCCACGGGCGACTCGAGCCACCTCGAGGCGGCGCTCGACACCGGCATCGAACACCTCCGCGCGACGGCGGGCGAGCCGGTACGGACCTGACGCCCAGGGGTCGCTCCAGGCGGAAACCCCAGGCGGCGGACCGGGGTTCGCCTGTCGTCCGGGTCGACCGGACGGCCGCCCGACCGCTGCGTGCGCCAAGTCGGTCACCCCGAACCGCGGTTCATGGCGTGATCCGCGTGGTCCACCGTGTGTGACGTCCGGCCGGGCCTTTGCGCTTGATAAGTGGCCGCCTGTCGATCTTGACAGGGGCTGCGACGAGCGAAGAGCCGGACGGCTCAGCTCGTCGCGCCTTCCACGGACCCCACTTGCAGACGTCCTACTGAAGGAAGCGACCGACCGCATGCGCATAAGACAGTTCGCAGAAAGAGCAGCGCTCTCCGCTGCCTTGAGCCTCTCGCTCCTCGGCCTCGGAACGACCACCGCCGCCGCGGACACCAGTGCCCCACTGCCGATCAGCTCGTATCGGGACATGGCTGTCGACGCGGCTCATCAGCAGGTCTTTCTCAGTGATCCGTTCGGTGGCAGCGTCCTGGTGACGGACTACTCGGGCCAGGTAGTGAAGCAGATCGGCGGTGAGGCCGGTGCCTGGGGCATGGCGCTTTCCAGCGACTCCCGAACGCTGTACGTGGCACTCCGCGACGCCGGCGCCATCGCCGCGATCGACACCGCCACCCTGCAGGAGACCGCCCGGTACGACACCGGAACCGGAGCGGGCGCCTACGCCGGCCCGACCTCCCTCGCGCTGGCCGGAGGAAAGATCTGGTTCGGCTACAGCACCGACGCCTGGAACGGCGCCCTCGGCTCCCTGGACCTGAGCGGCGCGCAGCCGGTCGTCGCACGGGGCCAGGGCCTCGACACGTTCCGCGGCTCGCCCCGCCTGGCTGCCACGCCGCAGGACCCGGACACCCTCGTCGCCGCCGAATCCGACGGCAACGCCGCCACCCTGGCGGTGTACGACGTGAGCACCGGCCAGGCCGACGTACAGGCCAAGCGTGTCGATCCGGGAACGGACGGGTGCACGAGCCTGCAGGACCTCGCCTTGACGCCGGACGGCGCACGGGTGGTCGTCGCCTGCTCCTCGCCCTACTACCACCAGGCGTTCCGCACGGCCGACCTGGCGGACGACGGCCGCTACACCACCAGCCACTACCCCGACGCCGTGGCCATCGCCCCCGACGGCACCATCGCTGCGGGCATCGACGGCGCTTCCTCGCCCGACGTCTACCTGTTCACGCAGGACGACTCCACGGCCTTCAAGACCTGGGACTTCCCCGCGTCGTCCCCGTACGCCACCAACACCCTCCAGCCCGCCGGTCTGGCCTGGGCTCCGGACGGCAGCAGGGTGTTCGCGGTCACCGAGGACAGCGGCTCGTCATCCCTGACGCTCCAGGTCCTGGACCTCCCGCAGTTCGCCACCACCGTCACCGTGCAGGCACCCGCCTCGTCACCCCGGAACCAGGACCTCACCCTCACCGGAAAGCTCCAAGCGCCCGTGGGATTCGGCGTGGGGACCACTGTCGACATCTGGCGGCTCGACGACCCCACGGCGGGCGAGGGCACGCTGATAGGGTCGGCGACCGTCGCCGCGGACGGCACGTTCAGCTACACGGACCGCCCGAAGGCCAAGGGCGACGTCCAGTACACCGTGCAATACGGGGGCGACGCGCGGCACACCAGTGCCTATGGCACGGTCACGGTCGACATCACCTCTGACTGAGTCCCGTCCGCCTCGCGCCACGGGCTCCGCTCGAACCTGCGCTCGGCCGGGGTTTCCCGGCCGAGCGTGTCGCGCGGCCTCGGCTCGACCGCGGGCGCCGGGCGGCCCCGAGCGCTTCGGGCTCACCCCGGGTGGACCGTGAGGTACGTCCACCGGCTCCACACGCTGCCGGTCTGTGCGCCCTTGGCTGGTGGCGTGTAGTGGCCGCGGATGCGGTAGTGGTCGTTGCTCGTGAAGAGCTTCAGAGCCCGGACGTAGCCGTACCAGCCGTCGGCGTACACGCCCCCGCAGTCCTGCGCGGTGACCTGGTGCCAGGCCCCCGAGTAGTAGTGCTCGAGGTACACCGTCATGTGACCGCCCGACTGGCGGGGAGTGACCAGGAGGTTGAAGCCCATGTCGACTTCGGACTTGTTGAAGACCTGGTAGGTGGTGGACCCGATGCGGGTGGTCCCGGTCGGCCACTGCATCTGCGTCCGGACCGTCGGCGTGACGGTCGTACCGGTCGTCACCGTGCGCGGCGCATAGCGGTAGTCGCCGGCGAAGGCCGCGGTGAAGACGGTGTTGCGGCTGATCCTGTAGTACGCCACGAGGTTGCCGTACGCGTCGACCTTGCCGCTCTTGAGCTGCGTCCGCGACGCGCCCGCGGGCTGGGCGTACAGCGTCACGACACGGGAGTTGTACGTCGTCCCCAGGTGCGCGGTCACCTTGACGGTCGCGCCGGAGTGGTACGACTTCGCGTCGGTCGCCACGCTCAGGCCCGGAGTGGCCCGGGACACCTGCACCTTCGCCGACGCCGTGACCGGGAGGTAGGACGTGCCACCGTCGTAGGTGAAGGCGTAGGTGTTCGCGCCGCCGACCTGAGGGGTGTCGTGGAAGGCGAAACCGCCGTCGGCGGCGACGGGCACGGTGCCCACCGCATAGCCGGAGGGGTGCGCCTGGTCGGTCTTGACGACGTGGACCGCGCCGGTCGTCACATGCGCGTGCGGCCAGGTGAGCCGACCGGTGATGGTCATCGCTGCGGCACGGTTCGCAGCGGAGGGAGCGGTCAGCGCCATGGTGGGCGCGTACTTCGCCACCGGGATGTCGAAGGTCTGGCTCGCCGGGGCGTAGTGGCCGCCTCCCGAGTAGTCGACGCGGAAGCTCAGGGAGCCGGTGGCAGGAGCGGTGCCGGCGACGGAGTAGGAGCCGAAGAAGTCGACCGGTATGTGTGCCGGTGTGCTTGTCGGGTCCGGGATGAGCAGGCCGTCCGGATCGGCGTCGTCGTAGCGGGTGATCCGTACGGTGCCCGGAATCATGGACTCCCCGGCACCGAGGCTGAGCGGCGAGTCGAAGCCCGCCCGGAACGTGTAGGCCTCGCCGGGGGCGAGCGGGGTGGTGGTCGAGCTGCCGTGGAGACGGACCCCGGCGGTTTCGGGGTCACGGGCTGTCCGGAGCGTCGGGGTGCCTCCGGCGGCGTCCACGCCCACGGCGTAGAGACGGCTCCCGTCCGGTGCCCAGGCGAGGCCGTCCGGGGCCAGGCGCAGCGGGTCGTCGAAGTAGTACTCGCGGTAGTAGCCCGCGCCTGTTTCCGGAAATGCCTCGAAGGCGCCATTGCAGCCGCAGCCGGCCAGAGTGCCGTCCGGGGCCACGGCGACAGCGTCGGCGGCCACCGGCGTGGCGAACTGCCCGTCGACCGCCAGGTCCGAGACCCGGTACCGGTTGCTGCTCGCGCGCAGCCAGGACGAGACCGCCAGATGCTGCCCGTCCGCCGTGACCGCGAAGTCGCTCAGGTCGGGGACGGGCAGCGCCTTCGCGGCCCGCCGGGTCAGCGCACCGCCCTCGGCCCGGTACGTGACGACGGCGGAGGTGTCGCCCGTCTGCGCGGCGGCCGCGAGGACGCCGGAGGGCGTCGGGGTCGTCGTCAGCATCGGCGCTGCCGGCCAACTGCCGGAATCCTGCCGCAACGTGACGGTTCCGGCCCCGTCGACGGATCCGATGCCGCCGGCGCCCGCCGTGCCGTACCCGAACCAGAGGGTGCCCCCGGCGACGGCCAGCGAGTCGGGACGGGTGCCCGTGCCCGTGCCGTACCGAGCGGACTCGGTCAGGCTTTCCGTGCTGATCGCGGCGATAGCGTCCTGGTCCGGCAGAGCCGCGTACAGTGCGGATCCGTCGTCGGAGAGGGCGAGACCGGTGGCGCCCGGCTCACCACCGATCATCGTCGGGTTCCCACCGTCGAGGTCGGTGACGAGAATGCCGTCGGTGCCGGAGCCGCCGCTGATGAACAGGTGTCCGTGCGGGGCATCCACCACCATGTGCGCGAAGTGCGCGATCGGCAGCGGTACGTCCGAGGCCGCGTACGAGTCGACCGTGCCGGGACCGAGGACGGTCGTCAGTCCGAGGAGCAGAGCTGCGGCGGTTGGCGGCGAGAATCGCGCCAGCTTCATGAAAGGCCCCCACATAACCTTCACGATCAAGGGGCGCAACCTAGCACGGAAAGATCAGCTGCCGGTAGCGGGCGGCCGGAGATCACCCTCGACCGCGTCGTCCAGGGCGACGGAGCGGGCGCCCTCGCCTCGAGGACGCCCGCTCCGCGGGGCGCGTCAGGCCGGGGTCCCGACCACCGGGCCCGTCCGGGCCGGCTCCTGCACGACGCGGCGGGTCCGGGTCGGCATTCCGAGCGTCGGGTTGGCGATGCTCCAGGCCGCGCCCTTGCAGACTAGCTCCTTGTAGACGGCGGCGAGCCGTCCTGTCAGGGCCGCCCGGACGGCGCGGTCGTCGGCGGTGACGTACTGGATCAGGCCTTCCCTGCGGCCCAGCGAGATGCACTGGTTGAAGTAGCGCAGCGGTGCGTTCGGGAGCTTCCCGCCGGTCAGGCGCGCGGCGATGGCGTCGGCGGCCTGCCACGCCATGGGGGTGCCCGAGGCGCACGACATCCGCAGCGGCTTGTCACCGGGGCCCATCGCCATGGCCGCGTCGCCGACGGCGTACACGTCGGGGTGCGAGACCGAGCGCATGGTTCGGTCGACCACGATCCGGCCCGTGTCGGTGACTTCCAGGGTGCTGGCCTTCGCGATCGGGTGGACGGCGAAGCCCGTGGTCCACACGGTGACCGCGGCGGGGACGGACGTGCCGTCGGCGGTGGTGACGCGGTCGGCCTCGACTGCGCTGACGTCGGCGTGTTCGTGCACGGTGACGCCGAGCTTGCCGAAGACCTGCCGCAGGTGCCGGCGCCCCTTGGGCGAGAGCCAGTCGCCGAGGCCGCCGCGGGCGACGAGGGCGACATCGAGGTCCGGGCGGGCCTCGGCGATCTCGGCTGCGGCCTCCAGGCCGGTGAGTCCGCCGCCGACCACGACCACGGGCTGTCCGGCGTCCAGGCGGGCCAGGTGCTCGCGCAGCCGGAGAGCTCCGGGACGACTCGCGATCTCGTGGGCGTGCTCGGCGGTGCCGGGGACGCCCTGGTCGTTCCAGCCGCTGCCGAGGGCGTACACGAGGGTGTCGTACGACAGCTCCTCCATCCGCCCCTCGGTGCCGTTGGCGTCGACGACGGTCACGGTCCTGCGGTCGACGTCGACGCAGGTGACCTTCGCGAGCTTCAGTTCGACGCCGGTGCCCGCGAAGACCTCGCGCAGCGGCCGCCGTTCGAGGTCCTGGCCGACCGCGAGCTGGTGCATCCGGACGCGCTCGACGAAGTCGGGCTCGGCGTTGACGAGGGTGATGGCGACGTCTTCACGGCGCAGCCGCTTGGCGAGGCGCCCTGCGGCGATGGCTCCGGCGTATCCGGCTCCGAGGACGACGATGCGGTGCTGCATCTCCTTGCTCCTGTCTCGAGCGCTGCTGTCGTGGGTGGGTTCGGCCCTTGAACCGGGCGGCCCGCCGTTTCCTGACAGGAACGCGATGTGAAGCACCTCACATCGGGGTCGGAAGAGTCAGAAGGCGCTGAGCAGGGGTTCGCCGTGGTCGGCGGCCGCCCATCGCCGGGTCGCGCGTTCGAGCTTGTCGGGGTTGACCTGGTTGCGGAAGGCGGCGATGCCCTCGGCGGTGATCTCCAGGCACATGACGCCGACGACCCGGCCGTCGACGACCGCCACGAGGGCGGGGTCGCCGTTGGCGGTCGTGGCGTACACCTCGGGTGAGCCGCCGACCAGGGCCTGCTTGGCCTTGCTCGGTTTGAACAGGCCGCGCATGAACTTCGCGACCGCCAGAGCGCCTTCGAACGCCTTGGCGCGGGCCGGGACCTTCCCGCCGCCGTCGCCGATCGAGACGGCGTCCTGGGTGAGCAGCCGGACGAGCGGCTCGGTCCGGCCGCTGGTGGCGGCCGCGAGGAACTCGTGGACGATCCGCCGGGCGGCGGCCTCGTCGATCTCGCTGCGGGCCCTGCCGTCCGCGACGTGCTTCTTGGCGCGGTGGTAGATCTGCTGGCTGGCGGCCTCGGTGATGTCGAGGATCTCGGCGATCTCCCGGTGCGGGTAGTCGAAGGCCTCCCGCAGCACGTACACCGCCCGCTCGTTCGGGGAGAGACGCTCCAGCAGGGCGAGCACCGCGTAGGAGACCGATTCGCGCTGTTCGGCCGTGTCCGCCGGGCCGAGCATCGGATCCCCGGCGAGCAGCGGCTCGGGGAGCCACTGGCCCACGTAGGTCTCGCGCCGGGCGCGGGCCGAAGTGAGCTGGTTGAGGCACAGGTTGGTGAGGACCTTCGTCAACCAGGCCTCGGGGACCTCGATGCGGTCGACGTCGGCGGCCTGCCAGCGCAGGAACGTCTCCTGCACGGCGTCCTCGGCCTCGCTCGCGGAGCCGAGGAGGCGGTAGGCGATGGCCTCCAGGCGTGACCTGGAGGCCTCGAACCGGTCCACGTCGCTCATGGTCAGGGCCATGGCCCGGATCCTAGCCGTCGCGATGCGCGACGACCCCCGCATTGCGGGGGCGGCCCCTGCCCTGCCCGGCCGATGCCGCTCGACACGTGCCGCACGTCCAGGGCACCGGGCCGCTCCCGCTCATCTCGCAGAGCGGACGCCGAACCGATCCGACGCCGCGGCCCCCCGACGCCCAACGCGCCCTGACCGGTTAGCCTCCCGGTCCATGAACTGGCTTCCCGATGACTTCGTCCACCCCGTCCGCGTGCCGCTCCCCGGTGGCCATCACCTACGGCCCGTCTCCGCCGCCGACACGGACCTCGACTACCCGGCGGTCATGGGATCGCGGGAACGGCTGTGGTCCATCTACGGCGAGGCATGGGGCTGGCCTCCCGCCACCATGACGTACGACCAGGACTACGAGGACCTGCTGCACCACGAGCGGGAGATCGCCGAGCACAAGTCCTTCAACTACGCACTCTTCGACGAGGTCGGCACCGCCCTGTTGGGCTGCGTGTACATCGACCCGGCGGAGAAGGCCGGCGCCGACGCCGACATCTCCTGGTGGGTGGTGGACGACAAGGTCGGTACCGACCTCGAACGCGCCCTGGACGCGTTCGTCCCTCAGTGGATCGCCGACGCCTGGCCCTTCCGCAAGCCGCGCTACATAGGCCGCGACCTCACCTGGAAGGAGTGGCTCGCCCTCCCCGACAACGTCTGACGAACCCCGTGCCAGGGCCCGGGGTTCGTCGTCCCGTGCGAGCCGGGGGTTACGCCACGACCGCGCCGGGTGCCTCTGGCGCGTGCGCCGGGTGCGCGGTGAGCAGGTCGGCGAGGTCGACGCGGGTGAGGAACTCGCGGCGGACGCGGTCGGCAACGTCGGAGACCTCTTCCGAGCCGTCGTCGGCGGGGTCGATGTGGACGCGGTACGGCCGCTGTCCGGCGGGGAGCGCGACGATCCGGGCGATCTCGTCGGAGACCATCGAGGCGTCCGCGTCCTCGGGGGCCAGCGCGGCCAGCTTCCGGGCGACCTGTTCCATGAGGCCGGGGTACTTCGTCTCGTACTGCGCCTCGGTGGCGCTGTCGGCGGGGCGGCCGGAGTGGGCGAAGTGATTGGTGCCGCTGGTGAACGAGCCGGGGACCACGATGGAGGTCTCCACCCCCCAGCGCGCGAGCTCGGCGGCGTAGCTCACGGCCAGGGAGTCCATGGCGGCCTTGGCGGCGAAGTACGGGGCGAGGTACGGCGGGGTGCCGCCCTTCACGCTCGAGCTGGACACCCAGATCACCAGGCCCCGGCCCGCCTTCCGCAGGTGGGGCAGGACCGCCCGGTTGACGCGCTGGGTGGAGAGGACGTTCACGTCGTACAGCTCGGCGAGCTGCTCGGGGGTGAACGCCTCGGCCGGTCCGGTGACCATGTGCCCGGCGTTGTGGATCAGGACGTCGATGCGGCCGTGCTCGGTGACGACCCGGTCGATGGCGGCGTCCACGGACTCCTGGGAGTTGACGTCGAGTTCGATGGCGCGCAGGTCGACGCCGTGCCGGGCGCTGTAGTCGGCGGCGGCTTCGACCTGCGGCGCGTTGCGGGTGCCGGTCTGGCGCATGCCGGCGTGGACGGTGTTGCCGGAGTCGGCGAGGGCGCGGGCGGTCAGGGCGCCGAAGCCGCTGGAGGCACCGGTGATCACGACGATGTTCTTCATGGGAGTTCTCTCCTCGAGAGAGGGCTTCGCGGGCGGGTGGGGGAGGGCTCAGGGACGGGAGGGCGTCAGGGAGGGAAGGTGGCCGGGTCAGGCCACGCCGCCGTTGGCGTACAGGACCTGGCCGTTGATCCAGCGCGCCGGGCCGGCGAGGAACGCGACCGCCTCGGCGATGTCCTCCGGCGTGCCCAGGCGCTCCAGGGGAGCCGCCTTGGACAGGTTGTTGATCGCGGCCTGGTCCTTGCCCTCCAGGAACAGGGGCGTGGCGGTGGGGCCGGGGGCCACGGCGTTGACGGTGATGTCCTTGCCCCGCAGTTCGCGGGCCAGGACCAGGGTCATGGCCTCGACCGCGCCCTTGCTCGCCGCGTAGGCGCCGTAGTTCGGGAACTGCAGGCGGGTGACCGAGGTCGAGAAGTTGATGATCGCGCCACCGGCGCGCACCCGCCGGGCCGCCTGCTGGGAGACCACGAAGGTGCCGCGGATGTTGGTGCGGTGCATCCGGTCCAGGTCGTCCAGGTCGAGCGTGGCGATCGGCGACAGCAGCATGATGCCCGCCGTGTTGACGACGACGTCGATGCCGCCGAACTCCCGCTCCACGGCGTCGAACGCCTCCGCCATGGCGTGCTCGTCGGCGATGTCGCCGCCGACCGCGATCGCCCGGCCGCCCGCCGCGGTGACCGCGGCCACCGTGTCGTCGGCGCGGGCCTTGTTGCCGGCGTAGTGCACGCCGACGGCGATGCCGTCCCTGGCGAGGCGCTCGACGACCGCGCGGCCGATGCCGCCGGAGCCGCCGGTGACCAGGGCGACGCGGGGCGTGGTGGTGGTGTTGTCGGTCATGGTGTTCCGTCCTTCGTGGCTGTGGGTTACGGGTGGGTCTGTCAGCGTTCGCTGTCGAGCGTGGCCATGAGGGGGGCGGCGTACCGCTCCCCGGCGGCGGAACCCGCGGGGACCGCCGCCTCGATCTCGGCGAGGGCATCGGTGTCCAGGTCGAGGCCGGCGGCGCCGAGGGATTCGGTCAGGCGCTCCCTTCGGCGGGCGCCGATCAGGGGGACGACGTCCTGGCCCTGGGCGGCCACCCAGGCGATGGCGACCTGACCGGTGGTGGCGCCCAGGCGCTCGGCCACGCGTCCCAGTGCCTCGACCAGGCGGAGGTTGGCCTCGAGGTTCTCGCCCTGGAAGCGTGGGCTGTGGGCGCGGAAGTCGTCGGCGCCCAGGTTCCGCGCGGCGCTCCAGTGGCCGCTGAGCAGGCCGCGGGAGAGCACGCCGTAGGCGGTCAGTCCGATGCCGAGCTCGCGCAGCGCCGGGATGACGGACGCCTCCGGGCCGCGGGAGAGCAGCGAGTACTCGATCTGCACGTCGCTGATGGGTGCGACGGCCGCGGCGCGGCGGATGGTGTCCGCACCGACCTCCGACAGACCGATGTGCCGGATGAAGCCGGCCTGCCGCATCTCCGCGAGCGCGCCGACGGTCTCCTCGACAGGGATGTCCGGGTTGAGGCGTGCGGGACGGTAGATGTCGATGTGGTCGGTGTTCAGCCGCCGCAGGGAGTAGGCGAGGCGGTCCTTGACCGCGGCCGGGGAGACGTCGTACGGCACGGGCTGGAAGCCGCCGTCGGGGGTGCGGCGGGAGCCGAACTTGACGCTCAGCACGACCTCGTCACGCCTGCGCTCCTTCAGCGCCCGGGCGATGAGCATCTCGTTGGCGCCCGAGCCGTAGAAGTCCGCGGTGTCGATGAGGTTCAGGCCCGCGTCGATCGCGGCGTGCAGGGTGGCGACGCTCTCGGCGTCGTCGGCGGGCCCGTACAGGTCGGACATACCCATGGCGCCCAGGCCGATGGCGGACACCTCCGGTCCGTGCGCACCGAGCTTGCGGGTCGCGATGGTCATGGCGGTTCTCCTTGGTCTCGGGGCGAACACCCCGGTTCGCGGGCGTGGGGCTTCGGGAGCGTCGGTTCGCGAGCGAAGGAGGCGTCGGGCAGGGGATCACCCGATCGACATATCGCCGATAACCGGTCTGACACATCAACGCTAACACATCATCGATGCACCGCAAGTGTTATCGTCGATGTCATGGCAACGGTCGAGACGACGACAGCGCAGCCCCGCGAGCGGATCCTGCAGGCCGCGACAGCCCTGCTCGCCGAAGGCGGACGGGAGGCCGTGTCCACCCGTGCGGTCAGTGCGGCCGCCGGAGTGCAGGCGCAGACGATCTACCGGCACTTCGGCGACATGCAGGGACTGCTCGACGAGGTGGCCCGGCGCGGATACGCGTCCTACCTGGCCGCGAAGCAGGCCCAGGACGCGGACGGCGACCCCGTGGCGCAGCTGCGCAGCGGCTGGGACATGCACGTGGCCTTCGGACTGGCCAATCCCGCGCTCTACCGGCTGCTGTACACCGAACCGCGGCCCGGCCAGCAGTTCGCGGTCACGGGTGACGCCCACCAGGTGCTGCTGCGCATCGTCGAACGGGTGGCCAAGGCCGGCCGGCTTCGGACGGGCGTCGAGGCCGCCGCGACGATGATCCACTCCTCGGGCATGGGGGTGACGCTCACGCTGATCGCCGCGCAGGCCGACGGCAGGCTCTCGGACTACGAAGGCCTGTCCGACAACGTCCGGGAAGCCGTGCTGGACTCCGTGCTCGCCCCGGCCGACGACACCGCTGCCCGGCCGAGTGCCGGCGCCCACCACGCTGCCGTGCACGCCGTCGCCCTGAAGTCCCTGATGCGCGACGGGGTACGGTCCCTGACGCTCGGGGAGCGCACCCTGCTCGGCGAGTGGCTGGACCGCATCGCCGCCGAGGACGCGGAGGTCGGCGCCGCGGACCCCGGCGAGGAACCCGCGCGACGGCGGTAGCGGACCGATCAGGCGGCTCGGCCACGTCGGAGCGGGCCGTGGCGGGGTCCTCGTACCCGCGCCCGTGACGCAGGTCCCGCGAGTCGACCACGGTGACGATGCCTGGCGGGCCGTGTCGGAGCGTCAGAGCTCCCGCACGCCCGCACCACCCTGCGCGGACGCCCGGCCGGAGGCCATCTGTGCGGCCAGTGCGGTGAACGCCCGGACCTTGGCGTTCTCGGTGTCCGCGCGCCAGACGAGGGCGCCGTTGGCCGGGGGCAGTCCGCTGAGCGGCCGGTGTACGACGCCGGGGTGCCGGTAGGCGTGGAACAGCCCTTGATGGGTCGTCCACACCGTCTCGCCGGTGGCGACCTTGTGCAGCGCCTCCTGATAGGTCCGTCCGCCCCTCCCGCGGCGCAGGGGCCTGCCGAGCGGTGTGAACGGCGGACAGAAGCCGTGCCGAAGGGCGTCCGGCAGTTCGGCGGGGCCGTCGAGCAGAACCCAGTCCGCCAGGTCCTCGATGTCGACCGACGCGCGCTCCGCGAGCGGATGGCCGGCACCGGCGGCCAGCACTCGGCCGTGCGACACCAGGACGGTCCCCACCTTCAGATCCGGTTCGTCGACGGGCAGCAGCGTGAGCAGCACCTCGACCTCGCCGTTGCGCAGCGGCCCATAGGGGTCGCGCCAGGGCACCTCGGTCACCGTGGTCTCGCAGGCCGGGTGCCGGCGGCCGAACGCGACGACGGTGTCGGTCAGCGGCGGGCCGTTGAGACAGCCGAGGAAGCCCACGCGCAGGGTGCCGACCATGCCCTGCGCGATGGCGCAGGCCTCGTCGTAGCTCCTTCTGAGGCCTTCGTAGGCGGCGCCGAGAGTGCGTCGGGTGTGCTCGCCCAGCGGGGTCAGGGCGACGCGGCGGCTGGTTCGGACGAACAGCGGTGCGCCGATGCGTCGTTCCAGCGCCCGGATCAACTGGCTGACACGTGACTGGGACAGTCTCATGCGCTCCGCGGTGCGTCCGAAGTGCAGTTCCTCCGACAGCGCCAGGAACGTCTCGATCTCCGTGAGGTCCACTCCAGTGCTCCCGCATCGATGAGCCCGGCTCATGGATTGTGCAGTACTTCGACCTTGATCGGCCAACGCCCCACTGAGATCGTCTGGTTGGCGGCCGGCCGGCTCGTCGGCGATCGGGGGGGTCGGCACGTCGGCCGGCGCCGCCCTCGTCGCCGTCCGGTGCGCCACCGCACCGCGACTCGGCAGGAGTCGTCGGCTCACGTCCGTGTGTGCATGCCCCGGGCCACCCTCCGACGACTTTGCCATCTCTTTACAACCCGTCCTAGCGCCGCCTCGTCTCTCCGCTCGATCCGTGATTCAGCCCGCCGCAGTACCGGGCGGACCGACGAAAGAGAGCGATTCGATGCGCCGAACTGTCCACAGCGCCATGGCACTTGCGTGCACCGCCGTGCTGGCGGGCACCGTGCCCGCGTTCGCCCACGGGGCGACCCCCTCCCCTACCGCTCCCGCGGCCACCGCCTCCCCGTCCACCGCTCCGGAACGGACCGCGGCGCCGACCGCCGCGAGCGCGGTTCCGAGTGCCGCGCCGACGAGGGCGCGCGGCCAGGTCTCGGTCGTCCCCAGCGGCGCGCCCGACACCGGTGTGACGGCCGAGACCTCCCGGTCCGTGTCCCCGGGCTGATCGGCGCGGGCGCCGGCCTGGTGCTGGTCGGCGGTGGCGCTGCCGTCCACGTCGTACGCCGCCGGCGGGCGACCGGGGCATGACCCGGCTCTCCAGGCGCGCCTTCGCCACCGCGGCGTTGGCCGCGCTGCTCGCGGGCTGCGGCGGCCACGAGGCCGCCGGTCCTCCGCCACCCTCCAGGAACCGTCCGTGACGGCAGTACGCCACCGCCCGCGTCGACCGCCGCAAAGGCGGCACCGGCGCTGGCGCGTTCGGCCCCCGTCGGGCTGCGCATCCCGGCCATCGGGGTCGACACCCCGGTCATGCGGCTGGGGCTGGCGCAGGACGGCAGTGTGCAGGTGCCGCCGGTCACCGCACACGACCGGGCGGGCTGGTACTGGCACTCGCCGACACCGGGCCAGGTCGGGCCGTCGGTCATCCTCGGCCATGTCACGGTCGGCAGCCACGGGGACGGGGTCTTCCGCCACCTCGCGGAGCTGCACCGGGGCGACCGGATCGTGGCGCGCCTGGAGAACGGAACGGCGGCCGTGTTCACGGTCAGCGCCGTACGGACCGTCGCCAAGGCGGACTTCCCGACGGAGGAGGTCTACGGGAACGTGAACCGGCCGGAGTTGCGACTGATCACCTGCGGGGGTCCCCGTACCGGCGACGGATACCTCGACAACGTGATCGTCTTCGCCGCGCTGACCACTTCCACGCCCTGAACCGCCGTACTGATCCCGGGCCTTCGGAACGTACGCCGACGGCCCGGGGTCCTACCCCACGACTGCCCCACGACCATGGAGAGCGTTGAAACGGTCCCGTGAGAGGGCGGCGTCCGAGCTGTTCGCCGCTGTCTATCCACGCCTCGCCGGCTGGTGCCGCCGTCTCGTCGACGACGACGAGACGGCCCACGAGATCGCCTCGGAGGCGTTCACCCGGCTCTGGGCCCGCTGGACCTCCGTGGACGAGCCCCGCGGGTTCCTCTACGTCACCGCGGCCAACATCGTCCGGGACCACTGGCGCAAGCTGGAGCGCGAACGCAGAGCCGTGCACCGTGCCACCACGGAGGCCGCCGTCCGCCCCCACACCGAACAGGCCGACCCGTCGGTGCGCCTGCTCGTGCAGTCGCTGCCGGAGCGACTGCGCGTCCCGATCCTGTTGCACTACTACGCTGACATGCCGATCCGGGAGGTGTCCGTGCTGACCGGACGCAAGGAAGGAACCGTCAAGGCCGACCTGCACGCGGCCCGGGAACTGCTCCGCGTCCACCTGAGGAGAAGCCTTGACCACACGCTCTGACGACGGTCCGGAGCTGGAACCCGACGACCCCCTCGCGGTGATCCTGCGGCCCCCCTCGGACCATCTCGGCCCGCCCCCCGGCCGCTTCCGTGCGATCCGCCGCGCCGCGGCCCGCCGCCGGCTGCTCCGCGCGGCGGCCGGGGCCGCCTGACCGCCGCCGTCGCCGTCCTCGTCACCCTGCCGCTCCACCTGGCGACGCCCTCCACACCGGCGCCCCCGTCGGTCCCCCTCGCACCCCCGCCCCCGAGCGGCCGTCCGGCGCCCGCGGGTCCGTCGGCGTCGCCCTCGCCGTCGGCGTCGGCGTCGGCGTCGGCGTCGGCGTCGCCCGGGAGCGTCATCCCGCGTCCCACCACGGCTCCCCGTACCGGCGGTTCCCGCAGCCCGAGCCGCCCGCCGCCACCACCCGGCAACCGTCGGCGACACCGACCGCGGCACGTCCCGAGCCGTCGGCGAGCCGGACCGCGGCCGACACCGCACCGTCACTCAGCCCGTCGATACGGCAGAGGTAGCCACGGCCACTCGGTCGGCGCGGCGCAGACGTGCACGGCCCGGGGCCACGGCAGGCGGATCTCCATGCCGGTCCGCACGGTCGAGGTCGCGGGAGGCCCGCGAAAACGGCGGCCCCCTGGACGTTCGAACACTGAGCCCGCAGGTCAGCCTGTGTTCCGGAGTGTGCCGGCACAACCGTCCGTCTCACCACCACCGCCCCCTGAGCCGCAAGGCACGGGAGGCACCCCTGCAAGGCCCCCGGAGAATCCCCTCACGAGCCCCACACAGCCTGCACACGGTCTTTCGATAGCCCCGTTAGCGTGGCAACCCGTTCGATTCCAGGTGCGAACGCAGCCCGTCGGGGCGGCGGCCAGCCAACACAGGAAGACCGCAATGGACTACTGCTCCTCGTGTCGTCGGCATCTCAACGGCGCACTGGTGTGCCCCGGATGCGGTGCCTACGCCCCCGACATCGCCCCGGTCACCGCCGACGGCCACACCGCCCCGGGCCCGGCCACCACCGCGACGCCGGTCATGGAGGCGACGGCGGCCACGACGGCATGGGAGTTCGCGGCTCCGGACATCGACGGGGACCCGGACATCGACGAGGCTCCGCACGCCGGCCCGCCCGCCGACCTCACGGGCCCGACGCGCCGCACGGAAGGGCGTGCCGCGCGGCGGCGCCGGCTGGCGCGCTGGAAGAAGACCCAGCGCAAGGCCCTCGTGGCGACCGCCGTCGCCCTCGTCGGAGGCGGTCTGACGGTGGCCTCGATGGACCGGCACACCGCCGACCGCGCCCAGGCGGCCCCGGCTCCGGAGGCGTCGGCCCTCGGTGGTGCGGAGGAACCGACCTCGCTGTACAGCAGTCCGGCGCCGCCCCGCTCCGGCACCCCGGGTTCCGGCGCGCCCCGGGCAGCGCACACCCCCACCGCGCAGTCCCCCGCGGCCGACCTGGCCCGACTCTCCTCGCCGGGCTCGGCCCACGCCACGTCGTCGGCCGCTCAGCCGGACACGGTCACCTCTTCCCGTACGACGCACACGACGGGCACGACAGGGGCGGCGGGCACGGGCACGTCGGGCACGGGTCACACGACGGCGAACTCTCCCTCCCAGTCGGGGACGGACTCCTCGTCCTCCTCGTCGTCCACGGGGACGTCCCAGCACCCGTCCTCCCCGACCACCGGCACCGGCGGCGGCACGGACCCGGGCACCTCGCAGACCACCCCGTCCCCGGCGGCCACCTCGCCGTCGCAGGTCTGCCTGCTCGTCGTCTGCCTCGGCTGACCGCAGGCGAACCCACCACGGCCACTCACCGCCCCCCGCGATCACGCGGGCGGGCGGTTTCTGCGTGCCCACGGGACGCGCTCACGACCCCGGGCCCGGCGCCCCGGCGTTCGGTCCCGCTCCTACCGGGGGACCGGCCGGCCAGGAGTGTCGGACACGCGAGGATTGCGCGGCCGGACCGACACCCGGTGGTCACCGGATGGGGGAGACCGTGATCGAATCGTGTGTCCGTGCCAGTAGGCTGTGATCCGCTGCGGCACCCCACCCCCACCCGCCCTGGCGGAATCCTGTCCGGCGGCGGTCGAGTCGTCGCACGGCATTCGTCTCCCGGCATGAGGATGAAACAACAGGTGCTGATCGCGGGCCGGTACCAGCTGAACACCACCATCGGACGTGGCGCGATGGGAGAGGTCTGGCGGGCGTACGACCAGATGCTCGGCCGTCCCGTCGCCGTCAAGGTGCTGCTCGACCGGAACGCCGACCCCACCGCGGACTCCCGCTTCCGCCTCGAGGCACAGACCGCGGGCCGGCTCCACCATCCGCACGTGGTCGGTGTGCTCGACTTCGGGGAGCACGAGGGGCGGCTGTTCCTGGTGATGGAGCTGGTGGAGGGTGACAGCCTCGCCCGGGTGCTCGCCGACGACGGGCCGCTGCCCGCCGAACAGGTCGCGGCCATCGCGGCCCAGGCGGCGGCCGGGCTCGCAGTGGCGCACGAACAGGGCATCGTGCACCGCGACATCAAGCCCGGCAACCTGCTCCTCGACACGAACGGCACTCTGAAGATCGGCGACTTCGGCATCGCCCGCTTCATGGACGACCCGTCGGGCGCGCTCACCGCGACCGGGCAGATCGTCGGTACGAGCCTGTACATCGCGCCCGAGCGCGCCCTGGGCAAGCCCGCCGGACCGGCCAGCGACGTGTACTCGCTCGGCTGCGTCCTCTACCAACTCCTCACCGGTCGGCCGCCGTTCCGCGCCGACAGCCCGATCGCGATCCTGCACCAGCACCTGGACGCGACGCCCGTACCGCCGCGCGAGCTGGGTGCCGCCCTCCCGCCCGCCTTCGAGAACTTTCTGCTCGGCCTGCTCGCCAAGCGGCCCGAGGACCGGCCGACGGCACGGCAGGCCGCCGACTGGTTCGCCACGGGCGCCTGGCGGGGCCGCCCGGAACCGCT
This sequence comes from Streptomyces cynarae, assembly GCF_025642135.1. Lineage (NCBI taxonomy): Bacteria > Bacillati > Actinomycetota > Actinomycetes > Kitasatosporales > Streptomycetaceae > Streptomyces > Streptomyces cynarae. The sequence goes on along the minus strand of NZ_CP106793.1, from coordinate 4,664,901 downwards.
TCCGGCAGCGGCACCGGTCCCGGCCGCGGCACCGATCCCGGTCCCGGCCCCGGCCCCTCAGTCGCCGATTCCGCCCCGGACGAAGGGCGCGGCGACGACGTACAAACTCCCGTCCGCACTCCCCGGCCACCGCGCTGCCCGCCCGCGGTCGTCGTCGGGGAACCGGCGCGCGCGGCCGTCGCTGCGCACGTTCGTCGCCGGGCGGCCGCGCGCGGTCGGGCTCATCGCCGCGGCACTGCTGTTCCTGACGGCGATGTACGTGGGCATGTCGGTGTTCAGCCCGGACAGCAGCTCGGCGGAGACACCGCAGGAGACGGGTCGTTCGAGCCCGGCCACGCCGACGCCGTGACACCACCACCCAACGTGCCCGCTACCCAGGCAAGTTGAGTTGACGAAGGCTTGACCGAACGAAAAGAAACGACGATGGGGGCGAACTGTAGGTTCACCGGCATGCCCCCACAGCCCCCACAACCCCCGCGCCTGCCCGTCCTGCCGTACCGCAAGCCCACCCGTGGCCGCGACTACTGGATCCTCGACGACGTGCTGCCGAACGTGGACGAGGTCCGGGCCCGCTGTCTCGCCAAGGACGACTGGGTCAAGGGACACCCGTACACGCAGGAGAGCTGGCCGGGGATGCGCACCATGCCCGGTCTCGAACCGGCCGAACTCGCCCGGATCGAGCGGCTGGTGCGCAAGGAGACCGGTGCGCCGAAGCTCTGGCAGGAGACCGCCCCCGGCGGCGGCACCCTCAACCACAACTGCGTCCAGGTCGTCGGCAAGGACGAGGGCGAACCGCGCCCGCACACCGACTCGCGCGCCCTGTGCCGGTACGCCGCCGTGCTCTACCTCAGCCCGAACATCCCCAAGGACTGCGGCACGAGCTTCTTCCGGCAGAGCCTGCCGGGCGGCGTCCTCGGCGGCAACATGGTGCAGGCGCCGCACACCAACCTGGTCGAGGCGCTGGGCACGCGGTACGTCTCGCCGGACGCGTTCACCGAGGACGTCCGCGTGCCGCAGCGCTACAACCGGCTGCTCCTGTACAAGGCCAACCTCATGCACAGCGCCACCGGTTACTGGGGCAGCGACCTGGAGGACAGGCGCATGACGGCCGTGTTCTTCTGGATGGCCTAGCAGGCCCGGGGCTCAGCTCAGGCCGAGGCTGGAGAGCGCGGTCGTCCAGTCCGTGATGATCGCGTTCTGGGCGTCCTCCAGGCTGACGTCGCCCGCGCAGACGGCCTTCTTGAGCTTGTTCTCGACGACGTCCTTGTCGGCCGAGGTCTCGTCGCCGTAGTGCGGTTCGGGCCAGAGGTTCAGCTCGCTCCTGGGCGCGCCGCCGAGTTCGAGCGGCACGAAGTGGTCTTCCTCGTAGTCCGAGGCGCTGGTGTCGCTGTAGCCGTACTCGACGATCTGCTTCTTCTTCAGCGCGGTGGTGTACGAGCTCGACGGCCGCACGGTCGCGGTCCAGCCGGAGACACAGATCGTGGAGTCGATGGTGTCCTGCGTGACGTCCGGGTTGAGGGCGCCGGGCTGGCAGCTGGGGTCGGGGAGGGGCAGGTAGTCCTGGCTGCACGACTGCGCGTGCGCGCTGCCGGTGGTGACGGTCAGGCCCGCGGCGGCGAGGGCGAGGGTGGACAGGGTGGTCACCAGGGGGCGCGGTATTCGGGACATGGGGAGTCTCCCGGTGGGGGTGCCCGGCACGATTCCGGGCGGTCGTGAGCATGACAGCACCGGGAGCGTCTATGCGGGTAGACCCCTTTGCGGGACCGGGAGAAGCTTGGTTGAAGGTTTGTCCGGGCGAAGGCACCGGGTTGTGAAGTCATGGGCGGTGCTTGGGCGTTGGTTCACCCAGGTGTACAGCGAGCGGACGGTCTCCCCGCTCCGGCGGGACGCCGTCAGCGGGACGGCGTCAGCGGCAGGTCGTCCGTGTACGCGTTCACCGGCTTGTCCACCCGCTCGACGGTACGGGCGTCCAGCGCGGCCGGCGCCGACCGTGTGCCCAGCGTCCCGCCGGGGTGCCAGGTGCCCGTGACGGCCACCCAGGTGTCGGCCGGCGGCGCCGGGGCCCCGTGGATCCGTACCTTCACGGACTGCGCGTCCGCAGCGCAGCACGAGAAGATGATCCGGGTCAGATACCAGCCCCCGCCCCGCCCGTCCGGCGTGACGAATCCGGTCAACGTGACGCTGCGCCCCTTGATGGCCTGCGCACGGTCCTGCTGCACACGGCTGGTGAACTCCGTGAGCGTCATCGGCAGCGGCGAGGTCGCGGCCAGCGGTTCGAAGTGCCGCTGCTGCGCGACGGCCCTGGCGGGCTCACGGGAGGCGGTGTACGAGCCGAGGGCGGGCGGGGCGTAGATGAGCAGGCTCAGCGCGGGCAGGAACAGCAGCCAGGCGACACGGGGTGCGGCGGAGTGGCCGTGGCCGGTGTCGCCGTGACCGCCGTGCTCGGCGTGGCTGCCCCGCCCGCGGTCGAGGGCCGCGCTCGCCAGTCCGAGCACGAGCAGCAGCGCGCCCGAGGCGATCAGATACGGGCGCAGTCCCGGCCGCACGTACCTCAGGCACAGGTCGGTGAAGAGCGAGGCGTGCAGCAGACCGAGGCCGCTGAGGACGAGCAGGACCGCCGGGAAGGGCCGTTTCACAGCAGGGCCCCTCCGATCAGCGCGCTGCACGCCACCGCCACGACGGTCGTGGCGGTGGAGAAGCGGACCGCGAACGCCCGGCCGAACGTGCCCGCCTGAAGGGCGATCAGCTTCAGGTCGACCATCGGCCCCACCACCATGAACGCCAGCCGCGCCACGGGCGAGAAGCCGGTGAGCGAGGCGGCCACGAAGGCGTCGGCCTCGGAGCACACCGCGAGCACGACGGCGAGCCCCGCCAGGAACAGCACCGACAGCCAGGTCGAGCCGGAGAACACGTCGAGCACGGAGCGCGGGACCGCCACGTTGAAGGTGGCCGCCGCCATGGCCCCGACGACCAGGAAGCCGCCCGCGTGCAGGAAGTCGTGCTGGAAGCCGAGCCGGAACTCCCGCCAGCGGCTGTGCCCCGGTCGGTGACCGGTGTGCCGCACGGTCGGCCGCAGCCATTCCTCCCTGCCGAGCCAGAGCCACAGCCAGCCCATCACGGCCGCGGTGGCGAGCGAGGCGAGCAGCCGGGCCAGGACCATCAGGGGGCTGCTGGGGAAGGCGACGGCGGTGGCGGTCAGCACCACCGGGTTGACGGCGGGAGCCGACAGCAGGAACGCGAACGCGGCGGCCGGGGTGACACCCCGCCGGATCAGGCTGTTCGCGACCGGCACCGACGCGCACTCGCAGCCGGGCAGCACCACCCCGGCGACCCCGGCGACCGGAACGGCGAGCGCGGGGTTGCGGGGCAGCGCCCGGCTGAACGCCGTCGCCGGCACGAACGCGTTGATGGCGCCGGACAGGGCCGTGCCGAGCAGCAGGAAGGGCAGCGCCTGCACGGTGATGGCCAGACAGACGGTGCGCCACGCCTGCATCGCGGGCACGTCCATCCACCGGCCGAGCAGGAGCAGCGCCGGACCGGCGAGGACGGCCGCCGCCAGGAGCAGCGGCCAGAACGCGGGCCAGCCGCGGGCGGGGACGCGCTCGGGCGCCGCGGGGACCGCGACGGCCGCCTCCGCCTCCTCGGCCAGTTCTTCTGTCTTCTGCATGACGGCTCCGACTGTCGGATGTTCGGATCGAACATAACGGGCACCCGACCTCCCCTCCCGGCACCGCCACGCCCTCAGTCTGCCGGGGCGGACGTGCGCGCCCCGCCGTGTGACCGGCGACGGCACGGCGAACGTGCCGCTCGGCCGTGTGACAGCCCCCACAGCCCGGGCCGTGGATTTTGCCTGTGGAAAAGGTTTCCGGCTCCGCTCGCACCCGTACCCCTGGGCGTTGGAACAACCAGGAGGTGCCATGCGCATTTCGCGGACCGCGGCGGGAACCCTCTTCGTCACGGGCGCCCTCACCCTGACGCTCACGGCGCTCGTCTATCCGTCGATGCTGGGAGTGCAGACGGTCTCCAGCGCCCCCTCACGCGTGATCGCGAACACCTCGGCGGGACCTTTGACCGAGGCGGACCGCGACTTCGTCGTCAAGGTACGGGCGGCCGGCCTGTGGGAGTTCCCGTCCGGTGAACTGGCCATGAAGAAGGGCACGACCCCGGCCGTACGCACCGCCGGGGCGCATCTGGTCAACGGACATGCCAACCTCGACGCCGTCGACCGGAAGGTGGCCGCGGAGCTGGGCATCACGCTGCCGAACCAGCCGAGCCCCCAGCAGCAGGGATTCGTGACGACGCTGACCAACGACACGGGCAAGCAGTTCGACAACGACCTCGCGAACATCCTGCGGCTGACGCACGGACAGATCTTCCCCGCCATCGCCAACATCCGCGCCACCACGAAGAACACGCTGGTCCGCCAGCTGGCCGACGTGGCCAACGACACCGTCCTCGACCACATCACGGTCATGGAGCAGACGGGCCTGGTGAACTTCGACTCGCTGGTGTTCCAGGAGACGACACCGCCGAAGCTCCCGAAGTCCAGCCTGACCCCGCCGGCCCCGCAGCCCGGCGAGCCGACGGTGATCCTCTCCCCGCCGCCGGGCTTCACCCCGCCGCCGTCGACGACTCCGGGCGCGGCGGCGGCCCCCGGGTCGTCGCCGACCACGGGCTGACGGTCCGGGACAGGTACCGAGCGCGAAAAATGGGCCCGGCGCTCTCCGGGGACAAGAGCGCCGGGCCCGTCGGGGATGGTTCAGCGGACGCCCGGAGGCGTCAGGCGCGACCGCGGGACGTACGGCGCCGGGCGGCGACCGCGATGCCCGCACCGGCCGCGACGAGGGCCGCCGCGCCCGCGGCGATCGGCAGCGCGTTGCTGCCGCCACCGGTCTCGGCGAGGCCACCGGGCGGGGTGGACGTGCCGCCGTTCGGGGTGGGCGCCGGAGGCGTGCTCGACTCGCCGGTGGCGGGCGGGGTCGAGACGGAGGCGGACGGAGAGGCGGGCGTCGCCGGGGTGGCCGGGGCCGACGCGGGCGGGGTGGTGGCCGGGGTGCTCGGCGGCTGGGCCGTGCAGTCCTTCGTACCGCCGTTCCAGGACGCGATCAGCTTGTCCTTGATGACCGGGCGGTCCGGGCCCTTGGGCACGTCACCGTGCTCGAAGCCGTCCTGCGCGCCGAGGTTCCCGTCGAACTTGACCTTGCCCCGGTAGAGGTCGATCTGCGCGAAGCAGCCGGCGTCCGGCACGGAGATGTCGAGGGAGTCGGTCTCGCCCTGCTTCACCGTCACCGAGTCGAAGTCGTGGAAGACCTGCAGCCCGGACGTGTTGAAGGTGGCGCCGTGCGTGCGGTACGAGGCGAGGGAGGCGGTGCAGGTCGCCGCGTCGCCCGCTGCACGCACCTTGATGTGGACCTTGCCGTCCTCGGTGGGCTTCAGGTTCTGGTCGTCGACCCGGACGGAGTCGGTGAACGTGTTTCCGTCCAAGGAGAACTGGCAGTGGTCGGCCCCGGTGACGGTGCCGGGCCCGTTCCCGGACGCGTACGCGCGGCCCCCCTGGTCCCAGCCGCCACCACCGGGCGTACCCGAGGCCCAGGCGGCGCCCCCGGTGACGGCGGTGAGGGTGAGTGCCGCGGCGCCCGCCCCCAGCAGACGGCGCACGGTGACACCTCTCGTGTCGGACATTCGGTCCCCCATCTTGACGGGCCGGACCCGGCCGACGGCAGCGGGCAGCACGAAGCCGCCGGGACCGTGGCCGGGAAGAAAGTGGTCGAGAGAAACGAGTGGCTCTTTGGTCACATGAGCCACAGCGCGAGCACATATTCGATCACGGTGACGACACTGTCAACCTCGTTGAAACCACGACGAGTTCAGAACGCGATCACGTTTCGGCCACATCAGGAATGACACGATCCGCCAGGCGGCGGAATCGCGGGAGAAGCACCCGCCCCGCGGAGCTCGCCCGGGTGCTCACTCCACCGCCTGTTCCACCGGCTGCGGCTCCGGCCGGGCCAGTCCCGCCGTCCACTTCTCCTCGATACGGCCGACCTTCCACACCACCAGCGCGAGCGCCCAGGTGGCGAAGAAGAGGCCGACGATCACGAAGCCCAGGGTGTTGAGGTCGACGCCGGCGATCCAGTCCCAGAAGGCCCCGTGCAGACCGAGCTTCTCGGCGAGCAGGCCGAGCAGTTCCGTCGTGCCGATGATCAGCGCCACGGCCACGGACAGGCCCGTGATGGTGAGGTTGTAGTAGACCTTGCGGACCGGCTTGGAGAACGCCCATCCGTACGCGAAGTTCATGAACGACCCGTCGATCGTGTCGAGCAGCGACATTCCGGCCGCGAACAGGACGGGCAGGCACAGAATCGCGTACCAGGGCAGCCCGGAGGCCGCGCCCGAGCCGGCCAGGACGAGGAGCGCGATCTCCGTCGCGGTGTCGAAGCCGAGGCCGAAGAGCAGGCCCAGCGGGTACATCTGCCACGGCTTGGTGATCGACTTCATCACGCGGCCGAGGAGTCGGTTCATGAAACCGCGGTTGTTCAGCTGCTCCTCCAGCGCCGCCTCGTCGAACCCGCCCGACCGCATCTGCCGGAACACCTTCCAGATGCCGGCCAGGATGACGAGGTTGATCGCGGCGATGACGTAGAGGAACGTGCCGGAGACCGTCGTGCCGATGACGCCGGTCACGTCGTGCAGCTCGGAGTTGTCGTCGCGGACGGGTCCGGCCAGCGTCCTGACGCCGAGCGAGAGCAGCAGCGCCAGTCCGAAGACGACGCTGGAGTGGCCGAGCGAGAACCAGAACCCGACCGACAGCGGCCGCTGCCCCTCGCTCATCAGCTTGCGGGTGGTGTTGTCGATCGCCGCGATGTGGTCCGCGTCGAACGCGTGCCGCATGCCGAGGGTGTACGCGGTCACGCCGATGCCGATGCCGAACGACTTCTCGCCGATGGTGTAGTGCTCGGGCGCGACGACCCCGACGAGCGTGAACCACCCGATGATGTGCAGAGCCAGGACGAACGCGGCCATGCCGCCCAGCCGGCCCCACTCCTGCCGCGTGATGGACAGGCGCATCCGGGAGGAGGACGGAGGCATGGAGCGGGGCCTTTCTTCTCTGGGTGCTGCGCCACCCACTTTCATGCAGCAGAGTTCTACTTGCAAGAAAGTCGCAGTAAAGCCTACGCGGCCGCGCGGCACCTACCCCATCCGCTCCACGGCCTCCTTGGCCTCCTTCAGGCCGGCCCCGGTGATCTCGCGGTACACCTTGATGGCCTGGATGTTCTTGCCGTCCCGCAGCAGGGCGGCGACCCGCTCCAGGTCCGGGTCGGCCTCGTGGAGCCCCAAGTGGTCGAGGACCAGGTCGAGTTTCCGCTCGACCCGGGCCATCCGGCGGTCGGTCCGCTTGGTCCTCGCCTCGACCCCTGCGAAACCGGCCACGAGCAGGGCGAACACTATCAAAAAGCTCAGCATGTCCATGCTCGGCATCCTAGGAGCGGGCCTCAGCGGGAGCGCGGCCGGACGCGCGGCACGTCCCGGTGCGGTTGCTCACACCGCACCCGGCACCTCGAACGGTCCCCCACCGCTGGCCCGCCGTCCGCCCCGGCCCCAAGCTGGCCGCATGGACGCCCCGCCCCGTGACGGCCTGCCGCCCTTCGAGGACCGGACCGACCTCGAGAACGCCGACCGCGGTTTCGTCGCCGCCCTGGAGACGGGCGTGGTGGCCGACCGGGACGGGCGGGTGGTGTGGGACGCGGACGCGTACCGGTTCCTGGACGAGGAGTGCCCTGGCACCGCGCATCCGAGCCTGTGGCGGCAGTCGCAGCTGTGCGCGCGGCAGGGGCTGTACGAGGTGTGCGAGGGCGTCTACCAGGTACGCGGCCTGGACCTGGCCAACATGACGCTCGTCGAGGGACGTGCCGGCGTCGTCGTCGTCGACCCGCTCATCTCCGCCGAGTGCGCGGCGGCCGCCCTCGCCCTGTACCGGCGGCACCGCGGTGAGCGGCCCGTGACCGCGCTGATCTACACCCACTCCCACGTCGACCACTTCGGGGGCGCCCGCGGGGTGCTGCCGCGCGAGGCGGAGGCGGGCGTCCCGGTGCTCGCGCCGGCCGGGTTCCTCCAGCACGCGGTCAGCGAGAACGTGTACGCGGGGCCCGCGATGTCCCGCCGCGCCGGCTTCATGTACGGCGAACGGCTGGCGAAGGCGCCCGACGGGCAGATCGGCACGGGCCTCGGCCTCACCATGTCCACCGGCACGGTCACCCTCGTCCCGCCGACCGTCGACATCACCCGCACCGGGCAGACGGAGACCGTGGACGGCGTGCGCATCCTGTTCCAGCTGACGCCGGGCACCGAGGCGCCGGCCGAGATGAACTTCCTCTTCACCGAGCAGCGCGCCCTGTGCCTGGCGGAGAACGTCACCCACACCCTGCACAACGTCCTGACCCTGCGCGGCGCCGTCGTCCGGGACGCCCGCCTCTGGTCCCGCTACCTCGACGAGGCCATCGACTTCTTCGGCGACGGCTACGACGTGGCCTTCGCCTCCCACCACTGGCCGACCTGGGGGCACGAGAGCGTCGTACGCCTGCTGGCGGAGCAGCGCGACCTGTACGCGTATCTGCACGACCAGACGCTGCGGCTGCTCAACAGCGGTCTGACCGGCCCGGAGATCGCGGAGGAGCTGCGGCTGCCTCCCGTGCTGGAGGACGCCTGGCACGCACGCGGCTACTACGGGTCCCTCAGCCACAACGTCAAGGCCGTCTACCAGCGCTACCTGGGCTGGTACGACGGCAACCCCGCCCACCTGTGGGAGCATCCGCCGGCCGCCCTCGCGCGGCGGTACGTGGAGGTGGCGGGCGGTCCCGAGGCGACGCTCGCGGCGGCCCGCCGGTATGCGGAGGCCGGTGACCTGCGCTTCGCCGCGAGCCTGCTCAACCACCTGGTCTTCGCCGACCCGGGCGACGAGGAGGCGAAGCAGACGCTGGCGGGGGTGTACGAACGCCTCGGGTACGGCGCCGAGAACGGACCCTGGCGGAACATCTACCTGACCGGCGCCCTGGAACTGCGCGAGGGGGCGAGTGCCCCCGCCGTCACCTCGGACACGCCCGAGCTGACCTCGGAACTGACCGTGAGCATGCTCCTCGACGCCCTCGCGGTGCGCATCGACGGGCCCCGCGCGGCCCAGGAGCCACGCCTGATCATCGACCTGGTGGTGATCGACGAGGAACGCCGCCACCGGATCAACCTCGAGCACGGCGCGCTCACCCACCGCGGGATGCCGCTGCACCGCACCCCGAGGCCGCACGCGGGCCTGACGCTCACCCTGACCCGCCCCGAACTGCTCGGCCTGCTCGCGGGCCACGGCCTCGCCGGCATCGAGACGGAAGGGGACCGGGGCCTGCTCAAGCGCCTTTTCTCCTACGTCTCCCGGCCGGACCGGGGGTTCCCGATCGTCACCCCGTAGACAGGCCCGGGGCCGTCACAGCGGCGGCTGGGCGGGGGCCGGGCCCAGGGTCGTCGTGCCGGGCGCGGTGCGGTGGCCGAGGCCGGTGCGGTAGGCGTCCAGGGCGGCCTCCACCCGGCCGGTGCGGCGCAACAGATCGCCGAGCAGCCGGCACAGGTCCGCGAGGTCGCCCGCGGCGCCCGCCCGTTCCAGCAGGCTGAGCGCGCGCACATAGTGCTCCTCGGCCGCCTCCGTGTCGCGCCCGTCCTCGGCGATGATGCCGAGGAGACGGTGCGCGGCGGCGGAGTGCACCGCGCCGCGCTCGGGTCCGATGTCACCGAGGACGTCGCGCAGCAGCCGAGCGGCCTCGGCGGACCTGCCGCGCCGGTGCAGCACGTCCGCCAGCTCCACCGCGACCTGGCTGCTGTAGAGGGCGGCCCGCTTCTCCGACAGCATGGCGAGGGCTTCGCGCAACTCGCGCTCCGCACGCTCCAGTTCGCCGTTCTGCGCATACAGATAGCCGCGCATCCAGTGGCAGTTGGCCAGCTCGGTGCGGATCTGCAGCTGCCGGTACAGCTCGGCGGCCTTGGCGAGGTTGGAGTCCGCCTCGGCCAGGCGCCCCTCGGCCAGCAGCGTACGCGCCACGGAACGGTGCATACGGGCCACCAGCGCCGGGTCCTGGACCTGGGGCGCCAGCGCGAGGGCGAACTCGGCCGCCTGAGCCGCCCTGGCGTGCGCTCCCATGTCCATGTACGGGCCGATGGCGCTCGCGTAGAGCAGCAGCAGGGCGTCCGGATCGTGCAGTCCCGAGCGGTTCAGCTCGTCGAGGGTGGTCTCCAGCAGGTAGCAGGCATAGCGGAGTTCACCGGCGAGGTAGTGCGAGACGGCACGGCCGCGCAGCGCCGGTACGCGGCTCGGCAGCGGTGCGTCGTGCAGGCACTTCTCGGCCCGCTCGAAGTACTGCCGCCCCGCCACCAGGTCGCCCAGCTCCATCGCGCACTCGCCGAGGCCCAGCAGCGCGGCGGCCCGCTCGGCGGTGAGCCCGTACTCCTCGGCCTCGGCCAGAAGCGCGGCGTACTGCTCGGCGGCCACCTCGGCCTCACCGGTGGCGAGAGTGCGCTGGGCGTCGGTGAGCCTGAGCCGCAGCCCGGTGGCGAGGTGGGCCGGACGTCCGGTGGCCAGCTCGTCGAACGCGACCCCGAGCCGCTCCGCGAGATGCCTGAGCGCCTCGTCCGAGGGGCGGACCCGGCCGGCCTCCAGGGTGGAGATGTACGCGGGCGTGTAGGCCGGCTCGGCCAACTGCCGCTGGGTCAGTCCGCGTTCCCGCCGCAGCCGCTGCACCCTGCGCCCGATGGTCTCCGGGTCGTCCCGCTCCGCCATACGGTTCATCATGCCAGTAAGCCCACTTACCAGTGAGCCTTTACTGACTATTCGTCAATCTCCTTTAGGCACATGCCAACCGGCCTGAGCCTCTTCCCCGGCACCCGACCCAGCCCCTAGCTTGGAAGAGGCATTAAACGTGCTTAATCCGCGACTGTCATTGCGAGGTCGGTTGCCGTGCCCCCACGCCCTTCCGTGCACCTCGGACGCATATCCGCGCGTCACGTCAGAGGGTTCGGCGCGGCCGTCGTCGCCGTGGCCGCCCTGGTCACCGCCGCCAACGCGGGCCCGGCCCGGGCCGCGGAGCCCCGGCAGCCGCTCCCCGCACAGGCGGTCCCCCGTGGGCACACTCACCCCGGAGGCCTGCCGGGCCGCCTGCGCTGACCGCGTGGCCTCCCCCGCCGCACGCACCGCGCTGGACCTCACCGCCGACATCCCGCTCGCCGACCCGGCGGACCGCTACCGGGACCTGCACCGCCATCCCGAGCTGTCCCAGCTCGAGCACCGGGCCGCGGGAAAGCACGCCGACCGGCTGCGCACGGCCGGGTACGCGGCGACCGAGTCGGGGGCGCCGGCCCACTTGCCGGTGGCATGACCTGAGCCCGCTGACGGCCCGGCGGCTCCCACCGGGTCGCGTACGCGGTGAACGCGGCCCGGCCATTCGGGAGCCGTCGGTCGCTACCCCGGCACGCGCTGCGACTGCCTCAGTTCCTCGAGGTGCTGCCGGACGTGGCGGAGCGCTCCCTCGCGGCGCCCCGGTACCCGTTGGCGCAACTCGGCAAGGGCTGGGCCCAGTTCGCGGGCGCGGGTCGCGTCGGTCATGCTGCCCCACTGGTGGTGGGCGCGGTCCACGGCCGCCTCCACCGCCGGGTCCTCGGGGACTGGCCGGCCGCGAGGCGGGCGGCGGCGACCATCAGCCAGGTCTCGCAGCTGCGGCCCGCGTCGCCCGCGAGCATCGCGAGGTCGGCGCGGACCTCCATCCAGTGCAGCGCCTCCTGCGAGCCGGGCCCGTGCTGCCGCAGCGCGGCCTGTTCCCACTGTGCGGCGAGCGCGGCGGCCTCGGCGTGCCGGCCGTCCTGGACGGCGGCGGTGAGGGCGGCGTGGGGGTCGGGGGGCGCGACCGGATGAGGGGGTGGCACGGGAACGGGCTGCCGGCTTCTCCGGACGGGAAGCTGCGCCGGCGGCTGGTACGGGGCGAGCAGTATGTCCCCCCGCGTGCCGTCGTCCGCGTAGGCCCGGGTCACCGCCTGGTGGTGGAGGGTGGCCGGGTCCGGGCGGTGGCCGCTGCGGAGCAGGGTCGCGACGGCCTTCATGTAGGTGGGGGTCGCGAGCGCGCGGCGCGGGGGCGGTGGGGCGACCCGGCCGTAGAGGGTGACCGCGGGGCCGCAGTCCGGCGCGACACCGCGCAGGTGCTGCCAGGTCTCCGGATCCGCGTGCAGATCGGCGAACACGGTCGTCGCACCGGGCGGGCGCAGCCTCAGCTCCTCACGGAACCAGTGCCAGGGGAAGCCGGTGTAGCGGACGGTGGCCGGGGTGGTGCGGGCCAGCGCCAGGTGCGGCAGGTGCTGGCGGCGGTCGAGCTGGAGCTGCCCGGTGAGGAACACCGTCAGCGGGACGGGGGCGGCCGCGGCGGCCCGCAGCCGGGTGAGGACGGCCTGCGGCTCCAGCGGGTCGGCGAGTTCCACCACGTTCGCCGTGTCCGTGCCGGAGAGCACCGGCGGGGCGACGGCCGCGAGCACCGGAAGCACGGAGGCCGCGTCCACCAGGCATCCCTTGCCCGCCGGCGAGGCCGCGAGCAGCAGCACGGTTCCGGGCATCGTTCCCTCCCCCATCGATCAGGTACGTCAGCACCGTAACCTCTGCGCCTGCAAAGGGGCGACGAGTCCGGCGAACGCTCAGCGGCCGACGGACGGGCGGGGCCGGGCCGCGGAGATCTCGGCGCGCCCAGCCGTGGGGCGTCCTCTCGCCGGCGTACGGCACCGCCCTCTTGCCTCCGGCCTTCCTCCGGTCGGTCATCGGGGGCTCGTCTCGTGCGCACCGGACCTGCCTGCCGTTCGCCGGTCTCGTCAGTTCGCCGGTCTCGTCAGTTCGCCGGTCCGTCGCGCTTCGTCAGTACGCCACGGACATGCGGGTGCGTACATGGGCGCCCTGTTCCAGTTCGTCGAGGAACGCCGCCGCGTAGTCCTCCGCCGCCGGTCTCGTCAGTCCGCCGGTCTCGTCAGTTCGCCGGTCTCATCAGTCCGCCGGTCCGCCGGTCTCGCCGGTCCGTCGCGCTTCCTCAGTACGCCACGGACATGCGGGTGCGTACATGGGCGCCCTGCTCCAGTTCGTCGAGGAACGCCGCCGCGTAGTCCTCTGCGCTGATCCGGCTGCGGCCCTCCGCGTCGGTCAGCAACTGGTCACCTCCCACCCGGAAGCGGCCCGTGCGCTGCCCGGGGGCGATCTCGGCGGCGGGGGAGACGTACGTCCAGTCCAGGTCGTCCACCGTGCGGTAGAAGTCCAGGGCCGTGCCGTGCGTCAGCGCCTCCGCCCGGACCGCCTCCGGAAAACCGGGCTGGTCGTACAGCGCCTCCCCGGGCGCGACCTCCAGGCTGCCCGCGCCGCCGACCACCATCAGCCGCCGCACCCCTGCTTCCCGGGTGCCCTGCACGAGCGCCCGGTTGATCGCGAGGAAGGGCTCCTCCGGGTCCGTACCGTCCCGGGGCGGTGCGCACGCGCTCGCCACCGCGTCCGCCCCCCTCGCCAGTTCCGCGACTTTCGCGGGATCCGACGCGTCCGCCGCCGTCGCGGTCACCCCCGGCACCGGCGACCGGCCGGAGCGGCTGACGGCCGTCACCCGGTGCCCGCGCCGCGTCGCCTCCGCGGCGATCCGGCTGCCCACCATCCCGGTCGCGCCGAACAGGACGATCCTCATGAGCCCCAGCGAAACACGCTCCGAAAGGCCTCGCATCCCGACTTGCCCGCCGCCCCCGTCAGGGTGTGCCCTGGTGTGCAGGGGCGAGGAGAGAGGAGTGCTCCCATGGCTCACGCGGCACCCGCATCGAGGACCCCGCACCCACCCGCCACCACCTCCCGCGCTTTCGTCCCGGCCCATCGGCCGCCGAACCTCTTCGACCGGCGCGTGCACCGCCTCGGACGACTGGCCGTGCCGCTCGCCATCGGCCTCCTCTACGGCTACTGGGCCGCGGCCAACCGGCGCCAGGGCGGCCCCATCACCGGCTGGAACCTCGTGTTCGGCTTCGCCTGCACGATCGTCTTCACGGTGCTGTGCTCCGCCCTGTTCGTCATGACGCCGCGCCTTCGGCGCGGGGCGCACGCGGTGGTGTGGGGCGCGTTCACTGGCATCACGCTCGGCTTCCTCTACATCCAGACCAACGTGAGCGTGCTGCACGCGGCGGGTCTGGCGCTCGTGGTCGCGCTGGCCGTGTTCCTGTTCGACTTCTACCGCTACTCGACGTTCTCCCACTACGTCGCGCGCGAGGACGGAGAGGGCCGCCCGGCCGGCTGACCCGTCCGTGGACGGGTCAGCGCGCGGGCCCTGCGCCGGGCCCGCGCCGACCCGGCCCGGCCGGGGCCGCGTCCGTCCGTGGTCCCGCGCTCCGCCGGCCCCGTCCACCCGTTTGCAGGCGGTCCGCTCGCGCGTCGTCCGTGCCGACGTTTCCCTGGTGGCGTGTCCCGACGTGTTCGCAGCGTCCTGTCCGCCGTACTGGTCGGCCTCGCGTGTCTGCTCGCGCCGCTCGGCGTGCTCGCCGCGTGGGCGAAGTTCGGAATCGAGGACGCCGACCGCTACGCGGCCAGCACCGCCCCGCTCGCCTCCGACGCCGAGGTCCGCGACGCCATCGCCGGTGCCGTCACCGACGGCATCATGCGCGACGTGCGCGTCAGCCCGCCCCTGCGGGGCTCCATGCACGCCTTCGTCCACGACGCGGTGCGCTCGTTCACGGACACGGAGGCCTTCCGCGCCGCCTGGGACACCGCGAACCTCAGCGCGCACGACGCCGTGATGCGCGCGCTGCACGACGACGACCGCGCCGACGGGCCCGTCACCCTCGACCTCGCCCCCGTCACCGAGCGCATGAAGCAGCAGCTCGTCGACGACCATGTGCCGTTCGCGGGCCGCATCCCCGTCGCGCACACCGAGATCACGCTGTTGCAGTCGCAGGATCTGACGAAGCTCCGGAAGGGGTTCCACGTGCTCGAAGTCGCGGGGTTCTGGCTTCCCGTCGCCACCGTGGCCTTCGCGGTGACCGGCATCCTGGTGGCCGTCTGCCGCCGCCGGGCCGTGCTGGCGACCGGCCTCGGCACCGCGCTGGGCGCGGCACTGCTCGGGGTCGCGATCGCGGTGGGGCGCCGCATGACGCTGGCGGACCTGCCACCGGACGTCTCGCACCCGGCGGCCGGCGCGGTCTACGACGCGCTCACCGAGACCCTGCGCCTGGTCTCCTGGGTGCTGCTCGGACTCGGGCTCGTGGTGGCCCTGGGCGCCTGGCTCACGGGCCGGTACGTGCGACGCCGGCGGGCGTCCGAAGAGCCCGCACCGGTTCCGGCGGAGCGACCGTCGCAGGTCCAGGCCTGACGCGGTCCGCGACAACACCCTCCGCGCCGAGCGGCCGCGGGAGTTCCGCACTCACCCGTTCGGACCGCTTCACCCTGCGGCGCACCTTCCTCGGGGTGAACCTGCGGGGGAAGGCCCCGTCCCTAGGAGGCAACCCCATGGTCCAGCACACCGCATCCACCACGCACGCCAGACAGACGGCGTGGGCCACCGGCGGCATGGCGTTCGCCGGGGTCCTGATGATGGTCGGCGGCATCATCGGCGTGCTGAACGGCATCGCCGGCATCGCCACGAACAACGTCTACGTGCGCGTGGGGAACTACGTGTACCAGTTCAGCCTCGCCACGTGGGGCTGGATCCACCTGATCGTCGGCGCTCTGGTGGCGATCACGGGGTGGGGTGTCCTTCAGGGCCTGGAGTGGGCGCGCTGGGTGGGTGTGGGCCTGGCGGCCCTCTACATGATCCTGTACTTCATGTTCCTGCCGTACGCCCCGATCTGGTCGATCATCGCCATCGCGATCGGCGGCTTCGTGATCTGGTCCCTGGTGACGGTACCGCGCACGGAACGGGCCCCGTAGCTCTCCGGTAGGCCGGTCGCTCTCCGGTGGCACCGCGGCTCTCCGGCAGCACCGCGGCTCTCCGATAGCACCGCTTCCGCGCTGCCTCTTCCCTCTCCGCGTCGGCAAAATCCCCCGCAACTCCCCGTCTTGAGGGAGGATTCGGGCATCCGGTCCACCGGGGGGAAGGCGGCGGCTCGTGGAGACGACGATCGTGGCTGGGGGCCCGCAGGCCGAGGTGCGGCGGCGGTCCCGGGGGCGGGTCGCCGGGGCCTGGTGCGGTGGGGTCGTGCTGGCCGGAGTGAGCGTGGTCGTCGTGTGCCGGGCCGCCGGCACCGACGGCGTCACCCCCGTGCCCCAGTTGCTCGCCTTCCTGCCCTGGCTGCTCGTCCCCGCCGCCCTCGCCCTCCTCCTCACCCTGCTCGCCCGCTGGCGCACCGGAGTGCTGTGGGGCGCCCTGGCGCTCGTCGCGCTCGCGTGGTTCTCCAAGCCGTACGGCAGCGAGACGGAACCCACCGGCAGTCCGCTCACCGGCCTCCGCGTGCTGACCTCGAACGTCGAGTTCGGTCGCGGCGCCCCCTCCCTCGTCCCCGCGATCCACCGCGCCCGTCCGGACATCGTGTTCGTCGAGGAGTGCGAGCACCGCTGTTCCGCCCTCCTGGAGCGCGCCTTCGGCGGCCCGCACGGCACCTACCCCTACCGCAGGGCCGTCGACGGCAGCGGCTCGGACGGGTCGGTCATCCTCAGCCGGTTCCCGCTCGGGCCCGCACCCGGCGTGCCCGGCACCATGGGCATGCCCGGCGCGGTCGCCGACGTCGACGGCCACCCGGTACGCCTCCAACTCGCCCACCCCATGCCCCCGCTCCCCGGCCGGCTCGCGCTGTGGCGCCGTGAACTCGGGGAGCTCCGCGCCTACGCGGCAGCCGGTCACGGGGCCCCGACCGTCCTCGCCGGCGACTTCAACGCGACCGAGGACCACGCCGCCTTCCGCCGCATCCTGAGCGCCGGCGTGCGCGACAGCGCCCGCCTCGCCGACCACGCCCGTACGCCCTCGTGGCCCACCCGCACCGCCCCGCCGTTCGGCGCGCAGATCGACCATGTGCTGGTCTCCCCGGACTTCTCCGTGGGCTCGGCCCGCTTCCTGCACATCGCCGACACCGATCACCGCGCCCTGGTCGTCGACCTCACTCTCCACGAGTCCGGCCCGCACACAGGGCGCCGAACAGCGCAAAGGGTCACCCGTACGCATTAGCGATAATGAGGGCATGCCCCGCGAGTTCCCCATCGGCCTCACCCCTCCCGACTGGCTGGTCAGGAACCTCCAACCCCAGCAGGCCCCCGTCAACCGGCCCGCCGCCGTCCGCGCCGCCATCGCGATGTCCCTGCCCCTCGCGATCGGGCTGGTCTTCGGGGAACCCGCCTACGGCGCCATCGCCTCCATGGGCGCCCTGTCCGGCGTCATCGGCGACACAGCGGACGCGTACCGCATGCGCATCCTCAACATCGCGATCCCCCAATTCTTCGGCGCCGTCGGCGTCACCGTCGGCTCCCTGGTGTTCGGGCAGGGCTGGCTCGCCGTCGCCGCCATGACCTCGGTGGCACTGCTGTCCGGACTGATCTCCTCGATCGGCGCGGTCGCCTCCGTCTCCGGACTGCTGCTGCTCCTCAACTGCGTCATCGGCGCAGGCCTTCCGCTGCCGCAGCCCTGGTGGCTCCCCCCGCTGCTGCTCTCCGGCGGCGGTCTGCTCGTGCTGGCCCTCGCCCTGCTGTCCTGGCCGTTGCGCTCGGGCGTACCCGAACGGGCCGCCGTCGCGGGCACCTACCGCGCGGTCGCCGATCTGCTCGGCGCCTGCGGGACGAAGACGTACGACGCCGCCCGGTACGCCGTCACCCAGTCCCTCAACCAGTCCTACGACCTCATCCTCGCCCGGCGCGCCCGCCACCACGGCCGCAGTCCCGAACTGGTCCGGCTGATCGCCGAGTTGAACGCGATCACCCCGGTCGTGGAGGCCGCCCCGGCCGCCCACCACTACGGCAGGCCGCTGCCCGAGCAGGTCCCCGCCGCCGTACGGCTCCTCGCGGACGCCATCGCCGCCGGCCGCCGCGACGCCCTGGACCTCGGCCTGCCGGTCCCCGCCGGCGAGACGGGCCGCGCCCTCGACCACGCGCTGCGCCACGCCGCCGAGGTCGTCACGGCACACAACCTCGACCCCCGCACGATCGTCGACCGCCTCGGCCGCCCCGCCTCCCTGCGTGTCCGCGTTTACCGCACGGCCCGCAACGTCCTGCTGTCCGGCACCTCCTGGCGCTACGGCCTGCGCCTCGCCCTGTGCATCGGCATCGCCCAGGCCCTGGTGTCCCTGGTGCCCGTCCCGCGGTCCTACTGGATCGCCCTGACCATCACCTTCGTGCTGAAGCCCGACTTCGGCTCGGTCTTCTCCCGGGCCCTGCTCCGCGCGCTCGGCACTGTGGCGGGCCTGCTGGTGGCGGCCGTCGTGCTCGCCGCGGTGCCGCGCGGCTGGTGGGACGTGCCGACGCTCGTGGTCCTCGCCCCAATCATCCCCGCGCTGACGCCCCGCGGCTACGGCTACCAGACGGCCGCGATCACCCCGGTGATCCTGCTCCTGTCCGACATCCTGAACCACCTGGGCACGGCCCTCCTGGTCCCCCGCCTGCTCGACTCCCTCATCGGCTGCGCGATCGCCCTCGTGGCCGGCTACCTGTTGTGGCCGGAGAGCTGGCACACACGTGTCGGCGACCGGCTCGCGACCGCGGTCGCCGACACGGCGGTGTACGTGGAGAAGGCGTTCGGGGAGACCGCGGACCCCGCCTCCCGCGCCCGGATGCGGCGGCGCCTGTACCGGGATCTGTCCACCATCCGTACGGAGTTCCAGCGGGCCCTGACCGAGCCACCGCCGACCGGCCGCCGGGCCGCCGCCTGGTGGCCGCTGGTCGTCGCGGTGGAACGGATCGTGGACACGACGACGGCGGCCCGGGTACGGGTGAAGCAGGGGGCACCGCCGCCGTCGCCCGCCGAGATCGCCCAGATCACCCTGCAACTTCGGGAGTTGTCGCAGGGCCTGCGGGAGACGGAGGTACTGGTCCCGGTCCGCACCGACCTCACAGGCCCGGTGGAGAGCATCCTGGAGCCGCTGCGGCAGGAGGTGGCGGCGGCACGGGCGATCGCGTCCCCGCACTGAGACCACGACCGCCCACGCCCTTTACTTTCCCTGTACGAACCCTTGGTGTGGGCGTGACGCCAGGGGGATCGGGTGTGCGGGAGCAATGCCGAGCGGTCGGCGATCGGTGAACCGAATGGAACCGTACGGGGGTTGGGCGGCACTCGGCGTGGCGTGCCGCGCGAGCCGAGCCGTCTCGCCCCCGAGGATGTGTAACGGCGGAATCGCGGTATTGACAGGCGGCGGTTCCGATGTTCGGACGGTACCCAGGATCGCCGCCTTCGGCCGCTAACCTTACGTGTCCGTCCTGGCCAGGGATTGACGGGCATCAACTCACGCGAAGGGTTGCGCACATGGGCATTCTCACTCTCCTGCGGAACGCGTTCGGCCGCTCACGCAAGGGTCGCTCCGCCGAGGAGGAGCCCACGCGGGAGCCACAGGAGCCGACGGTACCGGCCCAGTCGACGGCCGCGGAGCAGGCGGTAACGGCACGACCGGCGGAACCGGAGCCGACGGTACCGGCGCAGTCCACGGAACCGGAGCCGACGCCGACGGCCGCGGAGCCGACGGTACCGGCGCAGTCCTCGGGCCGTACGGACGAGGAGCACGAGCTGGTGGCGGCGGCGTTCGACAACGTGACGGTACCGAGGCAGCCGACCCACAGGGAGGACCCGCCGGCCACGGAGACACCGGAGCCGACGGCGACAGAGCAGCCCACGACCGAGGCAGAGCCCGAGCCGCAGTCCGACACGAACCCCGAGGCCGAGCCGAAGGCAAAGACGCCGCCCGAGCCCGAGGCCGAACCCACCACCGAGGTGACGGCAGAAGCCGAGGCGGAGCCCACCATCGAGGTGACGGCGGAGGCCGAGACGAAGGCCGAGGCAGAGGCAGAGCCGGAGCCCATCGCCGAGGTGACGGCAGAGGCCGAGACGGAAGCAGAGGCAGAGGCAGAGCCGGAGCCCACCAGCGAGGTGACGGCAGAGACCGAGACGGAGGCAGAGCCCGAGCCCGAGCCCGAGGCCGAGCCCGAAGTGAAGCCCGAAGCCGAGACGGCGGCTGTGGTCGAGCCGGAGCCTGCGCAGGAACCTGTTGCCGATACGGCGCCCGAAACCGGGCAGGACGTCGAGGCGGAACCCGAGCCGCAGGCCGACACGAAGCCCGAGGCCGAGCCGGAGGCAGAGGCACCGGAACCGGCCGCCGCCGAGCAGCCCGCCACCGCTCCCACAGAGGCCCCGGCAGCCGCCGACGGCGAAGAAGCCCCACAGGAGGCACCTGCACCCGAGGACACGACCCGCACGGGTGGTGCGGGTGGGAACACCCCCGCCGAAGGCGAAGCCGAGGCGGAAGCGCAGGCCGAGGCGCAGCCCCCCGCCGAGGCGGAAGCGCAGGCCGAGGCGGAGCCCACCGCCGAGGCGCAGCCCCCCGCCCCCCAGCCCGAGCCGGAGGCCATCGCCCCCGGGCTCCTCACCGCCTACAAGGCCGCGGCCACCGTCCTCGACGAGCGCCGGCTCACCGGCACCCGGGCCAAGGTCTACCTCGTGCTCGACCGTTCCGCCTCCATGCGCCCGTACTACAAGGACGGCTCCGCCCAGGCGCTCGGCGAGCAGGCCCTCGCCCTCGCCGCCCACCTCGACCCGGAGGCCACGGTCCCCGTCGTCTTCTTCTCCACCGAACTGGACGGCACCGGCGAGCTCACCCTCGCCGACTACGAGGACAAGATCGACACCCTCCACGCGTCCCTCGGCCGTATGGGCCGCACCAGCTACCACGCGGCCGTGGAAGCGGTGATCGCCCACCACGACAAGTCCGAGAACCCGACCCTCCCCGCCCTGGTGATCTTCCAGACGGACGGCGCCCCGGACGCGAAGACCCCCGCCACCCAGTCCCTCACCGAGGCCGCGAAGAGCCACCCCCACCTCTTCTTCTCCTTCATCGCCTTCGGCGACCCGGAGAACAAGGCCTTCGACTACGTCCGCAAGCTCAAGACGGACAACACGTCCCACTTCCTGGCCGGTGAAACCCCGCGCGAGCTCACGGACGCCGAGGTCTACGAGGGCGTCCTGGCGAACTGGCGCCCGTAAAGCTCCCCGGACGCCCCCTCGGACGCCGCCCGCTTCTCACGCCGCAAAACGGGAAGCGGGCGGCGTACCCGTGTCGGCTACGATTTCAAGGTTCGTAGACGATGCGCAGCCGGCCCGAGAACCGGCCTGTCGTCACCCCACGTACCGACCTGGGAGCAGCCCGCGATGGCTCGACACCTCATCACCAGCGCCCTTCCGTACATCAACGGGATCAAGCACCTGGGCAACATGGTGGGGTCCATGCTCCCGGCGGACGTGCACTCCCGTTACCTCCGTCAGCGAGGCCACGAGGTCCTCTTCATCTGCGCGACGGACGAGCACGGCACCCCGGCCGAGCTGGCCGCCAAGGAGCAGGGTCTCCCGGTGGACGAGTTCTGCGCGCAGGCGCACGACGCGCAGAAGGCCGTCTACGACGGCTTCAACCTGGCGTTCGACTACTTCGGCCGCAGCTCCTCGCCGCAGAACCGCGAGATCACCCAGGAGATCGCCCGCGAGCTGAAGGCGAACGGCTTCATCGAGGAGCGGGCGATCCGCCAGGTGTACTCGAACGCCGACGGCCGCTTCCTGCCGGACCGGTACATCATCGGCACCTGTCCGCACTGCGGCTACGACAAGGCCCGCGGTGACCAGTGCGAGAACTGCACCCGTGTGCTGGACCCCACCGACCTGATCGACCCGCGCTCGGCGATCAGCGGCAGCAGCGACCTGGAGGTCCGCGAGACCAAGCACCTCTTCCTCCTCCAGTCGGCCCTGGCCGGCGAGGTCGAGGCCTGGGTGGACGAGCGCGCCGACAACTGGCCGGTCCTCGCCTCCTCCATCGCCCGCAAGTGGCTCACCGAGGGCCTGCACGACCGTGCGATCACCCGTGACCTGGACTGGGGCGTCCCGGTCCCGGCCGACACCTGGCCGGACCTGGCCGCCGAGGGCAAGGTCTTCTACGTCTGGTTCGACGCCCCGATCGAGTACATCGGCGCGACCAAGGAGTGGGCGGACCAGGACCCGGAGAACCGCGACTGGCGCTCCTGGTGGTGGGAGTCGGACGCGGACGTCCACTACACCCAGTTCATGGGCAAGGACAACGTGCCCTTCCACAGCGTGATGTTCCCGGCGACCCTGCTGGGCACCCGCGCGCCGTGGAAGAAGGTCGACGTGATCAAGGCCTTCAACTGGCTCAACTACTACGGCGGCAAGTTCTCCACCTCGCAGAAGCGCGGCGTGTTCACGCACGACGCGCTGGAGATCCTGCCCGCCGACTACTGGCGCTACTTCATGATGGCGAACGCGCCCGAGTCGGACGACTCCTCCTTCACCTGGGAGCACTTCACGGCCACGGTGAACAAGGACCTCGCCGACACACTGGGCAACTTCGTCAACCGCGTGCTCTCCTTCTCCCGCAAGCGCTTCGGGGACTCCGTCCCCGAGGGCGGCGAGCCCGGTGAGGCCGAGGCGCGGCTCGGCGAGGAGATCGCCCGTCTGCTCGCGGAGTACGAGGAGCACATGGAGGCCATCCAGTTCCGCAAGGCGGCGGCGGCGCTGCGCGCCCTGTGGTCGGCCGGCAACTCGTATCTCGAGGAGAAGGCCCCCTGGCTGGAGATCAAGACCAACAAGGAGGGTGCGGCCCTCACCCTGCGCACCGCGATGAACCTGATCCACCTGTACGCGGTGGTCTCGGAGCCGTTCATCCCGACGTCCTCGGCGGCCATGCGCGCGGCCTTCGACCTGAAGGACGACACGGCGGCCTGGGTCACGCCGGAGGAGGCCAGGTCCCTCACCGCGGTCGTCCCGGGCACGCCCTTCACGGTCCCGCCGGTGCTGTTCGCGAAGCTGACGGACGAGGACCTGGCCGCGTACAAGGAGCGCTTCGGCGGCGAGACGGAGTAGCGGCGCCCGCACACCGGAAGGGGCCCGGAAGCCGAAAGGCTCCCGGGCCCCTGTTCGTCTGCGCACTCCTAGGAGAGGACCCCGGCGCCGGTGGTGCCGGCCAGTTCCGTCGGCAGGTTCTTCACGGACGTCTGAAGACCCGCGGTGAGCGTCGGCTTCCAGTTCACGGTCGTCTTGATCTTCTTCGACGAGGCGGCATTGTACACGGCGACGAGGTCGGTCGCCGTCCCGTTGACCAGGTTGCCGCCGCCCGCGCCGCTACCGATCCCACCGGCCACGACGACGGCGACGGAGCCCATGACGACACGGCGCTTGCGCGGGGAACGACGGTGCGAGGGGGATGCCACGGAGGAGTCCTTACGGGTTGCGGGACACGTATGAAGCCCCGTGGAGGGGCTTTTGACTGTCCGTGGTCACGAACCCGAAAAAGGTTGCCGCACTCACCTGCGATTCTTCCCGGTCACCGCCTCATGGCCGCGAACTCGCGCGGCCCGGGGAACGGGATGTTCAACACCTGCTGCGGGGCAGGCGTCAGCAGTGCCGGGTCCTTCTGGAAGATCCGGTGCAGCCGGGTGGCGGGCCGGCCGGGCCTCTGCCACGCGAAAGCGGCCCGGAACCGACCGTCGGTTCCGGGCCGCTCTCTCGCCTCGCTACTTCGCCTGCGGCTTGCGCACCGAGATGTGCAGTTCCCTCAGCCGCGCCTCGTCCAGCTCCGTCGGCGCGCCCATCATCAGGTCCTGCGCGTTGCCGTTGAGCGGGAACGCGATCGTCTCGCGGATGTTCGGCTCGTCCGCCAGGAGCATCACGATGCGGTCGATGCCCGGGGCGATGCCGCCGTGCGGCGGGGCGCCGAAGCGGAATGCGCGGAGCATGCCGGCGAACTCGCGCTCGACCGTCTCCTCGTCGTAGCCCGCGATACCGAAGGCCTTGAGCATGATGTCCGGCTCGTGGTTCCGGATCGCGCCCGAGGACAGCTCCACACCGTTGCAGACGATGTCGTACTGCCAGGCCAGGATGTCCAGCGGGTCCTGCGTCTCGAGCGCCTCCATGCCGCCCTGCGGCATGGAGAACGGGTTGTGCGAGAAGTCGATCTTTCCGGTGTCCTCATCCTTCTCGAACATCGGGAAGTCGACGATCCAGCAGAAGCGGAAGACGCCGTCCTCGAAGTGGCCGGCCCGCTTGGCCGCCTCCACCCGGACCGCACCCATGATCTTGGAGACCTCGTCGAACTCGCCCGCGCCGAAGAACACCGCGTGGCCGGCCGACAGCGACAGCCGCTTCGTCAGCTCCGCCACGTTCTCCTCGGTCAGGAACTTCGCGATCGGGCCGGACAGCGAGCCGTCCTCGCCGACCCGCACCCACGCCAGGCCCTTGGCGCCCTGCTCCACCGCGTACTCGCCGAGCTGGTCGAAGAACTTGCGGGGCTGCGAGGCCGTGTCCGGCACCGGCAGCGCGCGCACGTGCTTGCCCGCGAACGCCTTGAACTCCGAGCCCTCGAAGATGTCGGTGATGTCGACCAGCTCCAGCTGGGCGCGCAGGTCCGGCTTGTCTGAGCCGTACTTCAGCATCGCCTCACGGAACGGGATCCGCGGGAACGGGGAGGTGACGTGCCGGCCGCCTCCGAACTCCTCGAAGATCTCCGTCATCAGCTTCTCGATCGGCTGGAACACGTCCTCCTGCTCGACGAAGGACATCTCCACGTCGAGCTGGTAGAACTCGCCCGGCGAACGGTCCGCGCGCGCGTCCTCGTCACGGAAGCAGGGCGCGATCTGGAAGTAGCGGTCGAAGCCGGAGATCATCAGCAGCTGCTTGAACTGCTGCGGCGCCTGCGGCAGCGCGTAGAACTTGCCCGGGTTCAGGCGGGAGGGGACCACGAAGTCGCGGGCGCCCTCCGGGGAGGTCGCCGTCAGGATCGGGGTCGCCATCTCGTTGAAGCCCATCGCGGCCATCTTGTGGCGGATCGCCGAGATCACGGCCGTGCGCAGCATGATGTTGCGGTGCATGCGCTCGCGGCGCAGGTCCAGGAAGCGGTACTCCAGGCGCCGCTCCTCGTTGACCCCGTCCTCGGTGTTGATCGTGAAGGGGAGCGGGGCGGCCGCGCCCAGCACCTCGACCTCGCCGACCTCGATCTCGATCTCACCGGTGGGCAGGTCCGGGTTCACGTTCTCCGCACCACGGGAGACGACCCCGCCGTCGACGCGGACGACCGTCTCCTTGGAGAGCTTGTCCAGGGCCTCGTACGACGCCGTGCCCGGGCGGGCGACGAGCTGCGTGATGCCGTAGTGGTCGCGCAGATCGATGAACAGGATGCCGCCCAGGTCGCGCCGATTGTGCAGCCAGCCGCTCAGCCGGACGTCCTTGCCGACGTCAGAGGCGCGGAGCTCGCCGCAGGTGTGGGACCTGTACCGGTGCATCGTCGTTCATCCAGTCTTCGCAGGATCGGGGTCTCGCCGCGGCCGCTCGCCCCGGCGCCTCCGGGCGGGCACGGCCCGGACCCATCAAGCGTACCGGCCGCCCCGACATCGCCTCGCCCCGATTCTTCCGGTGCGCCGGAATCACCGCGAACCCGCTCGAGATCTGCTGTTGCTCACTTTCAGTGGCACCTCCCGATCCCCTCTTCTTACAGTGGGGCAATGCGCACTGGTGAGCCCCTGCCCGCCGTGGGGGAGGTCCTGTCCGACCTCGCGACCGGCATGTGGCGCTACGACGCCGCCGCCGGGCTCGTCACCCTGGATGCCGAGGCCGCGCGGCTCGTGGGGCTGCCCGCGGAGCCGACCACGCTCACCGAGGCCCAGATCCGTTCCCGGTTCCACCCGGTCGACTGGAACGAGGTCGACGGGGTGGTCCAGCTCGCCCTCGCCGAGGGCACCATCGCCGAGGTCCGGATGCGGATCATGGACGAGAACAACCGTGTCGTCCGTGTCGTCCGCAGCCGCTCCAAGCCGTCGCTGGACGCACGCACCGGCGAGTACAAGCTGGTCGGCACCCTCCAGGAGGTCACCGAGCCCGTCCCCGGCGCCACCGCCCGGGCACCCGTCATCGGCGACTGGCGCCGCTCCCGCGAGGCGTTCCTGCTGGACGCGGGGCGCGCGCTGGCCGAGGCGCGGTCCACGGAGGAGGTGCTGCGGGTCGCGGCCGGGCTGTCGATGCCCGGGTTCTCACCGGACGGGCTGGCAGTCTTCGGGGTCGAGGCCGACCGGCTGACCGTCATCGGCCACCACGGGCACAAGCCGGGCGACGAGGCGCCCTTCATCCAGATGTCGGTGGACACGGACTACCCGGCCGCGGAGGTCGTCCGCACCGGCCGCGCCGTGTACATGTCCTCGCCCGAGGAGTACAAGGCCCGCTATCCGGCCTCCTGGCCGCTCGCCGCGCAGTTCGGCCGCCACTCCTGGGCGTTCCTGCCGCTCACCGTCGCGGGACGCACGATGGGCGCCTGGATGGCGGCGTTCAAGCACCCGGTCGCCTTCACGCCCGACGAGCGTTCGGTGCTCACCACGGTCGCCCGCATGCTCGCCCAGGCCCTCACCCGGGCGGGCGCCGCCGAGACGGAGCGGGAACTGACGGACGGGCTGCAGCGCTCGATGATGCCCACGCTGGGCCCGCAGATACCCGGCATGACGGTGGCCGCCCGCTACGTGCCGACCGGCGGCGGGCTCCAGGTGGGCGGCGACTGGTACGACATGATCCAGCTGCCCGGGGGCACCCCCTCCGGGGGCGGCCGGTTCGCGCTGACGATCGGCGACGTCCAGGGCCACGACGTGCGCGCCGCGGGCCTCATGGGCCAGCTGCGGATAGCCCTGCGCGCGTATGCCGCCGAGGGCCACCGCCCGGACGCGGTCCTCTCCCGCGCCTCCCGGTTCCTGCACGGGATGACCTACGGCGAGGACGGCGCCGACCTGCGCTTCGCGACCTGCCTCTATGTGGAGGTGGATCCGGCGACCGGGACGCTGGAGATCGCCCGGGCCGGCCACCCGGACCCCGCGATCCGCATGGCGGACCGCACGGTGCTGATGCGGCCGACCTCGGGCGGACTGCCGCTCGGCATCGACCCGGACGCGGACTACCCGACCACCCGGCTCGTCCTGGAGCCCGGCGAGACCATGCTGCTCTGCACGGACGGCCTGATCGAGACCGGCGGGCACGACCTGGAGACCGGCTGGCGGCGGATCCGGCGCATCCTCGAGGAGCACGAGGGTGACATGGAGGAGCTGGCCGACGCGCTGGTCCAGGCCGTGCACGGCCCCTCCTCGCACTACGCGACCGGGCCGCTGACCGACCGGCGCGAGGACGACATCGCCGTGGTGCTCCTGTGCCGTGCGAGCGCGGCGGGCATCTGCGGCGGCACGATCACTTCGGTACGGTCGGTGATACGGCGTACGGCGCTGACGATCGCGCAGGCCGAGCCCGAACGGATCGCGGGCGCCCGGCAGCAGCTGCGCGAACTGCTGCACGACTGGTCCTCCCCCGAGCAGGTCGACTCGGCGGTGCTCCTGGCCTCCGAGATGCTCACCAACGTCCTGGTGCACACCGACGCGGACGCGCTGCTGGTCGCCGAGGTCTCCGGCGACGTCGACGGCCTGGGCGGCCGGGCCGGGCGCCGGGTCCGGGTGGAGGTCACGGACGCCAGCGACGACCTCCCGCACCGACGCCACCCCGGCGAGCTGGCCTCCTCGGGCCGCGGCCTGGTCCTCATGGAGCTCCTCGCCGACGCCTGGGGCGTCGATCCGCGGGGCGAGGGCAAGAGCATCTGGTTCGAGCTGGAGGAGGAGCCGGTGAAGGAGGACGGGGAGGCGTAGGAGTTGCGGCACACAGGGCACGGGGGACTGCGAGGCAGCACGGGCTCGTGGGTGCCGCAGCGGGTGCTGCCGGCTGCCCTACGGCTCCTGTGAAGCCTGAGGGCCGCGCCCGTACCGCGCGCGCAGCTCGTGCGCCACGCCGAACGCCGCCGCCGTCACCGGTACGGCCAGCAGCATCCCCAGGATCCCGGCCACCGACGCCCCCGCGGTGAGCGCCAGCAGCACCGCCGCCGGGTGCATCCGCACGGTCCGGCTCTGGACCACCGGCTGGAGCACATGCCCGTCCAGGACCTGCACGGCGACGACGACGCCGAGCGCCCACAGCGCGATGACGAGCCCGCGGTCGGCGAGCGCGACCAGCACCGCGACGGCACCGGAGATGAAGGCGCCGAGGTACGGGATGTACGCGCCGACGAACACCAGCGCGCCGAGCCCGATCGCGCCCGGGACATGGAGGACCAGCAACCCCACGGTGATCAGGGTGGCGTCGATGAACGCGATGACCGTGGTCCCGCGCATGAACCCCTCGACGGCCTGGAAGGCGCGCCGCGCCGTGGCCTCGAGGGCGTCGGCGCCGCCGTGCGGGGCGAGCGAGCGCAGCAGTCCGACGGCCCGGTCGGAGTCGCGCAGGAAGAAGAAGACGAGCAGCAGGGCGAGGACGGCCATCGCGAGGCTCTCGGCGACGACGCTGACGCCGCTGATGACGTTGGAGGCGGCGGTCCCGGCGAACTTGCCGACCAGTTCCCTGGCGTGGGAGGCCAGGTCGTCGAGCGAGGTGCCGGCCGCCCCGAAGTACCGCCCGAGCGACTTCGCGGCCCGTTTGAGCGAGGCGAGGATCTGGTCTCCGGTGTCGATGAGCGCGGTGACGACGATGTACACCGCCCCACCGACCACCGTCACCACGGCGACACACGTGATCCCGGCCGCGAGCGACCGGTGCACGCCGACCCGCATGAGCCACCGGTGCAGCGGCCCGAGCAGCGCGGTCCCGAGCAGGGCGAGGAGCACGGGTACGACGGCCGTACGAAACTGGCCGCACAGCCGGGCCACGATCCAGACGACCCCGGAGACCAGCAGCACGACGGCGCACCAGGCGGCGAGCCGGCGGACGGGTTCGGGGAGGAGCTGCACTCCTCCAGCCGATCACGCCGAGGGCGGGCTGTCCTGTACGGACGGCCCGCCCGGGTGACGCGGCGTCAAGAAATGATCCTTCAGGAACCCTGCGGTCCGCTGTCCGTCATCCCGTGGACCGCCGGGACGGTTCCCAGGCGCCCCTTCTGGAAGTCCTCGAACGCCTGCTGGAGCTCCTCGCGGGTGTTCATCACGAACGGCCCGTAGTGCGCCATCGGCTCACGGATCGGCTGCCCGCCGAGCAGGACGACCTCCAGGTCCGGGGTGTGGGAGTCCTGCTTCTCGTCCGCGCGGACGGTGATCGAGGAGCCCGCACCGAACACGGCGGTCTGGCCGAGGCGGATCGGCCGCCGCTCCGCGCCCACGCTGCCGCGGCCGGCCAGGACGTAGGCGAGGCCGTTGAAGTCCTCCCGCCACGGCAGGGTGACCTCGGCGCCGGGCGCCACGGTGGCGTGGATCAGGGTGATCGGGGTGTGCGTGATGCCGGGGCCCTGGTGGCCGTCCAGCTCACCGGCGATGACACGGATCAGCGCGCCGCCGTCGGGGGTGGTCAGGAGCTGGACCTGGCCGCCGCGGATGTCCTGGTAGCGGGGGGCCATCATCTTGTCCTTGGCGGGCAGGTTGACCCACAGCTGGATGCCGTGGAACAGGCCGCCGGAGACGACGAGGGACTCCGGCGGGGCCTCGATGTGCAGCAGGCCGGAGCCGGCGGTCATCCACTGGGTGTCGCCGTTGGTGATGGTGCCGCCACCGCCGTGCGAGTCCTGGTGGTCGAAGACGCCGTCGATGATGTAGGTCACGGTCTCGAAGCCACGGTGGGGGTGCCAGGGGGTGCCCTTGGGCTCACCGGGCGCGTACTCCACCTCGCCCATCTGGTCCATCATGATGAACGGGTCGAGGTGGCGGTAGTGGATCCCGGCGAAGGCGCGACGGACCGGGAAGCCCTCGCCCTCGAAGCCGCTGGGCGCGGTCGTGACACCGAGCACGGGACGGGCCACCGCGTCGGCGGGCGCGACCACACGGGGAAGGGTCAGCGGGTTCTCGACGGTCACTGCAGGCATGTCGGTACCTCCTTGTGGTCCGAGTTTAGTTGACCGTTGAACTTTCTGCCACTCCGAAACACAGAAAGCCCGGAGGGCATTCCCTCCGGGCTCGGGGTGCGCCCCGCCAGGGGCGCGAGAGTGGTCAGGACGGCACCCGGCCGTCCGCGCAGCAAGGGCGTCTAGCCATACATCCGGCGCATGGCGAACTCGACCATCTGCTCGACGGCCTTCGCGTCGAACACCATCCGGTGCTCGCCCTCCATGTCCAGGACGAAGCCGTAGCCGGTCGGCAGCAGGTCGATCACCTCCGCCCCGGTGATCACGAAGTACTTCGACTCCTTGCCGGCGTACCGCCGCAGTTCCTTGAGCGAGGTGAACATCGGGATCACCGGCTGCTGGGTGTTGTGCAGCGCCAGGAAGCCGGGGTTGTCGCCGCGCGGGCAGTACACCTTGGACGTGGCGAAGATCTGCTGGAAGTCCTCCGCGGACATCGACCCGGTGGTGAAGGCGCGGACGGCGTCCGCGAGCGACGGCGGCGACGGCTCGGGGTACAGCGGCGGCTGCTGGCCGTAGCCGCCGGGCATCTGCCCACCCGGCATCTGCTGCCCGGGCATCTGCTCCGAGGCGTAACCCTGCTGAGCGCCCGCGTTCTGGTAGCCGTACATGCCCCAAAGAGTAGTGGGCCACATCTGGGCCATGAGGGGTTGCTTCTTATTACCGACGGGTAGCATCATCGGAGCTACTTGTTGGTAGATGAACCAGTTGCGAGGAGACAGTGCCTCGCCGATCCCTCTACGGAGCCGTCGCCATGGGGCACTACAAGTCGAATCTCCGCGACATCGAGTTCAACCTCTTCGAGGTGCTCGGGCGCGACAAGCTGTACGGCACCGGCCCGTTCGCGGAGATGGACACCGAGACCGCCAAGAGCATCCTCGAGGAGCTCACCCGCCTTTCGGAGAACGAGCTGGCGGAGTCCTTCGCGGACGCCGACCGCAACCCGCCCGTCTTCGACCCGGAGACCAACACCGCCCCGGTGCCGGCGTCCTTCAAGAAGAGCTACGAAGCCTTCATGGACTCCGAGTACTGGCGCCTCGGCCTGCCCGAGGAGATCGGCGGCACCACCGCCCCGCCGTCCCTGATCTGGGCCTACGCGGAGCTGATCCTCGGCTCGAACCCGGCGATCTGGATGTACTCGTCCGGCCCGGCGTTCGCGCGCATCCTCTTCGAGGAGGGCACCGAGGCCCAGAAGGAGATCGCGAAGATAGCCGTCGAGAAGCGCTGGGGCTCCACGATGGTGCTCACCGAGCCGGACGCCGGCTCGGACGTGGGCGCCGGGCGCACCAAGGCGATCCAGCAGGAGGACGGCTCCTGGCACATCGAAGGCGTGAAGCGCTTCATCACCTCCGGTGAGCACGACATGGAGGAGAACATCCTCCACTACGTCCTCGCCCGTCCCGAGGGCGCCGGCCCCGGCACCAAGGGTCTGTCCCTCTTCCTCGTGCCGAAGTACCTGTTCGACTGGGAGACCGGCGAGCTGGGCGAGCGCAACGGCGTGTACGCCACGAACGTCGAGCACAAGATGGGCCTGAAGGCCTCCAACACCTGCGAGATGACGTTCGGCGACAAGCACCCCGCCAAGGGCTGGCTGATCGGCGACAAGCACGACGGCATCCGCCAGATGTTCCGCATCATCGAGTTCGCCCGCATGATGGTCGGCACGAAGGCGATCTCCACGCTGTCCACCGGCTACCTGAACGCGCTGGAGTACGCCAAGGAGCGCGTCCAGGGTCCGGACCTGGCGAACTTCATGGACAAGACCGCGCCCAAGGTCACCATCACCCACCACCCGGACGTGCGCCGTTCGCTGATGACGCAGAAGGCGTACGCGGAGGGCATGCGGGCGCTGGTGATGTACACCGCCTCCGTCCAGGACGCGATCGCGGTCAAGGAGGCGAACGGCGAGGACGCGTCGACGGAGCACGCGCTGAACGACCTGCTCCTGCCGATCGTCAAGGGCTACGGCTCCGAGAAGGGCTACGAGCAGCTCGCCCAGTCGCTGCAGACCTTCGGCGGCTCCGGCTTCCTGCAGGAGTACCCGATCGAGCAGTACATCCGCGACGCCAAGATCGACACCCTGTACGAGGGCACCACCGCGATCCAGGGCCAGGACTTCTTCTTCCGGAAGATCGTCCGCAACCAGGGCGCCGCGCTGAACTCCCTCGCCGAGGAGATCAAGAAGTTCCTGGCCGTGGGCGAGGGCGGCGAGGAGCTGGCCGGGGCCCGCGACCACCTCGCCAAGGCGGCCGTGGAGCTCGAGGCCGTCGTCGGCCTGATGCTGACCGACCTCGCGGCCACCGAGCAGGACGTCAAGAACATCTACAAGGTGGGCCTGAACACCACCCGCCTGCTGATGGCCTCCGGTGACGTCGTCGTCGGCTACCTGCTGCTGAAGGGCGCCGCGGTCGCCGCCGAGAAGCTGCCGAACGCGTCGACCAAGGACAAGGCGTTCTACCAGGGCAAGATCGCGGCGGCGAAGTTCTTCGCGGCCAACGTCCTGCCGGGCGTGACCCTGGCCCGCAAGATCGCCGAGGGCGTGGACCTGGACCTCATGGAGCTGGACGAGGCCGCGTTCTAGGACCACTTCCACATACCCCTTACGAGGGCCCGTTCCCCATCACCGGGAGCGGGCCCTCCTCCGTCGTTAAGGTGAACCCATGAGCACAAGTGCGCGCTTCGACCGCGGCCACACCGACGACCTCATGTCCTTCCTGGCGGCCTGCCCGTCGCCGTACCACGCCGTGGCAGGCGCCGCCGAGCGACTGGAGAAGGCCGGCTTCCGGCAGGTCTCGGAGACGGACGCCTGGGACGGCACGTCCGGCGGCCGGTACGTGCTGCGCGGCGGCGCGATCATCGCCTGGTACGTCCCCGAGGGCGCCGATCCGCACACCCCGTTCCGGATCGTCGGCGCACACACCGACTCGCCCAACCTGCGGGTCAAGCCGCGGCCGGACAGCGGCGCGCACGGCTGGCGGCAGGTCGCGGTGGAGATCTACGGCGGCCCCCTGCTCAACTCCTGGCTCGACCGGGACCTCGGCCTGGCCGGCCGGCTGTCGCTGCGCGACGGTTCGACGCGCCTGGTGAACATCGACAGACCGCTGCTGCGCGTGCCGCAGCTGGCCATCCACCTGGACCGCTCGGTCTCCAGCGAGGGCCTGAAGCTGGACAAGCAGCGCCACCTCCAGCCCGTCTGGGGCCTGGGCGACGACGTGCGCGACGGCGACCTGATCGCGTTCCTGGAGCAGGAGCTGGGTCTCGCCGCCGGTGACGTGACCGGCTGGGACCTGATGACCCACTCGGTGGAGCCGCCGGCCTACCTGGGCCGCGACAAGGAGCTGGTGGCGGGTCCGCGCATGGACAACCTGCTGTCCGTGCACGCGGGCACCGCGGCGCTCGCGGCCGTCGCCGGTTCCGACGCCGCCCTGTCGTCCATCCCGGTGCTCGCGGCCTTCGACCACGAGGAGAACGGCTCACAGTCGGACACCGGCGCCGACGGCCCGCTGCTCGGGTCGGTCCTGGAACGCTCGGTGTTCGCCCGGGGCGGCTCCTACGAGGACCGGGCGCGGGCCTTCGCCGGCACGGTGTGCCTGTCCTCCGACACCGGGCACGCCGTCCACCCCAACTACGCGGAGCGGCACGACCCGACGCACCACCCGCGCGCGAACGGCGGACCGATCCTCAAGGTGAACGTCAACAACCGCTACGCCACCGACGGTTCGGGGCGCGCCCTGTTCGCCTCGGCCTGCGAGAAGGCGGGCGTGCCCTTCCAGACATTCGTCTCGAACAACGCCATGCCCTGCGGCACCACCATCGGCCCCATCACCGCCGCCCGCCACGGCATCAAGACGGTGGACATCGGCGCGGCGATCCTGTCGATGCACAGCGCCCGCGAACTGTGCGGCGCGAAGGACCCGTATCTCCTGGCCAACGCCCTGACGGCGTTTCTGGAGGGCTGACACTCCCGCCCGCCCGCCGATCGTCCGGGCATGTCCACGGATGTCCCGGGTACCCGGGTTCGGGGCCGGAAGGACCGGACCCACAGGGAGGGCAGGACTCATGGGCCTGGGTGGATGCATCATCCTGATCGCCGTGGGGGCCATCCTCGCGTTTGCGACCGACTGGCACATGCAAGGCGTCAACATCCACTTGGTCGGCGTCATACTCATGATCGTCGGGCTGATAGGAGTGACCACCTTCAGCGGCATCTACCGCCGCAGGCGGGTCGTCGTGCCGCCCCCGACGACCGTCGTCGAGGAGAACCGGCACCACCGCGGCGACGGCTACACCGACGGGTACGGCGTGTAAGGGTCGTAGCCCACGTACGGCGCGCAAGGGACGATGCGGCGACCTCGGGGCGACAACAGACAACCTTGGCTATTCCGTTACCGGAGTCATCTTGTCGTCTTGTGTGGAAAACGTGAAGACTGTGGCCTCATGAGCGCCCGGGGGGTGGAGCTGCCGGGCGCGCCACAGCTTCACGACGGGGGGCTCCTGCCGTGCACGACCCGGCGGCAACGGGCGGCAGACCGCATCTGACGGTCCTGATCCCCGCCCACAACGAGCAGGAACGCATCGCCGCCGCCATCGACGGCCTGTGGCACCAGACCCGCCGCCCCGATCTGATCGTGGTGGTCGCCGACAACTGCACCGACGACACCGCCGCCGTCGCGGCCGCCCACGGCGCGCAGGTCTTCCACACCCGGGGCAACACCCACAAGAAGGCGGGCGCTCTCAACCAGGCCATCGACTGGATACTCCCCCACCTCGACGACCGCGACCTCGTGCTCGTGCAGGACGCGGACACGGTCCTCAACCCCTGGTTCAACGAGACCGCCATGGGCACCTTCAACCGCAAGGTGGGCGCGGTCGGCGGCGTCTTCTACGGCGAACCGGGCGGCGGATTCCTCGGTCTGCTGCAACGCATGGAGTTCCACCGCTACGCCTGGGAAGTCGAGCGCACCGGCGGCAGGGCGCAGGTGCTCACCGGAACCGGCACCATGTTCCGTGCCCGGGTGCTGCGCGAGGTCCGGGCCGCCCGCCTGTCCGGGGTGATCGGTGGCGGCGACGGCTACTACAGCCTGGCCTCGCTCACCGAGGACGACGAGATGACCAAGGCGGTCAAGACCCTGGGCTACCGCGCCATGTCCCCGGCCGGCTGTGCGGTCACCACCGAGGTCATGCCCACCCTGCGCAAACTCTGGCACCAGCGCCTGCGCTGGCAGCGCGGCGCTCTGGAGAACCTGCGCGACTACGGCTGGACCCGGGTCACCGCCCGTTACTTCATGCAGCAGCTCCTGATGGGGTTCGGGGCACTCTCCTTCCTCGTCTACCTGATCTTCACGAGCACCTACACGACCATGTACGGCTGGCCCGGACTGTCGCCGTTCTGGACCGCGATCGGCCTGATCTTCGTGGTCGAGAAGACCGTCTCCGTCCGCCGCGCCGGGCCCCTGGCCGTCCTGGTGGCCGCGCTGATGGTCCCGGAGATGCTCTACGACCTGTTCCAGCACGCCGTCTACTTCACCTCGCTGTGGGGCCTCGTGCGCCGCAGCGAGGAGAAGTGGGTGGCCACCTGAGCCCGCCCCCCACCCTCTCTCGCACCAACGCCCAAGGAGATTCGACGATGTACGGAAGAGTGATAGGCGCCGGCACCACAGGCGCGGGCGGCGCCACACTGGCCGCCACCGGCCTGTGGATGAACAGCATGGCGCTGATGGTGGCGGCCACCACCCTGGTGGCGGCCGGAGTGGCCCTGTTCAAGCTGGCGCCGCGCCCGCGCCGCCGCTGACACCCGTCCACCGATGCCATCCCGTCCCCGGGCGCGGCCGCCCG
This sequence comes from Streptomyces cynarae, assembly GCF_025642135.1. Taxonomy (NCBI): domain Bacteria; kingdom Bacillati; phylum Actinomycetota; class Actinomycetes; order Kitasatosporales; family Streptomycetaceae; genus Streptomyces; species Streptomyces cynarae. Next base: position 4,628,970 of record NZ_CP106793.1, on the reverse strand, counting down.
CGCCCGGGGACGCTGGGGCCCGGGGACGCTCGGGCCCGGGGAGGCTCGGGCCCGGGGAGTCGGGCCCGGGGAGGCTCCGGCCCGAAGACGCTCCGGCCCGAAGACGCTCGGCCCGGGGACGCTCAGGTGCCGGGGACGCTCCGGCCCGAAGACGCTCGGCCCGGGAACGCTCAGGTGCCGGGGACGCTCCGGCCCGAAGACGCTCGGCCCGGGAACGCTCAGGTGCCGGGGACGCTCCGGCCCGAAGACGCTCGGCCCGGGAACGCTCAGGTGCCGGGGACGCTCCGGCCCGAAGACGCTCGGCCCGGGAACGCTCAGGTGCCGGGGACGCTCCGGCCCGAAGACGCTCGGCCCGGGGACGCTCAGGTGCCGGGACTCCCGCGCCCGGGGGACGCTCGGGCGGCCCCCGGCTACCGGTTGTCGTCCATCCCCGCCAGGACCAGCGGCAGCCGGTCCGTCCCGCCCTCGGTGAGGCGGACCGGGACGCCCCAGTCCTGCTGGTGGACATGGCACGCCGGGTATTCGTTGGCCGGGTCGTCGTCGCAGGACGCCGCCATCGCCGAGACGTGCAGGACGCCCTCGGATATCGCCGGGTTCAGCTCCAGCTCGCGAGCGAGGTCCGTGCCGGCGCCCTCGCCCTTCAGCAACAGCTCCGGCGGGGTGGAGGAGACCAGCAGGCGGGTCGACGGTCCGTAGCGCGTGTCCAGCTTCTGGCCGGCCGGGGCCTGGAAGATCACGTCGAGTCGGAGCCTCCCGGGCGTCACCTCGGTCGCCGCGCGCTGCGTGCGGTGCGCGACCGCGGCGACCTGCACCGCCTCCTCCGGCAGCCGCAGCCGCGTCAGCCGGTGCCGGGCCGACTCCACCACCACGATGTCCTCGCCGACGAGCACCGCGTCCGACGGCTCCCGCAGATCCGTCGCCAGCGTGCTCACCTCACCCGTCGCCGGGTCGTAACGCCGCAGCGCGTGGTTGTAGGTGTCGCTGACCGCCACCGAGCCGTCCGGCAGCGCCGTCACCCCCAGGGGGTGCTGGAGAAGTGCCTGTTCGGCCGCGCCGTCCCGGTGCCCGAAGTCGAACAGTCCCGTCCCGACCGCCGTGTGCACCGCGCCGTTCCGGTCCACCCAGCGCAGGGCGCTCGTCTCGGAGTCCGCCAGCCACAGCCGCTCCCCGTCGGGCGACACCGCGAGCCCCGACGGCTGCGCGAACCAGGCCTCGGCGCCCGGGCCGTCCACCAGCCCCTCGTTCGTGGTGCCGGCCGCCACCGCGACCGTGGCCGTGGCGGGGTCGTACGTCCACAGCTGGTGCACGCCCGCCATGGCGATCCACACCCGGCCGCCGAAGACCGCCACGTCCCACGGCGAGGAGAGGTCCACCTCCCGGGCCGGGCCCGACGTCGGCGAGCCCTGCCACCACTGCTTGCCGGTGCCCGCCAGCGTGCTGACATCGCCGGTCGCCAGGTCCAGGCGGCGCAGCGCGTGGTTCACGGTGTCCGCGACGACCACCGCTCCCTCATCGAGCAGCGCCAGGCCCTGCGGCTCGCTGAAGCTCGCCGCCCGAGCCGGACCGTCCGCGAAGCCCCGTACACCGGAACCGATGCGCCGCACCACCGTCTCCCCGTCCGCCGCCAGCTCCACCAGCTGGTGCCGGGTGGTGTCGCTGACCAGGAAGGAGCCGGACGGCAGCAGGAGCGCCTTGCCGGGGAAGCGGAGCGTCGTGGGCTCGGGCTCCGGTGCCACGTACGGGCCGTCGCCCCGGCGCAGCGTGCCCTTGGCCGCGTGCTCCTCCTCCAGTTCCTCGACGAGCCGGGCGATCGCATGGGCGTGGCCCTCACCCGCGTGCTGGGCGACCACGTACCCCTCGGGGTCGATGACGACCAGTGTGGGCCAGGCCCGGACGGCGTACTGCTTCCAGGTGGCGAGCTCCGGGTCGTCGAGGACCGGGTGCTCCACCCCGTAGCGCTCCACCGCGTCCATCACCGCCTGGTGCTCCGCCTCGTGGACGAACTTCGGAGAGTGCACGCCGATGATCACCACGGTGTCGCGGTGCTTCTCCTCCAGCTCGCGCAGCTCGTCCAGGACGTGCAGGCAGTTGATGCAGCAGAACGTCCAGAAGTCGAGGATGACGATGCGTCCTCGCAGGTCGGTAAGGCTGTACTGCTCTCCGCCCGTGTTCAGCCAGCCGCCCTTGCCGATCAGCTCGGGGGCACGGACACGGACGCGACGCGAAGTGGAGTCGTTCATGGGTCAAGGGTGCCATCCGGCTTCGTCATGCCGCGGGGCCTGTGGACAACTCGGTGACTGTGCGTACAAGCTCTCCTACGGGATGCGCACATGGCGTGACGGAGAGATGCTCGTCTCACACAGGGGGGTCAGTGCAAGGGAGCAGTTCCATGCCTCGTGACATCGACGACCAGATGCGCCGCCCGAACCGCGACCGCGAGCGCGGTGAGACGAGCGGCGAGGAGATCCGCGACCGGAAGCGCCGCGACCCCGACATGAGCGGCTCCGACTTCTCGGACCAGGACCTGGACAGGTCCGCCGCGCGGAGTGACCGCGAGGACCGGCGCTCCTCCTGGGACGAGGACGAGCTCGACGAGCAGGACAGGCGGGAGGGCTACCGGTAGACCGGTCGGTGGACCGGTCCACCCCTGCGCGGTCCCTCGCGGCCGTCCACGAGTCCCCCGCCGCGCGTGCGGGGGACTCGTCCGTGTCCCGGGCGGCGGATGCCGGGACGGGTCGGGCTCAGGCCAGGGTGTGCCCGGTCGTCGCGTCCACGTGGTCGGGGACCTCTTCATGCCGGTCGCCGACCGTCATCGTGCCGGTGGGTTCGAACATGAGGATCGATGCCCCGCCGGGCGCGGACGGCTTGTGCTCCGTGCCCCGCGGAACCGTGAAGACCGAGCCCTTGGCAAGGGTGACCGTGCGCTCGCCGGCCGGCTCACGCAGCGCGATGTGCAGTTCACCGTCGAGGACGAGGAAGAACTCGTCGGTGTGGTCGTGCGTGTGCCACAGGTGCTCGCCCTCGACCTTCGCGACGCGGACGTCGTAGTCGTTGACGGTGGTGACGATGCGCGGGCTCCACAGTTCGGCGAAGGAGGCGAGGGCCGCGGTGAGGGAGACGGGTTCCTTGGGTTCCATGCCGTCATCGTGCGGGGTGACCTGCCGCCGAACGAGTGCTAGAAATCGCATATGCCGCAAGGATCCTCTCAGGCGTCGCGCCCGCACCGGGTCGTGCTCGTCGTGGACGAGAACTCGAACCCCTTCGAGATGAGCTGCGCCATCGAGGTGTTCGGCCTACCGCGGCCGGAACTCGGCCGTGAGCTGTACGACTTCCGGTTGTGCGCGGTCGGGCCCAGGATCCGGATGCGGGACGGCTTCTTCACGCTCACCGACGTCGCAGGGCTCGAGGCAGCGGACGACGCGGACACGCTGATCGTGCCGAACAGGCCCGACACCGACACCCCGCGCTCCCCGAAGGTCCTGGACGCAGTACGTCGGGCGCACGAGCGGGGCGCACGGTTGGTCGGCTTCTGCTCCGGCGCGTTCACCATCGCGGAGGCCGGGCTGCTGGACGGCCGGCGAGCGGCCTGCCACTGGATGTGGGCGGACTCCTTCCGGGCGCGGTTTCCGCAGGTCAGGCTGGAACCGGACGTACTGTTCGTGGACGATGGCGACATCCTGACCGCCTCCGGCAGCGCTTCCGCACTCGATCTCGGCCTGCATGTCGTACGCCGCGACCACGGCGCCGAGATCGCGAACGCGGTCTCCCGCCGGCTGGTCTTCGCCGCGCACCGCGACGGGGGACAGCGGCAGTTCGTGGAGCGGCCCGTGCCGGACATACCGGGCGAGTCGCTGGCCCCGGTGCTGGCCTGGGCCCAGGAGCGACTGGACGAACCGCTCACCGTCGGCGACCTCGCCACCCGCGCCGCGGTCAGCCCCGCCACCCTGCACCGCCGCTTCCGCGCCCAGCTCGGCACCACACCACTGGCTTGGCTGACGGGGGAGCGAGTAGCCCTGGCCTGCCGGCTGATCGAGCGCGGGGAGGAGCGGCTGGACGTGGTCGCCGCGCGCAGCGGCCTCGGCACGGCCGCCAACCTGCGGACCCGGCTCCGGGCTGAGACCGGGCTCAGTCCGTCGGCCTACCGGCGGCGTTTCGGGCCCGCCCCCGGGGAAGCTCTGACCGTATGAGACTTTTTGTGCGCGACCGGCTCCTCGGCATCGGCGAGGACTACTGGATCGAGGACCAGCACGGCACCAAGGTCTTCCTGGTCGACGGCAAGGCGATGCGGCTGAGGGACACCTTCGAGCTGAAGGACCCGCAGGGGCGCGTCCTGGTCGACATCCACCAGAAGATGTTCGCCCTGCGTGACACGATGATCATCGAACGCGACGGCGAGCGGCTGGCCACGATCAAGCGCAAGCGGCTTTCCCTGCTGCGCAACCACTACCGCGTCTCGCTGGCGGACGGCACGGAGCTCGACGTCAGCGGCAAGATCTTCGACCGCGAGTTCGCCATCGAGTACGACGGCGAGCTGCTCGCCCAGATCTCCCGGCGCTGGCTGCACGTCCGTGAGACGTACGGCGTCGACATCGTGCGCGAGGACGCGGATCCGGCACTGCTGATCGCGGTGGCCGTGTGCGTGATCCACCTGGCGGACAAGGAGCGGGAGGAGGACTGAGCCGGCCCCGAGGGGTGCCAGGACGCTCGAGGGTCCGTCCGCGTCGTCTACTTCGTCACCGCGAACGAGCGCAGGATCGCCGCCGTCAGCTCCGGGTCGCCCTCCGCCTTGATGCGGTCGGCCACGGCGTCCGCGCTCACCCGACCGCAGGCCAGGCGGACGTACGTCTCCCAGTCGAGCGTCAGCGTCACCGCCGGGCCCAGCGAGGGCGTGCCGTCGATCGAGCCGCGACCCTCCGCGTCCACCCGGACCGTGCGCAGGAACTCCACGGGGCCGTGCACGTCGATGACGACCGCCGAGCCGGGCGGCGCGCCGGCGCCCTTGGCGACCACGTCCGGCAGGGCGGCCAGCAGCTGGTCCCGGGTGATGTGCGCGCCCGGGGAGTCGAGGTTCCCCGGCCGGCCGAGCGCCGTGCGCAGATCCTGCTCGTGCACCCAGATGTCGAACGCGCGGTACCGCATGGCCTCTTCGAGGGTCTGCTCGACGCCGAGCGGGCCGCGTACCTTGGTGCCCGGGTCCCGCGACTCGTTCCGCAGCTGGCGGTTGCGGCGGATGATCGTGTACTCCAGTTCGGAGGTCATCTCCGGGGCGGTGTGGTGGCGCCGGACGTCGACCTGCATCTCCATGTAGCGCTGGTGGTCGTTGGTGACGTGGAACAGGTCGCGCGGGAGCGTGTGGATGGGGCGCGGATCGCCGAGCATTTCGCAGTCCATGCCGATGACGTGCGAGACCACGTCGCGCACCGACCAGGCGGGGCACGGTGTGCGCCGGTTCCACTCGCCCTCCACGAGCGGCTGCACCAGCTCGGATATCGCTTCGACGGAGTGGGTCCAGGCATCGGCGTAGGGCTGGAGAGTGGGATGCAGACTCACGGAACGGGACCCCTCGGGCGGTCGGTGCACGGTCGTTGGTCGACGGCTCTGTCGGTGGCTGTACTGCGGGAGGTGGCTGTCGGCGGATGTCCTGGGACGTTAAGTTACGCTGCTGCGAGGCACCCCGGCAGTGCTTTGGTGTGACGATCGTAGGCCCGTTGAGAAGGCTCGATTACCAGGACGGTGGTAGTGTGCGCGCCTCCCTGATCCAGATGCGGGTGGACGAGGACGAATCGGTCGATTCGCGTCGGCGGAGAGCCGCCTCGCTGGTACGAGATCAAGCCGGAGCCGACCTCGTGGTGCTGCCCGAGCTGTGGACCACCGGGGCGTTCGCCTACGAGCGGTTCGGCACCGAGGCCGAGCCGCTTCAAGGGCCGACCCACGAGGCGATGGCGAAGGCGGCGGCCGACGCGGGCGTGTGGCTGCATGCCGGATCGATCCCCGAGCGCGCCCCCGAGGGCACCCTCTACAACACGTCTCTCCTCTTCTCCCCCTCCGGTGAACCGGCCGCGTCCTACCGCAAGATCCACCGCTTCGGCTTCGACAAGGGCGAGGCCGTGCTGATGGGTGCGGGGACCGAGCCGGTGACGGTGCGGCTGCCGGGGACGACCGTCGGCGTGGCGACCTGTTACGACCTCCGCTTCCCCGAGCTGTTCCGCTCGCTCGTGGACGCGGGGGCCGAGACGCTCGTGATCCCGGCGGGCTGGCCGGAGCGCCGCCGGTCCCACTGGACGCTGCTGGCCAAGGCACGGGCGGTCGAGAACCAGGCGTACGTCCTGGCCTGTGGAACGGCCGGAACGCATGCGGGAGTTCCACAAGCGGGTCACTCGATCGTGGTGGATCCGTGGGGGGAGGTACTCGCCGAGGCGGGCGCGGAGGAGGAGATCCTCACCGTGGAGTTCGACCCGGCGAGGGTGGCGACGACGAGGGAGCAGTTCCCGGCGCTGAAGGACCGGGTCCTGGGTCTGGCACCCCCGCGTCGTCCGCTCTAGACGGCACATCACGCAGGGACGTGCACCGTCTCCACCCGGCTGGCGACGAGCCGCTCCCGCTCCCTGCGAGCCGCCCGCTTCCGGAGCCGCAGTATCTGGCTGAGCCCCACCGCCTGGAGCACGAACACGGCGCAGAACGCCACGGTGTAGTCGTCGCCCGTCGCGTCCAGCAGCACGCCGATCGCCAGCAGCGTCGTCATGGAGGCGACGAAACCGCCCATGTTGGTGATCCCGGATGCCGTCCCCTGACGCTCCGGCGGATTCGCCGGCCGGGCGAAGTCGAAGCCGATCATCGAGGCCGGACCGCACGCCCCGAGCACCGTGCACAGCACGACCAGCAGCCACATCGGCGCATGTGCGGCCGGGTAGGCGAGCGTGGCCGCCCACACCGCCGCCGTCGCCCCGACCGTGCCGAGGGCCAGCGGCAGCCGCGCAGCATGATGCCGGGCGACGATCTGGCCGTACACCAGTCCGACCAGCATGTTCGACAGCACGACGAGCGTGAGGAGTTCACCGGCCGCGGCCCGGGACAGGCCCTGCGCCTGCACCAGGAACGGCAGGCCCCACAGCAGCAGGAACACCATCGCCGGGAACTGCGTCGTGAAGTGCACCCACATGCCGAGCCGCGTCCCGGGCTCCTTCCACGACGCCACGATCTGCCGTCGCACGTACGCCGACCCGCGGTGCGGGAACGGCTCCGGCTCGTACCCCTCCGGATGGTCCTTCAGGAAGAGCAGCAGCAGGACGAGGACGATCACCCCGGCGACCGCGCTGCCGCCGAACGCCGCCGTCCAGCCCACTCCGTGCAGCAGCCGGGCGAGCACGAGCGTGGAGACCAGGTTGCCCGCCATGCCCACCAGACCGGCGAGCTGCGCGACCAGCGGACTGCGGCGGGCCGGGAACCAGCGCGTGCCGAGCCGCAGCACACTGATGAACGTCATCGCGTCACCGCAGCCCAGCAGCGCGCGCGAGGCCAGCGCGGTCCCGTACGACGGGGAGAACGCGAACCCCAGCTGACCGGCCGTGAACAGGACGACCCCGAGGGCCAGCACCTTCTTGGTGCCGAGCCGGTCCACGAGCAGGCCGACGGGTATCTGCATGCCCGCGTACACGAGCAGCTGGAGGATGGAGAAGGTGGACAGGGCGGACGCGTTCACATGGAAGCGGTCCGCCGCGTCCAGTCCGGCCACGCCCAGCGACGTACGGAAGATGACGGCGACGAAGTAGACCGAGACACCGATGGCCCACACGGCGACGGCACGCCGGCCGCCCGGCGGATCACCGGGCAGGGACACGGTACGGGAGCCCACCGACCCCGACCTCATCGCACCTCACCCCGCGCAAGGTGGGAGAACCAGCTGACGTGCCGGTGCACGATGTCCACGGCCGCCTCGGCGTCGCCGGACCGCAGCGCCTGGAGGATCTCTTCGTGTTCGGTGAGGGTCTTGGCGATGCGGTCGGGGTGCGAGTGCATGACGGCGACGCCCATCCGCAGCTGGCGGTCGCGGAGTTGGTCGTACAGGCGGGAGAGGATCTCGTTGCCGCCGCTGCGCACGATCTCGGCGTGGAAGGTGCGGTCGGTGAGGGCCGCACCGGCCAGGTCACCGGCGGCGGCCTGCTCCTTCTGGCGGGTGAGCAGTTCCTCGAGCCGCTCGATCAGCCGCGGCGGGGCGGGGACGGCCTTGCGGGCCGCGTGTTCCTCGACGAGCTGGCGCGTCTCGATCACATCCGCGATCTCCTGGGCGGAGACGGCCAGGACGAGAGCGCCCTTCTTCGGGTAGAGCTTGATCAGCCCTTCGACCTCCAGCCGCAGCAGCGCCTCGCGCACCGGCGTCCGCGAGACGCCGACCTCCTCGGCCAGCTCACCTTCGGTCAGCAGCGTCCCGCCCTGGTAACGGCGCTCCAGAACACCCTGTTTGACGTGCGTGTAGACCCGGTCGGCGGCGGGGGGTTGCTTGAGGGGCATCTTCTCGGGGACGTGGGCGACGGACGGTGCTGCAGGCATGAGCACATCATAGATACAACACGTACGCATGCCGATGACCGTCCACCATGTGGACCCGGCACACGGGTCTCGCATTTCACCCGGGCAGCCGCACATCCTTTTGTGCCACCTACGAGTCTCACGAGAAGGCGGCCTCGTCATCTGGCCGCACTCCAGGGGCATTTGGATGCATTCAGAGGCATCAGAGACGCAATCGGAGCGTTCAACTTTGACTACCGGCATTAAGGGCACGCGAGTTCGCAGGGCAGTCGCGGCAGTGGTCACCACCGGAGCCGTGCTCACCACCGGAGCCCTCACCGCGGTGCCCGCTCAGGCCGTCACCACGCCCTCGATCGTGGCCGCGGGCGGCTACGCGATGAACAACGCGAACGGCGCGACGCTGTACACGAAGGCCGCGGACACCAGGCGTTCCACCGGATCCACCACCAAGATCATGACCGCGAAGGTGGTGCTCGCACAGCCGAACCTCAACCTCGACGCCAAGGTGACGATCCAGAAGGCGTACAGCGACTACGTGGTCGCCAACAACGCCTCCCAGGCGCACCTGATCGTCGGCGACAAGGTCACCGTCCGTCAGCTGCTGTACGGGCTGATGCTCCCCTCCGGCTGTGACGCGGCCTACGCGCTCGCCGACAAGTTCGGTTCCGGCACGACGCGTGCGGCGCGCGTGAAGTCGTTCATCGGCAAGATGAACAGCGCCGCCACGAGCCTCGGCCTAAGGAACACGCACTTCGATTCGTTCGACGGCATCGGCAACGGCAACAACTACTCGACGCCGCGCGATCTGACGAAGATCGCGAGCAGCGCGATGAAGAACTCCACGTTCCGCACGATCGTGAAGACCAAGTCGTACACGGCGAAGACCATCACCAAGTACGGCACCGTCCGCACCATGGCGCCGTGGACCAACACCAACACGCTGCTCAGCAGCTACAGCGGCGCGATCGGCGTGAAGACCGGCTCCGGCCCCGAGGCCAAGTACTGCCTCGTCTTCGCCGCCACCCGCAACGGCAAGACGGTCATCGGCACGGTCCTCGCCTCGTCCTCGATCAACCAGCGCGCCACCGACGCCACGAAGCTGCTGAACTACGGCTTCGCCAGGCTCGGCTGACACCCGCCACACGCCGAGGGGGTCTGCCGCTGCTGGTCAGCGGCAGACCCCCTTCGCCATGGGCATGTCGTCCTGCGCTACGCCCAGGTGATCAGCCGCTTCGGCTGTTCCAGGATCGCGGCGACGTCCGCGAGGACCTTCGAGCCCAGTTCGCCGTCGACCAGGCGGTGGTCGAAGCTCAGGGCCAGGGTGGTGACCTGGCGGGGCTTGACCTTGCCCTTGTGGACCCACGGCTGGAGCTTGATCGCGCCGACCGCGAGGATCGCGGACTCGCCCGGGTTGAGGATCGGCGTGCCGGTGTCGACGCCGAAGACGCCGACGTTCGTGATCGTCATCGTGCCGCCCTGCATTGCCGCGGGACTCGTCCTGCCCTCCCGGGCCGTGGCCACCAGCTCGCCCAGGGCCTCGGCCAGTTGGGGGAGGGTCTTGTCGTGCGCGTCCTTGATGTTCGGCACGATCAGACCGCGCGGGGTGGCCGCGGCGATGCCCAGGTTCACGTAGTGCTTGCGCACGATCTCCTGGTTGGCCTCGTCCCAGGACGCGTTGATGTCCGGGTTCCGCTTGATGGCGACCAGCAGGGCTTTGGCGATCAGCAGCAGGGGATTGACACGCAGACCCTGGAAGTCCTTGTCCTGCTTGAGCTCCTCGACCAGCTTCATCGTGCGGGTGACGTCGACGGTCACGAACTCCGTGACGTGCGGGGCGGTGAACGCCGAGCCGACCATCGCCTGCGCGGTGGCCTTGCGGACGCCCTTGACCGGGATACGGGTCTCCCGCCCGCTGTCGTACGTCACCACCGGCGCCGGCGCCTCGACGCGTGCGGGCGTCACCGGGACCACCGGGGCCGCAGGGGCCTCGGGGACCGGTGCGGAGGCCACCGCCGCCTGCACGTCCTCGCGCGTGATGATCCCGTCCGGGCCCGACGGCCGTACCGTCGCCAGGTCGACGCCCAGGTCCTTCGCCAGCTTGCGCACCGGCGGCTTCGCCAGCGGACGGGCCTGCTTGCCGTGCCCGTTCAGGTCGCCCTGGACCACGGAGACGGTCTCCTCGACCGCCGCCGCGGGCGCCTTGCGGGGGCGGCGCCGGGTGGAGGACTCGGCGACGCCGTAACCGACGAGGACCGGCTTGCGGCCCTCCTGCCGGTTCTCCTTCGCCGCGGGCTTCTCCTCCGCCGCCTTCTCGACGGGCGCCTGCGCCTCCTCGGCGGGAGCGCCGCCCGTCACGTCCACCGCGATGATCGGCGTGCCTACGTCCACCGTGGTGCCCTCGGGGAAGTGCAGCTCGCGGACCACCCCGTCGTACGGGATCGGCAGCTCCACGGCCGCCTTCGCCGTCTCAACCTCGCACACGACCTGCCCGTCGGTGACCGTGTCACCCGGCTGGACGTACCACTTGAGGATCTCTGCCTCGGTGAGCCCCTCGCCCACGTCGGGCATCTTGAACTCGCGCACGGACGCGTCTGTCATCGTCGTCACGACCCTCTCCTCAGTACGCCAGGGCGCGGTCGACGGCGTCCAGCACCCGGTCAAGGCCCGGCAGGTACTCCTCCTCCAGCCGCGCCGGCGGATACGGCGCGTGGTAGCCGCCGACCCTCAGCACGGGCGCCTCCAGGTGGTAGAAGCACCGCTCCGTGATGCGAGCGGCGATCTCCGCGCCCGAACCGAAGAACACCGGCGCCTCGTGCACCACGACCAGACGGCGGGTCTTCTCCACCGACGTCTGGATGGAGTCGAAGTCGAGCGGGGAGACCGACCGGAGGTCCAGCACCTCCAGCGACCTGCCCTCCTCCTGCGCGGCCGCGGCGGCCTCCTGGCACACCTTCACCATCGGGCCGTAGGCGGCCAGGGTCAGGTCCGTGCCCTCGCGCACCACGCGCGCCTTGTGCAGCGGACCCGGGATCGCCTCCGTGTTGACCTCGGACTTGTCCCAGTAGCGCCGCTTCGGCTCGAAGAAGATCACCGGGTCGTCGCTCTGGATCGCCTGCTGCATCATCCAGTACGCGTCCGAGGCGCTGGACGGAGAGACGACCTTCAGGCCCGCCACGTGCGCGAACAGCGCCTCCGGGGACTCGCTGTGGTGCTCCACCGCCCCGATGCCGCCGCCGTAGGGGATGCGGATGACGACCGGCAGCTTGACCTTGCCCAGCGAGCGGGCGTGCATCTTCGCCAGCTGGGTGACGATCTGGTCGTAGGCCGGGAAGACGAACCCGTCGAACTGGATCTCCGCCACCGGCCGGTACCCGCGCAGCGCGAGACCGATCGCCGTGCCGACGATGCCCGACTCCGCGAGCGGGGTGTCGATCACCCGCTCCTCGCCGAAGTCCTTCTGCAGGCCGTCCGTCACACGGAAGACACCGCCGAGCTTGCCGACGTCCTCGCCCATCACCAGGACCTTGGGGTCCGACTCCAGGGCCTTGCGCAGCGACTCGTTGATCGCCTTGGCGATCGCCATCTTCTCGGCCATGTCACCGTCCCCCTTCTACGTCCGCGAACGACGCCTGATAGGCGGCGAACTGGGCCCGCTCCTCGTCGACGAGCGCATGCCCGTCCGCGTACGCGTGCTCGAAGATGGCGAAGTGGTCCGGATCCGGCATGGCACGGACCGCTTCACGCACCCGCCTTCCCAACGTCTCGCTCTCCGCCTCGAGTTCCGCGAAGAACCCCTCGTCCGCGTGGTTCGATGCCTCGAGGTAGGCGCGCAGACGGGCGATCGGGTCCTTCGCCTCCCAGGCGGCCCGCTCGTCGTCGAGGCGGTAGCGGGTCGGGTCGTCGGAGGTGGTGTGGGCACCCATGCGGTAGGTGAACGCCTCCACCAGGGTCGGGCCCTCGCCGTTGCGCGCCCGCTCCAGCGCCCACTTGGTCACCGCGAGGCAGCCCAGCACGTCGTTGCCGTCCACCCGCACCCCGGGGAAGCCGAAACCCTGCGCACGCTGGTACAGCGGCACCCGGGTCTGCTTCTCGGTGGGCTCGGAGATCGCCCACTGGTTGTTCTGGCAGAAGAACACCACCGGGGCGTTGTAGACCGCCGCGAACGTGAACGACTCCGCCACGTCGCCCTGGCTGGAGGCGCCGTCACCGAAGTACGCGATCACGGCCGAGTCGGCGCCGTCCTTGGCCACGCCCATGGCGTAGCCGGTGGCGTGCAGCGTCTGCGAGCCGATGACGATCGTGTAGAGGTGGAAGTTGTTGCTGTTCGGGTCCCAGCCGCCGTTGTTCACACCGCGGAACATGCCGAGCAGGTTGGTCGGGTCCACGCCGCGGCACCAGGCGACGCCGTGCTCACGGTAGGTCGGGAAGACGTAGTCGTCGTCGCGCAGGGCCCGGCCGGAACCGATCTGGGCGGCCTCCTGGCCGAGCAGCGAGGCCCACAGGCCCAGCTCGCCCTGGCGCTGCAGGGACGTGGCCTCGGCGTCGAAGCGGCGGGTCAGCACCATGTCCCGGTACAGCCCGCGCAGCTGCTGCGGCGTGATGTCCTCGACGTACCGGTCGTACTCGGGGTTCGCGACCCGCGTGCCCTCGGGCGTCAGCAACTGGACGAGGTCGGGGTCGCTGTCCTTCTTGGGCGTGTTGCTGGTGGTGCGCTTGGTGCCGGTGGTGCCGGCCTTGCTTCCGGCGCTGCGTCGCGGCTTGCGCGCGGCAGTGCTCTCCACGGTCACGTGTGCTCCTCCGTCGGTCCGGCCCCCGGGTTCGCCGGGTGCCTGGGTTCCCCTCGGCCCGTTCGGGCCGGTGGGAGCGGCTCCGCCTGCAACGCACGGACGCACGGGGTGGGTGCGGCTCGTCCGAACAGACGTGGAAGGTGCCCCGGCGAGCACCCTGCAAGGGGCACGTTACCCAGCGCGCCACATTTCTGTGAAACCCCTCCTGACCTGGGATTTTGCTTGGAAATCCAAGTAAATCGAGTCAGTCGGGAACAGGTGCTGGTCACAGCCTTGCAGGGGGCCGGAACAACGGCACGTTATCCCGCCCGCCCGGAGCACGGGAAGACGTCATCTGGAGTGACACGGGTGTCGTACGCGGGTCCACCCCGTGAGCACGACCGGAGGGACATGATCGTGGGCACGCGCCTGGTAACGCATGGAGCACGACCGGTTACAAGCGCCGGAGCGCGAGCTGGCGCAAGCCTTGGGCAACGACCTCGGCACGGCCGGAAAAGGCCACGCGCGCGTGGAGCCCGTCTCCGGGCCACGCGCGCGTGGAGGACGCTTCACCGCGGGGCGTCAGGGCCCCTGGCTCCCACCCGAGGTGTCGCCGCCGTTCGTCGAGCCGGCCGGAGGGGTGGAGCCGCCGCCCCCGCCGTCCGTGGACGTGGAGGACGGCTGCTCCTGCGAAGGTGCCGACTCGGTCGGCTGCTCGCTCGTCTGCGACGGCGTCGCCGAGGGCTCGACCGGCGGCTTCTGGCTGTAGCTCTGTGACGGCCGGGACGAGGGCGACCAGTTCGAGTCGCCGCTCGTGTCCGAGTCGTCGCCCGGAGTGGTGGCGGTCTCCTCGTCCGTCGGCGTCTGGCTGGACTGCGTCTCCTCGTGCGACTTCGTGACGGTCGGCGACGTCGTCGGCCCGGTACCGCCGCCGTCCCCCTTGTGCTGCAGCGCAAGTGCGACGCCCGCCGCGATCGCGATGACCGCGAGCACGGCGAGGACCCACAGCTTGCCGCGCCCGCTGCCCTTGTTGCCGTGTCCCTCGAAACCGCCGTCGTCCCCGGAGCCGTATCCCGTGGGCAGGATCGACTGCGGGATCTGCGCGGTGCCCGACTCGCCCGGATGCGGCAGCACCGCCGTGCCGGCGAGGCCCGCGGCCGGGGTGTGCCGGCCGTCGTGCACACCCACCGGGCCGGTGTTCCAGGTGCCGGTGTGGCCGCCCTGGTCGTAGAGCATCTGCAGCGCGTACTGGACCAGCCCGCGCATCTCCTCGGCGGTCTGGAACCGGTCGTCCGGCTCCTTGGCGAGGGAGCGCATCACGAGCCCGTCCAGCTCCGGCGGCGACGCCCCCTCCGAGACCTGGGAGGGCGGCACCGGGATGTCCTGCACATGCTGGTAGACCACGGACAACGGCGTCTCACCCACGAAGGGCGGCCGCAGGGACAGCAGTTCGTACAGCAGACAGCCCGTCGCGTACAGATCGGAGCGGTGGTCCACGGCCTTGCCGAGCGCCTGCTCCGGGGAGAGGTACTGCGGGGTGCCCATCACCATGCCGGTCTGCGTCATGGTCGTGGACGCCCCGTGCAGGGCGCGCGCGATGCCGAAGTCCATCACCTTCACGGCGCCGTTGTTGGTGATGATGACGTTGGCCGGCTTGATGTCGCGGTGCACGATGCCGTGCTGGTGCGAGTAGGCGAGCGCCTCCAGGACGCCCGAGACGATGATCAGGGCCTGCTCGGGGCCGGGCGCCTCGGCGTTGAGCAGCAGGTCGCGGATCGTACGGCCCTCCACCAGCTCCATCACGATGTACGGCACCGACTGGCCGCCCACGAAGTCCTCGCCGGAGTCGTACACGGCGACGATCGCGTGATGGTTGAGCCCGGCCACCGACTGGGCCTCGCGCGTGAAACGCGCCTTGGAGACCGGGTCCTCGGCGAGGTCGGAACGGAGCAGCTTGACCGCGACCGTGCGGCCGAGGCGCACGTCCTCGGCCGCGAACACCTCGGCCATGCCGCCCCGGCCGAGCCTGCGGGTCAGCCGGTACCGGCCGTCCCCGACAAGTCCGCCGTTGCCCCAGGTTTCCGGCGCGTCCGACATCCCGCCGCCAGTCGCCTCGGGGTCGGACGGGCCCTGGGCGCGCTGCGTCTGTGCCATCGGTCCTCGCCGTCGTTTCTGCCCGCGGTCTGCGCGGTGGTTGTTACGGTCTCCGACGGGCCACGCTACAGGCTCCGCGCAAGGCACCGGTCCGAGATGGATTCGAGATGGACCGGCCATCCAACCCTGTACCGGGTCCCACGTGCAAATTTCGTGTGCCGGCCGGACAACCCCTGTAACGCTTCCGCGACGCTTCTTTCGCGTACGGTCACGGAACGGGCACCGAGCTTGACGTGTCCTTGCCCTGGGGCAGACTTGGCCGGGAATGGACCAGTCGATCACGGAGCAGTAGCTGTCGATCGTCGACAACACGGATATCGATCACGGCCGCGGGAGCACCAGCAGCCGCTGCCGCCGCGCCGATGGGGGACGCAGAACATGAGCCAGGACGGCGCACACGGCCGGTACGCGGGGCGCGCGCTCGCCGGCGGCCGCTACCAGCTGCGCGACTTGCTCGGCGAGGGCGGTATGGCCTCGGTGCACCTGGCGTACGACTCGGTCCTCGACCGCCAGGTCGCGATCAAGACACTCCACACCGAACTGGGACGCGAGCAGGCCTTCCGGGAGCGTTTCCGCCGCGAGGCGCAGGCCGTGGCCAAACTCACGCACACGAACATCGTCTCGGTCTTCGACACCGGCGAGGACGAGCTGGCGGGGACGACGACCCCGTACATCGTCATGGAGTACATCGAGGGCAAGCCGCTCGGCTCGGTCCTCGACGCGGACATCCGGCAGTACGGCGCGATGCCGGCCGACAAGGCGCTGAAGATCACCGCTGATGTGCTGGCCGCCCTGGAGATCAGCCACGAGATGGGGCTGGTCCATCGGGACATCAAGCCGGGCAATGTGATGATGACGAAGCGCAACGTCGTCAAAGTCATGGACTTCGGCATCGCCCGTGCCATGCAGTCCGGCGTCACCTCGATGACCCAGACGGGCATGGTGGTCGGCACTCCGCAGTACCTGTCCCCGGAGCAGGCCCTCGGCCGGGCCGTGGACGCGCGGTCCGACCTGTACTCGGTCGGGATCATGCTGTTCCAACTGGTCACCGGGCGGCTGCCGTTCGAGGCGGATTCACCGCTCGCGATCGCGTACGCGCATGTGCAGGAGGAGCCGGGGGCTCCGTCCTCGATCAACCGTTCACTGCCACCGGCGGTGGACGCGCTGGTCGCCCGCGCGCTCAAGAAGAACCCGAACGAACGCTTCCCGAACGCCGAGGCGATGCGGGACGAGTGCCTTCGGGTGGCCGCGTCGCTCACGGCCGCCGCGCCGAGCATCGTGCCGGGCGCGCAGACCCCGAGCGGCGCCGGCGTCAGCTCCGCGGTCTTCCCGCCGGTCGGCCAGTCGGCGGCGGCCCCCGTGGGGCCCGTGCAGACGCCGTACCAGCCCGGCCCGTACGGCGGTCCGGTCCCGTCGCCCCCCTACGGCTACCCCCAGCAGGGCGGCTACCAGACGCCCCCGCAGAACGCCGGGTTCGCGCCGCAGCAGTCCGCGGCGACCCCGCCGCCGTACCACCTCACCCCGCAGACGCCCGC
This sequence comes from Streptomyces cynarae, assembly GCF_025642135.1. Classification (NCBI taxonomy): domain Bacteria; kingdom Bacillati; phylum Actinomycetota; class Actinomycetes; order Kitasatosporales; family Streptomycetaceae; genus Streptomyces; species Streptomyces cynarae. The sequence goes on along the minus strand of NZ_CP106793.1, from coordinate 4,611,989 downwards.
CACGGGCGGCCAGAAGGGCAACCAGGCCGTGGTCATCGGCTCGGTCGTGGTCGCCCTGGTCGTGATAGTCGGCCTGCTGACCTCACTGTTGCTGCACAACAACAGCAGCGGGGACGAGGCCGACGGGGGTGACGGCGGTACGAGCACGCCCCCGACCGTGGTCGCGGGCCACAGGGGCCCGGACACGACGAAGACGATCGAGACGACGAGGTGCACGGAGCCGGAGACGTCCTACGTCGATCCGAAGAAGATCCGGGTGCCCGACTTCTCCTTCAAGAATTTCACGTCGGTCGAAGCGTGCTTCCAGGCAGCGGGCTGGAAGTACGAGATCACGCACGAGGACGAGAACACCTACGGCCAGGACACGGTCATGAGCCAGTCCCCGACGGCCGGTACGGACGCCAACCCGAAGAAGATGCCCGTGATCGAACTCACGGTGTCGACGGGCGACCCGGCGTGAGCCGCTTCTGATGCGACGGCAGGGGCCCGGCACCCTCACGGTGCCGGGCCCCTCGCACGGTCCGCGTCACAGGTACGGGCCGCCCGACCGGCCGCCGGCGCGGCGGTCCTCCTCGCCGTCGGGGGAGCCCACTCCCGGGGGAAGGGCGCGGCGCATCTGTTCCAGCTGGGCGCGTGCCGCCATCTGCTGGGCGAACAGGGTGGTCTGGATCCCGTGGAAGAGGCCCTCCAGCCAGCCCACCAACTGCGCCTGCGCGATGCGCAGTTCCGCGTCGCTCGGGATCACCTCGTCCGTGAAGGGCAGGGAGAGCCGCTCGAGCTCCTCGACGAGTTCGGGGGCGAGACCGTCCTCCAGCTCCTTCACCGAGCTGGCGTGGATCTCCTTCAGACGCTGCCGGCTGGCCTCGTCCAGAGGAGCGGCGCGCACCTCCTCCAGCAGCTGCTTGATCATGCTGCCGATGCGCATGACCTTCGCGGGCTGCTCCACCTGTTCGGTCACCGGGACCTCGCGGGAGTCGTCGTCTCCGGTGCCGCCGAGAGCCATCCCGTCCTGGCCCACGACCAAGATCTTCTGGGCGTTCTCCGACGACCGTTCGTTCCTCGGCATCTCCATGCCGCCATTCTCTCGCACCGACACACCTCATCAGCCAGGTTGCCCGGTACGGGGAGTGATCCACCCCACAACCGACAGTTCGGCCTCCGTGCCTCGCGTCAGTGCAGCGGGGGCGCGCCGGGCGACGTATGGCGTACGGCGTAGGGCGCACGGCCGAGATGCCGGACACCGGGGTCCGTGTGACGCTGGTGCCGTTGATCTTGCCACCCGAGTAACGGGAGGGGGTCACTCGCGTGACTCCATGGCCTCGTCCGCCGTCCAGGTTCCGCACGCTCCGCGCGGCCGTCCTGCCACCGGTGCTCACCACCACGGCCGTCTGCGGTCTGTACGGCATATCCGCCTGCGCCCTCGCGTCCGCGGAGGGGCTCCGGCCCGCGTACGGCATACGTGCCGCCTCGCACACCACGGGCGCCGTGCGTCAGGCCGGGGCCAGGAGCCCCTTCCACCGCACGTACGTCACCCGAATCGCCTATCCGGCCCACGAGTCCATAGCCCCGCCCACGGACACCGCGCACACCGCCTCGGCTCCGCCGACCCGCGCCTCCGCCCCGGAGGACACCCCCTCGGCTCCGCCGACCCGCGCATCCGCCGCCACGCACACCCTCTCGGCACCGCGGGCCCACACCGCCTCCCCTGGGCGCACAGCCACCGCCGTCCCCGCCAGGTCCGACCCGGCGGCCGACGCCCCCGCAGCGAAGGGCCCGGCGTTCGGCACGGCGGCCGACGACACTGCCGCTCCCCTGCACACGGCATCCGCGATACCGACGCGCGGGCCCACGCCCGCGCCCACCGCGTCCACCCCACCCGCCCGCACAACCCAGTCCGGACCCGAGAAGCCCCACGGTTACGATCGGTCCCACGACGAAGACACACCGCAGAGCCACGAGAAGCCACAGGACCACACCGGGCCGGAGGGACACGCCTCGCCGCAGCGCCACGACAATCCCCACCGCCCCCACCGGCGCCAGGACCCCGCGCAGTCATCCACCGCCGGACGCCCCGCCGACGATCCGGACTCCGCCGATCCCTCGCCCGACTCCTCCCGGGCCGGCAATTGGGCCGGCGAGGGAAGGGTGCGGCCCGGACGGCCGGATCCGGAACCGCCGGACGAGGACGACGAGCCGACCTACACGGACCAGGACCCGCCGTCACCGCCGGAGCAGACACCGGACCCGACAGACCGCGACACCGCAGACCCGACCACCGGCACGGAGCCGTCCCTCGATGCGGCCGACCCCGCGGAAGCCTCGCCCAGCCCCTCGCACGGCGCCGCCGGCTCCGCCCGGGAGACCTCCGCCTCGCAGCCCGTGTCCCAGATCCTTCCACTCGGCAGCGGCCTGGTCCTCATGGGCCTCGGCCTGGCGCTCGCCCTCCTCGCCCTGCGCCTGCGTCGCGAATGACCCCGGGGCCGCCCCCACCCCCACACGACCGGGGCCCCCACGGCGCCACCATCGCCCCGGACGACCACGCCTACGGCGCCACCAGCAGTACCTTCCCGATGTGCCCGCTCTCCTCTAGCACCCGGTGGGCTTCGGCCGCGTCGCTCATCGGGACCTCACGGTCGACGATCGGGCGCACGTCCCCTGAGGTGATCAGCGGCCACACGTGCTCCCGCACCGCCGCCACGATCGCCGCCTTCTCCCCGAGCGGCCTCGCCCGCAGAGAGGTCGCGGTGATCGCCGCCTGCTTGCGCAGCAGGGTGTTGATGTTCAGCTCGCCCTTCACCCCGCCCTGCAGACCGATGATCGCGAGACGCCCGTTCACCGCGAGCGCTTGAACGTTGCGGTCCAGGTACTTCGCACCCATGTTGTCGAGGATGACGTCGGCACCCGCCCCCGCCGTGGCCTGCCGGATCTCCTCCACGAAGTCCTGTTCGCGGTAGTTGATCAGCACGTCCGCGCCCAGCTCGGCGCAGTAGTCCAGCTTCGCCTTGGTGCCTGCCGTGACCGCGACCCGCGCGCCCACCGCCTTGGCCAGCTGGATCGCCATCGTGCCGATGCCGCTGGAGCCGCCGTGCACGAGCAGCGTCTCGCCCGGGCGCAGATGGGCGACCATGAACACGTTCGACCAGACCGTGCAGGTCACCTCGGGCAGCGCGGCGGCGTTCCGCAGATCGAGCCCCTCGGGCACGGGCAGCAGCTGACCGGCCGGCACGGCCACCTTCTCGGCGTATCCGCCGCCCGCGAGCAGCGCGCACACCTCGTCGCCGACGGCCCACCCGGAGACACCGGGGCCGAGCGCGGCGATCCGCCCGGAGCACTCGAGCCCGGGGTACGGGGATGCCCCGGGCGGCGGGTTGTAGAAGCCCTGCCGCTGGAGGAGATCGGCCCGGTTGACGGCGCCGGCCACCACGTCGACCAGCACTTCGCCCTCGGCGGGTACGGGATCGGGGACCTGGGCCCACACCAACGCCTCGGGCCCACCGGGTTCAGGAATCGTGATCGCGTACATGAGGGGGACGCTACTCCTCACGGATGGGCCCCGCCGACTCCCCGCGCGGGCGCCCGACGGCATCCCGGCCTCAATGTTTCACGTGAAACACTCCCCGCTCTGGATCAGCCCGAGGTGAGCTCACCCAGAGCGAGCTCACCCCGCCAACGCCCAGGGCAGGTCGAGCAGTTCCACTTCCTGGCCGGGTTCCGCGCCACCGGGCGGCACCACCGCGAGGGCGTCCGCGGCGGCGATGCCGCGCAGCATGGCGGGGCCGTGGTAGTGCAGCGGCACGGCCTGGTCGGCACGTAGGACGACGGGGATGAGCCGCGTGTCGTGCGGGTGACCGTGAGCGGAGTCCTTCAGGGGCAGCGTGTACGGCTCCGGTGCCATGCGGCCGGAGAGGGTTCGCAGCAGCGGCTCGGCGAGTGTGAGCAGGCCGGAGACGGCTGCGAGGGGGTTTCCGGGCAGACCGACGAGGTGCCGGCCGTCCTGGATCCGCGCGAGGAGCATGGGGTGACCCGGGCGGACCTGTACGCCGTCGACGAGGAGTTCGGCGCCGACACGTCGCAGGGTGGGGTGGACGTGGTCGACGGGGCCCGCAGCGGTGCCGCCCGTGGTGACGATCAGGTCTGCCGTCGAGGACGTCACGGCCTCATGCAGGGCATCGGCGTCGTCGCCGAGCCTGCGGACGGCCGTCACATCGGCGCCGAGTGCGCGCAGCCACGGCGGCAGCATCGGCCCGAGCGCGTCCCGGATCAGCCCGTCCCTGGGCAGGCCCTCGGTGAGCAGCTCGTCGCCCAGCACCAGGACTTCGGCGCGCGGCCGGGGCAGCGTGCACAGGGTGTCGTAACCGGCGGCGGCTGCGAGTCCGAGGACGGCGGGGGTGACGTGGGTGCCCGGGGGGAGCAGGTGCTCGCCGACGCGGCACTCCTGGCCGCGCGGCCGGATGTCCTGACCCTGCTCGAGTTCTCGGGTGGCGTGCAGCCGTCCCTTGTCGTCGGTGCGGCCGTGCTCGGTGCGCAGGACGGCGGTGGTGTCCGGCGGGATGCGGGCACCGGTGGCGATCCGCACGGCCTCGCCGTCGCCGAGGGGCGCCGGCTCGGCGTGCCCGGCAAGGACCCCGTGCTCCCGCACGTCCCAGGGGCCGGGACCGGCGACCGCCCAGCCGTCCATGGCGGAGGTGTCGAAGGAGGGGAGGTCGGTGAGGGCGGTGAGCGGCGCGGCGAGAACCAGGCCGAGTGCCGCGTCGAGGGGCACGTCCAGGGCTGGGCGGCGCGGAGCGGAGCGGGCGGCGCGCTCGGCGACGGCACGGGCCTCGGGCCACGGCTTGGCGTGGTGCCGGGAGGGGGTGGGGCGGAGGCGTCGGTGCCCGCCGGGCGGTCCTGGGTGCCGGGGTGCCGCGTTGTGCGCGGACCGGGCTCGGACGTACGCGCCTCGGGACCGGCAGCGGGCGGCCCGGGCTCTGGGGCGCGCGGATCCGGGTCCCGGACGAGGGCGAGGGCCTCTTCGAGGTCCCGGTCGTGCTGGTCCTGCGGTGAACGGGCGGGGCGTGCCTGCGGACGGCTCGGCTCGCCGCTCTCGTTGGCCACGGCCAGCGCCTCCTCCACGTCGCGTTCCTCGGTGTCCAGGTGTCCCTCGGCGCCCCGCCCGGTCATCCGGCGCCCGGCCTGTCCTCGGCGGTGTCCTCGTCGGCCCACCGCAGGGCCAGCGCGGCGGCCTTTCGGGCGGCTTCGGCGACCGCCTCGGGGCCGCCCTTCGCCTGCGCGGCGGCGTAGCCGACGAGGAACGTCGTCAGCGGGGCCGCGGGGCGGGCGACCCCGTGCGCGGCGTCTCGGGCCAGGTCGAGGAGGACGCCGGTGTCGACGTCGAGGTCGATGCCCAGTTCGTCCTTGACTGCGGAAATCCATTCATCCAACACGTGCCCATGCTCCCTGATCCGTGATCGGGCGGTGGCGATGTCGTCCCAGGTGTCGCAGTCGAAGGACGCGACGGGGTCGGAGATACGGGTGAGGTCCAGCCCGGCGACCAGGCGCCGCAGCGGAAGGCCGGTGAGACCGGTGTGCTCGGTGGTGAGCCGTGCCAGCTCGCGGCGCAGTGCCGCTGTGCGGTAGGCGGCGACAAGGGGCTGATCACGCCCCTCGGGGTCGGTGAGCACCGCCCCTTCGGCGCCGCTCGCCCGGAGGGCGTCCAGCAGCCGTCGTACCGTCCGCTCGGTGAGGAACGGCAGGTCGGCGGAGAGTACGACGGCGTCCGCGGCGGTGGTCCGCTTCAGGCCCGCTTCGAGCGCGGCCACAGGTCCGGCGCCGGGCGGCTCCTCCCGGGCCCAGACCACGGGGCGCGCGGTGGGCCGGGCACCGGCGACGACCACGGTGGTGGCCGCGTCGGCGCACGCCGCCAGTACCCGGTCCAGCAGCGCCCGTCCGCCGACGAGCACACCGGGCTTGTCGGCGCCGCCGAGCCGCCGGGCCGCACCGCCCGCGAGCACGACGGCGTCGTAGCCGTCGCGGCGTGGGTCACCCGGGGGCCGGTACGCGGTCATGCCCCCGAGTATGGGCGCCGCATGGATCAATGCCACCCTCGGGGACCTCGGCCGTGCGCGACGGATCACTGACACGGCGCCGACCGGCCCGTCTCGGGGGCGAGGCGGCCGGGCCCGTTTCCCCAGGGCGTGCGCCCGGGCCCGGCCGTCACTCAGAGGGTGCGCAGCAGCACCGCGGGCTGTTCCACACAGTCCGCCACGTACCGCAGGAAGCCGCCTGCCGTGCCGCCGTCGCACACCCGGTGGTCGAAGGTGAGCGAGAGCTGCACGACCTGCCGCACCGCGAGCTCCCCGTCGTGCACCCAGGGCTTGGGGACGACACGGCCGACACCGAGCATGGCCGCCTCGGGGTGGTTGATGATCGGTGTCGAGCCGTCGACGCCGAACACCCCGTAGTTGTTCAGCGTGAACGTCCCGCCGGTGAGGTCCGCGGGGGTGAGGGTCCCGGCTCGCGCGGCCTCGGTGAGCCGTGCGAACTCCGCGGTCAGCGACTCGGCGTCCCGCGAGTGCGCGTCGCGTACGACGGGGACGACGAGCCCCCGCTCGGTCTGTGCGGCGAACCCGAGGTGCACCTGGTCGAGCCGGACGATCTCCCGGGCCTCCGTGTCGACGGTGGCGTTGAGTTCCGGGAACCGGGCGAGCGCCGCGGTGCAGATGCGGGCCAGCAGCGCGAGCAGGGAGATCTTCGGGCCGCCGGCCGCGTTCATCGCCGCCCGCGCGCGCATCAGCTCGGTCGCGTCGGCGTCCACCCAGCAGGTCGCGTCGGGGATCTCGCGTCGGCTACGGGAGAGCTTGTCGGCCACGGCACCGCGCACGCCCTTGAGGGGGATACGGGTACCGGCACGGGGCTCGGGGCGTTCGAGGAGAGCCGTCTGGGGTGCCGGAGCGGTCACCGTGGTCTTCGGCGCCTCCTCGTGGGCCGCCGTGGTCCTCAGGGCACCCTCCACGTCCGCCCGCAGGATCAGTCCGTCGGGTCCGGACCCCGTCAACCGCCGCAGGTCCAGGCCGTTCTGGCGGGCGAGCCTGCGGACCAGCGGGGAGATGACCGGGACGGGGCCGTCAGGGCGCTCCGGGACGGCGGGACGGCGCGTTCGCGGTGGAGAGGCGGACACGGGGGGCTGGGCGGCGGGCACCTGGCGCGCGGTGGCGGGCTCAGCCGTGCGACGGCCTTCGGACGGTTCGCCGTCCGTGGGCCGTGCTCCGGGCCGCGGCGGTCGCACCCTGCGGCGGCGCGCCGGGGCCGCCGACGTGCCGTATCCGACCAGCACGTTCCCGGACGACTCCGCCGCGGGCTCCGCTGGGGCGCCTACGGCGACCGTCAACAGCGGTGCCCCGACCGGCAGTTCCGTACCCTCCTCGCCATAGCGGGCCGTGACCACACCGCCGTAGGGGCAGGGCACCTCGACCATCGCCTTGGCCGTCTCCACCTCGACGACCGGCTGGTCGACCGCGACGACGTCCCCGACCTGCACCAGCCAGCGGACGATCTCCGCCTCGGTCAGGCCCTCCCCGAGGTCCGGCAGCCTGAACTCCAGCACCTGGGCCATCAGCTCCCCGCCTCCCACTGCAGGCGCCCCACGGCGTCCAGGATCCGGTCGACGCCCGGCAGGTGGTGCCGCTCCAGCATCGGCGGCGGATAGGGGATGTCGAAACCGGCCACCCGTAGCACCGGCGCCTCCAGATAGTGGAAGCAGCGCTCCGTCACGCGCGCGGCGATCTCCCCTCCGGGACCGCCGAACCCGTTCGACTCGTGCACCACCACGGCCCGGCCCGTGCGGCGCACGGACGCGGTCACCGTCGCGTCGTCGAACGGCACCAGGGACCGCAGGTCCACGACTTCGAGGTCCCAGCCCTCGGCGCGCGCCGCCTCGGCCGCCTCCAGGCACACCGGCAACGACGGACCGTACGTGATCAGCGTGGCGCTCCGGCCCGGGCGCCGCACCACCGCACGGCCTATCGGCTCGACGGCCTCGGGCTCCTCGGGGTTCCAGGTGTCCTTGGACCAGTACAGCCGCTTGGGTTCCAGGAAGACGACCGGGTCGTCCGAGGCGATCGCGGCCCGCAGCAGCCCGTAGGCGTCGGCGACGGTCGCCGGCGTGACGACGTGGAGGCCCGGAGTCGCCATGTAGTACGCCTCGGAGGAGTCACTGTGGTGCTCCACACCGCCGATGCCTCCCCCGTAGGGAACACGGACGGTGATCGGCAGCGGCATCGCGCCACGGGTCCGGTTGCGCATACGCGCGACATGGCTGACCAGTTGCTCGAACGCGGGGTACGCGAACGCGTCGAACTGCATCTCGACGACCGGCCTGAGGCCGTACATCGCCATGCCGACGGCCGTGCCGAGGATGCCCGCCTCGGCGAGCGGCGTGTCCGTGCAGCGGTCGTCGCCGAACTCCTTGGCGAGCCCGTCGGTGACGCGGAAGACACCGCCGAGTGTGCCGACGTCCTCGCCCATGACGTGCACGGACGCATCGGCCGCCATGGCGTCGCGGAGCGCCCGCGTCAGGGCCTGGGCCATGGTGGCCGGCTTGAGGGCCACGGTCGTCATCGCCCGGCTCCTTCCGGTCCCGCGGCCTCCGCGTCCAGCTCAGCCCGCAACTGGGCTTCCTGCTCCATCAGTTGGGAGGTGGGCTCGGCGTACACGTTGGCGAAGAGCTCCCTCGGGTCGAGCGCCGGGTCCTGGTTCATGCGCGTGCGCAGGTCGGCGGCCATGGCCTCGGCGTCCTCGCGCGCGGCCCGCATCCCGTCCTGGTCGAGCAGTCCGCGGTCCGTCAACTCCCGTTCCAGCAGCACGATCGGGTCGTGGTCGCGCCAGGCCTCGACCTCGGCGTCGGCGCGGTAGCGGGTCGCGTCGTCGGCGTTCGTGTGCGCGTCGAGGCGGTACGTCACCGCCTCGACGAGCGTGGGGCCGCCACCCTCGCGCGCGTGCGCCACGGCGTCGGCCAGCACCTCGTGCACCGCGGCGGCGTCGTTGCCGTCGACCAGGCGGCCCGGCATGCCGTAGCCGACCGCCTTGTGGGCGAGGGAGGGCGCGGCGGTCTGTTTGGCGAGCGGCACGGAGATCGCGAAGCCGTTGTTCTGGACCAGGAAGACGACCGGTGCCTGCCAGACCGCGGCGAAGTTCAGGGCCTCGTGGAAGTCGCCCTCGCTGGTGCCGCCGTCGCCGACCAGGGCGAGCGCCACCACGTCGTCGCCCTTCAGGCGTGCGGCGTGGGCGAGGCCCACGGCGTGCGGCAACTGGGTGGCGAGCGGGGTGCACAGGGGCGCCACGCGGTGCTCGTAGGGGTCGTAGCCGGTGTGCCAGTCGCCGCGCAGCAGGGTCAGGGCCTGGACGGGGTCGACGCCGCGGGCGACGGCGGCGAGCGTGTCGCGGTAGCTGGGGAAGAGCCAGTCGCGTTCCTGCAGGACGAGCGCCGCGGCGACCTGGCAGGCCTCCTGCCCGGTGCTGGAGGGGTAGACGGCCAGGCGGCCCTGCTTGGTCAGCGCCGTCGCCTGCGTGTTGTACCGGCGTCCGCGCACCAGCTCGGCGTACAGCCGGCGCAGCAGCTCGGGGTCGGCCTTTGCGGCGGCCTCGGTGCCGAGGACGCGGTACGGCCGCGCGTCGGGCAGCAGCGGTGCGGGATCGGTACGGGGCTGCCAGGCGGGCGGCGGGGTCGGCCGGTAGGCACCCCGCTGCTCCATGACCGTCATGACGGCACCTCCTCGTGGGAGCGGCTTCAGGCGCGCCACGGGAGTGATGCGCCTCACCTACCGATTGTTCGGTCGACAGCACATTTTGGCTACAGGCCCCTCCAGGCTGTGGACAAACGGTTCTCCACACCCTGAGATGGACGCAGTACGTCCATGGTAGAGAGGCGGGGGTACATGGCATCTGAACAAATGGCCGAGCCCGCGGAGCACAGTCCCGTTCCGCCGTCCCCGCGCCCTCTCGACGCCATCGACCGGGACATCCTGCAACTGCTCCAGGCGGACGGCCGTGCCTCCATACGGGCGGTCGCCGAGCGCGTCCACGTCTCACGCGCCAACGCCTACGCGCGGATCAACCGGCTCATCGAGGACGGGGTGATCCGCGGCTTCGGGGCCCGCGTCAACCACGAGCGCGCCGGTCACGGCACATCGGCCTACATCACCCTGAAAATCGTCCAGAACTCCTGGCGCACCGTCCACGAACAGCTGCGCAGGCTTCCCGGCGCCGCCCACATCGCCCTGGTGGGCGGCGATTTCGACGTCCTGCTGCTGGTGCACACACCGGACAACCGGGCGCTGCGCGAGCTGGTCCTCACCCGGCTCCAGGCGATCCCCGAAGTGCTCAGCACGCGCACGCTGCTGGTGTTCGAGGAGGAGGACGTGGAGCCGGAGGGCTAGGGGCCTCTCTTTCGGATCAGGTCGCCGTCAAGCCGCCAAGGCGCGTTCAGGACTCCTTGCGGAGCCCGCCGAAGGCCAGCCGCGCGACCGCGTCGGCCACTTCCCGCTCGCCCATGCCGCGCCCGTCGGGCCGGTACCACTCCACGATCGAGTTGATCATCCCGAAGACGAGCCGCGTGGCGAGCCGCACCTCCACGTCGCCGCGCACGTCCCCGTCGGCGGCGGCCGCCTTGAGCAGCTCGGCGACCCGGTGGTCGAACTCGCGGCGCCGCTCCAGCGCCCACCGCTCGGTGCCGGTGTTGCCGCGCACCCGCAGCAGCAGCGTCACATACGGCAGTTCGGCGGTGAGCACCTCGACCATGCGCCTGACGACGTACTCCAGCCGCTCCACCGGGCGCCCCTCGCGCGCGTGCTCCTCGTCGAGGATCCCGAACAGGCCGTCCAGGGCGCGGCTGACGGCGCGGCGCAGCAGCTCCTCCTTGCCGGCGACGTGGTGGTAGATCGACGACTTGGAGATGCCCGCCGCCTTGGACAGGTGCTCCATGGAGGTGCCGTCGTAGCCGCGCTCGTTGAAGACCTGCACCGCGACGGAGAGCAGGCTCTCCGGGGTGTACGTGTCGCGCTTGGCGGTGGTCATGAGGTGCCCTCCCGCTTCTCGGAGGCGTACGCGTGGCGGTAGAGCGCGAGGGACGGGGCGTACCGTCCGGAGGGGTCGCGCAGATGCAGGTCGTCCAGGACGTCGTAGGCCCAGCCGCGGCCGAGCCTGCGGCTCCACTCGAAGGGACCGAGGGGGTAGTTGACGCCGAGACGCATCGCGGTGTCGATGTCCTCCTCGGTGGCCACGCCCTTGGCGACGGCGTCGTGCGCGAGGTCGATGATGCGGGCCACCGTGCGGGCGACGATCATGCCGGGCACGTCCCCGATGACGCTGACGTCCTTGCCGAGCGCCTGGAAGAGCCCGGTCGCCTCGGCCAGGGTCTGCGCGGAGGTGTCCTGGGAGGCGGACAGGGCGATGCGGGTCGCCCTGCGGTAGTCGAGCGCCAGGTCGAAGTAGACGACGTCGCGGAACTCCACGGAGGTCTGGCCGTCGGCGAGGACGAGCTGGCCGCCGCTCGGCAGTACCAGGCGCGTGCCGTGGTCCTCGTCCTCCTCACGGACCCCGATACCCGCCTCCCGGATCAGCGCGAGCAGCTCCGAGGCGGGGCCGAGGTCGCCCTCGGCGACCACGTACGAGGGTGCCTGCGCCTTCTCCGCGGTGTGCGGTTCGGGCCGCTCGGCGCCGTCCGCGTAGTCGTACCAGCCGCGTCCGCTCTTGCGGCCGAGCCGGCCCGACTCGACCAGCCGCCGCTGCGCGAGCGAGGGCGTGAAGCGCACGTCCTGGAAGAAGGAGTCCCAGACGGAGCGGGTGACGGATTCGTTGACGTCCTGCCCGATCAGGTCGGTCAGCTCGAAGGCGCCCATCCGGAAGCCGCCCGACTCGCGCAGCACGGCGTCGATCGTGGCCGGGTCGGCGGCCTGCGCCTCGTACACCGCGAACGCCTCGGCGTAGAACGGCCGCGCGATGCGGTTGACGATGAAGCCGGGGGTGTCCGCGCAGGCGACGGGGGTCTTGCCCCAGGCGCGGGCCGTCTCGTACGCGCGCGTGGCCGACGTCACGTCGGTGGCGAACCCGGAGACGACCTCGACCAGCGGCAGCAGCGGCGCCGGGTTGAAGAAGTGCAGCCCGACGAAGCGGCCCGGGCCCCTGAGGGCACCGCCGATCGCGGTCACGGACAGGGAGGAGGTGTTGGTGGCGAGCAGGCAGTCCTCGCCGACGATGTCCTCCAGCTCCCGGAACAGCTGCTGTTTCACCTCGAGGCGTTCCAGGACCGCCTCCAGCACGAGCGCGCAGTCCGCGAGCTCGGCCAGGCTCTCGGCGGGCAGGAGGCGGGCCAGTGCCGCGTCGCGCTCGGCGCCCGTGAGCCGGTCCTTCTCGACGAGCCGGTCGAGGCGCGCGCCGATCGCCGCGGCCGCCTCGCGGGCGCGGGCGGGGACGGCGTCGTACAGCCGCACCGGGTGGCCTGCGACCAGCGCGACCTGGGCTATGCCCTGGCCCATGGTGCCGGTGCCCACAACGGCCACGGGACTGCTGAGGTCGAGTGCTGTCATGTGCGCGATCCTCCCGCACGGGGTTGTCCACGGATGCGGCGGACCCCCTTGTCCACAGATACGCCGGACACCCTTGTCCCGACCGATCGTTCGGTTACTCTAACCCTGTCCGGCTGTTCCTGCCCAGGTCACGAGCTCAAGGAAGAGCTCTCAAGACGAGGAGTTGGTCCCGCATGGCCGCCGAACTCACCGCGCACCAGCTGATCACCCAGCACCGGCCCACCCTCGACCAGGCGCTGGAAGCGATCCGTACGCGCGCGTACTGGTCCCCCCACCCCGAGCACCCCAAGGCCTACGGTGAGAACGGCAGCCTGGACGCGGCCGCCGGCAAGGCCGCCTTCGAGGCGCTCCTCGGCTCCCGCCTCGACCTCGGCCAGCCCGGCACGGACGACTTCACGGGCGGCGAGGTCTCCCCGTACGGCATCGAGCTGGGCATCACCTATCCGCACGCTGACATCGACGTACTGCTGCCCGCCATGCGCGCGGGTCAGAAGGCGTGGCGCGACGCGGGCGCGGAGATGCGCGCGATGGTGTGCCTGGAGATCCTCAAGCGCATCAGCGACCGGACGCACGAGTTCGCGCACGCGGTCATGCACACCAGCGGCCAGGCCTTCATGATGGCGTTCCAGGCGGGCGGCCCGCACGCACAGGACCGCGCCCTGGAGGCGGTGGCGTACGCGTACGCGGAGCAGGCCCGCACACCCGACACCGCGGAGTGGACCAAGCCCCAGGGCAAGCGCGACCCGCTGGCGCTGACCAAGACCTTCAAGGCCGTGCCGCGCGGTATCGCGCTGGTCATCGGCTGCAACACCTTCCCGACGTGGAACGGCTACCCGGGCCTGTTCGCCTCCCTCGCGACCGGCAACGCGGTGCTGGTCAAGCCACACCCGCGCGCGGTGCTGCCTCTCGCGCTCACGGTGCAGGCGGCCCGCCAGGTGCTCGCCGAGGCCGGCTTCGACCCGAACCTGGTGGCGCTGGCCGCCGAGCGCCCCGGGGAAGGCATCGCCAAGGCACTGGCCGTCCGCCCGGAGATCCGGATCATCGACTACACGGGCTCCACGGCATTCGGCGACTGGCTGGAGGCCAACGCCCGCCAGGCCCAGGTCTACACGGAGAAGGCCGGCGTCAACACGGTGATCGTGGAGTCGACCGACAACTACAAGGGGATGCTGTCCAACCTGGCGTTCTCCCTCTCGCTGTACAGCGGCCAGATGTGCACCACCCCGCAGAACCTGCTGATCCCCCGGGACGGCATCACCACCGACGACGGCCCGAAGTCGTACGACGAAGTGGTCGCCGACCTGGCGAAGGCGGTCGACGGCCTGCTGGGCGACGACGCGCGGGCGAACGCGCTGCTCGGCGCGATCGTGAACCCGGACGTCAAGGCGCGCCTGGAGGCGGCGGCCGGGCTCGGCGAGGTCGCCCTGGCCTCACGCGAGATCTCCAATGCGGAGTTCCCGAAGGCCGTCGTCCGCACACCGGTCGTCGTCAAGCTCGACGGCGCCAAGCCGGACGCCGAGGCCGCCTACATGAGCGAGTGCTTCGGCCCCGTCGCCTTCGCCGTCGCGGTGGACTCGGCGACGGACGCGGTGGAGCTGCTGCGGCGCACGATCAGGGACAAGGGCGCGATGACCGTGGGTGCGTACACCACCTCCGAGGAGGTCGAGCAGGCCGTCGAGGAGGTCTGCCTGGAGGAGTCCGCCCAGCTCTCGCTCAACCTGACCGGCGGGGTGTACGTCAACCAGACGGCCGCCTTCTCCGACTTCCACGGCTCGGGCGGCAACCCGGCGGCCAACGCGACCCTGTGCGACGGGGCGTTCGTGGCGAACCGCTTCCGGGTGGTGGAGGTGCGCCGGGAGTCGTAGGCCCTGGCGACGGCTCAGGCGGATGCGCCCCCGGTCGCGCTCCAGTGGTACAGCGTCATGGCCACGCTGGTCGCGAGGTTGTAGCTGGAGACCTGGGGGCGCATCGGCAGGGACACCAGGTGGTCGGTGCGGGCGCGCAGCTCGGCGGAGAGGCCGGTGCGCTCGGAGCCGAACGCGAGCACGGCGTCGTCGGGGAGTTTCAGCCCGCGGATGTCGTCGCCCTCCGGGTCCAGCGCGAAGACCGGGCCGGGCGGCAGCTCGGCCACGGTCAGCCGCTCCACGGCGGTCGCGAAGTGCAGCCCCGCCCCGCCGCGGACCACCGTGGGGTGCCAGGGGTCGAGTGTTCCGGTCGTGACCACCCCGGTCGCGCCGAAGCCGGCCGCCAGCCGGATCACGGCGCCCGCGTTGCCCAGGTTGCGGGGGTTGTCGAGGACGACGACGGGGGCGGTGCGGGGCGTGCGCCGCAGCGTCTCCAGGTTGGTCTCGCGCGAGGGGCGCTCGGCGAGGGCCGCGACCCCGGTGGGGTGCGGGCGCGGTACGAGGGCCCGGTACGCGTCGTCGGGGACCTCCGTCAGCAGCGTGTCCAGGGTGTCCCGTACGTCAGGGGCGAGCTCGTCGGCCAGGGCGAGTGCCGCACCCCGGTCGGTGGTGACGGCGACCGGCACCCGGGCGTGGAAGCGGACCGCGTGCTTGAGCGCGTGGAAACCGTCGAGCAGCACGCAGGAGGCGGCGAGCCTGTGCCAGGTGGTCAGCGGGTCGGTGGCGCCGCGGGACGGGTCGGTCATGCTGTGCAGCCTACGTGCGGCTCAGGCCGACGAGCCTGCCTGTGCGGGCTCGGTCGGCTCCTCGGTGGGCGGCCGGTGCGGGCGCGGGCGAGGCAGCGCCGGGGCGACACGGCCCGCGGCCAGGCGCTCGCGCGCGCGTGACGCCCAGCCGCCCAGTCTGAGCAGGAAGGACGTGGGCAGGAACACGGCGTCGGCGGCGATCATCGCCAGGGAGAAGAACGGCAGCCCGAGGACCACGGCGATCACCGCGTGCTCGGTCATCATGCACGCCAGCAGGACGTTCTTCACACGCCGGTTGAAGAGGGTGAACGGGAACGCGACCTGCGCCGCGACCGTCCCGTACGTCACCAGCAGCACCAGCGTGCCCTGCGAGGACAGCAGGTCGGACAGGGCGGGCCAGGGCGAGAAGGAGCTCAGGTGCAGCGGGTAGTAGACAGCGGTGCCGTCCTGCCAACGCGAGCCCTGGATCTTGTACCAGCCGGCCGTCGAGTAGATCAGACACGCCTCGGCCATGATCACGAGCAGGGCGGCGTTGTGCACGAGGTTGGCGACGACGTCCAGCAGGATGCGGGGCTCGCCGTGCGGGGCGCGCCGGACGACGCACCACCACAGGCCCTGCACGCCCCACAGCCCCCAGTACACGGCAAGCCAGCCGGCGCCGAGCCGGCCCGCACCCGTCGCCAGGGCCAGCACGAGGCCGAGCACACCCCACAGCACGGGCCCCGCCCGGTCGGGCCGGGGCCGCTCCCCACGCGCGCGTACCGCACGGGCGCGCCGTTCGCGTCGCTCGTCCAGCGACCACACCTGTCCGCAGCGCGTGAAGACCAGGTAGATCGCCATCAGGTGGATGACGTTGTCACCGCCGTCACCCATGAACACGCTGCGGTTCTGCAGCGACAGCACGCCCACCATGAACAGCACGGACATCGCGCGGGTGCGCCATCCGACGAGGAAGAGGGCGCTCGACAGCACGGCGAGGGCGTACACGGCCTCGAACCAGACCTGGCTGCCTGACCACGTCAGGATCGTGAAGGCGTGGTTGTCCGCGATGAGCTGCCGGGCCAGGTCCCAGCTCCACGGGCCGTCGGGTCCGTACATCTCCTGGCGGTGGGGGAACTCCCGCAGCAGGAACAGCAGCCAGGTGGCCGCGAAGCCGATGCGTACGACCGCGGTCTGGTACGGGCCGAGGGCGGCGTCGGCGACTCGGGCGATGCCGCGCGCGACGGACAGGGCGACACGGTTCATCAGACGCTCGCCCCCGTCCGCTCGCCGTCCGGAAGCGACCACCACGGCAGCCGGCGGTACACGGGCGTGCTGGGCACCTGTTCGTCGCTCCACTTGGGCGGCGGCACGTCGGTGGTGCGGGAGCGGACCTGGACGCTTTCGAGGGTCTCGCCGCGGCCTGCCGCGTGCTCCCGGTCGAGACGCACGACCACCACGCGGCGCAGATAGTTCTCGGACAGGGCGCCGCGCAGGCCCGCGGGGCGGTTCTCGCCGTCGTGCGAGGCGACGTAGAAGTCCCAGGCGCGACGCAGTTCGTTCTGCTGGGTGTGGCTCGGCAGAAGATTGCCGTGGATGGCGTCGCCGTCGAGCGCCGACAGGTCGTACCAGCCGGTCGTGCGCTCTGAGCCGTCCCGGGTGCGCACCTCGGCGCGGACCTGGACGTCGATGTTCTGCTGCAGCGGGTTGGGAGCGAACAGCTTCCAGTTCTGTTCGAACTCCGGGTAGATCCAGTCGTCGATCGCCTTGCCGTGCTTTTTCGTGAGTGTGTTCGGGGGCGCGACGTGCAGGAACACCATGCCCAGATGCACACAGGCGGCGACCGCGACGACCGCGAGCACCAGAGCGGCGGCGACCTGGTAGCGGAGCGAGAGGGCGGCTATGCCCGTGCGGGGTGCGGGAGCCGGGAAGGCGGATTCCGGGGAGGGGCCTTCCGGGGAGGGGCCTTCCGATGAGGCGGCGGGTTCGGGGGGAGGGGCACCCCCGGCGTCCCTCTGTCCCTCGTGCTCCTCTGTGATGTCCGTCATGGCGCCCTCGGGCAGGGGGGACACCGGGTCGGCGCAGTCGCCCGGCCGACCCCGCCGGGCGTCCGGTCCCTTGTCGTACGCGTCCATCCCGCCCCGTCTCCCGAGCTCTCCGGCCGTGGTTCCGCCGCCGTACCGCCGGCCGGGCACCACCTGCCTTTTCCGCGGCGGCCCGCCGGCTCGCCTCACCCGTTCGCAGCACACCGGGGATGCGCACCCGGAACGGTACTCAGCCCCGCCCGCCCCGCACAGCCCGATCGGCACAGCGGACGGACGGTCGCCGCAGGTCGTCCACAGCGGTTGACACCCTACGGCGCCCCGCCTCACCATTGAATCGACCGGACCGAACGATCGGTCGGGAATAGGCGAGTGGTCAGGGGGACCGCATGGCGACAGCAGCAGCGCACCGGCCGGCCCGCGCGGACGGCACAGCGGCGGACGCGACGGCGTACGAGGCCGTGTTCGACGCCGCCGTGGCCGCCGACGAGCGCATCGAGCCCCGCGACTGGATGCCCGACGCCTACCGCGCCACCCTCGTCCGGCAGATCGCCCAGCACGCGCACTCCGAGATCATCGGCATGCAGCCGGAGGCCAACTGGATCACGCGCGCTCCCTCGCTGCGCCGCAAGGCGATCCTGATGGCCAAGGTCCAGGACGAGGCGGGCCACGGACTGTACCTGTACGGCGCGGCGGAAACGCTCGGCACCAGCCGCGACGAACTGCTCGACAAGCTGCACACCGGCCGCCAGAAGTATTCATCGATCTTCAACTACCCGACGCTGACCTGGGCGGACGTCGGCGCCATCGGCTGGCTCGTGGACGGCGCCGCGATCACCAACCAGGTGCCCCTGTGCCGCTGCTCCTACGGGCCGTACGCGCGCGCGATGGTCCGCATCTGCAAGGAGGAGTCCTTCCACCAGCGCCAGGGCTACGAACTGCTTCTGGCCCTGAGCCGAGGCACACCGGAGCAGCACGCGATGGCACAGGACGCGGTGAACCGCTGGTGGTGGCCGTCCCTGATGATGTTCGGCCCGCCCGACGACGAGTCCGCCCACTCCGCGCAGTCGATGGCCTGGAAGATCAAGCGGCACTCGAACGACGAACTGCGCCAGCGCTTCGTCGACATCTGCGTCCCCCAGGCGCAGTCCCTGGGCCTGACCCTCCCCGACCCGGACCTGAAGTGGAACGAGGAGCGCGGGCACCACGACTTCGGGCCCATCGACTGGACGGAGTTCTGGGAGGTCCTCAAGGGCAACGGCCCCTGCAACGAGCAGCGGCTGACCCAGCGCAAGCAGGCCCACGAGGAAGGCGCCTGGGTACGGGAGGCAGCCGCGGCGTACGCGGCGAAGCACAACGGCGGAACGGGAGCGCAGCACGCATGACGAACACCGACTGGCCCCTGTGGGAGGTCTTCGTGCGCTCACGCCGCGGCCTTTCACACACCCACGCCGGCAGCCTGCACGCCCCGGACGCCGAGCTGGCCCTGCGCAACGCGCGCGACCTGTACACCCGGCGCGGCGAGGGTGTCTCGATCTGGGTCGTGCCCTCCGCCGCGATCACCGCGTCCTCGCCGGACGAGAAGGACCCGTTCTTCGAACCGGCCGCCGACAAGCCGTACCGCCACCCGACGTTCTACGAGATCCCGGAAGGGGTGAAGCACCTGTGACCGTCACCGCGCACACCGCGGCCGCCCTGGCCCTCGGCGACGACGCCCTGGTGCTCTCGCACCGCCTGGGGGAGTGGGCGAGCCACGCGCCGGTACTGGAGGAGGAGGTCGCCCTCGCCAACATCGCCCTCGACCTGCTGGGCCAGGCCCGGGTGCTGCTGTCCATGGTGGGCGACGAGGACGAGCTGGCGTACCTGCGCGAGGAGCGCGCCTTCCGCAACCTGCAGCTGGTGGAACAGCCGAACGGCGACTTCTCGCACACCATCGCCCGCCAGCTGTACTTCTCGACCTATCAGCGGCTCCTGTACAGCGAACTCGCCGCCGGGGACAGCGAGTTCGCCGGCCTCGCCGCCAAGGCGGTCAAGGAGGTCGCCTACCACCAGGACCACGCCGAGCAGTGGACGCTGCGGCTCGGCGACGGCACCGACATGAGCCATGAGCGGATGCGTCGCGCGTGCGAGGCGCTGTGGCGGTACACGGGAGAGATGTTCCAGCCGGTGGAGGGTGTGGACGTCGACTGGACCGGCATGGAGCGGGCCTGGCTGGACTCGGTCGGCGACATCCTGCGCCGGGCCACCCTCGAAGTCCCCCAGGGGCCGCGTACCGGGGCGTGGACCGCGGGCGCGGGACGGCAGGGCCTGCACACCGAACCGTTCGGGCGGATGCTCGCCGAGATGCAGCATCTGCACCGCAGTCACCCGGGAGCATCATGGTGACCGCGACGGCCCTCGAAGAGGAACTGCGCCGGCTCGCCGGCTCCGTCCCCGACCCCGAGCTGCCCGTGCTCACCCTGGAGGAGCTGGGCGTTCTACGGTCCGTCCATGTGCGCGGCACGGACGCGGTGGAGGTCGAGCTGACCCCGACGTACACGGGATGCCCCGCGCTCGAAGCGATGTCCATGGACATAGAGCGGGTGCTGCGCGAGCACGGCGTACGGGAAGTCCTCGTACGCACGGTCCTCAGCCCCGCCTGGTCGACGGACGACATCTCCGAGGAGGGCCGCCGCAAACTGAAGGAGTTCGGGATAGCACCCCCACGCGTCCGCGGACGGCACGCGTCGGGCCCGGTGCCCGTGGACCTCGGTCCCACCCGTACCGTCGCCGACTCCGCCCAGGCGGACGCCCCCGTGCACTGCCCGTTCTGCGGGTCCGCCGAGACCGAGCTGCTCAGCCGTTTCTCGTCCACCGCATGCAAGGCGCTGCGCCGCTGCCTCGCCTGCCGTGAGCCGTTCGACCACTTCAAGGAGTTGTGATGGCCCGGTTCCACCCGCTCCCGGTGGCCTCGGTGGAGCGGCTCACCGACGACTCCGTGGCCCTGACCTTCGCCGTGCCGCCCGCACTGCGCGAGGAGTACCGGCACACGCCCGGCCAGCACCTGGCGCTGCGCCGGACCGCCGACGGCGCGGAGATACGGCGTACGTACTCGATCTGCTCCCCCGCGCCGGCACCGGACGAAGAGGGCCCGCGCACGCTGCGGGTCGGCGTGCGGCTGGTCGAAAGCGGAGCCTTCTCCACCTACGCGCTCAAGGAGATCGCCGAGGGCGACGAACTGGAGGTGATGACACCGGCAGGACGGTTCACGCTCGAGCCGGCACCCGGGCTGTACGCGGCCGTGGTGGGCGGAAGCGGCATCACCCCCGTGCTGTCGATCGTGACGACACTCCTGGAGCGGGAACCCGGCGCGCGGTTCTGCCTCATACGCAGCGACCGCACGACGGCCTCGACGATGTTCCTGGAGGAGGTCGCCGACCTCAAGGACCGCTACCCCGAGCGGTTCCAGCTGGTCACGGTGCTCTCCCGGGAGGAACAGCAGGCGGGACTGCCCTCCGGGCGGCTCGACCGGGAGCGGCTGGCCCGACTGGTGCCGGCGCTGCTGCCGGTGGAGGAGGTCGCCGGCTGGTTCCTGTGCGGACCGTTCGGGCTGGTGCAGTCGGCGGAGCGGGCGCTGCGCGGGCTGGGAGTGCCGCGGACGCGGATCCACGAGGAGATCTTCCATGTGGACGACGGACCCGTGGCCACGCCGTCCGCTCCGGCCCCCGCACACAGCAGGGTGACCGCGCGGCTCGACGGACGCGGCGGCACCTGGCCGGTCCAGGACGGCGAGTCGCTGCTGGAGACGGTGCTGCGCAACCGTCCCGACGCGCCCTACGCCTGCAAGGGCGGAGTGTGCGGCACCTGCCGGGCCTTCCTGGTCTCCGGCGAGGTACGGATGGACCGCAACTTCGCGCTCGAGCCGGAGGAGACGGAGGCCGGATATGTGCTGGCGTGCCAGTCGCATCCGGTCACGGAGACGGTGGAGCTGGACTTCGACCGGTGAGCGTTCCCCCGCGGAGACGTTTGCCAGGCGTTCCCGGGAGGGCCTGTCCGCTGACCGTTCCCTTCTTCTAGAACCTGTTCTATCTTGACGGACCGTCAGATCAGCGGACCGCCAGGAGGACAGGCCGTGGACTTCACCTTCAGCGAGGAGCAGCAGGCGGCAGTCGAAGCGGCGAAGGCCGTGTTCGCCGGGGTCGCCCCGGACGGGGTGCCCAGCCCCGCACTGACCGCCGGCGCCGTCGCCGACGACTTCGACCGGACGCTGTGGACGCGGCTCGCCGACGCGGACCTGCTCAGCCTGCTGCTGGACGAGGAGTACGGCGGCGCGGGTCTCGACCCGATCGCCCTCTGCCTGGTGCTGCGGGAGTCGGCCAAAGTGCTCGCACGGGTGCCGCTGCTGGAGAACACGACGGCGGCGGTCGCCGTACAGACCTACGGCAGCGCCGAGTTGAAGGAGGAACTACTCGCACGGACCGGCCGGGGAGAGACGGTCCTCACCATCGCCGCACACGGCCGGACCGGGCACGACCCCGCCGACCTGGCGGTGGTGGCACGGCAGGAGGGCGGCACCTGGGTGCTGGAGGGGACACAGACGGCGGTGCCCTGGGCATACAACGCCGACCTCATCCTCGTACCGGCCCACACCGACGATTCCGGCCGCGCCGTCCTCGCCCTGGTGCCGCGCACGCACGAGGGTGCCGTTCTGGCCGAGCAGCTCTCCACGACCGGGGAACGGCTCGCCGAGCTGCGGCTGGACTCGGCACGGATCGCCGGCCGGTATGTGCTCGACACCGAGGGGGCCTGGGAGTGGCTGCGCCTGCTGCTCACCACTGGTACGTGCGCGCTCGCGCTCGGTCTCGCCGAGGCCGCGCTGAGGATGACCAGCGAGTACGCCGGCAAGCGGGAACAGTTCGGCCACCCCATCGCCACATTCCAGGCGGTCGCAGTGCAGGCCGCCGACCGATACATGGACCTGCGCGCCATGGAGGCCACACTCTGGCAGGCCGCGTGGCGCATCACGTCCGGCACGACGGGAACGCTGCCGACGGCCGGGGACGTCGCGGTGGCGAAGATCTGGGCTTCGGAGGGCGTACGGCGGGTGGTGCAGACCGCGCAGCATCTGCACGGCGGCTTCGGCGCCGACACCGACTACCCCCTGCACCGGTACCACGCCTGGGCCAAGCACCTGGAGCTGTCACTCGGCCCGGCGGCGGCACACGAGGAGAGCCTGGGCGACCTGCTGGCGGCGCACCCGCTGGGTTGAACGGGGGACGCCCCCGCTCGCAAAAGTCCCGGCCGGACTACAGCACGACGTCCGGGGGACGCACTGCGCCCCACGCCCCAGGGCCGGCCTGCGGCACGACCTCCCGGCGCCGGACTACAGCACGATGCCGGGCTCGCCCTTGGCGTCCACGACCGGCCGGCCCTCGGCGGCCCACACCTGCATGCCGCCGTCGACGTTCACCGCGTCGATGCCCTGCTGGACCAGGTACATCGCCACCTGAGCCGAACGGCCCCCGGAGCGGCAGATCACATGCACCCGTCCGTCCTGCGGCGCCGCCTCGGTGAACTCTCCGTAGCGCGCGACGAACTCGCTGAGGGGGATGTGCAGCGCCCCCTCCGCGTGACCCGCCCGCCACTCGTCGTCCTCGCGGACGTCCAGCAGGAAGTCGTCGTCCTTGAGGTCCGCGACCTCGACCGTGGGCACACCAGCTCCGAAATGCATACCCCGACGCTACCCGACGCCGACGCGGACGTGCCCGCCATCGTCGACCGCCGCGGCGGGCTCAGCCGCGCAGCGCCTCCAGCTCGGCTTCCTTCTGCGCGACCTGGGCCAGCAGCTGCTCCGCGATCTCCTCGAGGAGAGCATCGGGGTCGTCTGGGGCCAGCCGCAGCATCGAGCCGATCGCACCCTCCTCCAGCTCCCGGGCCACCAGCGTGAGCAGTTCCTTGCGCCGGGAAAGCCACTCGAGACGGGCGTAGAGCTCCTCGCTGTGACTCGGCCGGCGCTCCTCGGGGACGGGGCCGGCGGCCCACTCCTCGGACAGCTCCCGCAGCAGGGCCTCGTCGCCGCGGGCGTAGGCGGCGTTGACCCGGGCGATGAACTCGTCCCGCCGTTTGCGCTCGTCCTCGCCCTGAGCGAGGTCGGGGTGGGCCTTGCGGGCCAGCTCGCGGTACAGCTTGCGGGCCTCCTCGCTGGGCCGCACGCGCTGCGGAGGCCGCACGGGCTGGTCCGTCAGCATGGCCTGCGCCTCCGGGAACAGCCCGCCGGAGTCCATCCAGCCGTGGAACAGCTCCTCCACACCCGGCATCGGAAGGACCCGGGCACGTGCCTCATGGGCACGCCGTATGTCCTCCGGATCCTGGGTGCGGGCGGCCCGTGCCTCGGCGATCTCCGCGTCCAGCTCCTCCAGGCGCGCGTACACGGGGCCGAGCTTCTGGTGGTGCAACCGGGAGAAGTTCTCGACCTCCACGCGGAAGGTCTCCACGGCGATCTCGTACTCGATCAACGCCTGCTCGGCGGCCCGCACGGCCCGCTCCAGCCGCTCCTCGGGCCGCGCCCCGGCACCCCCGGCCCCGCCCGAACCGGTGCCCTCGGCAACCGGCTCCTCGGCCTCGGACACGGTCTGGCTCTGCTCGGCATCGGGCGTCGTCACCGCACCAGCGTAAGACACGGTCGCGGGGGCTCTGCCGTGGTCCGGTGAGGTCGGGCGCCCGGCAGATCGACACCCTTGGGGGGGCCTCCCTCCCCCTCCCCCTCCCTCCCCCTCCCCCCAGCCCCTCAGACCCCCATCTCCCCCGCGATCCGCCCACTCCGCACAGCCGCCACCAGTTCCGCGTGATCCGCCTCCGTGCGGTCCGCGTATGCCACGGCGAAGGCCGCTGTCGCCTCGTCCAGTTCCTCGTTCTTGCCGCAGTAGCCCGAGATAAGGCGCGGGTCGGCGCTGTGGCTGTGGGCGCGGGCCAGCAGCGCCCCGGTCATGCGGGCGTAGTCGTCTATCTGGTCGGCGGCCAGGGCCGCCGGGTCGACGCTGCCCTTGCGGTTACGGAACTGCCGTACCTGGTAGGGGCGTCCGTCGACCGTCGTCCAGCCCAGCAGGATGTCGCTGACGACCTGCATGCGCTTCTGCCCCTGGACGACCCGGCGGCCCTCGTGGTCCACCTCCGGCACCGGATGCCCGGACGTGGCCAGGTGGGGCAGCAGGGCCGACGGGCGGGCCTCCTTGACCTGGAGGATCAGCGGTTCGCCTCGGTGGTCGAGAAGCAGCACCACATAGGAGCGGGTGCCCACACTTCCCGTGCCGACGACGCGGAACGCCACGTCGTGCACCGCGTACCGGGCGAGGAGCGGGAGACGGTCCTCGGGCAGCGTCGTCAGATACTCCTCCAGCGCCGCCGCGACCGACTCGGCCTCCGCGTCCGGTATGCGGCGCAGCACCGGCGGCGCGTCCACGAAGCGTCGGCCGCCGTCCTCGACCTGCTCCGTCGCCTTCGCCGCGAACCGCCCGCTCGTGTTGGCCCGCGCCTTCTCCGAGACCCGTTCCAGCGTGCCGAGCAGATCGTGGGCGTCCGTGTGCGAGACGAGCTCCTCGTCCGCGATCGCGTTCCAGGCGTCCAGGACCGGGAGCCTGGCCAGCAGGCGCATGGTGCGCCGGTAGGCGCCGACCGCGTCCTGCGCCGCCTGGCGGCACCGGTCCTCATCGGCCCCGGCCTCACGGCCGGCGAGCACCAGCGAGGCGGCGAGCCGCTTGAGATCCCACTCCCAGGGGCCGTGCACCGTCTCGTCGAAGTCGTTCAGGTCGATGACCAGGCCGCCGCGGGCGTCCCCGTACAGGCCGAAGTTCGCCGCGTGGGCGTCGCCGCAGATCTGGGCGCGGATGCCGGTCATCGGGGTGCGTGCGAGGTCGTAGGCCATGAGGCCCGCCGAGCCGCGCAGGAACGCGAACGGTGTGGCCGCCATCCTGCCGACGCGTATGGGCGTGAGCTCGGGGAGGCGACCGCGGTTGGACTCCTCGACGGCGGTGACCGCGTCCGGGCGGTCGGGGTCCAGCACCAGTTCGGCGTGGGCCTGGCGCCGCACCCGTGCGCGCAGTGCCTTGCCGTCCTCCTTCGGCGAGCCATCGACCGGCCACCGCGCGAAGCCGCGCACCGCGGAAATCCGGGCCTCCTGCCGCGGCTTCGCCGTCCCCGCCTCGGCCTCGACTTCGGTCACACCGATCGCCTCCCCCGCTGTCCATGCAGCCGTGTGAACATCAACTGCGGATGACCGTACAGGTCGGCCGTCGAGGCGCGTCAGAGCCTGTGGACAACTCCGGGGCTGTGGAAAACGTCCGGCGTCGGCATCCGCCCGCTGCGCGGTGGCACACCCGTTGGGGCCGCCCTAGAGTGAAAACCCGCCCGTGCCCTGGGAAAGGGGTGTGGCCGTGACCCAGTCCTCCGCGGAGCCGGTTCCCCAGTCTGTGCTCTCCCCGTTGACGGATGCCGCGATCTTCCTGGTGGTGACGGTGGACCCGGGAAGCGAACCGGTTGTCCGCGGGTTGCTGGCCGACCTGAACGGGTTGCAGCGGGCCGTCGGCTTCCGTGCCACGCCCAGTGGAAGGCTCAGCTGTGTCACGGGCATCGGATCCGACGTGTGGGACCGTCTGTTCTCCGGGCCGCGTCCCGCGGAGCTGCATCCCTTCCGTGAGCTGGCCGGCCCCGTGCACCGCGCGGTGTCCACGCCCGGTGACCTGCTCTTCCACATCCGTGCCGCCCGCATCGACCTGTGCTTCGCGCTGGCGGGCGAAATCATGGAACGTCTCCGCGGTGCCGTGACGGTGTGCGACGAGGTGCACGGGTTCAAGTACTTCGACGTGCGGGACCTGCTCGGCTTCGTCGACGGGACGGAGAACCCGGTCGGCCCGGCGGCGGGCGAGGCGGTGCTGGTCGGCGACGAGGACCCCCGCTTCGCGGGCGGAAGCTATGTGATGGTGCAGAAGTACCTCCACGATCTGCGGGCCTGGAACGCCCTTCCGGTGGAGGCCCAGGAGAGGGTGATCGGGCGTCGGAAGCTGTCCGATGTCGAACTCGACGACGAGGTGAAACCGGCCGACTCGCATGTCGCCCTGACCACGATCGTCGACCGCGACGGTACGAAGCACGAGATCCTGCGTGACAACATGCCCTTCGGCACCCTCGGCAAGGGCGAGTTCGGCACGTACTTCATCGGGTACGCCCGCACCCCGACGGTGCTGGAGACGATGTTGCAGCGCATGTTCCTGGGCGCGCCGCCGGCGTCCCACGACCGGATCCTGGACTTCTCCACACCGGTCACCGGATCGCTGTTCCATGTGCCCACCAGCGACTTCCTGGACAACCTGCCCGACCCGCCGGACCCGCCCGACCCGCCGGACCCGCCCGGCCCGGCTCCACGGGCATGAGAGGCCCTCGTATGCGGCCGACGCCAGGCGGTGGCACCGTTGCGGCGTCCGCCGTGCCGAGCCGAGCCGTGCCGAGCCGTGCCGTCACCAACCGCTGTGGCCCCTGAACGGTGCAGTCCGGGCCAGGCACCGACATGACGGTGTGGGGCGTCGAACGCCGCTGTCCCGATCAGCTTCCGCCGCGCCCCCAGGGCATCAGCCGTGGAAGCCTCGGGCTGCCAGCACCCTCTTCAGTGCCCGCAGTGCGTTGTGGGTGCGGGACTTGACCGTGCCCTGCGGGATGCCGAGGCGTTCCGACACTTCCGCAACGCTTGTGCCGTTGAAGTACATGAGCCGGAGGATCTCCCGCTGCTGTTCCGTGAGATCTCCGAGCGCGTCCGCCACCATGTGGGTCGTCAGCAGCCGGTCCACCTCGTCGGCGACAGCGATGACGGTGTCCTCCAGCGGATCCGGTGTCGCGGGTCGCAGGATCCGCGCACGATGGCTGTCTATCAGCAGGTTGCGTACGACCGTGAACAGCCAGGGCCGCATCGCCTGGGGGGCACCTCCCCGCTTCGCGGAGTAATGCCAGGCCCGGATGGCGGCCTCCTGGAGCACGTCCTGCGCGCGGTGCCAGTCCCCCTCCAGCAGCCGGGCCGCGTACCAGAGCACAGGCTTCCCGTGCTGCAGGTACAAGGCTCGGATGAACGTCTCGGCGTCCGCGTCGCTCCATTCCCGGCACAACGCTTCGTTCCTGGTCGGCGCCCCGGCCGGGCGGACCTCTGCGACGATCGTCACGGCGTCACACTTCCTCGGGTGAGATCTCTCGTGGGTGACAGACGGCGGAGAGCCTGTGTGGCGTCCGCGGCACCGGCGCCGACGCACTGCGTCCCCCGGCGTGCCCCGGTGAAGGTGGGACGTCGGTTGCGCAGGGTGGCGGCTGCGCCATGGGACGCCGGGGCGGCTACCAGGACAGGGCGTCCTTGGCGGTGCTCTGCCAGTAAGTGACGGTGGCGGCGCTGTTGAAGAAGACGCCGCCGTTCGGCAGCTTCAGGGTCTTCTCCTTGCCGGTCGCCTCGGCCTTCTTGTCGGCGAAGAACACGCCCAGGGTCTTCACCTTGCTGCCGCCTTCGCCGTCGGGGGAGTACGTGGTGATGCCGGCGTACGCGGACTGGCCGGGCTCGAGCGTCACCACGGCCTGCGGCGTGGTCTCCTTCGCCCACGGCAGTGGTGCCTGGGCGTCGGCGCCGGCCCTCAGGTAGGGGGCGATGTAGGCGTAGCAGGGCCTGGTACCGGTGTTGGTGGCCTTGAGCAGCAGGTGGTTGATCGGGCGGGACTCCCGGGTGACGGTCAGCTTGGTGTTCGCCGTGGTGCAAGTGACGACCGAGGGGGCCTTTTTGGTGGCGGCGGAGGCGGTCTGCCCGGCGGCCTGGAAGCCGACGAGCGCGAGGGCCGCGGCGACGACCACGGAGGAGGCGGTTGCGCGGGAGGCAAGGCGGGTGGCGATACGCATGATCAAGGACTGCTTTCTCTGAATATCCGGAAAATGAGCTTCCGATTGCGGACTGTGCCGGTCGGCTCGGTCTTCTGGTGCTGCGTGAGGTGTGAGCGGCCGCGCCCGACGAGCGGGCCGTTAAGGGGAATCAAGCGCGATCACCGTGTCCGGCGATGCGGCGTGCTTGGATGGCCCAAGCCTGTGCCAGGCCGCGTCCCATCCGCCATTCCATCGGGGTTTTCGGGATGCTGGGATGCTCGCACCGGCTCTGACCTGGTGAAACGTGACCTTCCTGGGATGCCGGACGGAATGGAGGAGTCGTGGGGGCGGCTGAGGAGATAGCTGATTTCGCGGCGCTGCTGCGCGAGTTGAAGCAGCGTTCAGGGCTGAGTTACGAGGCCCTGGCGAAGCGGGCGCACATGAGCACCTCGACGCTGCACCGCTACTGCAAGGGGGAAGGAGTCCCGGCCGACAACGCTGTCGTCGCCCGCTTCGCCCGGGTGTGCAAGGCGACTCCTGAGGAAGTGATCGAGCTGCACCGCCGTTGGGCCCTCGCGGATGCAGCACGGGAACGCGCCCGGCGGCCCGCAGGGAATGCGGAGCCGGCCTCTGCGGACCAGGCCGTAGCGCCTACGTCGGGTCCGTCGTCGGAGCCCCGTTCCCTGCAGTCGGGTCCCGACCGACCCCACCCGGACGCCGCGCCCGACACCCCGGCACCGTCCGCGCCGGCGCCCGTGCCGCCGACCGTGTCCGCAACCGCGCCCACAACCATGAGCGAGCCCGCAGACTTTCCCGGGTCCGTCGCCGAACCGTCGCCTGACGAAGTGGTCCTCGCCCACCGCCCACCGTTGTTCATCCGGACCGCCCGCAAGCGGTGGGTTCTGATCGCGGCGAGCACCGCCGCTGTCGTCGCCCTGTCCACGGCGATCACGGTCAATCTGAGGGGCGGAGGGTCGGGCCTGGCGGGGGACGGCGTGCCGACCGGCACCGTGGCCGCCTCCGGACAGCAGTCCCCGGCTTCCTCAACGACGCACCCCTCGGCGTCCGTGTCCCCCTTCGCGCGTCCGAGCCGCTCCCCGGCCCCCAGCACTCCTGGCGCGAAGTCCTCGGCATCGGCTCCGGCGTTGAGCACCGCCACGGGCCGCGCCCAGCACAGCCTCGGCGCGCTTCTGACGGTGGCCACCCGCACCTACGCCTGGGACGACCCTCAGTGCGAGGGGAAGTACCTGATCAACCGGCCGCCCAGCGAAGTCTCACCGCCGGTGATGGGACAGGACGTGCCGGGCTGGGTGAAGGCGCACGGCGCCGTCGCCGCCGACAGGCAACGGGTGGCGCTCACCGTCCAGGGCACCGGGGACGAAACCGTCGTCATCGAGTCCATACACGTCCGTGTGGTCAGCTCGGGACCGCCCCCGGCCTGGAACGCATATCTGGGGGCGTCGGGCTGCGGCGGAGGCGTGGAGACGCGGTCGTTCGACACGGACCTCGACGCCGGTCACCCCACCATCGTGCCGAAGGCCGGCCAGCGCGGATTCCCGTACAAGGTCAGCCAGTCCGACCCCGAGGTGCTGTACATCACCGCCCATGCCACTGCCCACGACGTGAACTGGTACGTGGAACTGGAGTGGTCCAGTGGTGGCCGCCAGGGGACGACACGGATCGACGACCACGGAAAACCGTTCCGCACGAGCGGCAGTCAGGGCCGTCCCGTCTACGAGTACCCGGTCGGCGGCACCGAGTGGGTCGGCGTGACGGAGAACTGATTCCCTCCGTCTCCGGACACCGGAAGGACGGCGCAACCGAGGGGTTGCGTGTGCCTGCTCGACGGTCTCGGTGCTCCGGCACAAAGCAGAACTGATGGTGCTTCAGGTGTGGGAAGGACGGTGTGATTCACAGCTGGAGCGGGACCGGTTCGTGCCCGGCCGTCGGAGCTGTGTCACAGGGGTGTGACAGCGACGTCATGGACGTGAGACAGCACCGAACCGACGGCCGGGAGCGCTCGTGATGGTGATCGTCAACGCGCGGCACCGCGCCACCTGGTGCCCCGCACCTGCCGCCCTGGAAGGGAAAACCGTCATGAACCGTAGCCTGCGCACCGCCCTTGCCGTCACCGCCGCCCTCGGCGCGGGCCTTCTGATGACAGCGTGTGGGGGCGGCAACACGTCGTCGGCGCCGTCCACGTCGTCCAACACGACCGCCACCGCGGACTCCTCGGCGGAACCCGGACAGGCAAGCCCTGCGGCGTCCACCGCCGGCAACACCAGGGGCACCAGCACCAGCGGCAGCGGTTCCGGTGCTTCGAAGTCCTCCGGCGGCACGGCCGCGGGAAGCGGCTCGTCGGGCAAGTCCGGTACGAACAGCAACAGCACGGGCTCGGACAAGAGCGGCTACGGGCAGACCTGCGGGACCGACGACATCTCCTGGAGCGTGACCTCTCAGACCCAGGCCGGCGGCTACTTCCTGATCAAGGGCAAGGCCAGGCCCGGCATCACCTGCGTCATGCCCGCCGCACTGCCGGTCGTGGCCTTCGGATCGGACGGAACGGCGGCCAAGCCCGCGGAACAGTCCGTGGGGCAGGAGATCACGCTGCGCGCCGGGGTCACTGTCTACGCGGGTGTGAACCCGAAGACCACCAACCAGGGCGGTGGCAAGGAACTGAACAGCCTCATCGTCTCCGTCACCAACGGTGACCCGAACCCGGTGTCCTTGGACGTCCGCTCGTTCGTCGTCGACAAGCCGATCGTCACCAACTGGCACACGTCCGCCGCTGACGCAGTCCCCTTCTCGAGCTGAGGCGGCACCGAGCGAGGACAGTCCTCCATCCGAGCCGCGTTCCGCCGAGTACCCGGGCCCTGACAGTGGCGGTCAGCCCCGGCCGCTCCAAGCCGCCGGTTCCCGCCGCGTCCGGGGCATCGCCGCCCGGACGATCCTGCTCGCCTTCCAGTCGGCCCACGCCAACCGCCGCAAGATCAAAAAGTGGCTCGGCACCGTCGCCTCGGCGGCGAACGCTCACGGCGCCGCTCCCACCACTGCCACCCGCCCCGAGAACCGAAGGCCTGGACACCGACGGCACCCACGGCACCGACGGCACCGACGGGCCGCCTGACACCGGCGGCATGGCCGAGCCCAGCCGATCCGGCCTTGGCAGCCGCAGCACGCAGCACACCAAAGACGGGCCCTGACATGTGAGATAGCTCACGCGTCGGGGCCCCGTCGTCTGTCTTGACCAAGTTGTGCGATGTCTCACACCGTCGACCACAACGAGAAACGGGCCCCTGCCGGTGACTTCCGTCACCGGCAGAGACCCGTTTCGTCGGTATCTCTGTGCGCGAGGGGGGAGTTGAACCCCCACGCCCTTGCGGGCACTGGAACCTGAATCCAGCGCGTCTGCCTATTCCGCCACCCGCGCATTGGGTGTGTCCTCCGGCTCCGGCCCTTTCGGCCCGGCGCCTTCCGACACCCAGAACATTAGCACGCTGGAGAGGGTCGGTTCACATCCCTTTCCCCCGGGGCCCCCGGCCCCGGCCCGGAAATCCCCTCCCGACCAGCGACGTCCCCCGAGCCCTCGGCTCCCGGCCCGGCCCATCCCGCGCACCTGCCCCACCGACCACCACCCACGGATCCGATCCCGTCACCGAGCACCGGACACCCGACACTCCACATCCCACACCGAATTCCGGACACCGAACATCCGTCACCCCCACCCCACCCCGGCCTCGCGCCGCCCCGCCCCGCCGCCCCCAACGTCTCAAGGCGTGTCTGTTCACGTATCAACCTCGTACCGGTCCCGCCCATCTCTCCAGGAGGCGGCGGGGTCCACAGCCGGGTGCGGGACACTGGTCTGCGGCCGCCTCTACGATCCATGGCGGGAGTACCACCGCGGAGTGCTCCGAGGAGTACGTCAAGGAGTACGCCCGGAAGGTGTTCGAAGGGGCCGTCCGGAGGGAAACCCGGAGGCGTCGACACCCGTCGACTGGGCCGATGGGGGGAACCAGCCGATTTTCCGGCGCGTGGATACGATCAGTAAGCAGTACCAGGTAAGCAGTACACAGGACGGCAACGACGGAGGAGGTGCCCCATGGGAGTCCTGAAGAAGTTCGAGCAACGTCTCGAAGGTCTGGTCAACGGCACCTTCGCCAAGGTCTTCAAGTCCGAGGTCCAGCCCGTGGAGATCGCCGGCGCGCTCCAGCGCGAGTGCGACAACAACGCGACCATCTGGAACCGCGACCGTACCGTCGTCCCCAACGACTTCATCGTGGAGCTGAGCGCGCCGGACTACGAGCGCCTCAGCCCGTACTCGGGCCAGCTCGGCGACGAGCTCGCCGGCATGGTGCGCGACTACGCCAAGCAGCAGCGCTACACCTTCATGGGCCCCATCAAGGTCCACCTGGAGAAGGCCGACGACCTCGACACCGGTCTGTACCGGGTGCGCAGCCGTACGCTCGCCTCCTCCACCGACCAGCAGGCCCCCGCGCAGGGCGGCGCCTCCGGGCGCCCCGGCGGCTACGGCTACCCGCCCTCCGCCCAGCCGACGGGCGCTCCGCCCATGCCGTCCGCTCCGCCGCCCGGCGCACGCCCCGGCGGATACGGCTACCCGCAGCCCGCCGGGCAGCGCCCCGGTGCCGCTGCGGCGTCCGGCGGGCGCACCCGCTACTGGATCGAGATCAACGGCACCCGCCATCAGATCTCCCGCCCGACGCTGGTGCTGGGGCGCAGCACCGACGCCGACGTGCGGATCGACGACCCCGGCGTCTCCCGCCGGCACTGTGAGATCCGGACCGGAACGCCCTCGACGATCCAGGATCTCGGCTCCACCAACGGCATCGTGGTGGACGGGCAGCACACCACCCGCGCTACGCTCCGCGACGGCTCGCGGATCGTCGTGGGCAGCACCACCGTTATCTATAGGCAAGCCGAAGGGTGAAGCGGGGGCAATGTCAGAGCTGACCCTCACGGTCATGCGGCTGGGTTTCCTGGCCGTACTGTGGCTGTTCGTGATCGTGGCCGTGCAGGTCATCAGGAGCGACCTGTTCGGTACGCGGGTCACCCAGCGCGGCGCGCGTCGCGAGGCCGCACGGCCGCAGCCGACCGCCCGCCAGGCGGCGCCCCGCCGCAGCGACAGCAGCCGGGCGGCGGGCGGCAGCGCCGCGGGGCGCCCACCAAGCTGGTCGTCTCCGAGGGCTCGCTGACCGGGACCACGGTCGCGCTGCAGGGCCAGACCATCACGCTCGGACGTGCCCATGACAGCACCATCGTGCTGGACGACGACTACGCCTCCAGCCGGCACGCCAGGATCTACCCCGACCGCGACGGCCAGTGGATCGTCGAGGACCTCGGGTCCACCAACGGCACGTACCTCGACCGGACCCGGCTGACGTCCCCCACACCGATTCCGCTGGGCGCGCCGATCCGCATCGGCAAGACCGTCATCGAGCTGCGGAAGTAGTACGACAATGAGCGAGCGGAGCGAGCACGCAGCGGTGGTCCCCACCCAGGGCCCCGGCGCGCTCCCGACCGGAGGGTGGGCACCGTGCGGATGTACCCGGAGCCGACGGGCGAGGTGCGCATGAGTCTCTCACTGCGCTTCGCCGCCGGATCGCACAAAGGCATGATCCGCGAGGGCAACGAGGACTCCGGTTACGCCGGTCCGCGCCTGCTCGCGATCGCCGACGGGATGGGCGGCCAGGCCGCCGGCGAGGTCGCCTCGTCCGAGGTGATCTCCACCATCGTCGCGCTCGACGACGACATCCCCGGCTCCGACATCCTCACCTCGCTCGGCACCGCGGTGCAGCGCGCCAACGACCAGCTGCGGGCGATGGTCGAGGAGGACCCCCAGCTCGAGGGCATGGGGACCACGCTCACCGCGCTGCTGTGGACCGGTCAGCGGCTCGGCCTCGTCCACGTCGGCGACTCCCGCGCGTACCTGCTGCGGGACGGCGTCCTCACTCAGATCACCCAGGACCACACCTGGGTGCAGCGGCTCGTCGACGAGGGCCGCATCACCGAGGAGGAGGCCACCACCCACCCGCAGCGGTCCCTGCTGATGCGTGCGCTGGGCAGCGGCGACCACGTAGACCCGGACCTGTCCATCCGTGAGGTGCGCGCCGGCGACCGGTACCTGATCTGTTCCGACGGGCTGTCGGGGGTGGTCTCCCACCAGACGCTGGAGGAGACCCTCGCCAGCTACCACGGCCCCGAGGAGACCGTGCAGGCGCTGATCGAGCTGGCGCTGCGCGGTGGCGGCCCCGACAACATCACGGTCATCGTGGCCGACGTACTCGACCTGGACACCGGGGACACCCTCGCCGGGCACCTGTCCGACACCCCGGTCGTGGTGGGCGCGGTCGCCGAGAACCAGAACCACCTGCACGACAACGGCATCATGCAGACGCCCGCGGGCCGCGCCGCCGCCTGGGCCGCCACGCGGCCCGGCAGGGCGGCGGGGGCGAGTTCGGGCCGCCCGGCAGCGGCGACACCACCGGGTACATCCCGGCGGGCAGCTTCGGCGACTACACCGACGAGGACTTCGTCAAGCCGAGGAAGGGCCGCAGGTGGCTTAAGAGATCGTTCTACACGGTCCTCGCGCTCGCCGTCATCGGCGGCGGCTGCTACGGCGCCTACCGGTGGACGCAGACGCAGTACTACGTCGGTGCCAACGGCGAGCACGTCGCGCTGTACCGCGGCATCAGCCAGGACCTGGCGTGGGTGTCGCTGTCCGAGGTGGAGAAGGACCACCCGGAGATCGAACTCAAGTACCTGCCGCCGTACCAGCAGAAGCAGGTCAAGGCGACCATCGCCGAGGGCGGTCTCCAGGAGGCCCAGTCGAAGATCTCCGAGCTGGCCGTGCAGGCGTCCGCGTGCAGGAAGGACGTCGAACGCCGCACCGCGGAGTCCAAGAACACCCCCAAGCCCGGCAGCACCACGGGAACCGCGAGCAACTCCCCGACGTCCAAGGCCTCGCCGACTCCGAACCCCTCGGCGTCGGCGTCCAAGAACCAGACCGCACCCACTCCCACACCCGGCCCCAGCCTCTCGGAGGAAGAGCAGAAGGTCGTCTCACTGTGCGGTAAGCAGTAAGCAGCCGTGAGGGGCCCTGTCACACCATGAGCAGCAGTACGAACACGTCGACGCACCACACGTCCACGATCGGCGCGATCGGCACACCGAGCCGCCGCAACACCGAGCTGGCACTGCTGGTGTTCGCCGTCGTCATCCCGGTGTTCGCCTACGCCAACGTGGGCCTCGCCATCAACAGCAAGGTGCCGCCCGGCCTGCTGAGCTACGGCGTCGGCCTCGGCCTGCTGGCCGGCGTCGGCCATCTCGTCGTACGGAAGTTCGCCCCGTATGCCGACCCGTTGCTGCTTCCGCTGGCGACCCTGCTCAACGGCCTGGGTCTGGTGGTGATCTGGCGGCTCGACCAGTCCAAGCTGTTGCAGGCGATCGGCCAGGCCGGCAGCGCGGCGCCGAAGCAGCTGCTCTACACCGCGCTGGGCATCGCGCTGTTCGTCGCCGTGCTGGTCTTCCTCAAGGACCACCGGGTCCTGCAGCGCTACACCTACATCTCCATGGTCGCGGCGCTGGTCCTGCTGATCCTGCCGCTCATCCCGGGCCTCGGCGCCAACATCTACGGCGCGAAGATCTGGATCCACGTCGGCAGCTTCTCCATCCAGCCCGGCGAGTTCGCGAAGATCGTCCTCGCGGTGTTCTTCGCCGGCTACCTGATGGTGAAGCGCGACGCGCTCGCCCTGGCCAGCCGCCGCTTCATGGGCCTGTACCTGCCGCGCGGCCGCGACCTCGGACCGATCCTCGTCGTCTGGGCGATCTCGATCCTCATCCTGGTCTTCGAGACGGACCTCGGTACGTCGCTGCTGTTCTTCGGAATGTTCGTCATCATGCTGTACGTCGCCACCGAGCGGACCAGCTGGATCGTCTTCGGTCTGCTGATGTCCGCGGCCGGCGCCGTCGGCGTGGCCAGCATCGAGCCGCACGTGAAGTCACGTGTGCAGGCGTGGCTCAACCCGATGCACGAATACCTGCTCAGCCGACAGGGCGTCGGCGGCCACTCCGAGCAGCTCCAGCAGGCCCTGTGGGCGTTCGGCTCCGGCGGCACCCTCGGCACCGGCCTCGGCCAGGGCCACTCCGACCTGATCCGGTTCGCCGCCAACTCCGACTTCATCCTCGCCACCTTCGGCGAGGAGCTGGGCCTGGCCGGCATCATGGCGCTTCTCCTGATCTACGGCCTGATCGTGGAGCGCGGCGTGCGCACCGCCCTCGCCGCCCGCGACCCGTTCGGCAAGCTGCTGGCCGTCGGCCTGTCCGGCGCGTTCGCGCTGCAGGTCTTCGTGGTCGCCGGCGGTGTGATGGGGCTCATCCCGCTGACCGGTATGACGATGCCCTTCCTGGCGTACGGCGGTTCCTCCGTCATCGCCAACTGGGCCCTGATCGGCATCCTGCTGCGCATCAGCGACACCGCGCGCCGCCCGGCCCCGACCCCCGCCCCCAACCCCGACGCCGAGATGACCCAGGTGGTCCGACCGTGAACAAGCCCCTGCGCCGGATCGCGATCTTCTGCGGGCTCCTCGTCCTCGCGCTGCTCGTCCGCGACAACTGGCTCCAGTACCTGCAGGCCGACAACCTGCGCACCGACCCGGACAACCGCCGTGTGCTGATCGCCCGGTATTCCACTCCGCGCGGCGACATCATCGTCGACGGCAGCCCGATCACGGGGTCCAAGGAGACGCCCACCAACAGCCTCAACGACTTCAAGTACAAGCGCACCTACAAGGACGGCGCGATGTGGGCGCCGGTCACCGGCTTCGCCTCCCAGGCCTTCGGCGCCACGCAGCTCGAGTCCATCGAGGACGGCATCCTCACCGGCACCGACGACCGGCTGTTCTTCCGCAACACGCTGAACATGCTGACCGGCAAGCAGCAGCAGGGCGGCAACGTCGTCACCACGCTCAACGCGGCCGCGCAGAAAGCCGCGTACAACGGGCTGAAGCAGGTCGGCGGCAAGGGCGCGGCCGTGGCGCTCGACCCGCAGACCGGCGCGATCCTCGCGCTGGCCTCCTACCCGTCGTACGACCCGTCGACGTTCGCGGGCAACTCCCTCTCGACCGACAGCAAGGCCTGGTCGTCGCTGCAGAAGAAGAACAACCCGGCCGATCCGATGCAGAACCGGGCGCTGCGCGAGACCTACCCGCCGGGCTCCACCTTCAAGGTGGTCACCGCGGCGGCGGCGCTGGAGAACGGGCTGTACACCAGCGCGGACGACCCGACCAGGTCACCGCTGCCCTACACCCTCCCGGACACCACGACGCAGCTGAAGAACGAGGGGAACATCCCCTGCGAGAACGCGACCCTGCGGACCGCGCTGCAGTACTCCTGCAACACCGTCTTCGGCAAGATCGGCGCCGACCTCGGCAAGGACAAGATGCTCGAGGAGGCGAAGAAGTTCGGGTTCGACTCCGAGCAGTTCACGCCTGTGCGCTCGGCCGCCTCCAACTTCCCCGAGAAGATGGACCGGCCGCAGACCGCGCTCAGTTCCATCGGCCAGTTCGAGACTGCCGCGACCCCGCTGCAGATGGCCATGGTCGCCTCCGCCGTCGCCAACGACGGCAAGCTGATGAAGCCGTACATGGTGGACAAGCTGCAGGCGCCCAGCCTGGACGTGATCACGCAGACCCAGCCGCAGGAGCTGAGCCGGCCGCTGTCGGAGAAGAACGCACAGATCCTGCAGTCGATGATGCAGACCGTCGTCGAGAAGGGAACCGGCACCAACGCGCAGATCCCCGGCGTCACCGTGGGCGGCAAGACCGGTACCGCCCAGCACGGTCTGAACAACAGCGAGAAGCCGTACGCCTGGTTCATCTCGTTCGCCAAGCTCAAGGACGGCAGCTCGCCTGTCGCCGTGGCCGTGGTGGTCGAGGACGACAAGGCCAATCGCGAGGACATCTCCGGTGGCGGCCTCGCCGCCCCCATCGCGAAGAACGTCATGGAAGCGGTCATCAACAGCAAGAAGTGACCCCCGTCACGTCCCCTTCACATCGGTGCACGTTGCGATACCGGTCCTGTATCGGGTGGCGGATGTGGCCAGGTCACGCACAGCGAGCCGGGTACCGTATGCCCGGACAGCACACCGCCGGACCACACGCGGGTGTGGTCGGGACCGACGGAGAGGGCTGGTAGGAAGCTATGGAAGAGCCGCGTCGCCTCGGCGGCCGGTACGAGCTGGGCCAGGTGCTCGGCCGTGGTGGCATGGCCGAGGTCTACCTCGCGCACGACACCCGTCTCGGCCGCACCGTGGCGGTGAAGACGCTGCGCGCCGACCTGGCGCGCGATCCTTCCTTCCAGGCCCGGTTCCGCCGGGAGGCCCAGTCGGCCGCCTCACTCAACCACCCCGCGATCGTCGCGGTGTACGACACGGGCGAGGACTACATCGACGGGGTCTCGATCCCGTACATCGTCATGGAGTACGTCGACGGCTCAACTCTCCGTGAGCTCCTTCACAGCGGCCGCAAGCTGCTGCCGGAGCGCGCCATGGAGATGACCATCGGCATCCTCCAGGGCCTGGAGTACGCCCACCGCAACGGCATCGTCCACCGCGACATCAAGCCCGCGAACGTCATGCTGACGCGCAACGGCCAGGTCAAGGTGATGGACTTCGGCATCGCCCGCGCCATGGGCGACGCCGGCATGACGATGACGCAGACCGCGGCGGTCATCGGCACCGCCCAGTACCTCTCGCCCGAGCAGGCGAAGGGCGAGCAGGTCGACTCGCGTTCGGACCTGTACTCGACGGGCTGCCTGCTCTACGAGCTGCTGACGGTCCGCCCGCCCTTCGTCGGCGACTCCCCGGTCGCGGTGGCCTACCAGCACGTCCGCGAGGAGCCGCAGCCGCCGAGCGTCTTCGACCCCGAGATCACGCCCGAGATGGACGCGATCGTGCTGAGGGCGCTGGTCAAGGACCCCGACTACCGCTACCAGTCCGCCGACGAGATGCGCGCCGACATCGAGGCGTGCCTCGACGGGCAGCCGGTCGCGGCGACGGCGGCGATGGGCTCGGTCGGCTACGGCGGCTACCCCGACCAGCCCACGACGGCCCTGCGCGCGGACGCCGGTGCCGGCGCGACGACGATGATGCCGCCGATGAACCCGGACGACGGCGGCTACGGCTACGACGACCGCCCGGACCGCCGCCGCCAGCCGAAGAAGTCCAATGCCTCCACGATCCTCCTGGTCGTCGCGGGCATCCTGGTCCTGGTCGGCGCGATCCTCATCGGCAAGTGGATCTTCAACGGCAACGGCGGGGTCGGCAACGACACCGTCCCGGCGCCGAACTTCGTCGGCCAGTCCCAGAAGGACGCGCGAACGCTCGCGGACAACTCGGACCTGAAGCTGTCCATCTCCAGGCAGCCCTGCGACGACCAGCAGAAGGGCAACGTCTGCTCCCAGGACCCGAAGGCGAACACCGAGGTCAAGAAGGGCAGCACCGTCAATCTGGTGGTGTCGACCGGGGCACCCAAGGTGGCTGTGCCCAATGTCATAAACAAGGACATCAACACGGCGACTCAGCAGCTCGAGGACAAGGGCTTCCAGGTCAAGACCAAGCAGACGGAGTCTTCTCAGCAGGCAGGCACGGTCCTCAGCCAGAACCCCGATCCCGGTACGGAACTGGAAAAGGGATCGCCTGTGACTCTCGAGGTCGCCAAGGCCGTTCAAACGGTGACCGTGCCGGATGTGAGGAACCAGTCCTGTGACGACGCCAAGAAGCAGCTGCAGGCCAACAACCTGACGCCGGGCAACTGCGTCGACACCGACACCACCGACCCGAACCAGGTCGGCAAGGTCATACAGACCGACCCCGGGGTGCTCACCCAGGTCAAGGCGGGCTCGACGGTCAACATCCAGATAGGCAAGCTGGCCAACCAGCAGACGCAGGTCCCGGGCGTCTTCGGCCAGAAGCTGAGCGACGCCGTGAAGATCCTGCAGCAGAAGGGCTTCACCCACATCCAGGTCAACGGCCCGACGGACGGCAACGCCCGGGTCACCAACCAGGACCCGCAGCCCAACACCCAGGCCGACCCGAACAGCCAGACGATCACCCTGACCACGGTGTCGGCCGGAGGGAACAACGGCGGCGGCAACGACGGCGGCTTCTTCAGCGGACTGACCGGCGGCTGAGGCCGACCGGCCCGTACCGGCCACACCCGACGGCTGAGCCCCGGCACCTGCAGGTGCCGGGGCTCTCGCATGGAACCAAGCCTGCATTCCAGTTCTTCGTACGAAGTCCGACCACATCGTCATATGTCATGGCTCGTTGCTCGAGTTGAGGATGGGGCATCGGCTCCCTGTCCGCCATGCGAACACGACACGAGTGGTGGAAGGACGGAACGTGATCGACGAATCAGCGCTTCTCGAATCGAAGGCTCTGCGGAGCAGCGTGCTGGAACGCACCGACGTGCTCGACAGGGTGGAGGCGCTGTCGCTGCTACCGGACGGGATGCATGTGACGACGGCGATGGTGGCGGCGTACTTCGGGGTCACTGTCGAAGCTGTCCGCGCCCTCGTACTCGATCACCGCACAGAACTTGAGGCGAACGGCTACCGCGTTCTGACAGGTACAGAACTGAGTTACTTCAAGCAACTCAGTGGGATCCAGTCACGCACGCGTTCCATGGCACTCTTCTCCCGCCGGACCGTCCTCAACGTCGCCATGCTGCTCCGCGACAGCGAAGTCGCACGTCAGGTGCGCAGGTACCTCCTCGACGTGGAGTACCTGGCCCGTACACAGCCTGTGGAAAAGCCGGCTCCCACAGACCCACCGTCCCTCGACGACCACATCGACCAGCGCATCGCCCACATCCTCGGCAAGACCGTCGTTCCCATGTTCAACGCGCTGATCGAAAGCTCCAGTGAGCACCGCCGAGAGCTCATCGCCCTCCGCGAGGACATCGAGAACGTCGAGCGCAGGCTCTGCTGGCATCACCACCGGATCAGCACACTGGAGGGCGAGGAGCCGAGGAACGGGATCAGCGCGTCCATCAGGAAGATGACCTGGCAGGCGTTCGAACGCCAAGTCGCCGACCTGCTCCGGCGCGACGGCTGTACAGATGTGGTCGTGCGGAGGGCCAACAGCGACCGAGGCATCGACGTCACCGCACGCACGGCCGCCGGACGAACGGTGGCCGTCCAGTGCAAGCGGTACAACCATCGGCAGTACGTGTCGAGCGCCGACATGCAGAAGTTCGCCGGCGCCGCGCGGACCGTCGAGCCTGTGGACATCGCCCTGTTCGTCGCCACCTGCAACTTCACCCACGAAGCCCAGGCGATTGCCCGTTTGAGCGGCGTCGTCCTCGTGGACCGCCACGAGCTGGAAGCGTGGACCGCAGGCGTGCGCCTGAACGCTCTGCATGAGACGGCAGCGAACACAGGAGCCCGAAGCCGCAAGAGGAAGTTGCGGCTTCGGGCCCTCGGCATCCTACTCAGCCAACTCCTTCGGCGGCGTCCGCTCGCTGTCCACCTTCTGCACCCGCACCAGTTCGCCCCACACGATGTACCGGTACTCCGAGGTGTAGACGGGGGTGCACGTCGTCAGCGTGATGTAGTGGCCCGGCTTCTTCACGCCCGCCTGCTTCGGGACCGCCGAGAGCACCTTCACGTTGTACTTCGAGGTCTCCGGGAGGATCGCGAAGACCTTGTAGACGTACCAGTCGTCCTTCGTCTCGAAGACGATCGGGTCGCCCTTCTTCAGCTTGTCGATGTTGTGGAACTTCGCCCCGTGCCCGTCCCGGTGCGCGGCCAGCGCGAAGTTGCCCGTCTTGCCCGTCATCGGCAGCGTCGCCTTGACCGGGTCCGTGTAGTAGCCGGCCACGCCGTCGTTGAGGACGCTCGTCGACGTGCCCTTCTCGACGAGCACCTCGCCGTTCCTCATCGCCGGCACGTGCAGGAAGCCGATGCCGTCCTTGGTGTCGAGGGCGCCCGGGCCGCTGTCCTTCTCGGCCGCCCAGTGGTCGCGCACCTTGTCGCCCTGATGGTCGGCCCTGCGGTCCGCTATGACGTTCGTCCACCACAGGGAGTAGACGACGAACAGGCCCAGCACCAGGCCCGCCGTGATCAGCAGCTCGCCGAAGACGCTGACGGCCAGCGCGATCCGGCCGCGCCCGCGGCGCCGCCGTGCGGACGAGGAGGCGCCGGGGCCGGGTGACGGCGCGTCGGTCTGCTCGTCCTGGTCGGTGGTCACTCCCACTGCATCCGCTCCGTCTGTTCCACGTGCCTGTGCCTCCACGTGCGCCGCGAAAGGGCACGCGTCCTAAGAAATGAGCGCGTCCGGCTTGCCCTTGCTGCGCGGCCGTTCCTCGACCATCTTGCCCCACACGATCAGCCGGTACTTGCTGGTGAACTCCGGCGTGCACGTGGTCAATGTGATGTAGCGGCCCGGTGCGGTGAAGCCCGAGCCCTTCGGGATCGGGTCCAGGACACTGGTGTTCGCCGGAGACGTCACCGGCAGCATCGACGTCATCTTGTAGACGTAGTACTCGTCCTGCGTCTCCACCACGATGGCGTCGCCCGGCTGGAGACGGTTGATGTACCGGAACGGCTCGCCGTGCGTGTTCCGGTGCCCCGCGAGCCCGAAGTTGCCGGTCTTGTCGCTCGGCATCGCCGTCTTCAGGCTGCCCTCGCCGTAGTGCCCGACCATGCCCTTGTCGAGCACCTTCGTCTTGCTGGTGCCCTCCGCGATCGGCGCCACCACGTCCAGCTTCGGGATGTGCAGGATGGCGAAGCCCTGCCCCGGCGCGAACACCCCCGGCTCCCGCTTGCCGCTCGCCCAGTCCTGCTGGAGGTGCTGCGCGGCGCTGCCCGCCTCCTGGTGCGCCCGCACGTTCGACCACCACAGCTGGTACGTCACGAACAGCAGCATCATCACACCGGTGGTGATGAACAGCTCACCCACCACCCGGCTCGCCACGACCGCCGCACCGGGCTTCTGCGCCCTCGCCGCCCGCCGGGCCTCCACACGGGAGCGCGGCGCCTGAGCGGGCGCCTCCACGGCCTTCTCGGGCGTCTGCGGCCCGCTCCCGCGCCGCCCGTGCCTCCGGGCCGCCTTGCGGCGCGCGGCACGGCCGCCGGGCGCCGGAGCGGCCTCGGCGGCGCGGTTCGCGGCCCGCCGCGCCTCCTCGATGTCCGTGGCGCGCAGCGCGACGGTCTCGTCGTCCACCGGCAGCGGCTCGTCGTACGCGGGAGCCGGTGCCGGTCGCGGTTCCCCGTACGACGGGAGTACCGCCGTCGCGTCGTACCCCTGCTGGGGCTCGTA
The DNA here is from genome assembly GCF_025642135.1 of Streptomyces cynarae. Taxonomy (NCBI): domain Bacteria; kingdom Bacillati; phylum Actinomycetota; class Actinomycetes; order Kitasatosporales; family Streptomycetaceae; genus Streptomyces; species Streptomyces cynarae. Next base: position 4,568,567 of record NZ_CP106793.1, on the reverse strand, counting down.
CGTCTGCTGCGGCGCCTGCTGCCCGTACTCCCCGGCGCCCTGCCACTGAACGCCCGGCTCCTGCCCCTGCCACACGCCGAAGTCCCCGTACGGCTGCTGCCCGTACGAGGACCCTTGCTCCGCGGCGTCCCCGTAGGTGGCGCCGCTCTCGCGCTCGGGGCGCAGCGCGGTCACGCCGTGGCCCTGCCCACCACCGGGGCGAGCCCCGCCGACCTCGCCACGGCCCCCTCGTCACCGCACTCCGCCAGCCAGTTGGCCAGCATGCGGTGTCCGTGCTCGGTCAGCACCGACTCGGGGTGGAACTGCACACCCTCCACCCGCAGCTCCCGGTGCCTGAGACCCATGATGATCCCGTCGTGCGTGCGCGCCGTGACCTCCAGCTCGGCCGGGACGGTGGCCGGTTCGGCGGCCAGGGAGTGGTAACGGGTCGCCGTGAAGGGGGACGGCAGTCCCGCGAAGACGCCCTTGCCCTCGTGCTCCACCAGCGAAGTCTTGCCGTGCAGCAGCTCCGGCGCCCGGTCGACGACACCGCCGTACGCCACTTGCATCGACTGCATGCCCAGACACACGCCGAAGACGGGGACGCCCGTCGCCGCGCAGTGGCGGACCATGTCGACGCAGACGCCCGCCTCCTCGGGCGTGCCCGGCCCGGGGGACAGCAGGACGCCGTCGAAGCCGTCCTGGGCGTGCGCCGTCGACACCTCGTCGTTGCGCAGCACCTCGCACTCGGCGCCCAGCTGGTACAGGTACTGCACCAGGTTGAAGACGAAGCTGTCGTAGTTGTCGACGACGAGAATGCGCGCACTCACTGGTTGTCCACCGTCACATCGTTGAAGGGCAGCAGCGGTTCGGCCCACGGGAAGACGTACTGGAACAGGACGTACACCACGGCCAGGACCAGCACGACGGAAATCAGTGCCTTCAGCCACGCATTCCCCGGCAGATGCCGCCAGATCCAGCCGTACATGCCGTCCCTTCCGTCTCACCACGGCACCAGACTCACGCCGTACGCCACCAGACTACTGGCGCAGAGCCGCCGGTTTCCCTGCCTCCACAGGCTGTGTGGAATCCAGGTGCGCCCAGACGATCAGCCGGTGACTGTGACCCCACTCGGGATCGCACGTGGTCAGCGTCAGATAGCGTCCCGGACGCGTGTACCCGGACGTACGTGGCACAGGGTCGATCACTTCAACGTCGGAGGGCACCGTTTTGTAAGGGCCTTTGTCGATCCGATACGTGAACCAGGTGGTGCCGTCGGTGAGGACCACCGCGTCGCCGGGCCGCAGCCTGGGGAAGTCCTTGAAGGGATCGCCGTACGTACGCCGGTGGCCGGCGACCGCGAAGTTGCCCACCTGGCCGAGCCGAGCAGCGCCCTTGTAGTGGCCCAGCCCCTTCTTCAGGGTGTCCACGGCGGTGTCCTCGAGCACGGGCTTGTTCCACGTGAAACCGAACCGGGGGACGTACATGACGGCGAACGGCCGACCCTGGACATACGGCCCCGGACTGCCGGGGCTCGCGGCGCTCGTCGGCGCGGCGGACGTGCGCACCGCCTCCTTCGCCCACTGCTTCTGCAACTGGCCGATCTGGTCGCTCATCGCGCCGTCCGCCTTCACCCCGGTCCAGAACACCACGTAGACCACGAACAACACGATGAGGGCGCCCACGGTGATGCACAGTTCGCTGACGGTCCTGACGATCACGCGCAGCGGCACGGATCCCCCCAGCGGCAGCGGCCTCTACTCCACGGGCTTGGCGTAGTGCAGGTCCACTGTGCCGGAGTAGCCGGGAAGAGTCACCGTTCCGTCCTCGGTGACTTTCCAGCCGAGGCCGTAGACGTTGACGTACACCATGTAGTTCTGGATCGCGGGCGAGTCCGCGAGCGCCTTCTGCAGCTTGTCCGGGTCCCCGACGGCCGTGATCTTGTAGGGGGGCGAGTAGACGCGGCCCTGGAGGATCAGGGTGTTGCCGACGCAGCGCACCGCGCTGGTGGAGATCAGCCGCTGGTCCATGACCTTGATGCCCTGGGCGCCGCCCTGCCACAGCGCGTTCACCACGGCCTGGAGGTCCTGCTGGTGGATCACCAGGTAGTCGGGCTGCGGCTCCGGGTATCCGGGGAGCTTCGCGGTGGCGTTCGGCGGGGCGTCGTTCAGGGTGACCGTGACGGCCCTGCCGCTGAGCCTCTGGGTGCCGGCGTCCTTCTCCAGCGCCGCGAGGCGGTCCTGCTCGGCCTTGCTCATGGTGCCGCCGGTGCGCTTGGCCAGGGCCTCCACGGCGGAGCGCAGAGCGGCGTCGGACTCGTCGAGCCGGGCGTTCTTGTGGCTGCGCTCCTGGATGAGGTCGGAGAGCTTCAGCAACGAGGTGTCGGTGCGGAGGTTGGTGCCCTTGGCCGTGTTGAAGCTCGTCATGAACAGAAGACCGGCGAGTGCGAAGACGCCCACGGTGAGCACCCGCACGGGCCGGAATCGGCGCGTGCGGACGGACGGGTTCCCCGCTTCCGGGGAATCGGAACCCGTCCCGGGGGAGTCGGCCGTATCGCTCACGTACCCTTATCTCCTTCGGCGCCGCGGAAGCACTACGCTAACGGACGCCCGGGGGAGCGCTCATGTCCCCTTGTACGCTGCCCCGGAGCCAGCCCCAGTTCCCTGCGCGGCGACGCAGCGCATCGACAGGAGAGACCCTCGTGCCGAAGTCACGTATCCGCAAGAAGGCCGACTACACGCCCCCGCCGTCCAAGCAGGCCCAGGCCATCAAGCTGGAGAACCGCGGCTGGGTCGCACCGGTCATGCTCGCCATGTTCCTCATCGGGCTGGCCTGGATCGTCGTCTTCTACGTGACCGACGGGTCGCTGCCGATCCACGCCCTGCGCAACTGGAACATCGTGGTGGGCTTCGGGTTCATCGCCGCCGGGTTCGGCGTCTCCACCCAGTGGAAGTAGGGGCCCGACACCCGTCCGCGCCGGCTCTGCCCACAGCTGCACGCCGAGTTATCCACAACCCTGTCCACAATCCTTGCGGCCAGTGGAAAAAGAACGACGATCTGTGGATAACCCGTCGGGCATTGACGCCGGTATGACGGAATCACCGGCCCCCGCAAACCTGTTCGCCCCCTGTCCCACCTGGGAAAACTCCGGTCGGTGACAGGGGGCACCTGCGTTCCCCGCGGCATGCACAAGATCCCGGGCCGGGCTGTGGACAACTCTGGGTACAACCCCGGGCTACGGCCTGTGCACATTCGCCACTCAGGTGAGCTGAGCTGTTCTCACCAGTGTCATGACGACCACGGCGGCCAGCACCAGCGCGCACACCCCGTACTGCACGAGGGCCCGGCGCTCGCGCGGTGCGTGGACCATGGCGTAGCCGACCACGACACCGCCGACGAGTCCCCCGATGTGGGCCTGCCATGCGATGTTGCTCCACCCGAAGGTGAAGATCAGGTTGATCACCAGCAGGGCGATGACGGGCCGCATGTCGTAGCGGAGCCGGCGCATGAGCACGGCGGTGGCGCCGAACAGACCGAAGATCGCGCCGGAGGCGCCGAGTGAGGGCAGGTTGGGCGCGGCGATCAGATACGTGAGGGCGCTGCCTGCGAGCCCGGAGACGAAGTAGAGCGCGAGGTAGCGGGCGCGGCCGAGGGCCGCCTCCAGCGGGCCGCCGATCCACCACAGGCTGAGCATGTTGAACAGGATGTGGATGTAGCTGCCGTGCAGGAACATCGCGGTCAGCAGCCGGTACCACTGGCCTTCAGCGACCCCCTCGATCGGGCCGGAGATCGAGAAGCTGGCTCGTCCGACGAGCTCGAAGTGGTTGGTGAAGGTGTCGCCGAGCGACATCTGGAGCAGGAAGACGCCCAGGTTGATCCCGATGAGGATCTTCGTGAGCAGCCGGGGGTCGGCGGTGACCGCCCCGCCCGCGAGCGTGCGCGGCCGGGAGGCGGCCGGGGCGTGGCCCGTGCCGGATCCGGTGCGGACGCACTCGGGGCACTGGAAGCCCACCGAGGCGTCGACCATGCACTCCGGGCAGATGGGGCGCTCGCATCGGGTGCAGCGGATGCCGGTCTCGCGGTCCGGGTGCCGGTAGCAGACCGGCAGCTCCCGGGCCTCGGACGGCCCCTGGTTCTGCGGGCCCTGCGGGCTGCCTGGCGCCTGGTCCATGAGGTCCCTCACTTCTCCGTACGACGGGGTGCCCCGCCCCTCCTTCTACGGACGGGCGGGGCGCTTTTGTTCCCTCGTGCGGGGTGCCCTGTGGGGGTCAGCCCTCGCGGGTCTCGACGACGACCGACTCGATGACGACGTCGTTGACCGGGCGGTCGGTGCGCGGGTTGGTCTGGGTGGTGGCGATGGAGTCCACGACCTTCTGGCTGCCAGCGTCGGTGACCTCGCCGAAGATCGTGTGCTTGCGGTTCAGCCAGGCCGTCGGGGCGACCGTGATGAAGAACTGCGAGCCGTTGGTGCCCGGGCCGGCGTTGGCCATGGCCAGCAGGTAGGGCTTGTCGAAGCGCAGGTCCGGGTGGAACTCGTCCTCGAACTGGTAGCCGGGACCGCCGGTGCCGTTGCCCAGCGGGTCACCGCCCTGGATCATGAAGCCGCTGATCACCCGGTGGAAGACCGTGCCGTCGTAGAGCTTCTGGGTGGACTTCTCGCCGGTGGCGGGGTTGGTCCACTCACGCTCGCCCTTGGCGAGTTCGACGAAGTTCTTGACCGTCTTGGGGGCGTGGTCCGGGAAGAGCCGGACCAGGATGTCGCCGTGGTTGGTCTTCAGGGTGGCGTAGAGCTGCTCAGCCACGATCTGCCTTCCGTTGTCCTTTGTGACCCCCTGATCCTCGCACGCTACGCCCTCCGCGTCGTCCGGCGACCACGTCCGGGGGAAACATCGGTCGGTGGTTCTTGTGATGCTGCTGGGGCGGGAGGGAGGACGGTGGGCGGTTCGTGCGGCCGGTGGCGGCTGCGGGCGTGTGGAAAACCGGTCGAGTCGTCCTGTCTCGAGGGCGCGGCCGGACGATCCGTGGCATTGTCGGGGACAAGCTCCTGTTACTCCGTATTCATCCGCTCTTGCACGTGATCGGCTGATGCGCGTGATCGTCTCTCGTCGTCCGCCCGGGCACGGACCGCAATCGTCCGCTTGGGACCTCATGACCCGGATGCCGTTCCTCGCATGCCCGGGTGCTGTTCGACAGGCATGATCCGTAAAAGGCTGGAAAGTCGAATTACCGTACGCCACCGAGGAGGAGGAACCCCGTGACCCGCATCGACAGCGTGCGCGCCGCGACCGGTTCGGCGAAGGACAGCGTGCTGCATGCCGCGGAAGTGGTGGCGCCCTACGCCGACACGGCCAAGGACAAGGCAGCGCACTACGCACATGAGGCGCGTGTCCGTCTCGCGCCCAAGGTGTCGCAGGCCGCCGAGCAGGCCCGCGTCCAGTACGACGCCCATCTCGCCCCGCGTCTGGAACAGGCCCGCGCCCATGTGCCGCCGGCAGTGGACCAGGCCGCGACCCGCACCCGCAAGGCGGCCCGCCAGGCGGCCGACTACTCCCGTCCGAAGATCGAGCAGGCCGTAGCCGCGGCCGGCCCGGTGCGGGAGGAGGCGGCGGCCCGCGGGGCGGCGGCGCTGGCCGCGCTGCGCGGTCAGATCTCGCCGCGGCAGATCGAGAAGCTGGTGCGCCGGCAGCGGCGGCGGGCCAGGGCCGCCGCGTGGCGAAGGGTCTGGCCCTGCTGGGCCTCGCGGCGGGCGGCGCCTTCGCCGCCTGGAAGTGGTGGGACAAGCAGGCGAACCCCGACTGGCTGGTCGAGCCGCCTGCCGCGACCGAGGTCCCGCAGAGCGAGCGGCTGTCGTCGGTGGACGGCAGCGGTCCCAGCGTGCTGGACCCGGAGGTGGAGGCGAAGCAGGCCGAGGAGGACTCCACGGACGGCGACGACCGCCGCTGAGTCAGCCTGGTCGGCTGTGGGCTGCCATCACACCGTGGGGCAGGGGAAGGTGAGGGTTCCCCTGCCCCACGGCGCTGTTTCACGTGGAACGAGGGCGGGCGTTCACGTCTCATCTCCGTGATGACGTTTGCAACGCTTCTGGTGTGCACGTTCCGTGGAGACTTCGCTCACTCGGAGCACATTCACGATTACGCACGCCGGGGCCCACCAGGTGGTACCAGGACTGCTAACGCGCCCCGGTGGAGGGCCGGTGGCCGCCGGACCCCAGGAGGGAGACCGCGAGGAGCCCGGCCTTCGCCGGCTGTTCACGCTATGGATCGCAACGGCTGCAAATTCCGCGTGTGACCGGAGTCACGGCACACGCAAAAACCGGTCGATCGCCACGACGCGGCGATCGACCGGTTTCGAGTGTGGAGCCTAGGGGAGTCGAACCCCTGACATCTGCCATGCAAAGACAGCGCTCTACCAACTGAGCTAAGGCCCCGAGGAGAGACGTCCGGGCGGTGGAACACGGACCGCCGGGCGCTGCGGACCAGCGTACCGGGTCCTGGCCGGTATCTCACAAAAAGATGGGGGGTCCCCGTGGACAACCACTCTCCGTAAGATGCTCGTCGTGGTTCGCTACAGCGAACCGCGGTTTTTGGGGCAGCGATGGGGAGACGCAATGGACGCCGCACAGCAGGAAGCCACCGCAAGAGCGCGGGAGCTGCAGCGGAACTGGTACGGGGAGCCGTTGGGGGCGCTCTTCCGTAGACTCATCGAGGATCTCGGGCTCAACCAGGCCCGGCTCGCGGGGGTTCTCGGACTGTCCGCCCCGATGCTGTCGCAGCTGATGAGCGGTCAGCGGGCCAAGATCGGCAACCCGGCGGTGGTCCAGCGGGTGCAGCTGCTGCAGGATCTGGCGGCGCAGGTGTCGGACGGCAGTGTCAGCGCCGCCGAGGCGACCGAGCGCATGGAGGAGATCAAGAAGTCCCAGGGGGGCTCGGTGCTGAGCAACACCACACAGACGACGAACAGTTCGGGTGCGCCCACGGTGAAGCGGGTGGTCCGTGAGATCCAGTCGCTGCTGCGCTCGGTGGCGGCGGCCGGGGACATCATCGAGGCGGCGGACACCCTCGCCCCGAGCCACCCGGAACTGGCAGAGTTCCTCCGGGTGTACGGCGCCGGCCGCACCTCCGACGCGGTCGCCCACTACCAGTCCCACCAGAACTGAGCCGACGCCTTTGCCGCCGGGGACTCTCGCGCCGGGGGGTGCACGGGGGTCCTCGTCGCCGTCCGGGAGGGGGAGCGACGCACGACCATGGGTGAGGTCTTCGCCGGGCGGTACGAACTGGTCGATCCCATCGGGCGCGGGGGAGTCGGTGCGGTCTGGCGCGCCTGGGACCACCGGCGACGCCGTTATGTGGCCGCGAAGGTGCTGCAGCAGAGCGACGCCCACTCCCTGCTGAGGTTCGTGCGCGAGCAGGCGCTGCGCATCGACCACCCCCATGTTCTGGCACCCGCGAGCTGGGCCGCGGACGACGACAAGGTGCTGTTCACCATGGACCTGGTCGCCGGCGGCTCGCTCGTCCACCTCGTCGGGGACTACGGGCCGCTGCCCCCGGTGTTCGTCTGCACCCTGCTGGACCAGCTGTTGTCCGGGCTCGCGGCCGTGCACGCGGAGGGGGTCGTGCACCGGGACATCAAGCCCGCCAACATCCTTCTGGAGGCCACCGGCACGGCCCGGCCCCGGCTGCGGCTGTCGGACTTCGGCATCGCCATGCGGCTGGGTGAGCCGCGGCTGACGGAGACCGACTACGTGGTGGGCACGCCTGGTTATCTCGCTCCGGAGCAACTGCTGGGCGCGGAACCCGACTTCCCGGCCGACCTGTTCGCCGTGGGACTGGTCGCCCTGTATCTGCTGCAGGGTGCCAAGCCCGACGCCAAGGCGCTGGTCGAGTACTTCACGGCCAACGGGACGCCGGGGGCGCCACAGGGAGTGCCCGGGCCGCTGTGGGAGGTCGTCGCGAACCTGGTGCAGCCGGATCCGGCCGCGCGGTTCCGTACGGCGACCGGGGCGCGCAAGGCGCTTGCCACGGCCGTGGAGCTGCTGCCGGAGCCGGGGCCCGACGTGGAGCAGGTGGAGATCTTCGACCAACTCGGGCCCCTTCCGGCGGGGTTCGGGCCCGACGGGCCGGTGCGCGCGGGGGCGGGTGGTGCGGCCGGTGGGGTGTCGACGGACGGGGTGTCTGCGCACCGGGTGTCGGCGGACCGGGTGTCGGCATCATGGCCGGCGACCGGTTCGATACCGCCGCGGCCGACCACGGCGCCCCCGACGACCGGTGCGGGGACGGCCGGTGCCGGGCCCGGGGTTTCGGGCACCGCAACGCCCGGACCGCCTCCCTCTGCCGTACGGCCGGTGGCCGCTCCCCTCGTCGTACCGCCCAGACCCACCGTGGATCCGACACCGTCGCCCTGTCCTGCACCTCCGGCCGCCTCGGAACCGATGTCCGACACCACGTGGACGTCCGACACCACGTGGACGTCCGGCCCCACCCCGGCGTCCGGCCCCACTCCGACTTCCGACCCCACCCCGACGTCCGACCCGGCGCCGCCTCCGCGGCCGTCCGCCATGTCGGACACCGGGAGTTTCCATCTGCCGCCGCCGCTGCCGTTGCCGCACAAAGCGGTCCCCGTGGTGCCACGGCCGCCCGCCCGGCCGCCGTCACCGCCCACGGCGGCCGTGGCCCCGGCCCACGCCCCGCACCACGACCCCACCCGGGTGCCCTCCGCCACGGCACCCGCGGCAACCCCGGCGGTCGCCGTACAGCAACACCTCCAGGCCCACGGCGTCCCGTCCCCGCACGCTCCCACGCAGCCGCAGCGGGTCGCCCGGCACGGCAGGCGAGAGGCCACCCGGCGCCACGGCCCGCCCGCGAAGGTCGCCGTGCCGGTCCTGCTCCTCGCGCTGCTGTGCTACGCGGTCGGATTCTGGGCGTTGCTGCGGATCTGAGCGGCGGTCACGCGGCCCATCGGCTGCGCGCCCGCCGCCGGGCGGCGGCCGTCCACACCGCGAGCACCAGGACCAGGGCGGTCCCGGTGCCGATCCCGCCCACCGCGACCGCCGTCATCGTGCGGGAATCGCGGTACCCGCCGGCCGCGGCCGTTCTCTCTCCCCCGCCGGCTCCAGGCGTCCCCACCGCGGCTTCCTCCCGGTCGGCCGCCGTCACCCGGAACACATCGCGCGGCGCGGACCACCCTGCGTACGCCGGAGGGGACGTCGCTGTCCCGCTCACCCGCACGCGCAGCGTCAGTCCGAACGGGCCGTTCCCGAACCGCTGTGCCACGGGTGCGCCGAGGTGCACGGCGAGGTAGTACCAGCCCGCGAACCGCATTCCGCTCGTGCGCTCGCCGGCGGCGTGGCGGTTGGCGTAGGCGACGGGCGGCAGCGGGGTGAGGGCCGCCGAGGTCTGGGCACCGCTGTACCCGGTGGTGGCGTCGTCGACGTGGCCGCGGACGGGGTTGTACAGCGCCATGGCCAAAGCGGTGCCGACGTAGCCGTCGCCAGGAGAGCCGCCGGAGGAGCTGCCCAGCTCGGCGGTGGCGGAAAGCTGCCGGCCCCAGTCGACGGGCACCTTGTAGAAGAGCGTCTGCCCCGGCCGGATCGCGTCACGCCAGACGCCCTGGCCGAGAGCGCTCGCCGTGGCGAAGCCGGCCCCGCCCGCGCGCCGGACGGGGTCGCCCAGCAGGGCGTCGGGGGTCGCGGAGTTCCAGGCGCCGGGCGGTGTGGTGGTCGTGGCGTCCGGCTGCCGCAGGGAGGGTTCGGAGACGTAGTCCAGCTCCAGGTCCCACGCGCCGGTCGCGGACCCGGACAGGTCGCGCCGTTCGACGACCGCGTAGTACACCCCGGCGTCCTTGCACCCGTAGCTGCCGGGTCCGGTCTCGCGGGCGGCCCATGCGGCGACGGGGTGCGGGCTCTGGGTGGGGCCGAAGTGTGTGGTGCCGGAGGAGCAGGGGGTGCCGTCGGCGTCCTGGACGGAGACGCGCAGGCCGTCGGAGGCGGAGACCTGGGCGCCGGCCCGGGGGACGGCGGTCGCGGAGACGTAGGCGTCGGTGGTGGCGTCGAGGTCCAGGCGGTAGTAGAGCTTGCCGGCCGCGGGGAGGGTGCTCCGGTACGTGTGTCCGGGATCAAGACGTGTGGCGTCGGTGGTGCCGGTGGCGCCCTGGACCGTTCCGGCGTCGGACGCGAAGGCGTACGGAGCAGGCGTGGCGTCTGCCGCCGGGGCGGCCTGGGCGGCTCGCGCGGGGAGCGCCGGGGTGACACCGAGCGCGGCCGTTGTGCACAGGGCCACCACCGCGTGCGCCTGCGTGAGTCTGCGCCCCCGCGCTCCGTGCCGCGCTTCCGTGCGCCACCACATCCCGCGCCCCCTCTGGCCGTATGCCGCCACGGACCGGACCGCCCCGGACCGGACCGGGCCGTCGCCCATCCTGCCCCGCCGGCCACAGGGGCATCAGCGCATCACCGAGGAGCGGCCGAAATGCTCACCCCTGGCAACGGCGCTTGCGGCGGCATTCGATCCCTTGACGGGCAGGAGCGCATCGGGGAGTCCCTGCCAGAAAGCAACACAAAACCCCGACCGCGTCGGCGGCCGGGGTCTGCTCTGAACTGCTGTCTGTCTGAACTCACGAACCCGTGGGCACGGAGTCAGTCGCCTCCGTCCACAGATCCTGCTCGGCGCGATCCGCCTGGATCTGGCGGTACACGAGGAGCCCGCCGATGGCGGCCAGTGCGACCAGGAGAAGCTTCTTCACCGCGCGACCTCGTCTTTCCTTGACGTAGGGGACCTCTGGCGCCCGACTATACACACCGATCGATATCGATCGGTGACCTGAGCCGACGCTCAACTCCGGCCCGGCACAGCACAGTACGACCGGACCTCACCGCTGACGATCCGCGGGTGAGCGGACCTCACGGTGTGTGACGTCCACCGCCTTCCACCACTGATTTCCGGCCCTTTTCGGCCTTGTGCGACCCCGTGCACCCATCCGGGTGGTGTTCATCCGAAGATCGACGCGGCACGGGCGTCGGTCCACCACTTCGGAGCCCTCATACACATCATGAGGAAAGTACGCAAATCGCCCAACCCGAAAGTGAGGGGTCATGGCCCGGAACAAGGTCATGAAGCTGTGGACCGCCGTCGTCACCGCCTTCCTGGCGCTGTTCGCCGCGCTCGGATTCGCCACCACGAACGCCACCACGGCGGCTGCCGCATCGGTACCACAGCCGCAGTCGGCGCGCACCTCCGGCCCGCAGGTGACGCTGCCGTGGCCGGCGCACGGATACCGGGCCCTCGCCCACTCCCTGCCCCCCACGATGAAGCAGCGCATCAGGGCCGAGGCCCACGGCTCCTCCCCCTCCTGCCGCCACCGTCCCTCCACGGCCACCGCCGGCACGCCCCTCACCCACCACGCCCTTCGCTCCCACGCCGTACCACGACCCTTCGAGGAGCCGACCGTGCTGCTGCGCAGCTGACGGATCCGCGGACGACGTTCAGACAGAAACGCTCAGGGACCGAAACACTCAGGGATCCAAAGACTCAGGGACCCGAAGAGACCCAGGGACCCACCGAGGCGACTTGCGTACACGCCGACGGCAGACGACCCGGCACCTGCTCCCAGGTGCCGGGCAGTCTGCCGTGTGCTCGTCTTCCGGCACCGGCGCCTCGGCCTGCGCAGCCCATGCCCCTTCCCGAGTCGTCAGGAGCTCTTGAGGAGTCCTAGGCTGGCCTGGAGGGCCCCCGACGGATCGGTGAGAGCACCAGTGCCCAAGGCGTACGAGCTGATCGCGGACGACCGGCTGATGGACGGACGGCACGGCCACGGAACCCGCGTACGGCGTCAGCGGACCCCCGTGGTGCGCCACAACGGGCGGCACCAGTGGGAGAAGGACCGCGCCCGGCAGTCGCTGGCCACGCGGGCGCGGACCGGGGCGACGGAGCACGACACCGGGCTCCCGTCGCACCACCTCGTGTTCGAGGCGAGGTACCGCGAGACGGAGGCGCCCAAGGACCTGGCGAACGCGTTCGGCGTCCCGGACGGCACGGTCCTGCTGGAGCGCACGTACCGGACGCGCTGCGCGGCCGAGACCGCCCCGTTCAGCCTGGTGACCTCCTACCTCGTCCGTGACGTGGTCGCGGGGAATCCGGACCTGCTGGACGACTCCAACGAGCCCTGGCCCGGCGGCACACAGAACCAGCTCCGCACGGTCGGCATCGAGGTCGACCGCATCGAGGAGCGCTTCACCGCCCGTCCGCCGACGCCCGAAGAGGTGCAGGAGCTGGAACTTCCGCCGGGGACGCCGGTGATCCTGCTCCGCAAGACCTCGTACGACACCGGCGGCCGCGTCGTGGACATCACCGACGTCACACTGCCCGGCGACCGCACGGAGCTGGTCTTCGTCACTCCCCTGGAAAGGTGGTGAGCGCAGCCGTGAGCGTGCGCCTCATCGTCGTCACCGCTGTCCACGCCCCGTCGGCCCGGTTCCTGCCGGAGGCGTACAAGTCCCTGGGCGAACAGTGGCTTCCGGAGGGCTGGGAGTGGCACTGGGTGATCCAGGAGGACGGGGAGACGGACGACGTCCGCCCGTACGTCCCGGACGACGAGCGCGTGACCTTCCGTCAGGGCCGGCCCGGTGGACCCGGTGTCGCCCGCACGATGGCCCTGGCGCACACCGACGGCGCGTACGTGAAGGTGCTGGACGCGGACGACCAGCTCCCGCCGGGCACCCTGGCCCGCGACCTGGCCGTCCTCGAAGCGGACCCCACCCTCGGCTGGACCACGTCCCGCGCGCTGGACCTCCTCCCGGACGGCTCGACGGCCGGCTTCCCCGGCGATCCGGCGGACGGGCCGGTCGAGCGCGGCGCGGTCCTCGACTTCTGGAAGGCGAACGGCTTCTGCGCCCAGGTCCACCCGGCGACGCTCTGTGTCCGGCGCGACCTCCTGATGGCGCTCGGGGGCTGGATGGCGCTGCCGGCGTCCGAGGACACGGGACTGCTGCTCGCGCTGAACGCCGTGAGCCGGGGCTGGTTCTCCCGGGAGGTGGGGCTGCTGTACCGGAAGTGGCAGGGGCAGGCCACGGGCCAGGCATCGCATGTCGATCCCGCCGAGCGGGAGCGGCGTATGGCGGTGGTGGAGGCAAGGGCCAGGGCGTTGGCGTCCTCCGGCTGGCGGTACCCGAGCCCCGGAAGCACGACCTGACGACGGACCCCTGGCGCCCGAAAGCACGACCTGACCGCGGACCCCGTATATCCGGAAGCACCGTCTGACCCAGGTCCCGCGTGCCCGGAAGCACCGCCGGGTCCCAGGTCCCGCGTGCCCCGAAGCACCGCCGGGTCCCAGGCCCGCGTGCCCCGAAGCACCGCCGGGTCCCAGGTCCCGTGTGCCCCGAAGCACCGCCGGGGCCCAGGTCCCGTGTGCCCCGAAGCACCGCCGGGTCCCAGGCCCGTGTGCCCCGAAGCACCGCCGGGGCCCAGGCCCGTGTGCCCGGAAGCACCGCCGGGGCCCAGGTCCCGCGTGCCCGGAAGCACCGCCGGGGCCCAGGTCCCGCGTGCCCCGAAGCACCGCCGGGTCCCAGGCCCGTGTGCCCCGAAGCACCGCCGGGGCCCAGGCCCCGCGTGCCCCGAAGCACCGCCGGGTCCCAGGCCCCGCGTGGCCCGAAGCACCGCCGCCCGCGTGCCCGCCACCACCATCCGGCCCCAAGGGCCGGATGCCCGGAAGCACCACTTGGCCGCACTCCCGCTGCCGGGACGCGTCGCGTCGCGACGCGCCGCGCCGCGACGCGCGCGTCAGGGCAGGGTCTCGGCGTCCACCCGGGAGAAGACCACATCGGTCTCTTCGACCACCGGACCCCGCAGGCGGACCGCCACCCCGGGCGTCCCGCTCAGCGCGCGCGGGTAGCTCTCGGCCGCGTAGTCGTTGGCCAACCGGTAGGCGTGGAAGCCGGCATCGGACATAATGCGCATCAAGTCCTCGGCACGGTCGCCGAGTCGGGCCATCCGCTCGGGGGTCACCTCCACGGTGATCTCCGCGTCCGGCCGGAGCTTGTCCAGCACGGGCGCCAGACCGCGGACGACTCCGCCCTCCGCCCCCTCCACATCTATCTTGATCACACGGGCGTTCGCGATCTCCTCCGGATCGAGCAGCTCCGGCAGCGGCAGGGCGTCGATCTCGAAGGTGGACTCGGCCGGCCCGTCGTACGGGACGATGCTGTTCGCGCCCATGTTGCGCGAGCTGGCGAGCACGAAGGTCAGTGTGGTGGGCGCGTCGGAGACCGCGGCGTTCACGGCCCGGATGTTCCGGCACCCGTTCAGCCGGGCCTGCTGCACCAGACGGCGGTGGAACGCCGGGGAGGCCTCGATCGCCACGACCCGTCCCTGGTCTCCGACGAGCCGTGAGGCCAGCACGCTGAAGACGCCGATGTTGGCCCCGACGTCGATGAAGCCGTCTCCCGGCTTCAGCCGGCGCTGGATCCAGCCGGTCATGTGCGGCTCCCACACCCCGAAGAGATACAGGTACCGCTGGATCAGGTCCTGGGTGTCGACCGCGAACCGCGCACCGAAGCGGGTCTCGACGACCCGTCGGCGGGGGTGGTCCCGCAGATGCGGGTTCAGGAACCGGGCGGCCACAAGCGCCTTGCCGAACGAGCCCGGAGCGTCCCGTACGTACCGGCGGCCCAGGGTGACCAGGGCCTCCGCGACGGTACTGCTCATCCGGTCCGCCTCTCTCTCCGTCCGCACAGAGGCAACCGTAGCGCTCCGCGCGCGAGGCGGTGCCGGACGGAGGGCCCTGGGGCCTGGGGCGTCGGGGCTTCCGCAGGGCGTCGTGCGCCCGGCGGGAGTCGTCAGACGGACGCCCCTTGGCCTCCGGCAGCGGCGAGCCAGTGGGCGACGCGACGCACCGTGGGCTCGTCGAGCCGCTCCACCAACTCCCGGAGGACCGCCGTGTCCTCCTGCGTGAGGTCGTACAGCCCTGCCTTGCTCAGGCCGGCCATCAGGACCTGGTGGCGGCGGTCGGCCATGCGTTCGGCGAGCTTGCCCGGCTCCGCGCTGCTCCGGGCGGGGCGCGGAAGCGGTGCCGTGGCGGTCGTGCCCCCCGGCGCGTCGAACAGATGCCAGGCGCCGTCCTTCGGGCCCCACAGCGCGACCGTCACGTCGTCTCCGCGCGCCCGCACCGTCTGGGTCATCTCACCGACCGCGTACAGCACGGCGGAGCGGTGGGGCGACTCCGCCGCCACCCGCCAGGAGGCCGTGGTCGGCTGGTGGTACATCGCCACCCACCGTGGGGTGCCCGGCGGCCGGGGACTTGGCGGAAATGTCTGCACTGCACCCACCCCTTCGGAAACGGTACGGCAGGGCAGACCATAACTGACGGACCGTCAGCTATCCAGGGGTGTGCGGTGTCGTGCTGTGGCGTACGGTGGCGGGGACGGCGACCCGGGACACTCGGGTGGTATCGGGGGGGCGTTTCTCCGCGCCCCACCGTCCGGCACCGGTCCCTCCCCTCGTGGAGACCGGTGCCGAACCGGGTGGTGGCGTCGAGCCGAGCCGTACCGGCACGGTCGAGGAAAGGCGGGGCGCGTCGCGGACGTGCCTGCGTCGCGGACGTGCGGCAGTGCACGTCGTCTCGCCGAGCGCCGATCCGGTGGCCTGTCCGGGCACCGCGCGGTCGGTTAGCTCCCGCGCCGTGGATCCTGCCAGTTGATGCCGTCAGCGAGGAGATTCCGGTACGGCCCGGGCGACTTAACCGCAGGTCAGCCGTATAAGGTGAGTTTTCCGGTCCGGACGTCAGGTGCGGTGGAAGTAAGGGGTGGGGACCTTGAGTTCCGACTCGGGAGCACGCACGGCCTTCGCGGAACGTCTCGCCCTGCTGTACAAGGAGGCCGGCAACCCTCCGCTCAAACGCGTGGCGGAGGCGGTCGTCCGGCTTCAGCGGGTCGACGAACGAGGGCGCCCCGTGCGGGTGTCCGCACAGCGGATCAGCGACTGGCGGCGGGCCAGGAACGTGCCCGCCCAGTTCGCCGCCCTCGCGGCGGTGCTGCACGTCCTGATCCCCGAAGCACGGCGCTCACGGCCCGCACCGGTGTCCACCGGCCTGTACGACCTCGCCCAGTGGCAGCGCCTGTGGGAGCGCGCGGTGGCCGACCCGGTCGGCGACCGCCCCCCGGCGACCGAGGAGGAGACGGACGACGAGGAGCGTTCCTCCGCCGACGCCCCGGCCGTCCCCGGTGGCGTGTGCCCGTACCGGGGGCTGGCTCCCTACCGCCGGGAGGACGCCCGGTGGTTCTTCGGCCGGGAGCGGTGGACGGCCGCCCTCGTCGGCCAGCTCGAGGCGGCCGAGCGGACCGGCGGCCTGGTCATGCTCGTGGGCGCCTCGGGAGCGGGGAAGTCCTCCCTGCTGAACGCCGGCCTGGTGCCCGCCCTGCGCGGCGGCAGGGACGTGCTGCAACTCGTACCGGGCGGCGCCCCCCTCGCGGAGCTGACCCGTCGGATCCCCGAACTCGCCCCCGTCCTGTCCGCCGAAAAGGAAGCGGAGGCCGACGAGCCCGGCACCGGGCGCTTCGAGCACGCGGTGCGGGAGGCCGTCGCGGCCTGGGCGCGGCGCGAGACGTCCCGCGCCACTCGCCCGGTCGTCATCGTGGACCAGTTCGAGGAGGCGTTCACCCTCTGCTCGGACGAGGCCGACCGGCGCACGTTCGTCCGGCTCCTGCACGCCGCGTGCTCGCCCGCCGCCGCCGGTGACATCGCCCCCGTACTTGTGGTCCTCGGCATACGCGCCGACTTCTACGAGCAGTGCCTCGGACATCCCGAACTGGCCGACGCGCTCCAGCACCGGCACATGGTGCTGGGGCCGCTGACCACCGCGGAGCTGCGCGAAGCGGTGTCGCGTCCGGCCAGGGCCGTGGGGCTCGAACTCGAACCGGGACTGGCGGAGCTGATCGTCCGGGAGGTCAGCGTCGACGGCCCGCGCGGGGCGCACGACGCGGGCGTGCTGCCCCTGCTCTCGCACGCTCTGCTCGCCACCTGGCAGCGACGCAAGGCGGGCCGGCTGACGCTGGCCGGCTACCGCGCGGCGGCGGGATCCAGGGAGCGGTGGCGGCGACGGCCGAGCGGGCCTGGTCCGGTCTCGATCCGGCGGCCCGCACGGCCGCGCGCCTGCTCCTGCTCAGGCTGGTCCGGCTGGGCGAGGACACCCAGGCCACCCGCAGGCGGGGGACCCGGCGGCAACTGGCTGATGAGTCGACGGACCCCGGCAAGACGGAGGAGTCGCTCGAAGCGTTGGTTCGCGCCCGGCTGGTGACGCTGGACGCGGAGACCGTGGAGATCACCCATGAGGCGCTGCTCCACGCCTGGCCGCGCCTGCGCGACTGGATCGACGAGGACAGGAACGGGAACCTGCTGCGGCAGCGGCTGGAGGAGGACGGCAGGGCCTGGGAGGACTCCCGCCGCGACAGCGCGCTGCTGTACCGGGGTTCTCGGCTGGAGCAGGCTCATGCCTGGGCGAAGTCCTCGGGTGACACCTTCCTCACCCGCAGCGCGGTGGAGTTCCTGGCCGCTTCGGTCCGACTGCGCAAGCGCACCGTCCGGCTCCGGCGGGGAGCCGTGGCGGCGCTGGTCGTCCTGGCGCTGCTGGCGGTCGGCTCGTCGGTGGTCGCGTGGCAGCAGCGGGACGACGCGGTGTTCGAGCAGGTGGTCGCCGAAGCGGACCGGGTGCAGTCCACGGATCCGTCGCTGTCCGCCCAGATCGACGTCGTGGCCCACCGCCTGCGACCGGACGACGAGGGCACCAACAGCCGCTTGATCTCCATCGTGAACGCGCCGCTGGCCACGCCGCTGCTCGGCCACACCGGCGCCGTCTACCTGACCTCGTTCAGCCCGGACCGGCAGACCCTGGCCACCGCCAGCTACGACCGGACCGTCCGGCTGTGGGACGTCTCGGACCCGGCGCGCCCACGCCCCCTGGGCAAGCCCCTCAGGGGTCACACGAGCTGGGTGAGCAGCGCGGTGTTCAGCCCGGACGGCCGCACCCTGGCCAGCGCCGGGGACGACGGCACGATACGGCTGTGGGACGTCACCGACCCCCGACACCCGCGCTCCCTGGGCGAGCCCCTGAACGGCCACGACGGCACGATCTTCCTGGCCGCCTTCAGCCCGGACGGGCACACGCTGGCCACCGCCGACGAGGATCACACCGTACGGCTGTGGAAGGTCACCGACCCCCGGCATCCGGTCTCGCTCACCAGGCTGACCGGCCACACCGACGCCGTAAGGTCCATCGCGTTCAGCCCCGACGGGAAGACACTGGCGTCCGGTGGCGACGACACCACGGTCCGGCTCTGGGACGTCACCGACCCGCGGAACCCGCACTCCCTCGGCGCGCCCCTGACCGGCCACACCCATACCGTGCACTCCGTGGCCTTCAGCCCGGACGGCAGGACCCTCGCCAGCGGCAGCGCGGACGACACCGTCCGCCTGTGGAACGTCACCGACCTGCGGAACCCCCGCTCCCTCGGCGAGCCCCTGACCGGCCACACCGGCCCGGTGTGGTCCGTGGCCTTCAGTCCGGACGGGTCCCTGATCGCCGCGGCCAGCGCGGACAGCACGGCGACCCTGTGGAACGTCAGCAACCCGGCCTACCCGTCGCAGGTCGGCGAACCGCTCGCGGGCAGCAGCGGCGAGATGTACGCCCTCGGCTTCAGCCCCGACGGGCACACCCTCGCCACCGGCAGCGGCGACAGCAAGGTACGGCTGTGGTCGATACGGCGGTCTGACATGATCGGCCGGATCGGCGCGTTCAGCCCGGACGGGAAGGTCCTCGCGACCGCCGCGGGCGACAGCAGGATCCGGCTGTGGAACGTGACGGACCCCGAGCGGCCCGTGGCACTGGGCAAGCCCTTCACGACCGGGGAGCGCGACCTGCGGTC
Organism: Streptomyces cynarae; assembly: GCF_025642135.1. NCBI lineage: Bacteria > Bacillati > Actinomycetota > Actinomycetes > Kitasatosporales > Streptomycetaceae > Streptomyces > Streptomyces cynarae. Next base: position 4,549,687 of record NZ_CP106793.1, on the reverse strand, counting down.
AATGGTGTTCTCACCCGACGGCCGCACCCTCGCCGTCCTGACCGGGACCGGCAACACGGTCCAGCTGTGGAACGTCGCCGATCCCGCCCGTCCGGTCTCCTACGGCCCGCCCGTCCCGCTGCGGACCCGGTACGCGGGCGCCGACGCGCTGGCGCTCAGCCCCGACGGGCACACACTGGCCGTCGACTACGACGACCGCACCATCCAGCTGCTGGACATCACCGACCCGTCCCGCCCACGCCGCCTCGGCAAGCCCCTCACCGGCCACACCGGCTACGTCAACGCCCTCGCCTACAGCCCCGACGGCCACACCCTCGCAAGCGGCAGCGCCGACGGGACCGTGCGGCTGTGGAACGTCACCGACCCCCGGCGCCCGCGATCGCTCGGCTCGCCGCTCACCGGGCATCTGGGCCCGATCAACACGCTCGCCTACAGCCCGGACGGCCACACACTGGCCAGCGGCAGCGACGACGACACGGTCCGGCTGTGGAACGTCACCGACCCGCTCCACACCACCCGGCTGGGCAACGCCCTCACCGGCCACACCGAGGCGGTCGTGTCACTGACGTTCAGCCCGGACGGGCACCGGCTGGCCAGCGGTGGCAACGACAACACCGTGCGGCTGTGGAACGTCACCGACCCGGACAAGGCCTCCCCCATCGGCCAGTCGATGAGCCCCAACGCCAAGACCGGCAACTTCCTCTCCTTCAGCCCCGCCAGTCACCTGCTCGGGGTGTCGAGCGGCGCGGACACCGTCCGGCTGTGGAACCTGGACGTCGACCAGGCCGTCCGCCGCATCTGCTCGACCACGCGGGGCGTTCTGACGCCGGAGAAATGGCAGGAGTACCTGCCCCGCCTCTCGTACGACCCCCCGTGCGGTCGACAGTGATCCGGATCACAACCCCGGGTCGCCGTCGCACAGTCGCCCCCCGCCGCACAAATGACCTTGTTACCCTTGGCCATAGCCCGATCGCCGGTGCATCCCCCGTCGCCGGCGGTCGGGCCTTTCCATGCCCCGGCACGGCTCCCGCCGGCCGAAAGGCGGACACCGCCGACCATGCCTGCGAAAGGCACAGGCCGCCCGGACGACGCTTCCATCCGTAGACGCCAAAGACCCCCGGCCCTGGTGGACCGGGGGTCTTCTCGCTGGTGGCTGGAACCGCAGGAAGGGGGCTTCCTGAGTGTGGGTTACTTCTTCTTGCCTTGGGCCTCGTCGTACCCCGGCTCGTGGTGGCCCGGCTCGTGGTGGCCCGGCTCGTGGTGATCCGGCTTGTGATGGTCGGGGTCGATGGTGGTGGGGTCGGTGGCGGTGTGGGTGGTGGTGTCGCCGCCTCCGGTGACGGTGACGGTGTTGGTGACCGTGCCGGTGGCGGTGCGGGCGACGCGGACCCTCAGGGTGATGGCCGGGTAGGTGCTCCCGACGGCCAGCACGTCACTGCGGGTGCAGGTGAGGGTGGACAGGGTGCAGCGCCATCCGCGGCCTGCGATGCTGAGGGCGGTGAGCCCTGCCGGGACGGTGTCATGCACGGTGACCGTGGTGCCGTCGGTTGCGGTGGTTCCGTTGTTGCCGACGGTGATGGTGTAGGTGCCCACTCGGCCTGGGATGAAGTCCCCGGTGTGGCTCTTGGCGATGGTCAAGGAGGGCCCCGGGCTCGGGGCGATCGCGATACCGAGCGGGTTGGCACCGACACCGACGGTGGCGGTGACCGTGTTGCTGGCCGTATCGATCACCGACACGTTGCTCGCGTCCGTGTTGGTGACGTAAACGCGCGTGCCGTCCCGGGTGATCGCAACTCCCCGCGGGCCGGTGAAACCGGTGATCGTGGCGATGACCGTGTTCGTGGCGGTATCGATCACCGACACATTGCTCGAACCCCCCGAGTTGGCGACGTAGGCGCGCGTGCCGTCCGGGGTGAACGCCACCCCTCGCGGGCTGGCGCCGACGCCAATGGTGGCGATGACCGTGTTGCTGGCCGTATCGATCACCGACACAGTGCCCGTGCCCGAGTTGGTGACGTAGGCGCGCGTGCCGTTCGGGCTGACCGCCACCCCATCCGGCTGGGAGCCGACACCGACATTGATGGTGGCGATGACCATGTTCGTGGCGGTATCGATCACCGACACCGTGTCCGAGAGGAAGTTGGTGACGTAGGCGTGCGCGCCGTCCGGGGTGAACGCCACACTCCGCGGGGCGGAGCCGACGGGGATGGTGGCGGTGATCGTGTTGGTGGCGGTATCGATCACCGACACAGTGCCCGTGCCCGAGAACCCGTTGGTGACGTAGGCGCGCGTGCCGTCCGGGCTGACCGCCACGCCCCTCGGACTGGTGAAGCCGGTGATGGTGGCGATGACCGTGTTCGTGGCCGTATCGATCACCGACACAGTGCCCGAGATCGAGTTGGTGACGTAGGCGTGCTTACCGTCCGGGGTGACCGCGACACCCCACGGACTGGAGCCGACGGGGATGGTGGCGATGACCGTGTTGGTGGCCGTGTCAATGGCCGACACATCGTTCGAGCCCAAGTTGGCGACGTAGGCGTTCGGGCCTGGCGCAGCCCAGGCCGGAGACGGGACGACGGCCGGCAAGGCCAACCCCGCCAAGATGGCCAGCCCCGCCATGCAGACCCGCACCCACGCCCACGGCCACGGCCGAATCCCGCTCTTCTCGGGCTCCGGCCCACGATACGCGCCGCTCTGTCTTCTCTCGCGCCTGATCACCGGCACCTCCCTCGCACGTTGGTGTGGCTTGCCATCGGCTGCACCGATGGACCGAAAGCAAGCAGCTGTCACTCACTGTGATCGCGCGCCAGCTTATGCGTGGATGGGTTATTTGATGCGATATGACACGATGTCACCGGCTGGCTTGCGGCGAGTGCCGCCCACGGGTCAAGAGCGCAGGACCTACCTGCACATTGCCCTGCAACGTCGGCGGAACGACTTTGGCCAGGAGCTGCTTCGGCGCGAGTGATCACGGTCCCGTAAGCTTCCGGCGCGTCGGGCAGTCTGTGGGCCTGCCCGCCAAGCACGACGTTGGGGCCATGATCTTCGAGGCTCGCGCCAAAGTGGCTGTGCTCGCCGAGCTGCTGGAAGATCTACTCATCGGCTGATGTCAGCCGTAGATGTCAAAGACCCCCAACCATGATCGGTTGGGGGTCTTCTCGCTGGTGGGGCTAACAGGATTTGAACCTGTGGCCTCATCCTTATCAGGGATGCGCTCTAACCAACTGAGCTATAGCCCCGCCGCGCTCTGCGGTGTGTCTCCCGCGCGCTGACCCCTGAAGATTAGCGCACCAGGTGGGAAGTCCCAAAATCGATACCCGGCGGGCGGGCTCCCGGGCCTCCGCGAGAGCGCGAGGGCGGTGTCTACTCGTCCTCCGCCAGCGTCAGTTCGATGCCGCCCACGAAGCCGGCCGACAGGTTGTAGATGAAGGCGCCGAGCGTCGCGAGGGCCGTCGCCAGGACGACGTCGATGACCGCGATGATCGTGGTGAACGTCAGGACGTGCGGCAGGGACAGGAACGATTGCAGGTCGAAGCCGTTCGACTCGTTCGAGCCGGTGGCCTCCGAGATCGTGCCGCCGACCGTGGAGAAGACGCCCATCGCGTCCATGACCATCCACAGCACCGCGGAGGCCACGATCGTGCAGATGCCGAGCGCGATGGAGAGCAGGAAGCTGACCTTCATCACCGACCACGGGTCTGCCTTGGCCACGCGCAGGCGTGCCTTGCGGGTGCGGGGCATCGTGCCCGCCCCGGTGCGGGGGCGGCGTACGGCACCGGCGGGAGCCTGGGTCTGGTAGGCCTGCGGCGGGTGATAGGGGCCCGCGGGCTGCTGCTGCCGACGCTCTCCGGGCAGCGGGGACGCCCCCGGCTGTGCGCCGGGGGCGGGCTGCGCGGCGCCGGCGGTCGAGCCGGATCCGGGCTTCTGCTGCGGGTCGGGCGAGGGCGAGTCGGTCGCGGGCGGCTTGATCGCCTTCAGATTCGTCGTGTGCGGATCTGTCGCTTCCGCGGCGGAGCCACGGCCGCCGCCGTCCGTGTCCATACCGGTCGATCCGGCGCCCGTGGCTCCGCTCACGCTGACTCACTCCTCGTGCTACTCGGCCGAGGGCGCCTCACCCTCGTCCGTGCCGGTGGTCGCGGCACCTTCCGCGGTCTCGTCCACGGCCACGTCGCCGTCGACTTCCTCCGCCTCGCGTCCCGCCTCGGCGTTACGAGCGATACCGACCACGGCATCGCGCTTGCCCAGGTTGATCAGTTGGACGCCCATGGTGTCACGGCCCGTCTCCCTGATCTCATTGACCCGCGTACGGATCACACCGCCGGACAGTGTGATGGCGAGGATCTCGTCGGTCTCCTCGACCACCAGCGCGCCGACGAGCGAGCCGCGGTCCTCCACGATCTTGGCGGCCTTGATACCGAGGCCGCCGCGACCCTGGACGCGGTACTCGTCGACGGCGGTCCGCTTCGCGTACCCACCGTCGGTGGCAGTGAACACGAACGTACCGGGTCGAACAACATTCATCGAGAGCAGTTCGTCGCCCTCACGGAAACTCATGCCCTTGACACCCGAGGTGGCGCGGCCCATCGGGCGCAGGGACTCGTCGGTCGCCGTGAACCGGATCGACTGTGCCTTCTTGCTGATCAGAAGCAGATCATCATCGGGCGAGACCAGTTCGGCTCCGATCAGTTCGTCGTCGGAACCGTCCGCCGTCTCACGGAGGTTGATCGCGATGACACCGCCGGAACGGGGCGAATCGTAATCCTTCAGAGGCGTCTTCTTGACCAGGCCGCCCTTGGTGGCGAGCACCAGGTACGGCGCGGCCTCGTAGTCGCGGATCGCGAGGATCTCGGCGATCGCCTCGTCCGGCTGGAAGGCCAGCAGGTTGGCCACGTGCTGGCCGCGCGCGTCCCGGCCGGCGTCGGGCAGCTCGTAGGCCTTGGCACGGTAGACGCGGCCCTTGTTGGTGAAGAACAGCAGCCAGTGGTGCGTGGTCGACACGAAGAAGTGGTCGACGATGTCGTCTTCCTTGAGCTTCGTGCCGCGCACGCCCTTGCCGCCGCGCTTCTGGGCGCGGTAGTCGTCGGTCTTGGTGCGCTTGATGTAGCCGCCGCGGGTGACCGTGACGACGATGTCCTCCTCGGCGATCAGGTCCTCGATGGACATGTCGCCCTCGTACGGGATCAGCTTGGTCTGCCGGTCGTCGCCGTACTTCTCGACGATCGCGGCCAGTTCCTCGCTGACGATCCCGCGCTGGCGGACCGGGGAGGCGAGGATCTCGTTGTACTGGTTGATCTTCGCCTGGAGTTCGTCGTGCTCCTGGACGATCTTCTGACGCTCCAGGGCGGCCAGGCGCCGCAGCTGCATCTCGAGGATGGCGTTGGCCTGGATGTCGTCGATCTCGAGCAGGCCCATCAGGCCCTCACGCGCGATCTCGACGGTCTGGCTGGCCCGGATCAGGGCGATGACCTCGTCGATGGCGTCCAGGGCCTTCAGCAGGCCGCGCAGGATGTGCGCACGCTCCTCGGCCTTGCGCAGCCGGAATCGCGTACGGCGGACGATGACCTCGATCTGGTGCGTCACCCAGTGGCGGATGAACGCGTCCAGCGACAGCGTGCGCGGCACGCCGTCGACGAGCGCCAGCATGTTGGCGCCGAAGTTCGTCTGCAGGTCGGTGTGCTTGTACAGGTTGTTCAGGACGACCTTGGCGACCGCGTCGCGCTTCAGCACGATGACCAGGCGCTGGCCGGTGCGGGACGACGTCTCGTCGCGGACGTCCGCGATACCGCCGATCCTGCCGTCCTTCACCAGGTCGGCGATCTTCTGAGCGAGGTTGTCCGGGTTGACCTGGTAGGGCAGCTCGGTGACCACCAGGCACTGGCGGTTCTGGATCTCCTCGACCTCGACGACCGCGCGCATGGTGATCGAGCCGCGGCCGGTGCGGTAGGCCTCCTCGATGCCCTTGCGGCCCACGACGAGCGCGCCGGTCGGGAAGTCGGGGCCCTTGATGCGCTCCATGAGCGCGTCCAGCAGTTCCTCGTGGGAGGCCTCGGGGTTCTCCAGGTACCACTGGGCACCCGCCGCGACCTCACGCAGGTTGTGCGGCGGGATGTTGGTCGCCATGCCGACCGCGATACCGGCCGATCCGTTGATCAGCAGGTTCGGGAAGCGTGACGGAAGGACCGTCGGCTCCTGGGAGCGGCCGTCGTAGTTGTCCGTGAAGTCGACGGTCTCCTCGTCGATGTCACGGACCATCTCCATGGACAGCGGCGCCATCTTGCACTCGGTGTAGCGCATCGCCGCCGCCGGGTCATTGCCCGGGGAGCCGAAGTTGCCGTTGGAGTCCACCAGCGGCATCCGCATCGACCACGGCTGCGCGAGGCGGACCAGCGCGTCGTAGATCGAGGAGTCGCCGTGCGGGTGGTAGTTGCCCATGACGTCGCCGACGACGCGGGCGCACTTGTAGAAGCCGCGCTCGGGCCGGTAGCCGCCGTCGTACATCGCGTACAGGACGCGGCGGTGCACGGGCTTGAGACCGTCCCGCACGTCGGGCAGCGCGCGCGAGACGATGACGGACATCGCGTAGTCGAGGTACGAGCGCTGCATCTCCGTCTCGAGCCCGACGGGCTCGACGCGCAGGCCGCTCTCGCCGCCCTCTTCAGGCGTCACAGGCATGTTCTCGTCGGTCATTGCTGGTGAGGATCCTTCCTGGTGCGGTCAGCTGAGACCGACTCAGATGTCGAGGAAGCGGACGTCCTTGGCGTTGCGCTGGATGAACGCGCGCCGTGCCTCGACGTCCTCGCCCATCAGGACCGAGAACAGGTCGTCGGCCTGGGCGGCGTCGTCGAGGGTGACCTGGCCGAGGACGCGGTGCTCCTGGTCCATGGTCGTGACGCGCAGTTCCTCGGCGTTCATCTCGCCGAGCCCCTTGAAGCGCTGGATCGAGTCCTCGCGGACGCGCTTGCCGCGCTGCCGGCCCATCTCGATCAGCGCGTCGCGCTCACGGTCCGAGTAGGCGTACTCGATGTCGTCCCGGCCCCATTTGATCTTGTACAGCGGAGGACGGGAGAGGTACACGTGCCCGGCCTCGACCAGCGGCCGCATGAAGCGGAACAGGAAGGTCAGCAGGAGGGTGCTGATGTGCTGGCCGTCCACGTCGGCGTCCGCCATCAGGATGATCTTGTGATAGCGGAGCTTCTCGATGTCGAAGTCCTCGTGCACACCCGTCCCGAAGGCGGAGATCAGCGCCTGGATCTCCTGGTTCTGCAGGATCTTGTCGATCCTGGCCTTCTCCACGTTCAGGATCTTGCCGCGGATCGGGAGGATCGCCTGGTACTGCGGGTTGCGGCCGGACTTGGCCGAGCCGCCGGCGGAGTCACCCTCGACGATGAAGATCTCGCACTTGGCCGGGTCGTTCGACTGGCAGTCGGCGAGCTTGCCCGGCAGCGACGCGGTCTCCAGGAGGCCCTTGCGGCGGGTGAGGTCGCGGGCCTTGCGGGCCGCCACACGCGCGGTGGCCGCCTGGATGGCCTTGCGGACGATGTCTGCGGCCTCGTTCGGGTTGCGGTCGAGCCAGTCGCTCAGGTGTTCGTAGACCGCCTTCTGGACGAAGGTCTTCGCCTCGGTGTTGCCGAGCTTGGTCTTGGTCTGTCCCTCGAACTGGGGCTCGCTCAGCTTGACGGAGATGATCGCGGTCAGACCCTCACGGATGTCGTCACCGGTGAGGTTGTCGTCCTTGTCGCGCAGCAGCCTCTTGTCGCGCGCGTACTTGTTGATCAGCGAGGTCAGCGCGGCGCGGAAGCCCTCTTCGTGCGTACCGCCCTCGTGGGTGTGGATGATGTTGGCGAAGGAGTACACGCCCTCGCTGTAACCGCTGTTCCACTGCATCGCGACCTCGAGGGACAGGCTCTTGTCCTTGTCCTCGGCCTCGAGATCGATCACGGAGGGGTGCACCACGTCTCCCTTGCGGGAGTTGAGGTACTTCACGAAGTCGACGATGCCGCCCTCGTAGTGGTACGTGACGGTCTTGACCTCGTCCTTCTCGTCGGCACCCGCCTCGTCCGCACCGGAGGTGGCCTTCGCCGACTCGCGCTCGTCGGTGAGCCTGATCGTCAGGCCCTTGTTGAGGAACGCCATCTCCTGGAAGCGCCGCGAGAGCGTCTCGAAGGAGTACTCGGTGGTCTCGAAGATGTCCGGGTCCGCCCAGAAGGTGACCGAGGTCCCGGTCTCGTCGGTCGCCTCGTGCTGGGCGAGCGGAGCCGTCGGGACGCCCATCTTGTAGTCCTGCGTCCAGCGGTGGCCGTCGGTCTTGACCTCGACGGACACCTTGCTCGACAGGGCGTTCACGACGGAGACGCCGACGCCGTGCAGACCGCCGGAGACCGCGTAGCCGCCGCCGCCGAACTTGCCGCCCGCGTGCAGGACGGTCAGCACGACCTCGACGGCCGGCTTCCCTTCGGAGGGGACGATGCCCACCGGGATGCCACGGCCGTTGTCGATGACGCGCACGCCGCCGTCGGCCAGGATCGTCACGTCGATCGTGTCCGCGTGACCGGCCAGCGCCTCGTCGACCGAGTTGTCGACGACCTCGTACACGAGGTGGTGCAGTCCTCGCTCACCGGTCGAACCGATGTACATGCCGGGTCGCTTGCGGACCGCGTCAAGACCCTCGAGGACGGTGATGGCGCTGGCGTCGTACGACGCGGTGACCTCGCCGTTGGAGGCGGCCTCCGCGCCGTTCAGGCCGGCGTCGGTGGACGGGATGTTCTCGTTGGGGTTGCCGGAATCGGCCACGAAGCGCCCTTTCTGGCACAGCACGAGCCGGGCTCGTCGGCGGGTTGCCGGAGCGGCTGCGGCATGTTGCGTTGGTAAGCCTTGATCAGCGTTGCTCAGCTTTTCCCGGACGGTCCCCACGTTCGGGGCGGGATTGTCGTCCAGTCTACCGGTAGCGCCGACAGTGATGGGGGTTTGCCGGTACCTGAGTCCGCATGTGCCGCCCTCAACCGGTCTCGCCCGACTCCCCATATGCGGAGCGGGGCCCCAAGAGGCTCTGAGCGGCACTCAGCGCTTCCGGCTGTCAACCCTTGGCTACGTGGGAGTAAGAGCGGTCTTCGCGACCGCGTCCGGGCACGCCGAAAGAGCCAGTCGCCCCCGGCCGCAGACGGATTTGTGTGATGTCTGTCACCCGTAGGTGTCCCCGGGCCCTGAGCTCCCCGGCGCGCGCAACGGGCCGAAGCGGGGGGCGGGACCGCCGGGGCCCTGGACCTTGATCAGCCGGACCGTGCCGTGCCCCAGGTCCTCGTTGAGCCGCGCCACCAGCTGCGGGGCCAGCAGGCGCAGCTGCGTCGCCCACGCCGTGGAGTCGCACCGCACGACCAGGACCCGCTCGTCCTCGTCGTACGTCTGCGGAACGCAGTGGCGGGCGAGGTCCTCGCCGACGATCTGCGGCCAGCGGCCCATCACCCCGCCCACCGCGGCCGGGGTCTCCCAGCCCCGCTCGGCGATCAGCCGGTTGATCGCCGCACCGAGCGGCAGGGGGTCGCGGCGGTCGCCGCGCGCGCCGGAGCGCAGACCGCCGCTGCGCGCCTGCCTCTTCTGCTGCGCCGCCTCGCCCCGCGCGCGTGCCTGCTCCTTCGCGGCCCGCAGCGCCACGCGCGCGAGGTCCACGCCGGACAGCTCCGGCGCCTTCTTCGGTGTGGGCTCGTCGGTGCTCATGCGCGCTCCACGGTGCCGTCGGACACGGAGTACCGCGTCCCCGTCAGTACGTCCGGTACGTCGTCGTCGACCGCGGCGGTCACCAGGACCTGCTCCCCGGGCGCCACCAGCTCCGCCAGCCGCTCGCGCCGGCGGCTGTCCAGCTCGGCGAAGACGTCGTCGAGGACCAGCACCGGCTCGTTGCCCTCCGCACGCAGCAGGTCGTACGACGCCAGGCGCAGCGCCAGCGCGTACGACCAGGACTCGCCGTGGGACGCGTACCCCTTCGCGGGCAGCTGGCCGAGTTTGAGCAGCAGGTCGTCCCGGTGCGGTCCGACCAGGGTGACGCCGCGTTCGATCTCCTGTTTGCGGGCCTCGGCGAGCGCCGCCGTCAACTGCTCGTAGAGGGCCTCACGCGTGTGCGCCTCGCCGGGCGCGGACGGCTTGTACTCCAGGGCGACCGGGCCGCCGCCGGGCGCCAGTTGTTCGTACGCCTTGTCGGCGAGCGGCTGGATCGCCGCGATCAGATCAAGGCGCTGGGCGAGCAGTTCGGCGCCCACGCGCGCGAGGTGCTGGTCCCAGACGTCGAGGGTGGACAGGTCCATGGAGCGGCCGCCGTGACGGCGGGCCAGCGCGGCCGACTTCAGCAGGGTGTTGCGCTGCTTGAGGACCCGGTCGTAGTCGGAGCGGACGCCGGCCATGCGCGGGGAGCGCGCGGTGATCAGCTCGTCCAGGAAACGGCGCCGCTCGCCCGGATCGCCCTTGACCAGTGCGAGGTCCTCGGGCGCGAACAGCACCGTCCGTACGATGCCGAGTACGTCCCGGGGCCTGACCTGTGAGGATCGGTTGATGCGGGCGCGGTTGGCCTTGCCGGGGTTCAGTTCCAGCTCGATCAGCTGCTGTCTCTCGCCCTGGCGCACCGCGGCCCGGATGATCGCGCGCTCGGCGCCCATGCGGACGAGGGGGGCGTCGGAGGAGACGCGGTGGCTGCCGAGGGTGGCCAGATAGCCGACCGCCTCCACGAGGTTCGTCTTGCCCTGGCCGTTCGGGCCGACGAAGGCGGTGACGCCCGGGTCGAGCGGGACTTCGACCCGGGCGTACGAGCGGAAGTCGGCCAGCGACAGATGCGTGACGTGCATGGTCGTTCGCCGACCTCCCCCAGGGTTGTGGACCGCCGTGCGGCCCTGTGGATTACTTCTTCTCTACGGCGTGGCCGCCGAACTGGTTGCGCAGCGCGGCGATCATCTTCATCTGCGGGGAGTCGTCCTGCCGCGAGCTGAAGCGGGCGAACAGGGACGCCGTGATGGCGGGCAGCGGGACGGCGTTGTCGATGGCGGCCTCGACGGTCCAGCGGCCCTCGCCGGAGTCCTCGGCGTAGCCGCGCAGCTTGTCCAGGTGCTCGTCGTCGTCCAGGGCGTTGACCGCGAGGTCGAGCAGCCAGGAGCGGATGACGGTGCCCTCCTGCCAGGAGCGGAAGACCTCGCGGACGTTGTCCACGGACTTGATCTTCTCCAGCAGCTCCCAGCCCTCGGCGTAGGCCTGCATCATGGCGTACTCGATGCCGTTGTGGACCATCTTCGAGAAGTGGCCGGCGCCGACCTTGCCCGCGTGGACCGAGCCGTACGGCCCCTCCGGCTTGAGCGCGTCGAAGATCGGCTGCACCTTGGCGATGTTCTCGGGGTCGCCGCCGTACATCAGCGCATAGCCGTTCTGCAGGCCCCACACACCGCCGGAGACGCCGCAGTCGACGAAGCCGATGCCCTTGATGCCGAGTTCGGCGGCGTGCTTCTCGTCGTCCGTCCAACGGGAGTTGCCGCCGTCCACGACGACGTCACCGGGCTCGAGCAGCTCGGCCAGTTCGTCGATCGTCGACTGGGTCGGGGCACCGGCCGGGACCATGACCCAGACCACGCGCGGGTCCTTCAGCTTGCCCACAAGCTCTTCCAGGCTGTGGACATCGGCAAGGTCCGGGTTGCGGTCGTATCCGATGACGGTGTGGCCGGCGCGGCGTATCCGCTCGCGCATGTTGCCGCCCATCTTGCCGAGGCCGACGAGACCGAGCTCCATCAGTTGTTCCTTAAGTCGCTGTGTGGAGTGTGGGGCACCTTCGTACCCGTGTCCGAGCCTAAACCCGGACGGTCACGCACAGCTGTGGGCATACGCGCTCATACGTGGTCCCACCTGCGGCTTACCCCTGGGACCCGTCATCCACCGGACCCCAGGGGGCTGTGGACGACCGTCAGCCGCTGAGGCGCACCGGCATGATCAGGTACTTGTACGCCTCGTCCGCCTCGGCGTCGATGGCCGGCTTGCCGCCCAGCAGCGCGGGCTTCGTGGACGTCGTGAAGGACAGCTGGGCAACCGGGGAGTCGATCGCGCTCAGGCCGTCCAGCAGGAAGGTCGGGTTGAAGGCGATCGAGATGTCGTCGCCCTCCAGCTGGGCGTCGACCCTTTCCACAGCCTGTGCGTCGTCGCTGGAACCGGCCTCCAGGATCAGCACGCCCTGCTCGAAGCTCAGCCGAACCGGGGTGTTGCGCTCGGCCACCAGCGCCACGCGCTTGACGGCCTCCACGAAGGGGGCGGTCTCCAGGGTGGCGACCGAGTTGAACTCCGTCGGGAACAGCGTGCGGTACTTCGGCAGGTCGCCCTCCAGGAGACGGGTCGTCGTCCGCCGCCCGGCGCCCTCGAAACCGATCAGGCCCTCGCCCGCGCCGGAGCCGGACAGCGCCAGGGTCACACTGTCGCCGCTGGTCAGCGCCTTGGCGGTGTCCAGGAGCGTCTTGGCGGGCACCAGGGCGACCGCGGACGCCTCCGGGTTCTCCGGCTTCCACAGGAACTCGCGGACCGCGAAGCGGTAGCGGTCGGTGGAGGCCAGCGTGACCGTGTCGCCCTCGATCTCGATGCGCACACCGGTCAGCACGGGCAGCGTGTCGTCACGGCCGGCGGCGATCGCGACCTGCTGCACGGCGGAGGCGAAGACCTCGCCTGGGACCGTGCCCGTCGCGTTCGGCATCTGCGGCAGCGCCGGGTACTCCTCCACAGGCAGTGTGTGCAGGGTGAACCGGGAGGAGCCGCAGACCACCGTCGCCCGTACACCGTCTGTGGAAATCTCCACCGGACGGTTGGGGAGGGCGCGGGAGATGTCGGCGAGGAGGCGGCCGGAGACGAGGACCGTGCCATCCTCCTCGACCTCCGCCTCCACGGACACGCGCGCGGAGACCTCGTAGTCGAAGCTGGACAGGCTCAGCTGGCCGTCCTCGGCCCTCAGCAGCAGGCCGGCGAGGACAGGCGCCGGCGGACGGGCCGGGAGGCTGCGCGCCGCCCAGGCCACTGCCTCCGCGAGTACGTCGCGTTCCACCCGGATCTTCACCGTAAGCCGCCTCCTGCTGTTGCCGGCGCTCTCGCCCTGCCTGGCCTTCGTCGTCTGACTCGGTGTCGTGGGTCCCGGTGAGGGGAAGGACACCGGGGACCAGTCTGACGCACCCCACTGACAGTAGGTGCCTCTCGGGGTCAAGTCGTGACGAGGGGCAGTCGGGAGCCGGAGGGCGAGTTGTGCACAGACCCCGCTTCCAAGCGAATTCCCCGGTCTCTCTAGTTGGGAGTAGTAGTAGGGCCTGTGGAAACCGTGGATAACCGCGTTGCCCCAGGTCGGAGGCGGAATTTTGTCCACGGGGCCTGTGGGCGCAGCCCGTGGACAACCAGGGGTCTCTGTGGAGAACGGAAAGTTCTGCACACCCCGTGCACAGCCTCGGGGCACTTCTCCCCAGTGCCGTCCCCAGCTTTACCCGCCTTTCCCACAGGGCAACCCAGCACCTTGGTGTGACGCCTTTCACTCCCGTCGGTGAGGAGGCGCGCCGCGTTGCCGAACAGTGGACAGGACTGTGGAGAAGCTGGGGATCACTGGGGACAACCCGCCTCGGCCTGTGGGTTGCCGGTGGACAACCCCGTGCACAGCCTGTGGATCTCCTCCTCGTCCACAGACTGTGGAGACTCCCCGTCCACGAATCCACAAGCCGGTGAGCTGGCGTGATGCTTCTTCCCCCGCACCCCCTGTGGACACGATCTGGACAACTCCGCAGTCCCCAGGATGTGGATGGAAGAAAGTCACCGGATCTGTGGAGAGCGGCCGTAACCCGGGAGGTAATCGAACAGCGGGTGGCGCAGGGCATCCGTGGACCGGGGCGCGAGCAAGCCGCCCCGAGCGCGACGGGAACGCAAAAGGCGCCCCGGGGCCTTGCCCCGGGGCGCCTGCGGAGGCGTAGGACCGTCCGCGTCGGCCCGTGCCGACCGCGTCAGCCGTTCTTGATGCGGTTCGTCAGTTCCGTCACCTGGTTGTAGATGGAGCGCCGCTCCGCCATCAGCGCGCGGATCTTGCGATCGGCGTGCATCACCGTCGTGTGGTCGCGGCCCCCGAACTGCGCGCCGATCTTCGGCAGCGACAGATCGGTCAGCTCACGGCACAGGTACATCGCGATCTGGCGTGCGGTCACCAGCGCGCGGCCGCGCGAGGTGCCGCACAGGTCCTCCACCGTCAGCCCGAAGTAGTCCGCGGTGGCGGCCATGATGGCCGTCGCGGTGATCTCGGGGGCAGTGTCCTCGCCGCCCGGGATCAGGTCCTTGAGCACGATCTCCGTCAGGCCCAGGTCCACGGGCTGCCGGTTGAGCGACGCGAACGCCGTCACCCGGATCAGCGCGCCCTCCAGCTCGCGGATGTTGCGCGAGATCCGGGAGGCGATGAACTCCAGGACCTCCGGCGGCGCGTTCAGCTGCTCCTGTACCGCCTTCTTGCGCAGGATCGCGATGCGCGTCTCCAGCTCCGGCGGCTGGACGTCGGTGATCAGTCCCCACTCGAAGCGGTTGCGCAGCCGGTCCTCCAGGGTGACCAGCTGCTTGGGCGGCCGGTCCGAGGACAGCACGATCTGCTTGTTGGCGTTGTGCAGGGTGTTGAAGGTGTGGAAGAACTCCTCCTGCGTCGACTCCTTCTGGGCCAGGAACTGGATGTCGTCGACGAGCAGGATGTCCATGTCGCGGTAGCGCTTGCGGAAGGCATCCGCCTTGCCGTCGCGGATGGAGTTGATGAACTCGTTGGTGAACTCCTCCGAGCTCACGTACCGCACGCGCGTGCCGGGGTACAGGCTGCGCGCGTAATGCCCGATCGCGTGCAGCAGGTGGGTCTTGCCGAGCCCGGACTCCCCATAGATGAACAGGGGGTTGTACGCCTTGGCCGGTGCCTCGGCGACGGCGACGGCGGCGGCGTGCGCGAAGCGGTTCGAGGCACCGATCACGAACGTGTCGAAGAGGTACTTGGGATTCAGACGCGCGGTGGGCTCGCCCGGCCCGGTCGCCGGCGCGGGCTGCGCGGCCAGCGGACCGGGGGCGCCGGTCGTGGGCAGGTTCGGGCCGACCGGACCCCCTCTGTGCACATGGCCGTTGCCGGAGGGCGGCTCCGGGAGCTCACGGCGGTCGGGCCGTTGCTGCTCGTAGTCGGGGCGACCGCTGTCGTAATCCGGGCGCCCACTTTCGTAATCCGGGCGTCCGCCGTCGTAGTCGGGGCGTCCGCCGTCGTAGTCCGAGCGCTGCTGCTCGTACGGCGACCGGTCCAGGGACTGCGCGCGGTAGTCCGGTGTCGCGTAAGGGCCGCGCTCGGGGAAGCCGAGGCGCTGCTGCTGCCAGCCGTAGTCGTCCTGGGTGGGGCGTGGCCAGGCGCCGGGCTCAGGTCGCTGGTATTCGCCCGGGTACGCAGGCCGGGCGGCCGGGAGCTGGTCGGCGCGGGCGGGCGGGAGCTGGTCCCCGGGACGCTGGTCGGGGCGGCCGGCGCGGTGGTCGCGGTGGTCGTCGGCACGGTGACGGCCGTACCCCTCGTAGCCGCCGCCGTCATAGGCGTCGCGGCCCTGCGGAGAGGGCAGCTCGGGTTCGTCGTAGCGCGACTGGGCGGGCGGGGCGGGCGGCTCGCCCGCGGAGTCGTCGACGGTGATTGCGATACGGATCGGACGGCCGCACTCACGGCTCAGCGTCTCGCTGACGATCGGCGCCAGCCGACCCTCGAGGACACCCTTCGCGAACTCGTTCGGAACGGCGAGCAGGGCGGTGTCGGCCACCAGCGCCAGCGGCTGGCAGCGCCTGATCCAGTGCTCGTCCTTCGCCTCGACGCCCGGCCCGTGGCCCTCACCGAGGAGCTGCTCGAGTACTCGCGGCCACACTGCGGCAAGATCGGCGGGTACGTCAGCCACAGGGCACGCTCTCTCACAGGTCCCACGAACGTGTGGTTGCGGGACGGGTCGGGATGTGAATCGGTTCGGTCAGGTCGGGAGCAAAACTGCTCGGGCAGGGATAAAAGAACGAATCGGAGTCCAGTCACGGTAGTCAGGGCGGCCCGTGCGGTTCAAGTTGTTGTCCCCAGCCTGTGGACAAGTGTCCCCGACCGGCCACCGGTTTGACCGGATGGCGCAGCCCCGCGTACCGTAACCAGGTCGAGTTGTCGATGGCTGCTGCCGCCTGCCTCCGATGGGCACAGATCACGTACCAGTGTGCCGACCAGGGCACATTTCAGTGATCGGGAAGCGGTGCACTCGGGCGTAATGCGAGCTACTCGTGGGCGCACGGTGACAGCCAGGCGGCACCCCGCCACCCACCGAATCATTACTGGAGCCCCCGAGTGAGCAAGCGCACCTTCCAGCCGAACAACCGTCGTCGCGCGAAGACCCACGGCTTCCGGCTGCGTATGCGCACCCGTGCCGGCCGCGCCATCCTGGCGTCCCGCCGCAGCAAGGGTCGCGCCCGCCTGTCCGCCTGATCGCGTACAGGTCATGACGTGCTGCCTACCGAGCATCGGCTGAGGCGGCGCGAGGACTTCGCGACCGCGGTACGCCGAGGACGCCGGGCCGGACGCCCGCTTCTCGTCGTCCACCTTCGTAGCGGTGCCACGGACCCGCACGCGCCTGGGGAGAGCGCTCCCCCGACGCGTGCGGGTTTCGTCGTGAGCAAGGCGGTGGGTGGAGCGGTCGTACGCAACAAGGTGAAGCGCAGGCTTCGCCATCTGATGCGTGACCGAGTGGCCCTGTTGCCCCCCGGTAGCCTGGTAGTCGTACGAGCGCTGCCCGGTGCGGGTGACGCCGACCATGCACAGCTGGCCCGAGACCTGGATGCCGCCTTCCAGCGGCTGCTGGGAGGAGGGGGCAAGCGATGAAGTACCCACTACTGGCTCTGATCAAGCTCTACCAGTGGACGATCAGTCCACTACTCGGGCCGGTGTGCAAGTACTACCCGTCGTGTTCCCACTACGGCTACACAGCTATCGATCGGCACGGTGCGATCAAGGGAACGGCACTCACCGCCTGGCGCATCCTGCGGTGCAATCCGTGGTCGCTCGGCGGTGTGGACCATGTCCCGCCGCGCAAGCGCCCGCGGTGGCACGAAATGTTGCGTAACGCCTGGCGTGCACGCAAGGGCGGGCCCTCCGCCGCTGAACCGGCCGCCGACGGGGACATCCCTTCGAGCCCGGTCGCAGAGACCTCGTCCCATGCCCAAGGAGCATGATTAGTGGACACGATTGCCAGCCTCTTCAGCTTCATCACGACACCCGTTTCCTGGGTCATCGTCCAGTTCCACAAGGTGTACGGCGCGATCTTCGGCGCTGACACGGGCTGGGCCTGGGGCCTGTCCATCGTGTCCCTGGTGATTCTGATCCGTATCTGCCTGGTCCCGCTCTTCGTGAAGCAGATCAAGGCGACCCGGGCGATGCAGACGCTGCAGCCCGAGATGAAGAAGATCCAGGAGCGCTACAAGAACGACAAGCAGCGCCAGTCCGAAGAGATGATGAAGCTGTACAAGGAGTCGGGTACCAACCCGCTCTCCTCGTGCCTTCCCATCCTGGCGCAGTCTCCGTTCTTCTTCGCCCTGTACCACGTGCTCAACGGCATCGCGACGGGCAAGACGATCGGCGTCATCAACGAGCCGCTGCTCGCCAGCGCACGTAAGGCGCACATCGTCGGTGCCCCGCTGGCCGCCAAGTTCACCGACGGTGCGGACAAGGTCGCCGCGCTCGGCGCCTCGCTGACCGACGTCCGGGTCGTCACCGCGATCATGATCGTCCTGATGTCGGCCTCGCAGTTCTACACACAGCGCCAGCTGATGACGAAGAACGTCGACACGACGGTGAAGACGCCGTTCATGCAGCAGCAGAAGATGCTGATGTACGTCTTCCCGGTCATGTTCGCCGTCTTCGGTATCAACTTCCCGGTCGGTGTCCTCGTCTACTGGCTGACCACCAACGTGTGGACCATGGGCCAGCAGATGTACGTCATCCACAACAACCCGACACCGGGTTCCAAGGCTCAGGCCGCCTACCTGGAGCGTCTGACCAAGCACGTCACGCATCACGGCAAGATCCGCAGGCGGAGCGAGAAGGCCATCGTCAAGGCGATCGTCGCCAAGGGCCGGGACCGCAACGAGTTCGAGCGCAAGTTCATCAACGGTCTGACCAAGGCGGGCCTTGCGGCCCAGGCCGACGGCACTGTGGTGAAGAGCGAGGTCACGGCCGTCGCCACCGCCGATGACGCGACGACGGTCGCCGGTGCCGCCGGCCCGAAGCGTCAGCAGCCCAAGCGGCAGAGCAAGGCGCAGCGCCAGTCCGGTGGGGCCAAGCCGGCCGGGGGCTCCGAGCCGACGTCCTCCTCGCCGTCGCTGGAAAAGGCCGATGAGCCGCAGGACGCCAAGCCTGCCGGTGCCGCCAAGAAGGCGACGCAGGAGCCCGGCAATGGCACCCGTAGCCGGGCCCAGTCCGGCCAGCGCAAGGGTCCGCAGCGGCCCAAGTCCCCGTCCAAGAAGTAAGAAGGAGTCCATCCCGTGACGGAAGGCACCACCTCCGCCGCTGCCGAGGGTGCAGACACCCTGACCCGCCTGGAGCAGGAGGGTGAGATCGCGGCGGACTACCTCGAAGGTCTGCTGGACATCGCCGATCTCGACGGCGACATCGACATGGACGTCGAGGGCGACCGCGCTTCCGTGTCGATCGTCAGCGACACGGGCAGCCGTGACCTGCAGAAGCTGGTCGGCCGTGACGGTGAGGTGCTGGAGGCGCTCCAGGAGCTCACGCGCCTGGCCGTGCACCGGGAGACCGGCGACCGCAGCCGCCTGATGCTCGACATCGCGGGCTTCCGCGCCAAGAAGCGCGCCGAGCTCTCGGAACTCGGCGCCAAGGCGGCGGCCGAG
The DNA here is from genome assembly GCF_025642135.1 of Streptomyces cynarae. Taxonomy (NCBI): domain Bacteria; kingdom Bacillati; phylum Actinomycetota; class Actinomycetes; order Kitasatosporales; family Streptomycetaceae; genus Streptomyces; species Streptomyces cynarae. The sequence goes on along the minus strand of NZ_CP106793.1, from coordinate 4,530,787 downwards.
GTCAAGAGCACGGGGGAGCCCGTGAAGCTCAAGCCGATGACGCCGTTCGAGCGCAAGGTGGTGCACGACGCGGTCAAGTCCGCGGGCCTGCGCAGCGAGTCCGAGGGCGAGGAGCCGCAGCGCTTCGTCGTCGTGCTGCCCGCCTGAATCGGTCCGTACATCTCTCCGGCCCCGTCTGTAGCGCAGACGGGGCCGAACTTTGTCAGCCTGGTAGTTCTGGTGATCGGCGCTGGTCGCGCTGATGCGGTACGGAAGGACGGTCCCCGTGACGGAGGCAGCGGAGCTCCCCCCTGCGCCCGAACAGGCACGTGACGTATTCGGTGATCGCTTCGCGGATGCGGTCCGGTACGCCGAGCTGCTGGCAGAGGCGGGCGTGCAACGAGGGCTGATCGGCCCGCGCGAGGTGCCCCGCCTGTGGGAGAGGCACCTGCTGAACTGCGCGGTGCTCTCGGAGGTCGTCCCCGAAGGGGTGACGGTGTGCGACGTCGGCTCGGGTGCCGGCCTGCCCGGTATCCCCCTGGCACTCGTTCGGAACGACCTGAAGATCACGCTGCTCGAGCCGCTGCTGCGGCGCACCAATTTCCTCACCGAGGTCGTCGAGCTGCTCGGCCTTGATCATGTGACCGTCGTTCGCGGTCGTGCCGAGGAGGTCATGGGCAAGATTCCGCCGGTCCATGTCGTGACCGCGCGGGCGGTGGCTCCGCTGGACCGTCTGGCCACCTGGGGTATTCCGCTGCTGCGTCCCTACGGGGAGATGCTTGCCCTCAAGGGCGACACTGCGGAAGAGGAGCTGAAGAGTGCGGCCACCGCTCTGGCCAAGCTCGGTGCGGTGGAGACGTCCATCCTCCATGTAGGGGAGGGCATCGTGGACCCGCCGTCGACCGTGGTGCGGGTCGAGGTCGGGGAGAGCCCCGGTGGAGTGCGGTTCGCGGCCAAGCGGGCTAAGGCGGCCCGAACGGGCCGGGTACGCCGACGTCGTTGATCTGGCGGTTGTCTGATCTGGTCTGAGTGTGGGCCGTACGCCACACAAGCTGCCAAACCTACGCATCTCGGAGTGTCGCGGAGGCCCGACCGCGGCTGCTGTGCATCGTGTTTCACGTGAAACATCGCTCACTGCTGCACGGCATCATCAGTCGCGGCCGGGCCGCGGCCGAACCCCGCGAACGTAAGCCTCTCCGATCGCTCGGAAAACGGTCCACTCAGAGCGTGGTGTCCCCCGTGGAGGGTACGGAGTTGTCCACAGAGGTGGATTTCTCCACAGAAGACCAGACCTCACTGGTTCACAACCCCGAAGGCATGGGAGGCTCTGTTCATTGCGAGCCTGAAGTCGAGGAGAGTGAATCCTTGCGGTCCGACGCCAACATCGCGGGACCGATGACCGATCCGGTCCCCGGTCCCCGTACCGAGTCGATGGGGGACGATGTTTCACGTGAAACACCGCCCCCGATGGACGACACTCCCATCGGTCGTGCTGCCCAACTTGCGGTGGAGGCACTGGGTCGTGCCGGCGAGGGACTGCCGCGGCCCGAGCAGACCCGGGTCATTGTGGTCGCCAACCAGAAGGGCGGTGTGGGCAAGACGACGACGACCGTCAATCTCGCCGCTTCCCTCGCCCTGCACGGCGCCCGCGTCCTGGTGATCGACCTGGACCCGCAGGGCAATGCGTCCACCGCGCTGGGGATCGACCACCACGCCGAAGTCCCCTCCATCTATGACGTGTTGGTCGAGAGCAAGCCGCTCGCGGAGGTCGTCCAGCCCGTCCCTGACGTGGAAGGTCTCTTCTGCGCTCCCGCCACGATCGATCTCGCCGGTGCGGAGATCGAGTTGGTGTCCCTGGTGGCCCGGGAGAGTAGACTTCAGCGGGCGATCCAAGCCTATGAGCAGCCGTTGGACTACATCCTCATCGACTGCCCGCCCTCTCTTGGCCTGTTGACGGTCAACGCCCTGGTCGCCGGGCAGGAGGTGCTCATCCCGATCCAGTGCGAGTACTACGCACTGGAGGGTCTGGGGCAGCTGCTTCGCAATGTCGATCTGGTACGGGGGCACCTCAACCCGGCCCTGCATGTGTCGACCATCCTGCTCACCATGTACGACGGCCGGACGCGCCTGGCATCACAGGTCGCGGAAGAGGTGCGCAACCACTTCGGCGACGAGGTGCTGAGGACCAGCATTCCTCGCTCGGTCCGTATTTCCGAGGCGCCGAGCTATGGACAGACGGTGCTGACTTACGATCCAGGATCGAGCGGTGCCCTGTCGTATCTTGAGGCGGCACGTGAAATCGCGCTGAAGGGTGTCGGCGTCCACTATGACGCACAGCACGCCCATGTCAGCGCGCGGACGGAACAGAGCATGGTGGAGGGGATTCAGTGAGCGAGCGACGGAGGGGGTTGGGCCGTGGTCTCGGCGCACTGATCCCTGCTGCCCCGACAGGGGACAAGGCGACGGCTCAAGGGGCCGTGGGCGGCGGTGCACCTGTCTCACCGGCGGCGGCGCCTGTCCTGACGACGGACCGGGGAGTGGCGGCCGCGAAGGTGGCCACGCTGTCGACTGTTTCACGTGAAACCGAGGACACGTCCGCGCAGGGCGCGGTGGAGACGACCGCGTCGCCGATCGGTGCCCACTTTGCCGAGCTGCCCCTCGACGCCATCACCCCGAATCCACGGCAGCCACGTGAGGTGTTCGATGAGGACGCGCTCGCCGAACTCATTACCTCCATCAAGGAGGTCGGCCTTCTCCAGCCGATCGTGGTGCGTCAGGTGGGTCCGGCGCGCTACGAGCTCATCATGGGCGAGCGGCGCTGGCGGGCCTGCCGTGAGGCCGGTCTGGAGGCCATCCCGGCGATCGTGCGAGCCACGGACGACGAGAAGCTGCTCCTGGACGCCCTCCTGGAGAACCTGCACCGAGCGCAGCTGAACCCGCTGGAAGAGGCAGCCGCCTATGACCAGCTCCTCAGGGACTTCAACTGCACCCACGACCAGCTGGCCGACCGCATCGGCCGGTCGCGTCCCCAGGTGTCCAACACCCTGCGGCTGCTGAAGCTGTCGCCGGCGGTACAGCGTCGGGTGGCCGCCGGGGTGCTCTCCGCGGGCCACGCCCGGGCGCTGCTGTCCGTGGAGGACTCCGAGGAGCAGGACCGGCTGGCGCACCGCATCGTGGCCGAGGGGCTGTCCGTGCGCGCCGTCGAGGAGATCGTCACGCTCATGGGGTCCCGGCCGCGCAGTGCCCCGCGTTCCAAGGGGCCACGTGCCGGTGCCCGGGTTTCCCCGGCTCTCAGCGATCTGGCGACGCGGCTCTCGGATCGCTTCGAGACCCGGGTGAAGGTCGACCTCGGACAGAAGAAGGGCAAGATCACCGTCGAGTTCGCCTCGATGGAGGATCTGGAACGGATCCTCAGCACGCTTGCCCCGGGCGAGGGGCCGGTCCTGCACACGAGCCTGCAGGACGGCGATGCCGGGGAGCCGGAGGACTGAGCCGTCCGGGTGAAGCCGGTCGCGGATCAGCGACCCTCCGGGTGGGCCGTGTCCGGTGTGTACCGGAACACGGCCCGCTCTTTGCTTTCAGGCAGTATCGATCGAATCACCAACGTGGATACGATGCGTTCGGGTATGGCGCATCCACCTGACGGCACCTTGATCGGGGAGGCGGGGGCCATGCGAACCATGAGCCGTACCGGACTGGTGACCGCGGGCCTGAGTGTGGGAGCGGTCGGCGGGTTCGTCGGCAGCCTGCTCAGGGAGCGGAGCGCTCTGACAGCCGCCCGCAGTGCTGCGGGCGAAGGAAGCGAGGAACTGCCTTCATGGGGCGTCGGCTCGTACCGCTCACGCTGGACAACCTTCCGGACCTTCCCAAGCGCTGTCGCGCGTGTGTCTTCTGGGAGCTGGACCCCGTCAGCGGAGAGGCGGCGGTAAAGGCCGGCACGTCCGCGCTCGAGAAGGAGGCCTGGATCTCCGCCGTCCTGCTGGACTGGGGCTCCTGCGGCCGGGTGGTCTACGTGGACGACGTACCGGTGGGTTTCGTGCTGTACGCGCCGCCCGCCTATGTCCCGCGTTCCACGGCCTTCCCCACGAGCCCGGTGTCACCGGACGCGGTCCAGCTGATGACCGCCTTCATCATGCCCGGTTACCAGGGCCAGGGGCTTGGCCGGGTGATGGTTCAGACGGTCGCCAAGGATCTGTTGCGCCGGGGCTTCAAGGCGATCGAGGCCTTCGGCGACGCACGCTGGAAGGAGCCGGCGTGCCTGCTGCCCGCCGACCATCTGCTGGCCGTGGGATTCAAGACGGTACGGCAGCACCCGACGTACCCTCGGCTCAGGCTGGAACTGCGCTCGACGCTCTCGTGGAAGGAAGACGTCGAGTTGGCGTTGGACCGTCTGCTGGGAGCCGTGCAGAAGGAGCCGGCACTGCGGCCTCTGTAGCCGGGCTCATGCGTAGGGGCCGACCCCTGAAGGTCGGCCCCTACGCGTTTCACGTGAAACATCGCCACTGCGCTCGGTGGCTTGGCTCGGCGGCCTGGTTCGGCGCCTCGCCGTCTACTCGGCGATGAAGTCCTCGAGGTCGCGAACGATCGCGGCCTTCGGCTTGGCACCGACGATGGTCTTGGCGACCTCGCCACCCTGGTAGACGTTCAGGGTCGGGATCGACATGACGCCGTACTTGGCGGCCGTCGCCGGGTTCTCGTCGATGTTGAGCTTGACGACCTCGATCTTTTCGCCGTACTCGGCGGCGATCGCCTCGAGCGACGGGGCGATCTGGCGGCAGGGGCCGCACCAGGCCGCCCAGAAGTCCACCAGGACGGGCTTGTCGCTCTTGAGGACGTCCTCCTCGAAGGAGGCGTCGGTCACGTTCTTCAGGGTGCCTGCCACGGCGGGCTCCTTACCTCGGTGATGCGATGGCGAAACGGGGGTCAGACGGTGGTCTTCTCGGGCTCGGCCTGCTGCTCGCTGTCCGCGAGGGCGGCGAGGTAGCGCTCTGCGTCCAGGGCGGCGGAGCAGCCCGTGCCTGCGGCGGTGATCGCCTGGCGGTAGGTGTGGTCGACGACGTCGCCCGCGCCGAAGACACCGGCCAGGTTGGTGCGGGTCGAGGGGGCGTCCACCTTGAGGTAGCCCTCCTCATCGAGGTCGAGCTGCCCCTTGAACAGCTCGGTGCGCGGGTCGTGCCCGATCGCGATGAACAGGCCGGTCACCGGCAGCTCGGTGAGCTCCCCCGTCTTCAGGTTGCGCAGCGTCAGGCCCTCGAGCTTGGGGTTGCCCTTGATCTCGGCGACCTCGCTGTCCCACACGAACTTGATCTTCGTGTCGGCGAAGGCGCGGTCCTGCATCGCCTTCGAGGCCCGCAGGGTGTCACGACGGTGGACGATGGTGACGGACTTGGCGAAGCGTGAAAGGAAGGTGGCCTCCTCCATCGCGGTGTCGCCGCCGCCGATCACGGCGATGTCCTGGTCCTTGAAGAAGAAGCCGTCACAGGTGGCGCACCAGGAGACTCCGCGGCCGGAGAGGGCGTCCTCGTTCGGCAGGGCCAGCTTGCGGTGCTGGGAGCCGGTGGCGACGATGACGGCCTTCGCCTTGTGCACCGTGCCGGCGGTGTCCGTGACGGTCTTGATCTCACCGGTGAGGTCGACGGAGACGATGTCGTCCGGAATCAGCTCGGCACCGAAGCGCTCGGCCTGCGCGCGCATGTTGTCCATGAGCTCGGGGCCCATGATGCCGTCCTGGAATCCGGGGAAGTTCTCGACCTCGGTCGTGTTCATGAGCGCACCACCCGCGGTGACGGCGCCCTCGAACACCAGTGGCTTGAGCGACGCGCGCGCGGTGTAGAGCGCCGCCGTGTAACCGGCGGGCCCGGAGCCGATGATGATCACGTTACGGACGTCGCTCACGGCTTGATTCCTCGTCTCTGGAGACTGCTGCTGCCTACTGCCGGTGGGAGCCTCGCTCGGCGCTCTCACCCCACCCAACGGATCCTAAGGGGCCCGCATTCCCGGTGCGTCCGGGCACACGGAGACGCGGCACCGCACACAGTTCCCAATGACACCCGGATAGGAACCGGTCCGGGGTGCGAAACCTCAGGAGCGGGCGTACGAGTGCGTCAACAGCACCTTGCCGGGGGACCCCGAGGCCTGCTTCACGCAGGCCGCATCGACGATGTAGGCCGTGACCTTCGTGCTGTCGGAGGCGTCGGGGGTGACGAGGAGATAGACGAGGGCCCCCTGGTACACACCCTTGTCGGCGGCGAGGACGCTCTCGTTGGTGGTGATGGCCTGCTGTACACAGGTCGGCACGTTGACAGTGGTGTCCTGGAGCGTCTTGTTCGGCCGCATGCCTGAAGATCCGGCCGTGCCGGGGTCGGACTGGACGCCCCAGGGCTTGGCACTGGCGGACCCGCCCTCGTCCGTCTTCCCGGCGAGCAGGCTGACGACCTGGCTCTGCAGCGTGCCGGCGGAGTAGGTGTGCGCGGCGTCGGTGTGCTGCGGCGTGGCCGTTGTGTTCTTCCCCGTGTCGCCGCCCAGCGTCTGCACCAGCAGGACGCCCAGACCCACGGCCGCAGCTGTGAAGACGGCGGCCACGGCGACGGTCCTGCGGCGGACGCGACGGGTGCGCTGGGCGCGGCCGGGTCCGGTGGCTGCACGGGCGTGGCCCGAAGGGCGGTCAGCGGCGGAGGGGGGCGCTGTTTCACGTGAAACATGCGCAATGAGTTCAGGGGAATCGACATCCGCGCTCTCGGGCGTCGACGCTGGTGCCGCGACGTCCGGCAGCGCCTCCGCGGCGAGCGCGGCATCGATACGGCTCGCCACATCGTCGGGCATACGTGGCGGGCCCGGAAGCGTGCCGAGGAGTCCGCGGATCTCCCCCAGGGAGTCGTACACGTCCGCACACAGGGGGCACTCGTCCAGATGCCGCCGCACGTCCTCCACACGGGAGGGTGGCAGAAGACCTTCGCTGAGGTCGGAGAGCTCCTCGACGTCCGGATGCCCGGCCATATCGGTCGTGGATGTCACGCTCGCCCACCTCCGCCCTTCACAGCAGCTGAATCGCTCGGCCCTGCATCATGTGGTCCTGCTGCGGGTGGGACGGATGCCCCCTGAACCCGGTTCCGTCCACCACCCGACTTCTTGACGTCCCCGCCGCCGCCCTCCGCGCGCAGGTGGGTGAGCAGCGGCAGCAGTCTGGCTCTGCCGCGGGCACAGCGGCTCTTCACCGTGCCCGTCGGCACATCGAGGATGCGGGCGGCTTCCGCGACCGGGTAGCCCTGCATGTCCACGAGGACGAGCGCGGCACGCTGGTCCGGGGGCAGGGTCCTCAGAGCCTCCAGCAGCTGTCGGTGCAGATCATTCCGCTCGGCCGGCGCCGAGGCCGACTCATGCGGCTCCAGGAGCTGCTCCAGCCGCTCGGTGTCGTCCACGGGCGAGGTCTTCCTGGAGGCCGCCTTACGGGCGCGGTCCAGGCACGCGTTCACCGTGATCCGGTGCAACCAGGTCGTGACGGCGGACTGGCCCCGAAACGTATGGGCCGCCCGGTAGGCAGAAACCAGAGCGTCCTGAACGGCGTCGGCGGCCTCCTCACGGTCCCCGAGCGTGCGCAGGGCCACGGCCCAGAGCCGGTCGCGGTGTCGGCGCACGATCTCACCGAAGGCGTCGGGGTCGCCCTCTACGTGACGGGCGAGGAGGTCCTGATCGCTTGCATCGTCGTATGCGGTGCCATCCGCCATCGGACCCCCTCCCCCCTTGATGAATGCTCAGCCCGTGAACTTCACATCGGTGATGGCCTGCTTGTAGCCCGCACCGCTGTAGCCGTCGCTCGGTGCCATCGGCACATCGGTGATCCACAGCAGGACGTACTGCGTCTTGAGAGTCTTCGTCGCCTTCATCGTGAGAGAGGTTCCGCTCGTGGTGGCGGTTCCGATCTCCTTCATTCCTGCGATCCCTGTGGAAGGGGACAGCGAGTCCGTGGCATACAGGTGAACGGTCGTGTGGTCGCCCGGGTAACGGAGCCCTATGGACGCGGCCGTGATCTCCTTGGGGGAGCCGAGGTCGTAGACGATGCCCACACCGGGCTTGTAGGGCGCCAGCTTCGGGCCGTCCTCGTAGCGCTTGGTCCGCCAGTATGTGGAGCTGTCCCCGTCGTACGTGTTCTTGACATCCTCAGGGGCCTGCGCGTCACCGCTCGCGACGTACTCCTGCGCACCCTGGATCTTGATCTGGGTGAGCGGCTTGGGCGTGATGCCGCCGTTCTTGTCGTTCCCGTCCGTCGTATGCGTCTGGTTCGTGTTGTCCGACTTCTTGCCCTGGTCCATCAGGGCTTCCGCGAGTTGCCAGCTGCCCAGGCCCAGCGCCGCGATCAGCAGCGCGGAGACCGTCCACTTGAGGGCCTTGCCCGTGCGGCTCTGCAGCGGGGGCGGCGGGGCCGGTACGGGCTGGGTGATGCCCGGGTGGGCCGCGGGGCGGCCGTACGTGCCCTGCTGGTACGTCGTGCGCTGGTAGTCGGGCGGCGCTGTGAAAGAGGGCTCCGGCGGGCGGATGCGTGGCATCTCACCGATCGCCTTGACCAGTTCCTCGGGCGTGGTGCACGGGGCCTCGTGGCGGGAGGCGGTGGCACCGTCGTTGGCCAGCGCGCGCATGGCGAGTTCGGACAGACCGCGGTGCACGCCGGCGCGCACCTGGTCGGGGGCGATCAGGCCGACGCCCTTGGGCAGCCCGGACAGACCGTAGGCGTCGTCCTCGTAGGGCCAGCGCTGGGTGAGGGCGGCGTACAGGAGCGCGCCGATGGCCTCCGTGTCGGTCCGCTGCGGTGTGTCGGAACTGAGGCCGCGCAGGGCGGCGTTCACCGCGAGGCCGCGGATGCGCCACTGGCCTGAGGAGGTGCGCAGGATGGTGCCGGGGTTCAGGCGGAGATGGGAGAGGCCCTCGCGGTGGGCGGCGGCCATGGCTTGGGCCACCTGGGTGACCATCTGGTAGGCGTCGTGGGCCTCCAGCGGTCCGGTGGCGAGCAGCGTGGTCAGTTCGACGGCGTCGGGCAGCCATTCGTGCACGACATAGACGAGGTCGTTCTCCTCGACCGCGTCCAGGACCTGCACGAATCGCGGATCGCCCAGCAGCGCCGAGGAACGGGCCGCGGCCAGCACGGAACGCGCCCTGGTGTGGTCTGAGGGAAGAACATGAATGCCGACGGCGCGGCGGAGTTTTTCGTCCACCGCACGCCAGCTGCTGAATCCGTCCAGACGGGTGACGCACTCCTCGAGACGGTAGCGTCTGGCGAGCTTGTGGCCGCTGTGCAGCTCGGGTGGTGAGGCCTTTCCGGGACGCTCGGTCCCACCGCTCCCCTGCGGCTCGTCGCTGTCCGTGTCCCGCTCCCGGTCCTGGGCCACCCCGTCGGACGTGGACTGGTCCGCCTTGGCGGTCAGCGGCTCGTCACCGCTGTTGTCTGCCACGTCGACGGCAGCCGTGCTCCGTTCCGCCACCGTCGTACCTGCCTCCCCATCCGTTGCGCGCTGTCCGACGCAGAAACCAATTGTGCCCACAGTCCGCCGCCATGCACGACACACGGCGGCGGACAATGGTTGTGCGCGTACCCCCGCCTCAGCGCCCCAGGCGCCCGCGGACCATACCGACCATTGAGTTGAGTTCCTCGATGCGCATCTTGCGTGCGGCGACGTAGAAGACGCCGAGAAGCAGGGCGCCACCGCCGACGAGGGCGGCCAGCGAGCCGGCGACCCCCTGCCCCAGCGTCTGGCCGATTTCGTAGCAGGCCGCTCCGCTCAGCAGAGCGGCCGGCACCGAGGCGATGCCGAGCCGTGCGTACGTCCGCAGCACCCGGGCGCCGTCCAGGTCGCCGCCCAGCCGCTTGCGCAGCCGGGCCCAGGCGACACCGACGCCGATCGCGTACGCGAGGCCGTAGGAGCCCGCCATGCCGATCACGGCCCAGCGGGCCGGGAGGACGAAGTAGCAGACGGCGGAGGCCCCCGCGTTCACAGCGGCCACGATGACCGTGTTGTAGAAGGGGGTGCGGGTGTCCTCATACGCGTAGAAGGCGCGGAGGACGACGTACTGCACGGAGTACGGAATGAGGCCGAGGCCGAAGGCCATCAGCATGTAGCCCATGTTGGTGGCCTCGCTGGTGCCCGACGAGCCGAAGATCAGGGTGCACATCGGGATGCCCAGCGAGACGAACCCGAAGGCGATCGGCACGATCGCGACGGCTGTGGTGCGCAGACCCTGCGAGATGTCGTCGCGGACCGCTCCGCCGTCGCCCTCTGCGGCCGAACGTGAGATGCGCGGCAGCAGGGCCGCCATCAGGGAAACGGTGATGATCGCCTGCGGGAGCCCCCAGATCAGCTGGGCGTTGGCGTAGGCGGCGAAGCCGGTGCCGTCGACCGGGGAGTGCTTGCCCGCCGAGGTGGACAACTGTGAGACGACGAGCGCGCCCGCCTGGTTGGCGAGCACGAACAGGACGGTCCACTTGGCGAGAGTCGCGGCCTTGCCCAGGCCATGGCCCTTCCAGTCGAAGCGCGGCCGCAGCCGGAAACCGGTCTCGCGCAGGTACGGGATCATCGCCAGGGCCTGTACGACCATGCCGAGCAGCACGCCGATTCCGAGCAACCGCTGCCCCTCCGGCGGGATGTTCGTCACCTTCATCCCGGAGTTGGCCGCGCTGCCGTACACCCAGATGAATGCGCCGAGCGTCACGATGATGACGATGTTGTTCAGGACCGGGGTCCACATCATCGCGCCGAACTTCCCCCGCGCGTTGAGGACCTGACCCATCACGACGTGGATGCCCATGAAGAAGATGGAGGGCAGGAAGTAACGGACGAAGGTGACGCCGACCTCGTTGGCCGCCGGGTCGCTGGCGACCGAGTCGGACAGCAGGCGGATCAGGTAGGGCGCCCCAAGGATCGCGACCACGGTGAGCCCACCGAGCGCCACCATGACCAAGGTCAGCAACCGGTTGGCGTACGCCTCGCCGCCGTCCTCGTCCTCCTTCATCGCGCGCACCAGCTGCGGCACGAAGACGGAGTTGAGGCCACCGCCCACGGTGAGGATGTAGATCATCGTCGGCAGCTGGTAGGCGACCTGGAAGGTGTCGCCGAGAAGGCCGACACCGAGCGCCGAGACGATCAGCGCCGAGCGGATGAATCCGGTGAGCCGGGAGACCATCGTGCCCGCCGCCATCACGGCGCTGGACTTCAGCAGGTTCGAGGCCCGGCCGCCCTTCTTCCCTTGGGGCGCGGGTGGCGCGGCGGCGAGCTCGGCGGTGGCCTCGGGCGCGGCCGCCGGTGCCGCATCGGCGGCCGGTGAAGGAGCAGCGTACGTCCGCTCCTGGGGGCCGCCTGGGCGTAGGCCGGCGCCGGGTACGGCCCGGCCGGGCCCTCAGCCGGTGCGGGGCCCGGTACGGACGGCTGCCGCACGTACGGCTGTCCGCCGCCTTGCTGCTGGTCCCTGAACAGGTGCGCGAAGGCGTCCGGCTCGTGGCGCTCCTCGCCGGCCTGGGTGACGAGGTCGTCGACGCCCACGAACTGGGTGGTGCGGGGGTCGTCGCCGTACGGCAGGTACTGCGAAGGTCCCTCCGGCTCGGGCGCCGGCGGCTGGGCCCACACGCGAGGGTCGGGGGTGTACTCCGGAGTCGGCGGCTGGGCGTACAGGGGCTGCTGCGGCTGGTACGGGCCGGGGGGCGGCGGGGGGTGCGCCGCGCGGTCGTAGAGCGCCTCGGTCACCGGGTCCTGAGCGGAGAGGTCGTGCGCCTGGTAGGGGTCCTGGTGGTAGGCGTCCTGGAGGTACATGTCGGCCGGGGGCTGCGGCGGTACCTGATCGGGCTGGTGCGGTGGCGGGCCCTCGGGGTAGCCCGAGCTGCCCACGGCGCCCTGCTCGCGGTCACCGTCGTACGGCGCGTTCATGGTTACCCCACCTCGTTGTCCCCGGGCCCTTGGCCACGACATCGCTCAACGGTCCACTCTCTCACCCGTCCCGGACGGGTCGGTGCTTTCCGGTGCGGTGTCCGGCCCCGGGTCACTCGGGTGCTCCGGGTCGTCTGCCCCGGTCTCCGCGCCCGACTCCTGTGCGGGTGCCGCTGCGGATCCTGCGGTGTCCCCAGTGTCTACGGCGGCGTCGGCGGCCTTGTTCAGACCTCCGTCGTCCGCGTGCTGCGGGTCGTCCTGCCGCTCCTCCTCGGCCTGCCGTGCGGCCAGGCGCTTGCGCTGTGTGTACATGCGGAACCCGGCGAGCACCAGCAGCAGGACACCACCGGCGATGACGAGCATCACCGTGGGGGTGATCTCGGTGACGTTCACGTCGAAAGTGATCGGAGGGCCGTACGCCTGCCCGTCCTCGGTGAACAACTGGGCGACGACCGCGGCCCGGCCGTTGGCGTTGGCCGTGGTGGTGAACTTCACGGACTGGCTGTGCCCGCCCGAGACGGAGATGGGCTGCTCGAAGTAGGGGCCGTTGCCGATCTTCAAACGCGTCGGCTGCTGGGAGGTGAGCCGCAGGACCAGGTGGTCGACCCCCTGCATGAGATTGTTCTGCACCGTCACGGGGATGGTCGCGCTGCGGCCGGAGAGCTTCGTCTCGGACTTCTCGATCAGCCGCACCTGGTCGGTGAGCCCGTCGAGGTACGACTCCACGCCCTGGCGGAAGTCGGAGGCCTCGGAGGCGTGCCCGCGCCACGAGGTGGACATCGCGCGGTCTATGGCCCGCCCGAAGGGGGTGACCACTCGTGCGGGGTCGGTCAGGATCACCTTGAAGCTGTCGAGCTTGTCCTGCGTGTTTTCGATCTGCGCGAACGCGGACTGCGGAAGTTCCTGCCTGCGCAGCGAGGAGGGGTAGCGGGAGGCGGCCGGCACCTTCGTCGTGGCCTCCGGGTCCGGCTTGGCCTTGGCGGCCGCCGACAGATCGGCCGACTCCGACCAGTGGCCGCCCTGCAGGGCCGTCAGCGCCTCCGCCATCGACTGGGCCTGGCTCGAGGACGGCATCCGCGGGGGAGCGACCACGATGCTGCGCTGCTTGTCCGGCTCCTCGAGGTTGATCATCAGACTCTGCGCCAGGAAATCCTGCACTGCGCGGGTGGAGCTCGCGGCCGAGGTCATGTCGCCGTCGAACGCGCTCGACAGGCCGTCGTCCGAGACCACCGCCGTGGTGCCGCCCCCGATGGGGCGCGCGGCGGTGGGCGTGTAGGACAGGCCGCGGCTCTCCTGGAGGCTGTCGCTGCCGGCGATCACCTTGTCGGCGCCGGCAGAGGTGGCGACCTTGATGATGGAGGGGTCGATCGCTCCGTCCACGGGCCAGGCGAAGTCCGTGTCGGGTTTCACATGGAGGATGGTCTCCACGGTGCTCGCGGCGACGTCCGTGGCGTCCTTGAGGTGGCTGAGGGAGCCGGTGACGTTCTTGCCGTTGTGGGCGAGCGAGGCCAGGTCGGGGTCGCCGTAGGGCAGAGCGACGACCTCCTTGTTCTGGACCGCCTTCTGAAGGTCGGCGAGCCACTGCTTGGCGACCGCCTGGCTCTTGCCCGCCGTGACCTTGTCGCCGTCGCCCTTGACGCTGTAGCTGCCCGCCATCGCGTCCACGGAGGCGAGCAGGTCGGGGTCGATCACCCAGGTGACGTCGAGGTTGCTGCCCTGTGAAAGGAGCTGCGAGAGACGGCCGCCAGGAGAGATCTCCTTGGCCAGGTCGTCGTTCTGGAAGACGGGGGTCTGCTGCTGGTCGGGGAGGGTCTCCGCGGTCATGTGGGCATCGGAGACCAGCGGCCACAGGAACGTCGTCTGCGTCTTGGCGGCGGCGTCGTCGGGCTGCCAGGGCAGGAACGTCCGCTGGATGCCGAGCACCTGCTCGTAGGGTTGCGCGGCGGTCTGGCCGGAGAGCGAGACGCCGAGGGGGTAGACCCCGTCGGAGCCGAGGTCCAGTTCCTTGACGGGCACGGAGATGCTGAATTCCTGGGTGGCACCGGGCGCGAGCTGGGTGAACTTCTCGACGTACTTGCCGCCGACCTCGGTGCCGTCGACGCCCGGCAGGTAGCCGGTGCGCCGGGCGACGCTGTCGATGGACGCGCGGCTGGTCAGCTCCTGGCCGACACGCAGGCCCACGTGGGCGTCGGTGACGGCCTGCCTGCCGTTGTTGGTGACCGTGCCGGAGACGGTGAGGGTGTCGCCGTCGGTCGGCACGCTGGGGCTGAGCGAGTCGAGGGAGACAGTGACCGCTCGGGAGCTGCCGGCCTCCACCGCGGCGCCTCTGACGGCGGCGTGCGCGGCCGGGCCGGCGGGCAGCTGCAGGAGGCCGGCCAGCAGGGGTGCGCCAGCGAGCAGCGCTCCGGTACGCCGGAGCCACCGGCGGGCAGGTGAGGAACTCATCCCCTGGAAGTCTGCCGCCTCGGCCACGCGCTCGCCCGTCCCTCGTCGTCAGTGGTCGTCGGAATGTGCGTCCCCGCATGGTAACGATGTGCGCGGAAGGGAAGTGCCGCGGTCCGCACCACAAGATCGGAAAGAGGGCGGGGCCGTCCCGTCATGGCGGGATGGGGAAGGCACACCGCGACTGGCTGTTTACGGTCGTTCACGGAATGCTCGTGCCGGTTTAATGCGGGCGCCCGCCCTCGCCCGGGACACGTACCCTTTTCTGTTGTGCCGAACGCCAACGAAGACAATCCCCGTGCCCTGAGTCAGGTACAGCAGCGCGCTGTGAGCGAACTGCTGCGGGTCTCCCCTGTCGCCGACGACCTCGCCCGCCGCTTCAAGGAGGCGGGCTTCTCGCTCGCTCTGGTCGGTGGCTCGGTGCGGGACGCCCTCCTCGGCCGGCTCGGCAACGACCTGGACTTCACGACGGACGCCCGCCCCGAGGACGTCCTGAAGATCGTGCGGCCGTGGGCGGACGCCACATGGGAGGTCGGGATCGCCTTCGGCACGGTGGGGGCCCAGAAGGACGCCCGCGTCGGAGACGCTGTCCAACGCTTCCAGATCGAGGTGACGACGTACCGGTCGGAGGCCTACGACCGCAGCTCGCGCAAGCCCGAGGTGTCGTACGGCGACTCCATCGAGGAGGATCTGGTCCGGCGCGACTTCACGGTCAATGCGATGGCCGTCGCGCTGCCCGAGAAGGAGTTCATCGATCCGCACCAGGGGCTCGACGATCTCGCCGCCCGGGTGCTGCGCACCCCCGGGACCCCCGAGGAGTCGTTCTCGGACGATCCGCTGCGGATGATGCGGGCCGCCCGCTTCGCGGCCCAGCTGGACTTCGAGGTGGCCCCCGAGGTCGTCACGGCCATGAAGGAGATGGCCGGGCGCATCGAGATCGTCTCCGCCGAACGCGTACGGGACGAGCTGAACAAGTTGGTCCTGTCCGCCTACCCGCGCAAGGGGCTGACGCTGCTGGTCGAGACGGGGCTCGCCGATCACGTTCTGCCGGAGCTGCCCGCCCTGAGGCTGGAGCGTGATGAGCACCACCGGCACAAGGACGTCTATGACCACACGCTGATCGTCTTGGAGCAGGCGATGGCGCTGGAGCAGGACGGACCCGATCTGGCGCTGCGGCTCGCCGCGCTGCTGCATGACATCGGAAAGCCGAGGACGCGCCGTTTCGAGAAGGACGGCCGTGTCTCCTTCCACCACCACGAGGTGGTCGGCGCCAAGATGACCAAGAAGCGGATGACGGCGCTGAAGTACCCCAACGAGTTGGTGAAGGACGTCTCCCGACTGGTCGAACTGCACCTGCGCTTCCACGGCTACGGCACGGGAGAGTGGACGGACTCGGCGGTGCGCCGGTACGTCCGTGACGCAGGCCCGCTCCTCGAGCGCCTCCACAAGCTGACCCGCTCGGACTGCACGACCCGCAACAAGCGCAAGGCGGCCGCGCTCTCCCGCGCGTACGACGGCCTGGAGGAGCGCATCGCCCAGCTCAAGGACCAGGAGGAGCTGGACGCGATCCGCCCCGACCTGGACGGCAACCAGATCATGGAGATTCTGGGCGTCGGTCCGGGGCCCGTGGTCGGTCGTGCGTACAAGCACATGCTGGAGCTGCGCCTGGAGAACGGCCCGATGGGGCATGACGCTGCGGTGTCGGCGCTCAAGGAGTGGTGGGCCGAGCAGAGCGAGGGATGAGGGAACGGGTCATGTTTCACGTGAAACATGACCCAGGAAGGCCACCCGGCGCGCGGAGGGGCGATGTTTCACGTGAAACATCGCCCCTCCGCGCGTGCCGGGGGTCGATCTACTTCTTGAGCTCGTTCAGGCAGAGCACCACGTCGTGGCCGCCGCCGTACTGAATGTAGGAGATCGTCGCGTCCTTGACGTCCTGGCACTTGTTCTCATCGCTGCTGCCGTCAAACTTCTGGACGACCTTGTACTGGGCGTTGCTCGAGGAGCAGTCGACGTCCTTGAGGTCAGGCTTGGAGTCCGTGCCCTCGTTGTGCATGCAGGAGCCCACCGACGTCGTCTCCGCGTCGTCGCGGCTCAGGAACCAGCCCGCACCGAATTTGATGACGGCGATGATGACGGCGATGACGATGGCGCCAACGATCCGTATCGCCTTCTTGCCGGCGCGCTTGCCGGGACCCGCCTGCGGCGGCAGCGGCGCCGGAGCACCTTGCTGCTGGGGGAAGGGGGGATACGGCTGCTGCTGCGGGTATCCCTGCTGCGGCGGGTATCCCTGCTGCTGCGGGTACGTCTGCTGCGGCGGATAGGGCTGCTGCGGAGCGTACGGCTGCTGCGCGACTCCCGGCTGGCCGAGCTGCTGCCCCGTGGGCACGGTGGGCTGCTGGGCGTACGGATTCGTGCCCTGGGGCGGCGGAGTGGTCACTTTCGGGGTCCCCCTCGAACGCGGGTGCGCATGGCGCGAAATAAGACGCCCGTAAGCTACAGGTCCGCACTGACAACCTTGAACTCGCCTGGGGCTCCGTAGCCTTGATGTGACACTTACTGGCGCTCGAAGCGGGACATAGACAGTGCAACTGCCGCGTAGACCACGGCGACCATGACGACCAAAGCCGCTGATCGGCCGTCAGGGGGCAGCATCAAGGCGGCGACCGCGGCCGCGCCGACGAAGGCCACGTTGAAGAGCACGTCGTAGACCGAGAAGATCCGGCCGCGGAAGCCGTCGTCGACCGAGGACTGAACGATCGTGTCGGTGGAGATCTTCGCGCCCTGCGTGGTCAGCCCGAGCACGAACGCGGCCACCAGCATGGGTCCCGCGGCGAACGGCAGGCCGAGCGAGGGCTCCAGTACGGCGGCGGCCCCTGCACACACCGCGATCCAGCGGCCGGGACCGAGACGCCCCGCCGCCCACGGCGTCACCACGGCCGCGGCGAAGAACCCGGCCCCGGAGATTCCCAGCGCCAGTCCCAGCAGGGCCAGCCCCTGGCGCTGGTTCGCGGACAGGGCGTAACGGCACAGCATGAGCAGGAGGACGAGCAGCGCGCCGTAGCAGAACCGCATCAGGGTCATCGCGGTGAGCGCCCAGGCGGCCTCCCGGCGCGGGGGTGCCGTGAGATGCCGTACACCGGCCACCAGATCCCGCGTGGTGCCGACCAGCACGGCGCCGAGGCGCGGTGGTACCGCATCCCTGTCCGGACCCAGCGCCCCCGGGGCCAGACGCAGCGATGCGAGAGCCGATCCCAGATACAGGAGCGCACCCAGCAGCACCACCGCGGCGTCGGAGTCGGCGATCACCAGCCGTACGGCGAAGGCGAGTCCGCCGCCCGCGGTGGCGGCGAGCGTGCCCGCCGTCGGCGAGAGCGAGTTGGCCATCACCAGGCGTCCGGCGTCGACCACCCGGGGCAGCGCCGCGGACAGGCCGGCCAGGACGAAACGGTTGACCGCGGTGACGCACAGCGCGGAGACGTAGAAGAGCCAGTCCGGTACATGGCTCACCATCAGCACGGCGGTCGCGCAGGCCAGCAGGGCCCGCAGCAGGTTGCCGTGGAGGAAGACCTGGCGGCGCCGCCAGCGGTCCAGCAGGACCCCCGCGAAGGGGCCGACAAGGGAGTAGGGCAGGAGCAGCACGGCCATGGCGGAGGCGATGGCGGTGGCCGAGGTCTGTTTCTCGGGTGAGAAGACCACGTACGTGGCGAGCGCGACCTGGTAGACGCCGTCGGCCCCCTGGGACAGCAGCCGTACGGCGAGCAGGCGCCGGAAGCCGCTGAAGCGCAGGAGGACGCGGAGATCGCGCACGACGGACATGGGGCACAGCCTCACATACGTGCGGGGTCCCCGGGCACAGACCCGGGGACCCCGCACGAGCACGGGAGCGACCTCAGCGCTCGACCTCGCCCCGGATGAACTTCTCGACGTTCTCGCGGGCCTCGTCGTCGAAGTACTGGACCGGCGGGGACTTCATGAAGTACGAGGACGCGGACAGGATCGGGCCGCCGATGCCGCGGTCCTTGGCGATCTTCGCGGCGCGCAGGGCGTCGATGATGACACCCGCCGAGTTCGGGGAGTCCCAGACCTCGAGCTTGTACTCCAGGTTCAGCGGGACGTCGCCGAAGGCACGGCCCTCGAGGCGGACGTAGGCCCACTTGCGGTCGTCCAGCCAGGCCACGTAGTCGGACGGGCCGATGTGGACGTTCTTCTCGCCGAGGTCCCGGTCGGGGATCTGGGAGGTGACGGCCTGCGTCTTGGAGATCTTCTTGGACTCCAGGCGCTCGCGCTCCAGCATGTTCTTGAAGTCCATGTTGCCGCCGACGTTCAGCTGCATCGTGCGGTCCAGGATCACGCCCCGGTCCTCGAACAGCTTCGCCATGACGCGGTGCGTGATGGTCGCACCGACCTGCGACTTGATGTCGTCACCGACGATCGGGACGCCGGCCTCGGTGAACTTGTCGGCCCACTCCTTGGTGCCGGCGATGAAGACCGGAAGGGCGTTGACGAAGGCGACCTTGGCGTCGATGGCGCACTGGGCGTAGAACTTCGCCGCGTCCTCGGAGCCGACCGGCAGGTAGCAGACGAGGACGTCGACCTGCTTGTCCTTGAGGACCTGGACGACGTCGACCGGCTCCTCGGCTGACTCCTCGATGGTGGCGCGGTAGTACTTGCCGAGACCGTCGAGGGTGTGGCCGCGCTGGACCGTCACGCCGGTGGACGGGACGTCGCAGATCTTGATGGTGTTGTTCTCCGAGGCGCCGATGGCGTCCGCGAGGTCGAGGCCGACCTTCTTGGCGTCCACGTCGAACGCGGCGACGAACTCGACGTCACGCACGTGGTAGTCGCCGAACTGGACGTGCATCAGACCCGGGACCTTGGACGCCGGGTCGGCGTCCTTGTAGTACTCGACTCCCTGCACCAGCGATGCGGCGCAGTTGCCCACGCCGACGATGGCTACGCGAACCGAACCCATTCCGGTTGCTCCCTGTGTGTACGTGTGAGGCCCCGATCGGGCCTCACGTGGTGGTGTCGTCGGACGGATCCGGCCGGGTGCTGTCCCGGTGCCGGGGCAGGCCGCCCGTCGCTCCAGATGTGCTGTCAGGAGCGGAGCCGTCGGCAGTGGGACCCCTGAGGTCCCGTCCGGCCCGCTCACTCTCGATGAGCTCGTTCAGCCAGCGCACTTCGCGCTCCACGGACTCCATCCCGTGGCGCTGGAGCTCGAGGGTGTAGTCGTCGAGGCGCTCCCGGGTGCGCGCCAGGGAGGCACGCATCTTCTCCAGGCGCTCCTCCAGTCGGCTGCGACGGCCCTCCAGGACGCGCATGCGCACGTCACGGGACGTCTGTCCGAAGAAGGCGAAACGAGCGGCGAAGTGCTCGTCCTCGTAGACGTCGGGTCCCGTCTGGGAGAGCAGCTCCTCGAAGTGCTCCTTGCCTTCGGGTGTCAGCCGGTAGACGATCTTGGCGCGCCGCCCGGCGAGCGGAGCGGCTCCGGCGTCGTCGGAGGCGCTCCCCGACTCCTCGATCAACCAGCCGTTGGCGACCAGCGTCTTGAGGCAGGGGTAGAGCGTCCCGTAGCTGAACGCGCGGAATACACCCAGTGACGTATTGAGCCGTTTGCGCAGCTCGTAGCCGTGCATCGGGGACTCGCGGAGCAGGCCGAGGACGGCGAACTCGAGGATCCCGGAACGCCGGCTCATGTGCGCCTCCCTCCTGTCGCTGACTCGTCCCGCACGGTCTTTATGTCGTGCTGATGTATCGACTCGATACATCACGACGATAGAACGCCTCTCCGAGCGGGACAAGAGGGGGCACGGTGAACGGGGTCACATCACCGATTCGTAGGACGCAAGTTGCCTGTTTTGGGGTGAAGTTCGGACCTCGGTCGGTTTTGGCGGTGCGTAGTCTGTGCGGCATGCACACCACCGGGAACCGAGTGACCTATGGGGGACGTCCTCGTCCTCGGTGCAGTACGGGTGAATGCCGAAACGACCGCATCCGTACTTCGGGGGGACCGGAAACCAGCCGCCGTTTCCAGGCGCGCAAGGGTGCGCCTGCCCGAGGAGTAATCGTTCGATGAGCGAGCACCGTCGCAAACCGCCGCAGCCGCAGGAGGCGGACGTGCCGCGGCCCGACGCGGCCAGTCGGCGTCCCCCGGCCGCCGCGCGGCACCGCGAGGCGCCACCGGGTCTCCGTCCACCCCCTATGGAGCGGGAGGTGAGGAGCGCCCGTACGGCGGCCGAGCCGAGGCCCGGCGGGCGGCCCAGAGAAACGCGGGCGGCCGACGCAGAGCGGCCGACGGCGCTGGCCGAGGCAGGGGCGCGGCTGCGGTCAAGAAGCGCTTCATCGACTACCCGCGCGCGGGCAAGTACGGCGTCGCACGCTGGCTGCCCTCGTGGAAACTGGTCGCGGGGCTGTTCATCGGTTTCATAGGGAGCCTGGTGGCGGTGGCGGGCGTCGGGTACGCGATGGTGAGCGTGCCGGACGTCGCCAAGACCGCGCAGTCCCAGAACAACGTCTACTACTGGGCCGACGGCAGTCAGATGGTTGCCACGGGCGGTGAGACCAACCGGCAGATCGTGAACCTCTCGCAGATCCCTCCGGCGATGCGGTGGGCGGTCATCTCCCAGGAGAACAAGACCTTCTACACCGACAGCGGCGTCGACCCGAAGGGCATCGCCCGGGCCGTCTTCAACATGGCCACGGGCGGTCAGACCCAGGGCGGCTCCACCATCACCCAGCAGTACGTGAAGAACGCGAGACTGGACGACCAGTCGCAGACGATCTCCAGGAAGTTCAAGGAGATCTTCATCGCCGTCAAGGTGGGGGCCACCGTCAAGAAGGACGACATCCTGGCCGGCTACCTGAACTCCGCGTACTACGGACGCAACGCCTACGGCATCGAGGCCGCCGCCCACGCGTACTTCAACAAGCCCGCCATCAAACTGGACCCCGGCGAGTGCGCCTTCCTGGCGGCGATGCTCAAGGGCGCCACGTACTACGACCCGGCAGGCGCCACGTCCATCGACCCGAAGAACGCCACTCCTCAGGCAAACCAGAAGCGTGCCACCCTGCAGATGCAGGACACCCTCAACAAGATGGTCCAGTACGGGCATCTGAGCGCAGCCGAGCGCGCCAAGTACACGGCACTTCCGCAGGTCCAGAACCCGCGGTCGAACACCCGGCTGAGCGGCCAGATCGGTTACCTCGTCGACCTGGCCAACAGCTACCTGGTCACCCACAGCAGCACGACCCACATCACCCAGGACAAGCTGCAGCAGGGCGGCTACCAGATCTACACGACCTTCGAGAAGAAGAAGGTCGACGAGCTCGAGTCCGCGGTCAAGAACGTCCAGAAGGCCAACATCAAGCCCAACCTGCGCCCGAACACGGACAAATACGTCCAGTTCGGCGGCGCGTCCGTGGACCCGACCAGCGGTGCGATCAAGGCGATCTACGGTGGTGAGGACGCGACCAAGCACTTCACCAACAACGCCGACGCGACCGGTGCCCAGGTGGGTTCGACGTTCAAGCCGTTCGTGCTGGCGGCGGCGATGAAGTGGGGTGTCCGCAACCCCGACCTCGGACCGGAGCAGGCCCAGGACGAGCGCACCGTCGTCTCACCGAAGAGTATCTACAGCGGTAAGAACAAGCTGAAGATCAAGGAGTACAACGGGGACGTCTGGAAGAACGAGAAGGGCCAGGAGTGGCTGCAGACGAACGACGGCGATCAGTCGGTGGGCCCCCCGCCGGACTACAAGATCGACCTGCGTGAGGCGATGCAGTTCTCGGTGAACTCCGCCTATGTGCAGCTGGGCATGGACGTCGGCCTGGACAAGGTGAAGCAGAGTGCCCTGGACGCGGGCGTCCTGGAGGGCAGCCTGGCCAGCTCCAACTACCCCTCGTTCTCCATCGGTACCTCGTCCCCGAGCGCGATCCGCATGGCGGGTGCCTACGCCACCTTCGCGGCCAGCGGGAAGCAGAACGATCCGTACTCGGTCGACAAGGTCAGCAGCAAGGACGGGGTGGTCTTCCAGCACACCAAGCACGCCACGGACGCGTTCACCCCCAAGGTCGCCGACAACGTGACGGACGTCCTGAAGACCGTGGTCGACAAGGGCACCGGTACCGCGGCGAAGCTGACGGGGCGCGATGTGGCGGGCAAGACCGGTACGACGGACGGCAACAAGTCCGCCTGGTTCGTCGGGTACACCCCGCAGCTGTCCACCGCGATCAGCATGTTCCGCATGGACGACAACGAGTCCAACAAGAACCGCAAGTTCCTGGAGATGTACGGAACGGGTGGCCAGAAGGAGATCCACGGCGCCTCGTTCCCGGCCGAGATCTGGCACGACTACATGCAGCAGGCGCTCAAGGGGCAGCCCGCGATGCCGTTCCCCACGCCGGAGCCCATCGGTACGGTCGTCAACGACACCCCGAGCCCGAGCGTGTCCCCCACGCCCTCGCAGAGCGTCACCCAGAGCCCGACACCGAGCGCGACGCCGAGCCCGTCGCTGACCTCGCCCGCTCCCTCGCCGAGCGACACCTGCGGCTTCTGGGGCAACAGCCCCTGCAGCGGCAACGGAGGGGGCAACGGCAACGGCGGAAGCGGCCCCGGCGGCACCGACGCGGGCGGCACGGGCGGGGTGACCTCTTCGCCGACGGAGTCGACCGGCGGCGGAAACACCCGGGGCAACGGCAACGGAGGGATCTTCGCGGGGCCGAACGGGTAGGCGTCACCGAGTGTGTTTCACGTGAAACACTCCGTTTCATGTGAAACATCGCCCGAAGAGGGCCGTCACACCGACCAGGTGTGGCGGCCCTCGGCGTTTTCCTGGCCGGATGCGGCAGGATGAGCCTCATGCCCAGTGCAGAGACGACGCGCGTGAGCGTGCCCCAGCCGGATGTGGTGCGGCCGACCAGGGAAGACGAGGTCGCCGCGGCCGGCAGTGAGCTGATCGGCGGGCCCGTCGGACGACGCTCCCTGCTCGGGACGTCCTGGTGGACGCCCGTGCGGATCGTGGCGCTCGTGGCGATCGGGATGTTCGCCCTAGGCATGGTCCAGAAGCTGCCCTGCTACGACAGCGGCTGGTTCTTCGGCGCCAGCTCGCAGTACACGCACGCCTGCTACTCGGACATCCCGCACCTCTACCAGGGGCGCGGCTTCGCCGACGGGCTCGTGCCCTACTTCGACAAGCTCCCGGGCGACATGGACTACCTCGAGTACCCGGTGCTCACCGGCGTGTTCATGGAGGTCGCCTCCTGGATGACTCCGAGCGGCGGCGGCATCCAGGCCCGCGAGCAGACCTACTGGATGGTCAACGCCGGAATGCTCATGGTGTGCGCGGCGGTCATCGCCGTGTGCACCGCCCGCATCCACCGCAGGCGCCCCTGGGACGGCCTTCTCGTCGCCCTCGCGCCCGCCTTCGCGCTGACCGCGACCATCAACTGGGACCTGCTCGCCGTGGCCCTGCTGGCCGCCGCGATGCTGATGTGGTCACGTGGCCGGGCCCTTGCCTTCGGCGTTCTCGTGGGGCTCGCCACGGCCGCCAAGTTCTACCCGTTCCTGGTGCTCGGACCGCTCCTCGTACTGTGCTGGCGGGCGGGCAGGTGGCGGGAGTACGGAACCGCCGTCCTGGGCGCCGTCGGCGCGTGGCTCGTGGTCAACCTGCCGGTGATGTGGCTCGCCCCCGAGGGCTGGTCCAAGTTCTACCGCTTCAGCCAGGAGCGGGGGGTGGACTTCGGGTCCGTCTTCCTGTTCGTCTCGCGCTGGTTCAACATCGACATCACCGCGGACACTGCCAACACCTACGCGATGATCATGATGGTGCTCGCCTGCGTCGGCATCACCGCGATGACGCTGACCGCTCCGCGCCGCCCGCGCTTCGCCCAGCTCGTCTTCCTGATCGTCGCCGCGTTCATCCTCACCAACAAGGTCTACTCGCCGCAGTACGTGCTGTGGCTGGTCCCCCTCGCCGCACTCGCCCGGCCGCGTTGGCGGGACTTCCTGATCTGGCAGGCCTGCGAGGTCGCGTACTTCCTGGGGATCTGGCTGTACCTCGCGTACACGACCAGCGGAGACGCCCACAAGGGCCTGCCGACGGACGGGTACCAGCTCGCCATCGCGGTCCACCTGCTGGGGACGCTCTACCTGTGCGCCGTCGTCGTACGCGACATCTTCCTGCCGGAACGGGACATGGTGCGCCGGGCCGGCGACGACGATCCGTCCGGCGGCGTACTGGACGGTGCGCCGGACGTCTTCGCGCTCGGAGCCGCCGCTCATCCGCCGCGGCACGCCGCGCATTTCGAGGGGCCGCAGGTGGACTGGGGCAGCCGCGGCGGGCAACCGGCTGACGACGGTTCGCGCTGATCGAACCGGCGCCGAGCCGTTTCGGACAAGGCCGTACACGAGCTACGTGTACGGCCTTCGTCATGCTTCCGGGTCTGTCCTCAGCGGTCGACGAGCCGGTCGAACTGCGTCGTGGTGTGCCGCAGATGGGCCACCAGCTCATCGCCCACCTTCGGCTCCGTGGCGTCCGCCGGGATGAACAGGATCGAGACCTGCATGTGCGGCGGCTCGGCGAACCAGCGCTGCTTGCCCGCCCAGACGAACGGCGACAGGTTGCGGTTCACCGTCGCGAGGCCGGCCCGGGCCACTCCCTTGGCGCGCGGCATCACGCCGTGCATGGCCTTGGGGGCCTCCAGGCCCACCCCGTGCGACGTCCCGCCCGCCACGACGACCAGGAACCCGTCGGAGGCAGCCTTCTGCTGCCGGTAGCCGAAGCGGTCGCCCTTGGCCACGCGCGTCACGTCCAGGACCGCCCCGCGGTACTCGGTGGCCTCGTGGTCCCCGAGCCACAGCCGGGTGCCGATGCGGGCGCGGAAGCGGGTCTGCGGGAACTGCTGCTGCAGCCGGGCCAGCTCATCGGCCTTGAGGTGGCTCACGAACATCGTGTGCAGCGGCAGCCGAGCCGCGCGCAGCCGGTCCATCCAGCCGATGACCTCCTCCACGGCGTCGGAGCCGTCGGTACGGTCCAGCGGCAGGTGGATGGCGAAGCCTTCCAGGCGCACGTTCTCTATGGCCGCGTGCAGCTGCGGCAGGTCCTGCTCGCTGACCCCGTGGCGCTTCATCGAGGACATCACCTCGATGACCACCCGGGCGCCCACGAGCCCGTACACGCCGTCCACGGACGACACCGAACGGATGACGCGGTCCGGCAGCGGCACGGGCTCCTCGCCCCGCCGGAACGGCGTCAGCACCAGCAGGTCTCCGCCGAACCAGTCCTTGATCCGGGCCGCCTCGTACGTCGTGCCCACGGCGAGCATGTCCGCGCCCAGGCGGGTGGCCTCCTCCGCCAGCCGCTCGTGGCCGAACCCGTAGCCGTTGCCCTTGCAGACGGGGACGAGCCCCGGGAACTGCTCCTGCACGTGCTTGTGGTGTGCCCGCCAGCGCGCGGTGTCGACGTAGAGCGTGAGCGCCATGGCCGGTCCCGGAACCTTTCTCGTGGCTGCCGTGTGTCAGAGGTCTGAGAGGGAATTGTGACGGATCCGCCGGACCGACGGGCTGGTCGGGCCGCTCGGGCGGCCCGGCGCAGGGCTCCGGCGTCAGCGGCGCGACATGTAGATGTCGAGCGCCTTGTGGAGCAGCTTGTTGAGCGGGAAGTCCCACTCGCCGAGGTACTCGGCGGCCTGCCCGCCCGTGCCCACCTTGAACTGGATCAAGCCGAAGAGGTGGTCGGTCTCGTCCAGCGAGTCGGAGATGCCGCGCAGGTCGTAGACGGTGGCACCGAGCGCGTAGGCGTCGCGCAGCATCCGCCACTGCATCGCGTTCGAAGGCCGCACCTCACGGCCGATGTTGTCGGAGGCTCCGTAGGAGTACCAGACGTGGCCGCCGACGATCAGCATCGTCGCCGCCGAGAGGTTCACACCGTTGTGCCGCGCGAAGTACAGCCGCATACGGTTGGGGTCCTCGCTGTTGAGGGCCGTCCACATGCGCTGGAAGTACGACAGCGGGCGGGGCCGGAAGTGGTCGCGCACCGCGGTGATCTCGTACAGGCGCTGCCACTCCTCGAGGTCGTGGTAGCCGCCCTGGACCACCTCGACGCCCGCCTTCTCGGCCTTCTTGATGTTGCGGCGCCACAACTGGTTGAAGTTCTTGTGGACCTCTTCCAGGGACCGGTTGGCGAGCGGCACCTGGAAGACGTACCGCGGCTGCACGTCGCCGAAGCCGGCGCCGCCGTCCTCGCCCTGCTGCCAGCCCATCCGGCGCAGCTTGTCGGAGACTTCGAACGCGCGCGGCTCGATGAAGTCGGCCTCCAGGTCACGCAGCCGCTTGACGTCCGGGTCCTGAATGCCCTTCTTGATGGTCTCCGCGTCCCACCGGCGGATGATCACCGGCGGGCCCATCTTCACGGAGAAGGCGCCCTGTTGCTTCAGGTGCGCGAGCATCGGCTGGATCCAGTCCTCCAGGTTCGGCGCGAACCAGTTGATCACCGGACCCTCGGGCAGATAGGCGAGATAGCGCTTGATCTTGGGCAGCTGCCGGTACAACACCAGACCGACACCCACCAGTTCACCGCTCTTGTCGAACCAGCCGAGGTTCTCGGAGCGCCACTCCGCCTTGACGTCTGCCCAGGCCGGAACCTGCATGTGGCTCGCCGCCGGCAGGCTCTGGATGTATGCCAGATGCTGCTCGCGACTGATCGTCCTCAGGGTCAGGCTCATTCGGGGCGCTCCTCGGGCTGGTGTGTCCCCATGGGTACAGGGGCTCCGGCTCTCGCGCCGAAGCCTACTGCGCCCCGCGAGCGCCCCGACTGGCCCTACGCAACCTGTGCGTCCGGCGGGTCGCCTCACGGCCCCCGCCGACCGCACCGCGGCCCGACGGTCAGTGGCCGACGACCCCGCCGAAGAGACCGCCGTGGGCCATGCCCAGGAAGAAGCCGACGGCCGAGGCACCGAGCCCCAGGATCAGGCCGAAGCGCTCTCGGGTCGTCACGGAGATGTACTGCCCGTAGGCGCCGGTGAAGATCCCCACCAGGCCGGTCCAGGAGCTGATCAGATGCAGGTCCTTGGACACCAGTGACGTCACGAAGGCCGTGACACCGAGCACCAGGGTCACCGCGAGCAGGGTGTCCTGGACGGGGTGGGCCTTGCCGTCCGTGGCGAAGAGGGAACCGGTGGTGTTGGGTCGCAATACCTGTGCCATGGGGCACCTCCTGCGGAAGGCGGCGCATCGTAGCGCCATACACACCCGATGTGTACAGATTGACGGCCTCCGGGGCCGGATTTCAACCGGAAGCACGTGTGCGGGTACTCTGTACCGTCTGCACCGGTGTCTGCCCAGGCACAGCCTGGTCAACCGTCGACTGGCCTCCGATTGTCAGTGGCGGCTGATTTACTGACAGACACGGTTGCGTACGCATCACAACCCTCCTGCCACGGAACGACCGTGGCCGCTGAGTCCAAAGGAGGTGGGTTCCACATGCGTCACTACGAGGTGATGGTCATCCTCGACCCCGATCTCGAGGAGCGTGCTGTCTCCCCGCTGATCGAGAACTTCCTTTCCGTCGTCCGTGACGGTGGCGGAAAGGTCGAGAAGGTCGACACCTGGGGTCGTCGTCGTCTCGCCTACGAGATCAAGAAGAAGCCCGAGGGCATCTACTCGGTCATCGACCTGCAGGCCGAGCCTGCGGTCGTCAAGGAGCTCGACCGCCAGATGAACCTGAACGAGTCGGTCCTCCGGACCAAGGTCCTCCGTCCCGAGACCCACTGAGCCTCCCGCTCAGCTGATCCCGGGATTCGAGTACGAGTAGCAGCACCAGCAGCCAGCAGCAAACCCGCCGAGAGGTTCCCCCATGGCAGGCGAGACCGTCATCACGGTCGTCGGCAACCTTGTCGATGACCCCGAGCTGCGCTTCACCCCGTCCGGTGCGGCGGTCGCGAAGTTCCGCATCGCGTCCACTCCCCGCACCTTCGACCGTCAGACCAACGAGTGGAAGGACGGCGAAAGCCTCTTCCTGACCTGCTCGGTCTGGCGCCAGGCGGCGGAGAACGTCGCCGAGTCGCTCCAGCGAGGCATGCGCGTCATCGTGCAGGGCCGGCTGAAGCAGCGGTCCTACGAGGACCGTGAGGGCGTCAAGCGCACGGTCTACGAGCTCGACGTCGACGAGGTCGGCGCCAGTCTGCGCAACGCCACGGCCAAGGTCACCAAGACCGCCGGCCGCGGTGGCCAGGGCGGTTACGGCGGCGGTGGCGGCCAGGGCGGCGGCTGGGGCGGCGGCCCCGGCGGCGGTCAGGGCGGTGCTCCGGCCGACGACCCGTGGGCGACCGGCGCTCCCGCCGGCGGCCAGGGCGGAGGCGGCCAGGGCGGCGGCTGGGGCGGTGGCTCCGGCGGCGGTGGCGGCTACTCGGACGAGCCCCCCTTCTAGGTGGGCCGTACCCCACACTTCTTGATCACACAGGAGAAACACCATGGCGAAGCCGCCTGTGCGCAAGCCGAAGAAGAAGGTCTGCGCATTCTGCAAGGACAAGGTCACGTACGTGGACTACAAGGACACGAACATGCTGCGGAAGTTCATTTCCGACCGCGGCAAGATCCGTGCCCGTCGCGTGACCGGCAACTGCACGCAGCACCAGCGTGACGTCGCCACGGCCGTCAAGAACAGCCGTGAGATGGCGCTGCTGCCCTACACGTCCACCGCGCGCTAAAGGAAGGGTGACCGACTCATGAAGATCATCCTCACCCACGAGGTCTCCGGCCTCGGCGCCGCGGGCGACGTCGTCGACGTCAAGGACGGGTACGCCCGCAACTACCTGATCCCGCGGAAGTTCGCGATCCGCTGGACCAAGGGTGGCGAGAAGGACGTCGAGCAGATCCGTCGCGCTCGCAAGATCCACGAGATCCAGACCATCGAGCAGGCCAACCAGGTCAAGGCCCAGCTCGAGGGCGTGAAGGTCCGCCTGGCCGTCCGCTCCGGCGACTCCGGCCGTCTCTTCGGTTCCGTCACCCCGGCCGACATCGCCTCGGCGATCAAGGCCTCCGGTGGCCCCGAGGTCGACAAGCGTCGCATCGAGCTCGGTGCGCCGATCAAGACGCTGGGCGCCCACGAGACGTCCGTGCGTCTGCACCCCGAGGTTGCCGCCAAGGTCAACATCGAGGTTGTCGCGGCCTGATCGCTGCGCTCTGCTTGAGCAGCTCTGAAAGGGGCCGCACCCGTCACGGGTGCGGCCCCTTTCCAGTGGGCGGAGTCGTCACCGGGCACGTTTCACGTGAAACGATCAGCGCGTCGCGCCCGTCACGATCCAGCGGCCGGAGCGAGCGCGCAGCCACAGGGTCAGCATGCGGATTGTCATCATCAGCGTCATCGCCGCCCAGAGGGCGGTGAGTCCGCCGCCGAGCGTGGGGACGAGCAGGGCCACGGGTGCGAATACGGCAAGGGTGACGACCATCGCCCAGGCGAGGTACGGCCCGTCGCCCGCACCCATCAGGACTCCGTCCAGGACGAAGACGATCCCGCATACGGGCTGCGACACCGCCACCATCAGCAGGGCGGGCAGTGCCGTGTCCTTCACCGCGGAGTCGCTGGTGAACAACGGGAGGAACAGCGGCCGGGCCACGAGCACCAGCACTCCGAGCACGAGGCCGGCGACGATGCCCCACTGCACCATGCGGCGGCATGCTGCGCGGGCGCCCCACGCGTCGTCCGCGCCGAGATAGCGCCCGATGATGGCCTGTCCTGCGATGGCGATCGCGTCCAGCGCGAACGCGAGCAGGCTCCACAGGGACAGGATGATCTGGTGCGCGGCGATGTCGGCGTCCCCGAGCCGCGCGGCGACGGCCGTTGCGATCATGAGGATCGCCCGCAGCGAGAGCGTACGGACCAACAGCGGTGCCCCCGCCTGTGCGCAGGCACGTATCCCGGCCGCGTCCGGTCGTAGCGAGGCGCCGTGCCGACGGGCGCCGCGGACGACGACGTACAGATACGCGGCCGCCATCCCGCACTGCGCGGCGACGGTGCCCCACGCGGATCCGGCGATGCCCAGGTCCGCGCCGTAGACGAGCCCTGCGTTGAGGGCGGCGTTCGCCAAGAAGCCCGCGACCGCCACGTACAGCGGTGTCCTCGTGTCCTGCAGTCCACGCAGGACGCCGGTGGCGGCCAGCACCACCAGCATCGCGGGGATGCCGAGTGCCGAGATCCGCAGATATGTGGTGGCATACGGGGCCGCGGTCGGCGAGGCGCCGAAGAGGGTCACGATGCCGGGCGCCGTGGGCAGGACGACGGCGATGACGGCCGCTCCCAGCAGCAGCGCGAGCCAGATGCCGTCCATGCCCTGGCGGATGGCGGATCGTAGATCGCCCGCGCCGACGCGGCGCGCGACCGCGGCCGTGGTCGCGTAGGCGAGAAAGACGAAGATGCTGACTGCGGTGGTGAGAAGCGCCGAGGCGACGCCGAGGCCGGCCAGCTGCGCGGTGCCGAGATGGCCGACGATCGCGCTGTCGGCCATCACGAAGAGGGGCTCCGCGATGAGTGCGCCGAAGGCCGGAACGGCCAGTGCGACGATCTCCCGGTCGTGCCGACGTCCAAGGGCGCGGGGTGTCGCGGGAGCCTGGGTCATGACCACCAATCTAATCGTCCACAGGTAAGAGCTGCAATGGGCTTCTGTCCCTTACTTTAGACGCTCTGTTCTGCCGCGCTGTCCACGCTCGGTAGCGATCTTGATCCGACTGGGGAAGTTTTTCTTCTGCACAAGCGGTGGACGGGAAATCCCCAGGTCAGGTGGGCTCTTAGGAATCAGTTGAGGGCTTGTTCACAGAGCTGTCCACCGTGTCGTGCACAGGTTTCACGGAGTTGTCCACAGCGTTGGGCGTCTCGTCCACATGGCCTGTGGATAACCAGATTGGCTGACGGTGCCCAGGGGCCTAACGTGGTCCGGCGCCCACTCCCTCTCCGTCCTCGGACGACGCGCTCGGCCGACGCGTCTGAACCGGAGCTGGGCTTCTCGCTTTGTCAGTGTCGTGCCCTAGAACTGGGGTGCACGGCGAGGTCCGCGCGGCGGACGGGAGGAGGCGGCCCGGTGAGCATTTCCGAGCCCTTGGACGATCAGTGGGCCGACAGCGGTCCCGGCGATCGTGTCCCCGCCTCCCGCCGACGCGGCGAGGGCGGCCGGAGCCGTGACGAGCAGCACGACAGGGGGCCGGACAGCGGCACATGGGACGGGGGTGGCTCCGCCTTCGAGCGGGTGCCGCCGCAGGACCTGGACGCCGAGCAGTCCGTCCTCGGAGGCATGCTCCTGTCCAAGGACGCGATCGCGGATGTCGTGGAGATCCTCAAGGGCCATGACTTCTACCGGCCGGCACACGAAACGATCTACCAGGCGATTCTCGACCTGTACGCGAAGGGTGAGCCGGCCGACCCCATCACGGTTGCGGCGGAGCTGACCAAGCGCGGTGAGATCACCAAGGTTGGCGGTGCCTCGTATCTGCACACGCTGGTGCAGACCGTGCCGACCGCGGCGAACGCCGAGTACTACGCGCAGATCGTGCACGAGCGGGCGGTACTGCGGCGCCTGGTGGAGGCCGGTACGCGCATCACGCAGATGGGGTACGCGGCCGACGGCGACATCGACGAGATCGTCAACAGCGCTCAGGCCGAGATCTTCGCGGTGACCGAGCAGCGCACGGCGGAGGACTATCTTCCGCTGAGCGAGATCATGGAGGGGGCGCTCGACGAGATCGAGGCGATCGGCTCACGGTCGGGGGAGATGACCGGTGTGCCGACCGGCTTCACCGATCTGGACCAGCTCACCAACGGTCTGCACCCGGGCCAGATGATCATCATCGCCGCGCGTCCCGCGATGGGTAAGTCGACGCTGGCTCTGGACTTCGCCCGAGCGGCTGCCATCAAGCACAACCTGCCCAGCGTGATCTTCTCGCTCGAGATGGGCCGCAACGAGATCGCGATGCGTCTGCTGTCCGCCGAGGCTCGGGTGGCACTGCATCACATGCGGTCGGGCACGATGACGGACGAGGACTGGACCAGGCTGGCGCGTCGTATGCCGGACGTCTCGGCCGCGCCCCTCTACATCGACGACTCGCCGAACCTGTCGATGATGGAGATCCGGGCGAAGTGCCGTCGTCTGAAGCAGCGCAATGATCTGAAACTCGTCGTCATCGACTATCTGCAGCTGATGCAGTCCGGTTCCAAGCGCTCCGAGAGCCGGCAGCAGGAGGTCTCCGAGATGTCGCGAAACCTGAAGCTGCTGGCCAAGGAGCTGGAGCTGCCGGTGATCGCGTTGTCACAGCTCAACCGTGGTCCGGAGCAGCGGACGGACAAGAAGCCCATGGTGTCCGACCTGCGTGAGTCGGGTTCGATCGAGCAGGACGCGGACATGGTGATCCTGCTGCACCGTGAGGACGCATACGAGAAGGAGTCGCCGCGCGCGGGCGAGGCGGACATCATCGTCGGCAAGCACCGTAACGGCCCCACCGCGACGATCACGGTCGCCTTCCAGGGCCACTACTCGCGGTTCGTCGACATGGCACAGACCTGATCCGTCGTCAGGGCCTCAGGTTTCGCCTCGTCATCATCACCCGGCCCAGTCGTTCACGAACTCTCGCCCGAGGTCTTGGCCCAATACGATCGGCCGCTCGGATACAGCTCCGTCATCACAGTGGAGACGACCCGTCCGGCCGATCTGCCTGCCATCACCGCACAGGTCCGCGAAGCGTTCCCCTGGAGAAGTGCCAGCACGGTGGAAATAGGCTCGACGCAGGATGCCGTGGCGGGTGGACTGGGGCCATGACGACAACTCAGGAAGAACTGCTTCCCACAACGCGCCGGGCCCTGTTGCACCGGATCGCCGTGGCGCAGGCCGAGGGACGGGCGCCGTCACTGGTCGCGGCCGTTGTCCGGGGTGGGCGGGCGGTGTGGCACGGTGCACGATCCTGCGTGGACGGCCATGCTCCGGACGAGAACGTGCAGTACCGGATCGGGTCCATCACCAAGACGTTCACAGCGGTTCTCGTCCTGCGGCTGCGTGACGAGGGGGTTCTGGATCTGGGCGATCCGCTGGAGAAGCATCTGCCCGGCACAGGGGTGGGGGAGGTGACCATCGCCGAACTGCTCGCGCATACCGGCGGTCTCGCGGCGGAGTCGCCCGGCCCGTGGTGGGAACGGACGCCGGGAACGCTGCGGCCCGAGCTGGCGGACGTGCTGGGCGAGCATCCCTTGCGGCATCCGGTCGGGCGCAGGTTCCACTACTCCAACCCCGGCTACACGCTCCTGGGCGCGCTGGTCGAGGAGGTGCGCAGGGCGCCGTGGGAGGACGTTCTGCGGCGTGAGGTGCTGGAGCCGCTGGGGCTGCACCGGACCGGAGGTCGGCCACAGGCACCGCATGCGGGCGGCTGGGCGGTGCATCCGTGGGCGGATGTGATGCTGCCGGAGCCTGCCGAGGATCTCGGACTGATGGCTCCGGCCGGTCAACTGTGGTCGACCACCGGCGACTTGGCCCGTTTCGCTGTTTTCCTGGCGCAGGGTGACGAGCGGGTGCTGAGTGCGGAGTCCGTACGGGAGATGCGGAAGCCTGCCGCGCCGCCCGAGACGTCGGATGTGGTCGCGGGTTCGGCGTACGGTCTCGGGTTGCGGCTTCAGCGCTGGGACAGCCGTCTCCTGGTCGGGCATTCCGGTTCCCTGCCCGGGTTCCTGGCCGATCTGACG
Source organism: Streptomyces cynarae (assembly GCF_025642135.1). Classification (NCBI taxonomy): domain Bacteria; kingdom Bacillati; phylum Actinomycetota; class Actinomycetes; order Kitasatosporales; family Streptomycetaceae; genus Streptomyces; species Streptomyces cynarae. The sequence continues at coordinate 4,496,745 of NZ_CP106793.1, read as the reverse complement.
CTGAGCGTGGAGGATGACGTGGCGGCCGTCGTGCTGGCCAACTGCACGTCGGGGCCGGCTGTCTCCTCCCTTGCCGCCGACCTCGTGGGGATCGTGGCGGAGGCGGAGCCGCGGATCCCCGAGCCATGGCGGCCGCTGTCCGATGTGGACCGTTCGGTGCTGGAACTGGTGGGGCAGTGGTACTGGGGCACGCAGGGGTTCGTCCTGCGGCTGACGGCCGATGGAGGTGTCTCGCTGGAGCCGTTGTCCGGAGTGGGTCGGCGAGCGCGTCTGCGGCCCAACGAGGACGGCACCTGGACGGGACTGGACGGCTACTACGCGGGGGAGATTCTGAAAGCGGTACGGCGGGCGGACGGATCGGTGAGCCACCTGGACCTCGGGTCGTTCGTGTTCACGCGCCAGCCGTACGAGCAGGGTGCTCCTGTACCCGGCGGTGTGGACCAGGACGGATGGAGGGGGATCCGGTAGGTCCCGCTGAGGGTCAGGAAGGGCCTGTTTCACGTGAAACAGGCCCTTTCACCGGTGAGCGGTGTCAGAGCTGCCGTTTGAAGCCCACGTGCGACGCCTGGAAGCCGAGACGTTCGTAGAAGCGGTGGGCGTCGGTGCGGGTGGCGTCGGAGGTCAGCTGGACCAACTGGCAGTCGTGGCGCCGGGATTCGTCGACCGCCCATTCAATGAGTTGCGTTCCCAGGCCGCTGCCGCGTTCGTCCGCATGGATGCGGACGGCCTCGATGATGGAGCGGGTGGCGCCCATGCGGGACAGTCCGGGAATGATGGTGAGCTGGAGGGTGCCCACTACCCGGCCGTCGCGTACGGCGACCACGAGGTGCTGGTTCGGGTCGCTGCTCACCCGCTTGAGGGCGTGCAGGTAGGGCGTCAGGTCGTCCGGTGATTCACGCTGGGCGCCGAGCGGGTCGTCGGCGAGCATGGCGACGATCGCGGGGACGTCGCCCGCGACGGCGGGCCGTATGTCGAGTTCTCCCATGCCTGCACCCTAGGGCCGCTTCGAGCGTGCCGGTTGGTCGGAGCGGATGGCTAGGCCGGCACGTCCAAGGACTCGACGACGCGGACCAGTGGTGCCAGTTCCGGCTTCTTCGCCGCCTCGGCGAGGGCTTCGCGCAGGGCGGCGTTGTTGGTGGGACGGGCCTCTTCCAGGAGCTTGAGGCCGGCCTCTGTGACGTTGGTGTAGATGCCGCGGCGGTCGGTGGGGCAGAGATACCGCGAGAGCAGACCGCGGTCCTCGAGTCTGGTCACCAGTCGGGTCGTGGCGCTCTGGCTGAGGACCACCGCGTCGGCGACCTGCTTCATCTGGAGGTGACCCCCCTCGCCGTCGTGCTGACGGCTGAGTACGTCCAGCAAGGAGTACTCCCGCACGCTCAGCCCGTGTTTGGCCTGGAGCGCGCGTTCGAGGTGGGCCTCGATCCTCCCGTGCAGCAGGGAGAGGGCGCACCAGCCCTGGGCGAGGGCGGTGAGCGCGGGGTCCGTCGCTGACATGGCGTTGTCCTCCACTTCGGAGCAGCTCAACACCAGGATAGAGCACCATCGCAATAGACCGCGTTTGCATATATAGCGCGTCTGCAATTATTGTCGAGGCGTGCAAGATGCTTCGGCAAACGTTGAGAAGGTGTCCTCCATGCCCCTCGCTCTTCTGGCCCTCGCCATCGGAGCCTTCGGGATCGGAACCACAGAGTTCGTGATCATGGGTGTGCTGCCCGAGGTCGCGGGCGATTTCGGGGTCTCCATCCCCACCGCCGGGTTGCTCGTGACCGGCTATGCCCTGGGAGTGATGTTCGGCGCTCCGATCATGACGGCGCTCGGTACCAAGGTCCCCCGCAAGCGGATGCTGATGCTTCTGATGGGCCTGTTCGTCGTGGGCAATCTGCTGTCCGCCGTCGCCCCGGTCTTCGGACTGATGCTGGTGGGTCGGGTGGTGGCCTCTCTGGCCCACGGCGCGTTCTTCGGCATCGGCTCGGTGGTCGCCGCCGATCTGGTCGCACCGGAGAAGAAGGCCGGCGCCATCGCCATGATGTTCAGCGGTCTGACGATCGCCAACGTCGTCGGTGTCCCGCTCGGCACACTCGTCGGACAGTCAGCAGGCTGGCGGGTCACCTTCACGCTGGTCGCGGCGCTCGGCGTGGTCGGGCTGCTGGGAGTCGCGAAGCTCGTGCCCGAGATGCCGAAGCCCGAGGGCGCGCATCTGCGCCATGAGCTGGCCGCCTTCAAGAACGCGCAGGTGCTGCTCGCGATGGCGATGACCGTGCTCGGCTTCGGCGGTGTGTTCGCGGCCATCACGTACATCGCGCCGATGATGACCCATGTCACCGGCTTCGCCGACGGCTCGGTCACATGGCTGCTCGTTCTCTTCGGCCTCGGCATGGTCGGCGGGAACCTCATCGGGGGCAAGTACGCGGACCGTGCCCTGATGCCGATGCTGTATGTGTCACTGGGCGGTCTCGCCCTCGTGCTCGCGCTGTTCACCGTCACCGCGCACACCAAGGCGCTCGCCGCCGTCACGATCGTGCTGATCGGCGCTCTCGGGTTCGCAACCGTGCCGCCCCTGCAGAAGCGGGTACTGGACCACGCGCACGGCGCTCCTACCCTCGCCTCCGCAGCGAACATCGGTGCCTTCAACCTCGGCAATGCCCTGTCGGCCTGGCTCGGTGGCCTGGTCATCGCCGCCGGACTCGGCTACACCGCCCCCAACTGGGTCGGCGCCGTCCTCGCCGTGTCCGCCCTGCTGCTGGCGTTCCTCTCCGCGGCACTGGAGCGCCGGGAGGCGGCCCCGAGCACGGTTGTGGCGGGCGCCACGCCCAGCGAACGGCGCACCGCAGTGCGCCCCTGAGTACCTGCGAGCGCGACGCGTGCTCCCCGGCACCCGGGCGCACGCGTCGCGCCGTGCGGCTCTGCTCAGCCCGCCGCCACCGTCAGCGGGGCGAAACGCCGGGTCCAGTCGCCGGGCAGATCCGGGATGCCGTACGTCATGACCGCGTTGACGCCCACCGAGGCGAGACCCCGCTCCTTCAGCCAGGTCAGCAGGCCCTCGTGCCGTACATCGACATCCGTGCGCAGCGGGCGGTCGGTGTGCGCGGCCAGGGAGGCGACGAGCGCCTTCGCCGTCTCCGCGTCGCGGGCGACGAGGGGACCCAGGACATGGGTGTCCATGTTGGGCCAGGCAGCCGCGTAACCGATGATCCGCCCCTTTTCCTCTGCGACGCGCAACTGGTCGGCGAAGGCGGGCAACCGCGTGATCATGTGCGTCCGGTCGGCGCCGAACACCTCCTCGTCGAGCCGTACGAGGGTGGCGAGATCCTCCCCGGTGGCCGGACGGGTGGAGACGGTGGGGGACGGTCCGCCGGCCGTGAAGTGCCCACGCACCATCTCGGAGCTGCCGATGGCCTTGAAGCCCAGCTCCTCGTACAGGGGGCGGCCGTAAGGAGTCGCGTACAGCGTGAGCGGGGTGGTGCCCGATTCCGCGACCACATGCCGCATCAGCCGGCGGCCGACGCCCTGGCGCGCGTGCCGCTCGGCGACGAGCACCATGCCGACGGCGCAGAGATCGGGACGGTAGCTGGATCCGTACTCGGTGACGACACACGCGGTGACGAGACCACCCTCGGGATCGTCGATGCCGTATCCCTTCCCGGCGGCCAGGAGCAGGCCCCACTTGTGTTCCTCGCGGGGCCAACCACGGTCCTCGGACAAGTCGGCGCAGGCACGGAGGTCGCGGGGGGTCAGACGGCGAATGGGCAGAGCGGCGAGGGCAGGTGTCGACACGCTGGTCAGGCTGTCTGACATGAGCCACCGACGTCCACCGGTTTGAGGCGTAACACACATGCTTTTGGCCACCTCTCACCCGACCGCACAGCACAAGGCCAGACGTTTCACGTGAAACGTCAGTCCCGACCTGACCCGGCAACGGCTGCGGACACCCCCGCGTGGCGTCGCCCGGTGTTCAGCTGGGATGGGGTGCGGTGTGCGGCGGGCGATGTTTCACGTGGAACATGCTGGGCCACATTTCTCCCATGACCGTTCGCCCCGTGGTCAAGCGCACCGCCCGCGCCATCCTGCTGGATGGTGACGATCTCATTCTGATCAAGCGGACCAAGCCCGGCGTGGATCCCTACTGGGTCACTCCGGGTGGCGGGGTCGAGCCGTCCGACACGACTGTCATCGATGCGCTGCACAGGGAAGTCGACGAGGAACTCGGTGCCAAGATCACCGATGTCGTGCCCTGCTTCGTGGACACGGTGGAGCACATCGGTGAAGGCGGCGGCCCGACCGGCGTGAAGGTTCAGCACTTCTTCGTCTGCCGTCTGGAGTCGATGGACGAGCGCCTTCGGCACGGTCCCGAGGTCGAGGAGCCGGCCGGGGAGTACGAAGTCGTGCGGGTGCCGTTCACCCGCGTAGGCATCGCCTCGGTCCATCTCGTCCCGCTGTCGCTGCGGCATTACCTGGACGGGAACATCGAGGGCGTACGAGCCATGCACGCGCCGGACCTGGGCTGAGAGCCACCGTCGCCCGCAATTTTCGTTACGACCGGGTAGTCCTCAGCCCCAGTCGGCCGCAGCCCGCAGCAACCGATCATGGGCCCGGGCTATGGGCGGCATGGCAAGCGTCCCCGTCCGGACCACGAGGAAGTAGGTCCGCAACGGGGGAACCGCGGGTTCGTGCAGGGCCACCACGTCACCCCGCTCCAGTGCGGAGGCGCACAGATAGCGCGGCAGCACGGCGAGGCCGGCACCGGTGGCGGCGCAGCCGAGTACGGCGCGCAGATCGGGGACGATGACCGTGCCGGCGGCGGCCGGACGGGAGTCGAAGACGGAGGCCCAGTACCGGGAGACGAACGGCAGCGACTCGTGCACCTCGACCACCGGAAGGTTCTCCAGGGCGTAGGCGCCCTTGCGGCGCAGCCTGCCGGGTCCGATGCGGGACGCCCAGCGCGGGGCGGCGACCAGGACATGTTCCTCGTCGCACAGCGGAGTCGCCGTGAGCAGCGCACCACGCGGTCTGGCCGTGGTGATGGCCAGATCGTGGTGCCCGGCGGCAAGCCCTTCCAGCGTCTCGTCCACGGTCCCGAAGGAGACGCGCAGGGCCAGCCCCTGACCGTCGTCGCCGGTCAGTTCCGCCAGCGCGGGCAGGGCGCGCTCGGCGGTGAATTCCGGCGGCCCGGCGAGATGCAGGGTGCGCAGCGACACCTGCTCGTCGAGCCCGGTCTCGGCGATCTCCACCAGGGCGTCGAGATGGGGCGCGGCCTTGTGCGCGAGTTCGTCACCGATGGTCGTTGGCGTCACCCCGCGAGCCCGCCGCAGGAAAAGGGGGCGGCCCAGCTGCCGTTCCAGCGTGCGGATCTGGGAGGTGACCGCCGGCTGGGAGAGGCCGAGCAGCGCCGCGGCGCGGGTGAACGAGCCTGCCCGGTGCACGGTCACGAAGGTGCGCAGCAGGGCCAGATCCATGGTGCTCCCTCCGCTCCCCGCACCTCCGGACGCGCCCAACTATAAATATGTCGATAGGTCTCTGTCGCTACTGTGATTGGACACTGACACAGAGTCAACTAGCCTGGTTCGCGCGGTTCTTTGCGCGCGGAACCGGGACGGTCCGAGCCATGAGGGGGGAGGCTCGGACCGTCCGTCGAACGTAGAAGGGCATCCTTGGCCGGCGGACCGCCTCCCCCGAGGTGCGTAGCCCAGGCGGTCACCGGTGGCCGGCACGTGGTCAGTGCGCCGACTCCTCCAGCGCACGGAGCACATCGGTCACCAGGTCCTCGGGATCCTCGGCGCCGACCGACAGCCGGATGAAGCCTTCCGGCACCGCGTCACCGCCCCAGCGCCCACGCCGCTCGGCGGTGGACCGCACCCCTCCGAAGCTCGTCGCGTCGTCGACTAGGCGCAGCGCGTCAAGAAAACGCTCGGCACGCGCGCGCGTGGGCAACACGAACGACACCACACACCCGAAGCGCCGCATCTGCTGCGCGGCGACCTTGTGGGACGGGTCGTCGGGCAGACCGGGATACCGCAGCCCGGTCACCTCGGGCCGGCCGCGCAGCGCCTCGGCGACGGCGAGCGCGTTGGCAGTCTGCCGGTCGGCGCGCAGGTGGAGCGTGGCCAGCGACCGGTGCGCCAGCCAGGCCTCCATGGGACCCGGAATGGCGCCGACGATCTTGCGCCAGCGCCGTACGGAGGTCATCAGCCCGGCGTTCCGGGACGCCACGTATCCGAGCAGCAGGTCGCCGTGCCCGGTGAGCATCTTCGTGCCGCTGGCCACGGAGAAGTCGGCGCCCAACTCCAGGGGCCGCTGGCCGAGCGGGGTCGCCAGGGTGTTGTCCACGGCGACGAGGGTGCCCTGCGCATGGGCCGCCTCGACGAGCCGTCGCACGTCGCAGACGTCCAGTCCCGGGTTGGAGGGGGTCTCGATCCACAGCAGCCTCGCGCCGTCGAGGACGCCGAGCTGGGCGTCGCCGGCGGTCGGCGCGGTACGCACCTCGATGCCGTACGCCGTGAGCTGCTCGCGCACCAGCGGCAGCGCCTGGTAGCCGTCCGCGGGCAGCACCACGGTGTCGCCCGCGCGCAGCTGGGAGAACAGGACGGCGGAGATCGCGGCCATGCCGGAGGCGAAGGTGAGTGTCTCCACGCCGTCCTCACCGGGCGCCTCCAGCTCGCTGATGGCGCGCTCCAGACGGCTCCAGGTGGGGTTCTCGTCCCGCCCGTAGGCGTACGGACCGGTCGGCTCGCCGGGCAGGTGGTAGTGCGCGGCGAAGACGGGACCCGGCAGGGTCGGCTCGTGCTTGACCGGCTCGGGCAGCCCCGCGCGGACCGCGCGCGTGCCGTCGCCGTATCCCGCGCCGGCCGTGCTGGCATCCCCTGAACTCATGCTGCCCGTCCCTCCACTTTCTCGCGTACCGCGGCGAGCAGGCCGAGGCTCGCCGCCTCCACCATCTCAAGGCACTCCTCGAAGCCGTCCATCCCCCCGTAGTACGGGTCCGGTACGTCGAGGTCGCCGTCGGCGGCCGGGTCGTAGGAGCGCAGGAGCCGCACCTTCGCCGCGTCCTCGGGGGTGGGTGCGAGGCGGCGCAGGGCCTTCAGGTGCCCGGAGTCCAGGGCGATCACCAGATCCAGGCGGGAGAACCAGGAGGACTGGAACTGCCGTGCGACATGATCGCTGCCGTAGCCGTTCTCCTCCAGGACGGCCACGGTGCGCGGATCGGCGCCGTCTCCCTCGTGCCAGCCGCCCGTGCCGGCGCTGTCGACCTCGACCCGGTCGTCGAGACCGGCCTCCTCGATGCGGGCGCGGAAGAGGGACTCGGCCATCGGGGAACGGCAGATGTTGCCGGTGCAGACGAAACAGACGCGGTAGGTCATGCGGCTCACTCAGTCCTTGTCGTCGGGCAGCACGACGTGCAGGGCCCAGGAGACGATCGAGATGATCAGGCCGCCCAGGACGGCGGTCCAGAAGCCCTCGACATGGAAGCTCAGGTCCAGCTTGCCCGCCAGCCATGAGGTCAGCAGCAGCATCAGCGCGTTGACGACCAGGGTGATCAGCCCGAGCGTCAGGATGAACAGCGGGAAGGTCAGCACCTTCACGATCGGCTTGACCAGGAAGTTCACCAGGCCGAACAGCAGTGCTACGACGATGAGCGTGCCTATCTTCCGGCCGGTGCTCGAACCCGTGAGGGTGATCTTGTCCAGGAGCCAGACGGCGACGGCGAGGGCCCCCGCGTTGGCGATCGTCTTGACTACGAAATTCTTCATGTGTCTGATCGTGGCAGACCGGATCACAGGTGAGCACCGAGCAAGGGCGGACAAGGGCGATGAAGGCATTCCGGCTGGACGAACTGGAGGCGGAGCGCGCCGCCAACGAGGGTGCGTACCTGCAGTTCCTGCGGGAGCGGAACATGTCGGTCGGCCTGTACGCGCTCGACGCGGGCGACCTGGACCCGCAGAAGCCGCACCGGCAGGACGAGGTGTACTTCGTCGTCAGCGGACGCGCCTCGATCACCGTCGGCATGGAGACGACCCAGGTCGGGCGTGGCAGCGTCGTCTATGTGCCCGCCGGAGTCCCCCACAAGTTCCACCACATCACCGAGGACCTGAGGGTGCTGGTGGTGTTCTCTCCGCCCGAGAGCTGAGGCGCGTCTAGGGGTTCCCTCAGGGGAGGAATCAGGGGAGGACAAGGGATGCGGGACGCCCGATGCTCCCCTCGGCGGCCCTAGCATCGAGCGCAGGACATCGAAGGACCCGCAAGCGCCGTCGCCGGACGGGACGCAGGTCCGAAGACGCACACAGACGCCGAGAGACAAGGACAAGGGCGATGCGAGAGATCTTCGCGGGTTTGCCGTGGTGGGTGAAGTGGATCGCGGTGCCGGTCATCGCCCTGGTCGTCTTCGGCGGCGTGATCGCGTCCGTCATCGGCTTCGTGATCGGGCTGCTCTTCAAGGTGCTGCTCTTCGTCGCGCTGGTCGGCGGACTCATCTACGTCGTACGGAAGTTCATGTCGAGCTCCGCATCCCGCGGAGACTGGTGAGTCGACCGGAGCGCGCCAAGACGGAGGGGCGCGTCACGGGGAGGCGCTCCGTGGGGCGGGGGCCCAGCGGTAACAGGGAACAGGACGTTCCCTCGGGGGAGGGAAGTTTTCCCGGCGACGCCGTCGGACCGCGGTGACGGACCGTTAAAGTCCGGAACTCGCGCGCGGCAGCCCCCGCGCGCGGCGCATCCCCTCTCGTGTCCCCGCACGGGAGGCCGCCCTCGCGCTCCGGGAGTGATCTTTGGCCACGGTTGGTACCGCATCCGCAGACTCAACCGCTCCGCCCGCACAGCGACGGACCTCACCCGCGGAAGCACACCCCCGACTCCCTCCCGCACAACCGACCTCCACCACCCTCATCGGATCCGTACAGCGCGCGATGCGCCTGCTGGAGGCCGTCGCCGGACGTCCGTACGGGGCCACTGCCAAACAACTGGCCCGCGAGGTCGGCCTGGCGCTCCCCACGGCCTACCACCTGCTGCGCACCCTGACTCACGAGGGCTATCTGCGCCGCGAGAAGGGCCTGTTCTTCCTCGGTGAGGCGGCCGAGCTGCTGAGCGCCCGCGCAGCCCAGCAGAAACGTCGCAGCATGGTGGACGACGCGCTCGCACAATGGCGTGATTCCATCGGTGTCCCCGTCTACTACGCGGTCTATCGCGAGGGCGAGATCGACGTCCTGGGCGTCGCCGACATCCCCGGCAACCCGGCGGTGGAGGAGTGGGCCGACTTCCGGGAGACCGGGCACGCCCATGCGATCGGTCAGTGCCTGCTGTCCCAGCTCGACGATGAGGCCCGCCGAGACCACCTCGACCGCTACCCCGTTCGGGCGATCACGCCGTACACCGTCCATGACGAGCGCGTGTTCCTCCGGCGACTGGAGCGCCTGCAACGCACGGAACCCGTGATCGAGCGTCAGGAGTACGCGCTCGGGACGGTCTGTGCCGCGATTCCCCTGACCGTGGGGTCGACGGCCGCGACGATGGCGATCTCCCTGCCGTCCTGTGAGGCCGATCGGCTATTGCCGGTGGCGCGCCGACTCCAGGATGAGATCGGACGGATGCTCGGGACACTCGCGCTCTCTATCAGCATCTGAAAACTCACTCCTTGTGATCTGCCATGCACGTTCAGCAAACTTCCAGCAGGTGTCAGGGGATGCTTCCTGGCCAGTCCACGGCTACTGACGGGGTAGACGATGCGCGAGTCGGTACAGGCAGAGGTGATGATGAGCTTTCTCGTCTCGGAGGAGCTCTCGTTCCGCATTCCGGTGGAGCTGTGTTACGAGACCTGTGATCCCTATGCCGTGCGGCTGACCTTCCACCTGCCCGGGGACGCGCCCGTGACCTGGGCGTTCGGTCGCGAGCTGCTGGTCGACGGAGTGGGCCGGCCGTGCGGCGACGGAGATGTGCACATCGCGCCCGCCGAGCCGGACACCTTCGGCGATGTGCTGATCCGGCTCCAGGTGGGTGCGGACCGGGCGTTGTTCCGGTCCGGGGCGGTCCCGCTGGTCGCGTTCCTGGACCGGACGGACAAGCTGGTGCCACTCGGTCAGGAGGGTTCCCTCGCCGACTTCGACGCACATCTCGACGAGGCGCTGGACCGGATTCTGGCCGAAGAGCAGAGCGCGGGCTGAGGCCGAGGTTCGGTGCTGTAACGGTTCCTCGCGGAGCTGTGCGGGCGCGGTGGGTGCCGTAACGCTTCTGCGGTGCCTCCGCCGTGGATTGGGCGCCCTCAGTGCCTGCGGCGCCGCCCGCGCCCACCGCGGGCCGGTACGGCGGCCGGAGCGGCGAACCGGTCGGAGCGGCCGGAGCGGTCGGCCGAGACCACCAGGGCGGCCAGTGCCGTGGTCACCGGCACGGAGGCGACCAGGCCGATCGAACCGACGAGCGTGCGCACGATCTCCTCCGCGACCAGCTCGCTGTCGGCAACGGTGACCACGCTGCTTTGCGCGATCGAGAACAGCAGCAACAGCGGCAGAGCGGCACCCGCGTACGCCAGGACGAGTGTGTTGACGACCGATGCGATGTGGTCGCGGCCGATGCGGATGCCCGCACGGTACAGATCACGCCAGCCCATCGACGGGTTCGCTTCGTGGAGCTCCCAGACCGCCGATGTCTGCGTCACCGTCACATCGTCGAGGACGCCGAGCGAGCCGATGATGACGCCTGCCAGCAGCAGGCCGCTCATGTCGATACCCGGGTACAGGCCGTGGATCAGGCCGGTGTTGTCGTCGGTGTTGCCGGTCAGCGCGGCCCAGCCGATGAACAGGGAGCCCAGCACACCGATCAGGGACAGGGAGACGAGCGTGCCGAGCACCGCCACCGAGGTGCGTGCCGAGAGTCCGTGGCACATGTAGAGGGCGATCAGCATGATGGCGCTGGACCCGACCACGGCCACGAGCAGCGGGTTCGAGCCCTGGAGGATCGCCGGCAGGATGAACAGGCTCAGTACCAGGAAGCTGACGGCCAGTGCGACGAGCGCCATCACCCCGCGCATCCGGCCCACGACCACCACGGCGATGGCGAAGATGCCGGCCAGCAGTGCCATGGGAACCTTGCGGTTCACATCCGCCACCGAGTACTGCAGGTCCCTGGGGGCGGACGGCTCGTACGCGACCACGACCTTCTCGCCCTGATGCAACTGTCGTGACTGGTCCGGCTGGACGATCTCCGTGAAGGTCCGGCCCTGGTCCTTGCCCGTGTCGACGCGCACCGTCGCCTTCTTGCAGGTGCCGGTCGACTGCTGCTGGGCTGAGGAGCCCTCGGCTGTGGAGGTGTCGCCGGTCGGGGAGTCGCCCGAGGCGTTCACGGACTTGCAGTCCACCTCCACCACTCTGGTGACCGTGGCCTGCTGGGTCTGCCGGTCGAATCCCACACCGGTGCGCTTGTGTGACGGCACTCCGCCGGGCCACAGCGCGACGAGACCGACCACCACGGCTGCCGTGAAGGGAATGAGGATCGCGGCGATGACTCTGCGCAGGTGGCGCGACACGGGGGCCGCCGGGCCATGGCTGTGGCTGTGGCTGTGCGAGTGACCGTGCCCGCTCGGCCCCTGCCCGCGCCCACCGCCCGGCCCATGGCCATGCGCGTCGCGCGGGCCGTGGCCATGAGACGGGTCGGGCGGTGGGTACGGGGGCGGATGCTGTGTCGTGGTCACCGAGGCATCATCGCAAGAAGGCGTGAGGCCCACTGTTCAGCTCGCGCAAAGAGACGCTAGCGTGGGAGGACCTTTGCACACGCGGGAGCTCGGAGCACCGGGCTGAGAGGGCGCTGACCTCCGCAAACGCGATGTTTCACGTGGAACATCGGCGGGCGGAAGCCGCTGCGTCGACCGCTGAACCTGTTACCGGGTAATGCCGGCGTAGGGAGTAGGTCTCATGACCAACAAGGACGTACGCACGCCTGCCTCCGTTCAAGGCGAACAGTCCCAGGAGGCCGGACAGTCCATCGGCTGGCACAAGGCGTACATCGAGGGCTCACGCCCCGATCTGCGGGTGCCGGTCCGTCGGGTGCACCTCACCAACGGGCAGTCGGTCACGCTGTACGACACCTCCGGCCCGTACACCGACCCACTTGCCCAGACGGACGTCCGCAGGGGCCTGGCCCCGTTGCGGGAGAACTGGATCACCGCCCGCGGCGACACCGAGGAGTACGCGGGCCGTCCCGTCCGCCCCGAGGACGACGGCATCAAGCACACCTCGTCGCCGCGGGGTGGACTGCGCAACCTCGACGCGGTGTTCCCGGGGCGGCCGCGTCAACCGCGCCGCAGCCGCGACGGCAAGGCGGTGACGCAACTGGCGTACGCACGCCGCGGGGAGATCACACCGGAGATGGAGTTCGTCGCCCTCCGGGAGAACGTGTCCCCGGAGGTGGTGCGCGAGGAGATCGCGGCAGGCCGTGCGGTCCTCCCGGCCAACGTCAACCACCCCGAGATCGAGCCGATGATCATCGGCAAGCGGTTCCTGGTGAAGGTCAACGCCAACATCGGCAACTCCGCCGTGACCTCCTCCATCGAGGAGGAGGTCGAGAAGATGACCTGGGCGACCCGCTGGGGCGCCGACACGGTCATGGACCTCTCCACCGGCCGCAACATCCACACCACGCGCGAGTGGGTGCTGCGCAACTCCCCCGTGCCGATCGGCACGGTGCCGCTCTACCAGGCCCTCGAGAAGGTCGACGGGAAGGCCGAGGAACTGACCTGGGAGATCTACAAGGACACGGTCATCGAGCAGGCCGAACAGGGCGTGGACTACATGACGGTGCACGCGGGGGTGCGTCTGCCGTACGTACCGCTGACCGCCAACCGCAAGACCGGCATCGTCTCGCGCGGCGGCTCGATCATGGCGGCGTGGTGCCTCGCTCACCACAAGGAGTCGTTCCTCTACGAGCATTTCGAGGAACTCTGCGAAATCCTCGCGGCCTACGACGTCACGTACTCGCTGGGCGACGGCCTCAGGCCCGGCTCCATCGCGGACGCCAACGACGAGGCACAGTTCGCGGAACTGCGCACACTCGGGGAACTCGGCCGAATCGCCAGGCGCTTCAACGTACAGACCATGATCGAGGGCCCGGGACACGTCCCGATGCACAAGATCAAGGAGAACATCGACCTTCAGCAGGAGATCTGCGATGAAGCTCCGTTCTATACGCTCGGGCCGCTGACGACGGACATCGCGCCGGCGTACGACCACATCACCTCCGGCATCGGCGCCGCGATGATCGCCTGGTGGGGCACGGCCATGCTCTGCTACGTCACACCCAAGGAGCACCTCGGCCTGCCCAACCGGGACGACGTCAAGACCGGCGTCATCACCTACAAGATCGCCGCACATGCGGCCGACCTCGCCAAGGGGCACCCGGGTGCGCAGGCGTGGGACGACGCGCTGTCCGACGCGCGCTTCGAGTTCCGCTGGGAGGACCAGTTCAACCTGGCCCTCGACCCGGACACGGCCCGCGACTTCCACGACGAGACCCTCCCGGCGGAGCCGGCCAAGACCGCCCACTTCTGCTCGATGTGCGGGCCGAAGTTCTGCTCGATGAAGATCTCCCAGGACATCCGCCGCGAACACGGCGGCAGCCGGGAGCAGATCGAGGAGGGCATGGCACAGAAGTCGAGGGAGTTCGCCGAGGCGGGAAACCGGGTGTACCTGCCGATCGCCGACTGACACGGGGCCGAGCGGGGCGCTGACCCGGGACGCCACAGAGGCTGTTCCGGGCAGCGTCTTGTCCTCGCCCTCGCCGGGGCCGACGCGGTGCAGGGCGTGGAACGGCCGCGCCGAGTGAGAAGTGCGGGCCCGGCTTGGGCGGAGCAGTCCGGGCTCGCATCTTCGGGTGACGGTCCGATGGTGGGCGTTCCGGCTGGGGACTCGTGTGGACCTCGCCGGTCGTCGGGCCGGGGTCCGTCACTCCGGCTTGTGCTCCGGCCCACCGAAGTCCGGGCTGGTGAAGTCGGGGCTGGTGAAGCTGGGTCGGGTGCCGGTGGCCGGGCCGCTGTCGGGGCTGCTGAACCCCGGACGGTCGTAGCCGAGGTGCGGGATACGGCCGGCGGCCGCCTCCGGTGCCTTCCGGGTCATCGCGGCCGTGCCCGGGTCGCTGAGCGCCTCACGGAGGAACGGCAGGATGCCGCGCTCCAGCAGCGCCTCGTGCCAGGCATCCCTGGCCCGGGACACCTCCGTCGTCAACGTGCCCGACGCGTCCGCCTCTTGTGCGGAGGAGCTGTTGCGCAGGGCGGTGAGCAGCAGGCCGATCGCGGCGACCAGGATCGACGCCGCGGTCACCGCGCCGAAGACCCACCCGGTGGTCAGGAGAGTCCGGGCGAACGCCTGATCGGGATTGACCATCTTGAGGATGTACCCCACGAGCAGGAAGATCGCGGCGGCGGCGCCCGCGAGGAAGGGGGCGAGGACCGCGATGACGGCACCGGTCCCGGCGCTCGCGGCGGCCTCTCCCACGGTGGCCGCGAGCCCCAGGGCGTCCAGGTCCGCCTCCGGGGAACCGGGGGTGCTGTCCTGGACGATCGGGGTGGACGGCGCCGGCCGGCGCAGTTCCTCGCGGACCATCACGTAGTGCTGGTACTCGGTGGCCGCCGCCGCGGTGATGAGGGCGGTGGCGTTCAGCGCCATGGTGCGCAACTGTTCGGGGTTCAGCCGCTGACCCACAGCGGCCAGATCCGGGCGGTGTGGTGCGGAGCGCAGCGCCTCATCGAGGACCCGCTCGTAGTCCTGGCGGTCCTCGCTCAGCAGGTGCTGCGGAACGCTGTTCATGTGCATCCCCCGATGCTCCGTAGGGCTTGGGACTCGGCATGCTGACGAGCCGTCGGGCAGAAACGGAGGGGAGCCTGCTACGGATAAGCCGATGGTAGAGCGGTGACGGCGCGCGGTGACAGGGGGTTTCCGGAAAATGGCCCCGGCCTGCGCTCCTCCGCGCGGTCCTCCGTCGGGGGGATGTCTGTCCGCGGAACGCTCAGATATCCAACGGGAGTTGCTGGACCAGCAGCTTTCCGGCCATGGTCACGCCGCCATCCATCGCGATCGCCAGTCCGTCCGCGTAGATGTGCGGCCCCTCGACCCCCGGACCCGTGCTGTCCTCGCCGTCCTCCGAGCCGACTTCTCCGAGGAGGTAGGGAATGGGGCTGTGGCCGTGGACGATGCGTCGGCCGCCGTAGGTGTCCAGCAGGGACCGTACGGCGTCGGCGCCGCCCTCGTCGCGGAAGGAGAAGCGCTTGGTGAACTTGCGGAAGAGGTCCCACACCTCGTCCGCGTCGTTGCGGGTGAGCGTCTCGCGGATGGTGTCGTTGACCGCCTCGATGGAGTCGCCGTAGTCGAGGTAGGCGGTGGTGTCCGAGTGGACCAGCAGGTGTCCGTCGACCTCCTCGACCGCGTCCAGGCGGGCCATCCACTGCAGGTGGTGGTCCTGCAGGCGGTCCATGTCGGTCTTCTGGCCGCCGTTGAGCAGCCAGGCCGCCTGGAAGGTGGCGGTGCCCGCGCCGGAGTTGACCGGCGTGTCGCCGAACCGCTTGGCGCCGAGCAGCAACAGCTCGTGGTTGCCCATGAGCGCCTTGCAGTAGCCGCCGGCTGCGGCCGCCTCCGCGGACAGCCGCATCACCAGGTCGATGACGCCGATGCCGTCGGGCCCGCGGTCGGTGAAGTCGCCGAGGAACCACAGCCGCGCCGTGCCCGCGCACCAGCTCCCCTGGCCGTCGATGAGGCCCTTCTCCTGGAGCGCCGCCACGAGCTGGTCGAGATAGCCGTGCACGTCCCCGACGACGAACAGTGGTCCGGGGCCCTCCGCGGACTGGGGGGCGGGCGCGGACGTGGGAGCGACGTTCGCCTGGAGCGTGTCACCGCGGTTGACGACCGGGAGGTCCCGTTCGGTGGGCGTGTACCCGTCGGAGTAGCCGGGGGGGTAGGCCTCCGGGGCGGCGACGGGTCCGGTGACCTGGTCGTGGGGCGTGCTCTGCGCGTACGGACCGGCCTCGTGGACGTACGCGGGCACCCGGAAGTCGCGCAACGTCGCCGTCCGCTCCGCCTCGGGTCCCTGACCGGCCCCCTGAGTCATCGACCCCTCCACCATCGCGCCGCATCTGCACCGCATCGGACTGCCTGGTCGCAGCGGCCCGCGGTGTCGTGGGCCCATCATAGGAATGCGGATCGCGCCATGTGATGACCCAGGGGTGGTGAATCGGGGAAGCCCTCCAGTTCGCCACGGCATTCGCCCTAAATGGGCGGGGGTTTCCCGTCGGCGTCCCGGTCGCCGGCGCCCGCGGGCGACCGGTGCGTCACCCGCGGGCCCCGTGCGGGCTATCTCTGTTCGGGCGACCGGGGCGGGCTGACCGTGGTGCGGGGCGGGCGACGCTCGGACGACGTACGCACGATCAGTTCGGTCGGTATCACCTGCTCGACCGGCTGCTCCGGCTGGACAGCCTCGATGGCGTCGATGAGGAGCTGGACCACCGCGGTGCCGATCCGGCGCGGTTTGAGGGAGAGCGTGGTGACGGGAGGCTCGGTGTTGGCGTACACGGCGGACTCGCTGCAGCACACGAGGAGCAGGTCGTCGGGGACGCGCAGGCCGTAGCGGCGGGCGGCGGCGAGCAGGTCGGTGCCGTTCGGGTCGAAGAGCCCGTAGACCGCGTCCGGGCGGTCCGGGCGGGCCAGCAGCCGGTCGGCGGCGACGGCGCCCGCACACGGGTCGTGTGCCGGGTAGGCCTCGTAGACCGGGTCCTGTCCGACGCGCTCGCACCAGTTGAGGTACGCGGTCGTGGACAGGTGCGTGTACGTGTCCGTCGTGGTGCCGGTCAGCAGCCCGATGCGGCGGGCGCCCGCCTCCGCCAGATGGTCGAGGATGCCGAGGACGGCGGCCTCGTGGTCGTTGTCGACCCAGGCGGTGACCGGGAGCGAGCCGGCCGGGCGGCCGTCGGAGACGACCGGTAACCCCTGTCGGACCAGCTCGGTGACCACCGGGTCCTGGTCGGAGGGGTCGATGACGACCGTGCCGTCCAGGGCGACGTTCGACCACACGTCGTGGCGCGAGGTGGCGGGCAGGATGACCAGGGCGTATCCCCGGGCGAGCGCGGCGGAGGTGGCGGCTCTGGCCATCTCCGCGAAGTACGCGAATTCGGTGAAGGTGAAAGGTTCATCCCCGTACGTCGTCACGGTCAGGCCGATGAGGCCCGACTTGCCGGTACGGAGGGTGCGGGCCGCCGCCGAGGGCCGGTAGCCCAGCCGGTCGGCGACCTCGCGGACGTGGCGTCGGGTGGCGTCCGGCAGCCGGCCCTTGCCGTTGAGGGCGTCGGAGACGGTCGTGATGGAGACCCCGGCGGCGGCGGCCACGTCTCTGATGCCCGCCCGGCCCGGCCGACTGCCTCGGCGGGAGGTCTCCGCCCGGCTCACCTGGTGCTTCCCTGCTGCTGTCATGGCGAGCCGATAGTAGGGCTCATGTGGTGGGGTAGTGCGGACGCATATGCACCCGTTGACAGATACGTTTCTGCATGATCAAAGATGCTCAAGAGCCTGAGAATGCAAGGGACTTGAACGATCCAAGGTCAATAGATGACGTGACGGCCCGCATGGGCCTGTCGAGGTGGCCATATTGCGAAGAGGTCTCAACTCACCTTCACGGGGGATGCGCGCCACGGCGTGAGCCACCGGCGCGTGCGACAGGGGGCGACGCGCCCCCGGATTCACGCGCCTTCGTGCGGTGACGCGCGCGGGTTCGTACGGCGATCTGTCCGGGTTCGTGCAGCCATCCGTCCGCATCCGTACGGCGACCCGCCCGGATCCGTTGGGCCGCCTGCCCGCATCCGTACGGCGACCCGCCCGGATCCGTTGGGCCGCCTGCCCGCATCCGTACGGCGACCTGCCCGGATGACTACGGCCACCCGCCTGCATCCGTACGGCCACCCGCCCGACCGCCGGCCTGTCCATGCCGTGATCCACACGGGACGGAGCGGTTGTCCACAGCGCATTCGCAGCGGCCCCGAATCCTCATAAGGTGAGAAGCATTGGACACCGGTGGCGGTCACGAGCCGGTGGTGTGCGCGAGGAGGACTGCGGTGAGCGAGACGAGCCCGAGGCTGCGTGCCGAGCTGGAGGATATCCCCACCTACAAGCCCGGCAAGCCTGCCGCGGCCGGCGGCCCGGTGGCCTACAAGCTGTCCTCGAACGAGAATCCGTACCCCCCGCTGCCGGGCGTTATGGAGACGGTGACCACGGCGGCCGCGTCCTTCAACCGCTACCCGGACATGGCGTGCATGGGCCTGATGAGCGAGCTGTCGGAGCGCTTCGGGGTGCCCCAGTCGCACCTCGCGACCGGGACGGGCTCGGTCGGTGTGGCGCAGCAGCTGCTACAGGCCACGAGCGGCCCGGGCGACGAGGTGATCTACGCCTGGCGGTCCTTCGAGGCGTACCCGATCATCACGCGGATCAGTGGCGCCACATCGGTGCAGGTGCCGCTGACCGAGGGCGACGTGCACGATCTGGACGCGATGGCCGACGCGATCACCGACCGGACCCGGCTGATCTTCGTCTGCAACCCGAACAACCCGACAGGCACCGTCGTGCGCCGGGCGGAGCTGGAACGCTTCCTGGACCGTGTGCCGGCCGATGTGCTGGTCGTGCTCGACGAGGCGTACCGCGAGTTCGTCCGCGACGTCCAGGTGCCGGACGGCATCCAGCTGTACCGAGAGCGGCCGAACGTCTGCGTGCTGCGCACCTTCTCCAAGGCGTACGGCCTCGCCGGGCTGCGCGTCGGCTTCGCGGTCGCGCATGAGCCGGTGGCCGCGGCGCTGCGCAAGACGGCGGTGCCGTTCGGTGTCAGCCAGTTGGCGCAGGAGGCGGCGATCGCCTCGCTGCGCGCGGAGGACGAGCTGCTCGGCCGGGTCGGCTTGCTGGTGTGCGAGCGCACGCGCGTGGTGGACGCGCTGCGCGCCCAGGGCTGGACGGTGCCCGTGACGCAGGCCAACTTCGTGTGGCTGCGGCTGGGGGAGCGCACGATGGACTTCGCGGCCGCATGTGAGCAGGCCGGTGTGGTCGTGCGGCCCTTCCCGGGCGAGGGGGTGCGCGTGACGATCGGCGAGGCCGAGGCGAACGACATCTTCATGAAGGTCGCGGAGGGCTTCCACAAGGGGCTTTAGACCCTATCTTTCGGGTCGGCCCGGCCGAGTCCTCCCGGGTCCCGCGCGAGTGGCGCGGGGCCCGGGATTGTGCCAGATGCCGAACAGTCTCCGCTTAGGGACCCCCCACCCCTCCGCCTTGCCACCGCCATGCGCCATAATTGCTTGTGAATGTGAACGCGTTCACAAGCGGGCCCGATTGTTCCCATGATGAGTGGGGCAAACAGGGCAAACTTCCGCGTGACCGCGGCGACGTAAGGAGAAGGACGACGTGGACATAGCTTTGGCGCCGGAAACCCTGGCGCGATGGCAGTTCGGCATCACCACCGTCTACCACTTCCTGTTCGTCCCGCTCACGATCTCGCTCGCCGCCCTGACGGCCGGCCTGCAGACCGCGTGGGTACGCACGGAGAAGGAGAGGTACCTCAGGGCGACGAAGTTCTGGGGCAAGCTCTTCCTGATCAACATCGCGATGGGCGTCGTGACCGGCATCGTCCAGGAGTTCCAGTTCGGCATGAACTGGTCCGCCTACTCCCGGTTCGTGGGCGACGTCTTCGGTGCCCCACTCGCGTTCGAGGCCCTCATCGCCTTCTTCTTCGAGTCCACCTTCATCGGGCTGTGGATCTTCGGTTGGGACAAGCTGCCGAAGAAGCTTCACCTGGCCTGCATATGGATGGTCTCCATCGGCACGGTCCTGTCGGCGTACTTCATCCTCGCGGCCAACTCCTGGATGCAGCACCCCGTCGGCTACCGGATCAACAAGGCGAAGGGCCGCGCCGAACTCACCGACTTCTGGCACGTCCTGACCCAGAACACCGCGCTGGCCCAGGTCTTCCACACCCTGTCCGCGTCCTTCCTCACCGGCGGCGCCTTCATGGTCGGTATCGCCGCCTACCACCTGCTCCGCAAGAAGCACATTCCCGTGATGAAGAGCTCGCTGCGGCTCGGACTGGTCACCGTCGTCATCGCCGGCCTGCTCACCGCGGTCAGCGGGGACGTCCTCGGCAAGGTCATGTTCAAGCAGCAGCCGATGAAGATGGCCGCCGCCGAGGCCCTGTGGGACGGGCAGAACTCGGCGCCGTTCTCGATCTTCGCCTACGGCGACGTCAGCAAGGGCCACAACTCCGTCGAACTGTCCGTTCCCGGCCTGCTGTCCTTCCTGGCCGACGACGACTTCACCTCGTACGTCCCGGGCATCAACGACACCAACAAGACCGAACAGCAGAAGTACGGTCCTGGCGACTACCGCCCCATCATCCCCGTCACCTTCTGGGGCTTCCGCTGGATGATCGGTTTCGGCATGGCGTCCTTCGCCATCGGCATGGCCGGGCTCTGGCTGACCCGCAGGAAGTTCTTGCTGCCGCAGCATCTGCGGGTCGGTGAGGACGAGGTGCCGCATCTGGTCCTGTTCAGGAACAAGGCACTCGGCCCGACGCTCACCACCTGGTACTGGCGCATCGCGATCTGGACCCTCGCCTTCCCGCTCATCGCCAACTCCTGGGGCTGGATCTTCACCGAGATGGGCCGTCAGCCGTGGGTCGTCTACGGCGTGCTGCGCACTCGTGACGCCGTCTCCCCCGGTGTCTCTCAGGGTGAGGTCATCACGTCGATGACCGTGTTCACCGTGCTCTACGCGATCCTCGCCGTCGTCGAGGTGAAGCTGCTGACGAAGTACGTCAAGGCCGGACCGCCCGAGCTCACCGAGTCCGATCTCAACCCGCCCACCAGGCTCGGCGGCGACTCGAGGGACGCCGACAAACCGATGGCCTTCTCGTACTAGGCCGAGGGAGCGCTCACACCATGCAACTTCACGACGTCTGGTTCGTCCTCATCGCGGTCCTCTGGATCGGCTACTTCTTCCTGGAGGGCTTCGACTTCGGGGTCGGCATCCTCACCAAGCTGCTGGCCCGCAACCGCCCCGAGCGGCGGGTACTGATCAACACGATCGGTCCGGTCTGGGACGGCAACGAGGTATGGCTGCTCAGTGCGGGCGGCGCCACGTTCGCCGCCTTCCCCGAGTGGTACGCCACGCTCTTCTCCGGCTTCTACCTGCCGCTGCTGGTCATCCTGGTCTGTCTGATCGTGCGCGGTGTCGCCTTCGAGTACCGGGCGAAGCGGCCCGACGAGAACTGGCAGCGGAACTGGGAGAACGCGATCTTCTGGACCTCGCTGATCCCGGCGTTCCTGTGGGGCGTCGCCTTCGCCAACATCGTGCGGGGTGTGAAGATCGACCAGCACCTGGAGTACGTGGGCAACGTCTGGGATCTGCTCAATCCGTTCGCGCTGCTCGGCGGCCTGGTCACGCTGGCCCTGTTCACCTTCCACGGGACGGTGTTCACGGCACTCAAGACCGTCGGGGACATCCGGCAGCGGGCTCGGAAGCTGGCCCTGAGCGTCGGGTCGGTCACCGCCGGGCTGGCGCTTCTCTTCCTCGCCTGGACACAGATCGACCAAGGGGACGGCAAGAGCCTGGTCGCCCTGGTCGTGGCGGTGGCCGCGCTCGTCGCGGCGCTCGTGGCCAACCAGGCAGGGCGCGAGGGATGGTCGTTCGCGCTCTCCGGCGTCACCATCGTGGCCGCGGTCACCATGCTGTTCCTGACGCTCTTCCCGAACGTCATGCCGTCCACGCTGAACGCGGACTGGAGCCTGACGGTGAGCAACGCCTCGTCGAGCCCCTACACCCTGAAGATCATGACGTGGTGCGCCGGGATCGCCACGCCGATCGTCCTTCTCTATCAGGGCTGGACCTACTGGGTGTTCCGCAAGCGCATCGGCACCCAGCACATCGCCGCCGACGCGCCCACCGGTGCTGTGCACTGAATCTGGCGGGGCGGGGTGTTTCACGTGAAACATCCCGCCCGGACCGAAGGGCATGTTTCACGTGAAACCGATCGATCCACGACTGCTCCGCTACGCGCGGGCCACACGCTTCTTCCTCGGGGCGGTCATCGGCCTGGGCGCCATCGGCGCGGCTCTCGTCATCGCCCAGGCGATGCTGATCGCCGAGGTGGTGGTCGGTGCCTTCCAGCACCACCATGCGATCAGCGAACTCCGCACCCCTCTATTGCTCATGGCGGCCGTGGCGGTCGGACGTGCCCTGGTGTCCTGGCTCACCGAACTCTCCGCCCACCGTGCGAGTGCGGCGGTGAAGTCGGAACTGCGGGCGAGGCTGCTGGAGCGAGCCGGGGCCCTCGGCCCCGGGTGGCTCAGCGGGCAGCGGACCGGTTCGCTGGTCGCTCTGGCCACACGGGGAGTCGATGCCCTCGACGACTACTTCGCGCGATACCTGCCGCAGTTGGGGCTCGCGGTGGTGGTGCCGGTGGCGGTACTGGCGCGGATCGTCACCGAGGACTGGGTGTCGGCGGCGATCATCGCCGGCACGCTGCCGCTGATCCCCCTCTTCATGATGTTGATCGGTTGGGCGACACAGTCGCAGATGGACCGTCAGTGGCGCTCCCTGTCACGGCTGTCCGGGCACTTCCTCGACGTGGTCGCCGGACTGCCGACGCTCAAGGTGTTCGGCCGGGCCAAGGCCCAGGCCGAGTCGATCAAGCGGATCACCGGCGAGTACCGGCAGGCGACCATGAGGACGCTGCGCATCGCCTTCCTGTCGTCCTTCGCGCTGGAGCTCCTGGCCACGATCTCGGTCGCGCTCGTCGCCGTCGAGATCGGCATGCGGCTCGTCCACGGCGACATGGACCTGTACATCGGACTGGTCACCCTGGTGCTCGCTCCGGAGGCGTATCTGCCGTTGCGGCAGGTGGGGACGCAGTATCACGCGGCGGCGGAGGGGCTTTCCGCGGCCGAGGAGATCTTCGCGGTGCTGGAGACGCCGGTACCGGCCTCCGGTGAGCGGCGCGTCCCGGACGGGCCGATCGTCTTCGAGGAGGTGACCGTCCGCTATCCCGGGCGACCGTCCGCCGCGGTGTCCGACGTGTCGCTCACGGTCGCGCCTGGTGAAACGGTGGCTCTGGTCGGACCGAGCGGAGTGGGCAAGTCGACCCTGCTGAACGTCCTGGTCGGATTCGTGCCGCCCACCGAGGGCCGCGTACGGGTCGGGGGAGTCGATCTCGCCTCGGCCGATCTGGAGGAGTGGCGATCACGGATCGCCTGGGTGCCGCAGCGGCCTCATCTGTACGCGGGCACCATCGCCGACAACGTACGGCTGGCGCGACCGGACGCGGACGACACAGCGGTACGGAGGGCGCTGGCCGACGCCGGGGCGCTTCCGTTCGTGGACGCGTTGCCCCAGGGGCTCCGCACGGTGCTCGGCGAGGACGGTGCGGGCCTCTCTGCCGGGCAGCGGCAACGGCTCGCCCTGGCACGGGCGTTCCTCGCCGACCGGCCGGTGCTGCTGCTGGACGAGCCGACGGCGTCCCTGGACGGAGCGACCGAGGCCGAGATCGTGGAAGCGGTGCGCCGTCTCGCCGTCGGCCGGACGGTCCTCCTGGTGGTGCACCGGCCGGCACTGCTGGGGCTGGCGGACCGGGTGGTGCGGCTGGAGGCGGAGCAGTACGCCCCGTCGGGCCTCCTCGCGCAGGCCGGCTCCGAGCCGCTGCCGCGCCGGGAGTCGGCGGGCAAGCCACCTGCCCGAGTCGAGCCGCCCCCCGTCCCGTCCCCGGTGAGGGGCGGTGGCGCGCTCGCCCGCGTCCGTGCCATGGCCGGACCCCGTCGGGGGCGGCTCGCTCTCGCCCTGGTGCTCGGGAGTCTCGCGCTCGGCAGTGCGGTGGGGCTGATGGCCACCTCCGGTTGGCTGATCTCGCGGGCCTCCCAGCAGCCACCGGTGCTGTATCTGATGGTCGCCGTGACGGCCACGCGGACGTTCGGGATCGGACGGGCCGTGTTCCGGTACGCGGAGCGGCTGGTGTCCCACGATGCCGTCCTGCGCATGCTGGCCGACACCCGCGTCGCCGTCTACCGGCGGCTCGAGCGGCTGGCTCCGGCGGGGCTGCGCACGACCCGACGGGGCGATCTGCTGTCCCGGCTGGTCGCCGATGTGGACGCCCTGCAGGACTACTGGCTGCGCTGGCTGCTGCCCGCGGGAGCCGCGTTCGTCGTGTCGGCCGGTTCCGTCTGCTTCACCGCCTGGCTGCTGCCCGAGGCCGGTGGCGTCCTCGCTGTCGGGTTGTTCGCGGCCGCGGTGGTGGTGCCCCTGGTGACGGGGGCCGTGGCACGCCGGGCGGAACGGAGGCTGGCGCCCGCCCGGGGTGAGCTGGCGACCCGGGTGGCCGATCTGCTGACCGGAACGGCCGAGTTGACGGTCGCCGGTGCGCTGCCGGCGCGGACCGCTCAGACGCGGCAGGCCGACGCCGTGCTGACCCGCATAGCTTCCCGCGCGGCCACCGCGACGGCGCTGGGTGACGGGCTCACCGCGCTGGTCACCGGGCTGACCGTCGCGGCCTCCGCCCTCGTGGGCGCACAGGGCGTCGCCGAGGGGCGGCTCGGCGGGGTGGTCATGGCGGTCCTGGTGCTCACGCCCTTGGCCGCGTTCGAGGCGGTCCTGGGGCTGCCGCTCGCCGTGCAGCACCGCCAGCGGGTGCGCCGGAGCGCCGAGCGCGTCCACGAGGTGCTGGACGCTCCGGAGCCCGTACGCGAACCCGAGCAGCCGCAGCCGGCTCCCACTTCACCCTTCCCGCTCGTTCTGAAGGGGCTCACCGCCCGGTACGACGGGCAGCGGCGGGACGCGCTCAGCGGCTTCGACCTCACCCTCGAACAGGGCCACCGGGTCGCCGTGGTCGGCGCCTCGGGCGCGGGCAAGACGACCCTGGCGCAAGTCCTGCTGCGGTTCCTGGACGCGGACGCCGGCTTGTACACGCTGGGCGGCACGGACGCCCACGCGCTCGACGGCGACGACGTACGGCGCCTGGTCGGACTCTGCGCGCAGGACGCCCACCTCTTCGACAGCTCGGTGCGGGAGAACCTGCTGCTCGCAAGGAAGGGCGCGAGCGAGGCGGAATTGCGGGACGCGCTCGCGCGGGCCCGGCTCCTCGACTGGGCGGACGGGCTGCCCGACGGCCTGGACACCCTGATCGGCGAGTGCGGCGCCCGGTTGTCCGGCGGTCAGCGGCAGCGGCTGGCCCTGGCCCGCGCCCTGCTCGCCGACTTCCCCGTCCTGATCCTCGATGAGCCCGCGGAACATCTCGACCTGCCGACGGCGGACGCGCTCACCGCGGACCTGCTCGCCGCCACCGAGGGCCGTACCACGTTGCTGATCACCCACCGGCTGGCCGGACTTGAGGGGATCGACGAGGTGATCGTCCTCGCGGAGGGCCGCGTGGTCCAGCGAGGTGGCCCTGGCGAGCTGGCGGCGGTGGAGGGGCCGTTGCGGGAGATGCTCGAACGGGAGGCTCAGGGGGACCTGCTGGGAGCCGGATGAGGGACGCCGCTGGGCCATCCGTGGCCGCCCGTTCCCCCAGCCGTAGGACGTCAACAGGACTGGGCCCGCGACACGGGCCACGATCGTTGACATGCATTCATCCTGTCAGCGAGCCTTGCTCGTTTCGGTTGTGATGTCCGCGTTCACGACGCTTCCGGCCTGGCCCGCTGTGGCCGGGGGCACGACGGTGGGCGACGGCGCCGATTCCTCCGCCGCCATACGGGTGGCGCGGCTGTACGACGAAGCCGCCGTGGTGGCGCGGCAGTACGAGACCGGGCTCCGGGAAGCCGAGAAGCAGCGTGCCCGAGCGCGGCGTGACGAGAGACTCCTCATACGGGAGCGTCGGCTGGGCACGGCCATCCGCAAGGATCCGGGGCTGGTCGCGCGCGCCCAGTACCACCAGAGCGTGGCTCCCCCCTACGTGCCGCAGACGCTCCTCCCTGACACCGCCCTGAAGCTGATGAGAAGTCAGCACTTGCTCACGGGAGCGGATGGCGCGGCCGTGAACGCGGTCGTCGGCATCCACAGGGTGCAGGACCGTCTCGCCGCAGACCTGGCCGAGGCGTCGGCGCAGTCACGGCGGCTGCAGAAGCGGAAGGCCGAACTGGCGGACAGAAGGCGGAGCGTCCAGGCGAAGCTGGAGGAGGCACGTCAGGTCCTGCAGAGGCAGGCCAGTGCGACCGCCGCCGCGGGATCGTGCCGGGGCGCCGTCCATCTGGGCCGGCCGCGGCAGAGGACCCACCGCGCCTGGGGGGCGCCGGTGGAGTCGTACAGACTCTCCGCTCCGTTCGGCAGCGGAGGGGGCCACTGGGCCCACCGGCACACCGGCCAGGACTTCGCGGTCCCCATCGGGACACCGGTGCGGGCCGTCGGCGCCGGGAAGGTGGTGCGGGTGGCGTGCGGCGGCGCCTTCGGGATCGAGGTCGTCATCCAGCACCCGGGCGGCTACTTCACCCAGTACGCCCATCTCGCCGCCGTCACCGTCGACCAGGGAGAACCGGTGGCCACCGGCCAGTGGATCGCCCAGTCCGGCACGACGGGCAACTCGACCGGTCCGCACCTGCACTTCGAGGTCCGGATCACTCCGGAATGGGGGTCGGGCATCGATCCGGTGCCGTGGCTGACGGCACGGGGCGTACGAATCTGACAGCCGTACGCGGGGAAATCGCCGCCGGATGGACGGTCCTGGCGATCTACGACCGCCCCCGACCTACGACCGCGCCCGACCTACGACCGCGCCCGACCTACGACCGCTCCGCGAGGATCCGCTCGATCACCACGGCCACGCCGTCGTCGTTGTTGGCGACGGTCCGCCCCGACGCGGCGGCGACCACGTCCGGGTGGGCGTTGCCCATCGCGTAGGACTGTCCCGCCCAGGTGAGCATCTCCACGTCGTTCGGCATGTCACCGAAGGCGACGACCTCCTCGTGGGAGATGCCGCGCTCGGCGCAGCACAGCGCGAGGGTGCTCGCCTTGGAGACGCCCGGGCCGCTGATCTCCAGCAGGGCACTGGGGCTGGACCGGGTGATGGTGGCGCGGCCGCCGACGGCGAGGCGGGCCAGGGTGAGGAAGGCGTCCGGGTCGAGATGCGGGTGGTAGGCGAGGATCTTTAGCACCGGCTCGCGGGCGCCGGGGGCGTCAGGCGCCAGCAGTTCCTCGGCGGGTGCGAGCAGGTCCGGGATCTCCATGTGCAGCTTCGGGTACGACGGCTCCTGATAGAAGCCGTACGTCTGCTCGACGGCGTACACCGTGCCGGGTGCGGCGTCCCGCAGCAGCCGTACGGCGTCGAGCGCGTTCTCCCGGGCCAGCTCGCGGACCTTGACGAAGCGGTGGGCGCCGGGGCCGCCGTGCAGGTCGACCACGGCCGCGCCGTTGCCGCAGATCGCCAGTCCGTGACCGTGGACGTGGTCGCTGACGACGTCCATCCAGCGGGCGGGCCGGCCCGTGACGAAGAACACCTCGATGCCGGCCGCCTCGGCGGCGGCCAGCGCGGCGACGGTCCGCTCGGAGACCGACTTGTCGTCACGCAGCAGAGTGCCGTCGAGGTCGGTCGCGATCAGCCGGGGCGGAAGGGTGGAGGCCGGGGTCTCGGACTGTCGGGTCGCTGAGGTCACCGGCCCATTCTGGCGCATATGCCCGCACGGTCGTGCGAGACCTCGCACACCTGAGTGGTGACACTGCTCACCAGCGCCGTCACATCGCGTCATGCTCAGCCCAGCTGTGCCGGGGCTTCCACGGCGATCTGCTCGAAGACCTTCTCGTCCGCCGCGAAGTCGGAGTCGGGGATGGGCCAGTGAATCACGATGTCGGTGAAGCCCAGCTCCGCGTGCCGGCCGGCGAAGTCGACGAACGCGTCCAGGGACTGAAGCGGACGGCCGCGGTCCGGGGTGAAGCCGGTGAGCAGGACCTTGTCGAGTTCCGCCACGTCACGGCCGACAGCGGTGCAGGCGTCGGCCAGCTTCTCGGTCTGCGCGCGCAGAGCCTGCAGCGACTCCTCCGGGGTGCCGGTCTCGTACAGCTTCGGGTCACCGGTCGTCACCCATGCCTGACCGTGGCGGGCGGCGAGCCTCAGGCCGCGCGGGCCGGTCGCGGCGACCGCGAAGGGCAGCCGGGGGCGCTGCACACAGCCCGGGATGTTGCGCGCCTCGTGCGCGGAGTAGTGCGTCCCCTGGTACGTGACGGAGTCCTCGGTGAGCAGCCGGTCGAGCAGCGGGACGAACTCGCCGAACCGGTCGGCGCGCTCGCGTGGGGTCCACGGTTCCTGGCCGAGCGCGGTGGCGTCGAAGCCGGTGCCGCCCGCGCCGATCCCCAGCGTGATCCGGCCGCCGGAGATGTCGTCCAGGGAGATCAGCTCCTTGGCGAGGGTGACCGGGTGCCGGAAGTTCGGCGAGGTCACCAGGGTGCCGAGGCGCAGCCGGTCGGTGACGGCGGCCGCGGCCGTCAGCGTCGGCACAGCTCCGAACCAGGGGCCGTCGCGAAAGGAGCGCCACGACAGGTGGTCGTAGGTGAACGCGGTGTGGAACCCGAGCTGCTCCGCACGCTCCCAGGCGGAACGCCCGCCCTGGTGCCAGCGGACGTACGGCAGGATCACGGTGCTCAGACGCAGACTCATGCCTCGAGCGTAAGGGAGCCGGGGAGTGGTCGGTGCCGAGATTGATCAGAAAGGCCCGGGAATCGCAGCCACGAGTCAGTGTTTCTCTGGGAAACGCAGGTATTGCGGGGGTACGGCCTTGGTGAGCCAGACCCCGTTCTCGCTGATGTGGAAGACATGCCCGTCGCGGTGCATGGCGCCGGCGTCCACGGCCAGCACCACCGGTCGGCCACGGCGGGCGCCGACGCGGATGGCGGTCTCCCGGTCCGGGGAGAGGTGCACATCGTGCCGGCTCATGGGCCTCAGGCCCTCGACACGGATCGCGTCCAGGTTGCGGGCCACGGTCCCGTGGTAGAGGTACGCGGGCGGCGTCGCCGGGGGCAGCCCCAGGTCGACGTCGACGCTGTGGCCCTGGCTGGCGCGGATGCGGGTGCCCTCGATCGCGAAGCGCTTCTTGTCGTTGGTGGCGACCACCCGGTCCAGTTCCTCGCGGGTGATGGGGAAGCCGTGGGCGGCAGCCGCGGCGAGCAACGTGTCGATCTCCACCCAGCCGCCGTCCTCCAGCCTCATCCCGATGCGGTCCGGCTGGTGCCGCAGGTGCTTCGAGAGGTACTTCGACACCTTCACGGTACGTCTGTCGTCATTCCTTTCCGTCATCTTTCCAGCCTGCGGGAGAGACGGGGATCACGCACTTGATTTGGTCCCCGATGTTTGATCCACAAGCAACCCGGGTTTTCCACAAGGAAATTGGCGACTCTGTGGACAACTGCTCGGCATCTTGGGGAGGTTCGTCAAGTAGGTCGCATAAGCAGCCGACTTGCCCAACCGACCTGTAAGAGACAAGGGTTCGCCAACTCCCTTGTCATCTGGTCACAGTGGCGGATCGATCCGTGCGATCGCGCGCAACACCCCAGGCGCAATGCGGGACAACAGTCGCGCACTGCGTGCTTCCGGGGTGACCGGTACGACCGCCTGGTTGCGGACCACCGCCCGAAGAACGGAGTCGGCGACCCTCTCCGGACGGTAACCACGCAGTCCGTACAGCAGGTTGGTCCTCTGCTGGAGTCGCCTCTCCTCCTTCGCGTCCACGCCCACGAACCGTGCCGTCGACGTGATGTCCGTGTGGACGAAGCCGGGACAGATCGCCGACACTCCGATGCCTTGCGCGGCCAACTCCGCGCGCAGGCACTCGCTGAGCATCAGGACGGCCGCCTTCGAGGTGCTGTAGGCCGGCAGCACTTTCGACGGCTGGTACGCGGCCGCCGACGCGACGTTGACGATGTGGCCGCCCTGACCGCGCTCGGCCATCTGCTTTCCGAACAACCGGCAACCGTGAATGACGCCCCACAAGTTGACGTCGAGCACCGTGCGCCAGTCTTCGGCGGTCGTGTCGAAGAAGGAGCCGGACAGCCCGATTCCGGCGTTGTTCACCAGGACGTCCACCACCCCGTATGCGGCGGCGACTTTCTCGGCGAGCTTCTCCATCGCCTGCCCGTCGGAGACGTCGACCGTCTCGGCCCAGGCCTCCGGAGCACCGCCTCGCCGGGCCAACTCGGCTGCCCCGGCGGCGCCTTCGCCGTTTCGGTCGACCGCCACCACGCGCGCTCCGGCCTTGGCGAACGCGACCGCCGTGGCCCGCCCGATGCCGCTGCCCGCTCCTGTCACCAGCACGAGTTGACCGCCGAACCGCTCCGCGTGCCGCCCGCTCCCCACGGGCGCAGACCGGCCGTCCTCCACGGCGGTCACGAACTCCGCGATCCAGGCCGTCACTTGGTCGGGCCGTGTGCGCGGGATCCAGTGCTTGTCGGGCAGCGTGCGGCGGGTCAACCGCGGTGCCCACCGCTCCAGTTCGTCGTAGAGGTGCTCCGACAGAAACGCGTCCCCCAGTGGCGTGATGAGTTGTACGGGCGCGTGCGCGTACGCGTCCGGGCGTGGGTGGCGCAGCCTCGGCCGTACGTTGTCCCGGTACAGCCAGGCCCCGTTGGCCGCGTCCGAGGGGAGCGACGGGGTCGGGTGGTCGCCGCCGGGCAGCCGCTCGGCGCGCCGCAGGATGCCGGGCCAGCGTCTGCCGAGCGGTCCGCGCCACGCCAGCTCCGGCAGGGCGGGGGTGTGCAGCAAGTAGACGTACCAGGACCTGGCGCCCTGCTCCAGCAGCTGGCCGACGCGGCGCGGGGTCGGCCGGCGGACCCGCCGCTTGATCCACTGTCCGAGGTGGTCGAGGGACGGCCCCGACATCGATGTGAACGACGCGACCCGGCCCTCGGCACGCCCGGCGGTGACGAACTCCCAGCCCTGCACCGAGCCCCAGTCATGCCCCACCAGGTGCACCGGCCGACCGGGACTGACCGCGTCGGCGACCGCCAGGAAGTCGTCCGTCAGCTTCTCCAGCGTGAAACCGCCGCGCAGCGGCTTCGGCGCCGTCGACCGGCCGTGGCCGCGGACGTCGTAGAGCACGACGTGGAAGCGGTCGGCGAGGCGGGGCGCCACCTCGGACCAGACCTCCTTGCTGTCCGGGTAGCCGTGCACGAGCACCACCGTGGGCCGCGCCGGGTCGCCCAGCTCGGCCACGCACAGCTCGATCCCGCCCGTCCGCACCCGGCGCTCGCGCGCCCCCGTGAGAGCCACTCGTCCCCCTCTTCCGTCACTGGCACCTGGTGTGTCACCTCACACCGGCGAATGTCGCAGTTGTTAGAGGTGGCGTCAACAGCGGCCCCGCAGTCTGTGGAAAACCACCGTGATGGGGACAATGCGCCGCCCGTGCCGCGCTCGTCGCCGTTCGACCTGAGGGTGACCCTTACGGGCCCGTAATACTCGAGTCGGACCCCCAGACAGCTCTGCGGTCTGACGACGGCAGTGGCCGACGTCACTACCGTCGATGTCGTGACTGTGATCGCGACCGAAAGCCTGAGCAAGCGGTTCCCGAGGGTGACCGCGCTTGACCGGCTCTCCGTGGACGTGGGACCCGGCGTGACCGGACTCGTCGGAGCGAACGGAGCCGGCAAGTCCACTCTGATCAAGATCCTGCTGGGTCTGTCCCCCGCCACCGAGGGCCGCGCCGAGGTGCTCGGCCTCGACGTCGCCACCAAGGGCGGCGCCATCCGCGAGCGTGTCGGATACATGCCCGAGCACGACTGCCTGCCGCCCGACGTGTCGGCCACCGAGTTCGTCGTGCACATGGCCCGCATGTCCGGCCTGCCTCCGACCGCCGCCCGCGAGCGCACCGCGGACACCCTGCGCCACGTCGGCCTGTACGAGGAGCGCTACCGCCCCATCGGCGGTTACTCCACCGGCATGAAGCAGCGCGTCAAGCTCGCCCAGGCCCTGGTCCACGACCCGCAGCTGGTGTTCCTGGACGAGCCGACCAACGGTCTCGACCCGGTCGGCCGCGACGAGATGCTCGGCCTGATCCGCCGCGTGCACACCGACTTCGGCATCTCGGTCCTGGTCACCTCCCACCTGCTCGGCGAGCTCGAGCGCACCTGCGACCACGTCGTCATCATCGACGGCGGCAAGCTGCTGCGGTCCAGCTCCACCCGGGACTTCACCCAGACCACCACGACCCTCGCGATCGAGGTGACCGACTCCGACGAGCACCCGGACGGCACCCGCGCGGTGCGGGACGCGCTCCACGCGCGCGGGGTGACCACACAGGACGGCAGCGGCCTGCCGGGCTCCGGCCACATCCTGCTGCTGACCGCGGAGGGCGAGCAGACGTACGACCTCGTCCGGGACGTCGTCGCCGACCTCGGTCTCGGCCTCGTCCGTATGGAGCAGCGCAGGCACCACATCGCTGAGGTCTTCAAGGACAGCGACGCCGAGCGGAAGGAGGCGGTCGGTCATGGCGGTTGAGCAGCCCCTGGCCCACGAGGCCGAACAGACCCGGATCCACAACATCGGCTACCGCTCGTACGACGGCCCGCGCCTGGGCCGCGCCTACGCCCGCCGCTCGCTCTATTCGCAGTCCCTGCGCGGCGCCTACGGCCTCGGCCGCTCGGTGAAGTCGAAGGTGCTGCCGATGCTGCTGTTCGTCGTGATGTGCGTTCCCGCGCTGATCATGGTCGCGGTCGCGGTCGCCACCACCGCAAAGGACCTCCCCGTCCAGTACACGCGCTACGCGATCATCATGCAGGCCGTCATCGGCCTCTACGTCGCCTCGCAGGCACCCCAGGCGGTCTCGCGCGACCTGCGCTTCAAGACCGTTCCGCTGTACTTCTCCCGCCCCATCGAGACCGCCGACTACGTCCGCGCCAAGTACGCGGCGCTGGCCTCGGCGATGTTCATCCTGACGGCCGCGCCCCTGCTCGTCCTCTACGTGGGCGCACTGCTCGCCAAGCTGGACTTCGCCCACCAGACCAAGGGATTCGCCGAAGGACTGGTCTCCGTGGCCCTGCTCTCCCTGCTGTTCTCCGGAATCAGCCTCGTCATCGCGGCGGCGACGCCCCGGCGCGGCTTCGGTATCGCCGCCGTCATCGCCGTCCTGACCATCTCCTACGGAGCCGTCTCGACCATCCAGGCGATTGCGGAGGTCCACTCGGGCAGCTCCACGGCCCTGGTGTGGATGGGCCTGTTCTCGCCCATCACCCTCATCGACGGGGTGCAGACCGCCTTCCTCGGCGCGAACTCGTCCTTCCCCGGCGGGCACGGGCCCTCGACCGCGCAGGGAGTCGTCTTCCTCCTCGTCGTCCTCGGACTCATCGCCGGCAGCTACGGCCTGCTGACGCGCCGCTACCGAAAGGTCGGACTGTGACCACGCTCACCATCGACCACGTCTCCCGCTGGTTCGGCAATGTGGTCGCCGTCAACGACGTCACGATGACCATCGGCCCCGGAGTCACCGGCCTGCTCGGCCCGAACGGCGCGGGGAAGTCCACCCTCATCAACATGATGGGCGGCTTCCTCGCCCCCTCCACCGGCTCCGTCGCCCTCGACGGACAGCCGGTGTGGCGCAACGAGGAGATCTACCGGCACATCGGCATCGTCCCGGAGCGGGAGGCGATGTACGACTTCCTCACGGGCCGCGAATTCGTCGTCGCCAACGCCGAGTTGCACGGACTGGGCGCCAAGGCCGCCCAGCGGGCCCTTGCCACGGTCGAGATGGAGTACGCACAGGACCGGAAGATCTCCACGTACTCCAAGGGCATGCGGCAGCGCGTGAAGATGGCGTCCGCCCTCGTGCACGACCCGTCGCTCCTGCTGCTCGACGAGCCGTTCAACGGCATGGACCCGCGCCAGCGCATGCAACTCATGGAGCTGTTGCGGCGTATGGGAGCCGAGGGCCGCACCGTGCTCTTCTCCTCCCACATCCTCGAAGAGGTCGAGCAACTGGCCTCGCACATCGAGGTGATCGTCGCCGGACGGCACGCGGCGAGCGGCGACTTCCGTAAGATCCGCCGCCTGATGACCGACCGCCCGCACCGCTACCTGGTGCGTTCCAGCGACGACCGGGCACTCGCCGCCGCGCTGATCGCCGACCCGTCGACGTCCGGTATCGAGGTCGACCTCGCCGAGGGCGCGCTGCGCATCCAGGCGATCGACTTCGGCCGGTTCACGACGCTGCTGCCGAAGGTCGCGCGAGAGCACGGCATCCGGCTGCTCACGGTCTCGCCGTCCGACGAGTCCCTCGAGTCCGTCTTCTCGTATCTGGTCGCGGCGTAGGAGGCCGAAGATGTACGACCCCACAGTCGCCCGGCTCACCTACCGCGGCCTGCTCGGCCGCCGCCGGGCCCTCATTCTCGGCGCGCTGCCGGGCCTGCTGATCGTGATCTCGGTGGTCGTCCGGGCGCTGACCGGCGCCGACGACCAGGTCGCCCACGACCTCCTCGGCGGGTTCGCGCTCGCGACCATGGTGCCGATCATCGGCGTGATCGCGGGTACCGGCGCGATCGGGCCCGAGATCGACGACGGCTCGGTGGTGTACCTGCTGGCCAAGCCGGTGAAGCGGTCCACGATCATCTTCACCAAGCTGATCGTCGCGATCGCCGTCACCATGGCGTTCTCCGCGCTGCCCACGTTCATCGCGGGCATGATCCTCAACGGCAACGGCCAGCAGATCGCGGTCGCCTACACCGTGGCGGCGCTCGTCTCCTCCATCGCCTACGCCGCGCTGTTCCTGCTGCTCGGCACGGTGAGCCGGCACGCGGTGGTGTTCGGCCTGGTCTACGCGTTGGTCTGGGAGGCGCTCTTCGGCTCGCTGGTCTCCGGGGCGCGCACGCTCAGCGTCCAGCAGTGGTCGCTGGCCGTGGCCCACAAGGTCTCCGACAGCTCCCTGGTCACCTCCGACGTGGGGCTGCCCACCGCCACGGTCCTGCTGATCGTGGTGACCGTGGCCGCCACCTGGTACGCGGGGCAGAAGCTGCGGACGCTGACGCTGGCGGGCGAGGAGTGACAGTCCCTGCGTGGCTGGAGCCGGGGCCTCGGCGGGGCCCCGGTCTTCTTTCTCTTTTCGAAGCCTTTTTTGACAGGGGTTTCACACCTGCCTCGGCACACTGGGCAAAGGGGATGCGCGACAGCGGAAAGGACCGGGGATGACTGCGGACGAGGCCGGGGAGACGTGGGACGGCGTCGAGTTCGACGAGGACTTCATACGGTCCGCGTCGACCAGGGAACCGTCCGCGCGCGCCCGGATGCTGGCAGCGCGCTGGCGCAACGAGGCGCCCGCCCCCCAGCCGTGGCGCTCGGACGAGCCGCCCGCCGGCTGGTTCTTCAGCAAGGCCCGACGCCGCAGGTGGCGGCGGCGGTAGCGATCAGGTTCTGCGGAGGATGCGCGGATCGAACGCGCGCGGGGGCGACCCCGACCACGGCTTAGCAAGCCGGTGCCTTTCCACTCGGCCAATCCTCCGGGTGGGCGGCCCACGCGAGAGTGCTCGCGCGCTCGAAGCGGCCGCCCCGGACAGCTCCCCGTGCGGGGCGGACTCGACGGAGGGATAACTACTCCGGAGCCCGCCGCGGGCTGCCCTGCCGGGAGCTCGGCGTACTGCCGTGCATGGACATCGCCCAGCTCCTCTCCCAGAACGTGGCGCCGGCCTGATCCGGCGTCGCGGACATGACTACTGTGCCCGTTCGCCGAATCGGGTGCCACTGAATAAAAGCCGCGCAGTCCGGCTTCCCGGACGCTCGACCAGGGACCCGCCACGCCGACCTGATCCGAAGACAGGCCCTAGCCCAGCAACCGCTCCAGCACCACCGCGATGCCGTCCTCGTCGTTGGTCAGCGTCACCTCGTGCGCGACCTCCTTGAGGTCCGTGTGCGCGTTGGCCATGGCCACACCGTGGGCCGCCCACGCGAACATCGGTATGTCGTTGGGCATGTCGCCGAAGGCGATCGTCTCCGCGGCCTTCACACCGAGGCGGCGTGCCGCCAGTGACAGACCCGTCGCCTTGCTCAGGCCGAGGGGGAGGATCTCCACGATGCCCTCGCCCGCCATGGTCACTCCGACGAGACCGCCGGCGGCCTGCTGCGCCGCCTCGGCGAGTTCGTCGTCGCTCAGGGTCGGGTGCTGGAGGTAGACCTTGTTCAGCGGCGCCGACCACAGATCCGCCGCGTCCTTGATCGGCTGGTACGGCAGCGGCCCGTCATGGACCCGGTAGCCCGGCCCGACCAGGACCTCCCCCTCCAGGCCGTCCCGGCTCGCCGCCAGCAGCAACGGGCCCACCTCCGCCTCGATCTTCGCCAGGGCCAGACCCGCTATCTGCCGGTCCAGCGTCACCGACGTCAGCAGACGGTGCTCGCCCGCGTCGTAGACCTGCGCTCCCTGGCCGCACACGGCGAGACCCCGATAGCCGAGGGCGTCGAGGACGGGGCGCGTCCACGGGACCGCGCGCCCGGTGACGACGATGTGCGCGGCGCCCGCCGCGGTGGCTGCGGCGAGCGCCTCACGTGTCCGCTCCGAGACCGTCTCGTCGGAGCGCAGGAGCGTCCCGTCGAGGTCGGTCGCGATCAGCTTGTAGGGAAACGTGGACGGAAAACCGGCATGTTCTCCCGTGCTCACTTGGCCACGGGCTCCAGCAGCTCCCGGCCGCCCAGGTAGGGGCGCAGGACCTCGGGCACCCGCACCGAGCCGTCGGCCAGCTGGTGGTTCTCCAGGATCGCCACGATGGTGCGCGGTACGGCGCACAGCGTGCCGTTCAGCGTCGCCAGCGGCTGCACCTTCTTGCCGTCGCGCATGCGGACCGCCAGCCGGCGCGCCTGGAAGGTGTCGCAGTTGGAGGCCGAGGTCAGCTCGCGGTACTTGCCCTGGGTCGGGATCCAGGCCTCGCAGTCGTACTTCCGCGACGCCGACGCGCCGAGGTCACCGGTCGCCACGTCGATGACCTGGAACGGAAGCTCGAGCGAGGTCAGCCACTGCTTCTCCCACTCCAGGAGCCGCTTGTGCTCGTTCTCGGCGTCCTCGGGCTCGATGAACGAGAACATCTCGACCTTGTCGAACTGGTGCACGCGGAAAATGCCCCGCGTGTCCTTGCCGTAGGTGCCGGCCTCGCGGCGGAAGCACGGTGAGAAGCCCGCGTAACGCAGCGGCAGTTTGTCCGCGTCGATGATCTCGTCCATGTGGTAGGCCGCGAGCGGGACCTCGGAGGTGCCCACCAGGTAGAAGTCGTCCTTCTCCAGGTGGTACACGTTCTCGGCGGCCTGGCCGAGGAAGCCCGTGCCCTCCATGGCGCGCGGGCGGACCAGGGCCGGCGTGAGCATCGGGGTGAACCCGGCCTCCGTGGCCTGCGCGATGGCCGCGTTGACGAGCGCCAGCTCCAGCAGGGCGCCGACACCCGTCAGGTAGTAGAAGCGCGAGCCGGAGACCTTCGCGCCGCGCTCCACGTCGATCGCGCCGAGGGCCTCGCCGAGCTCCAGGTGGTCCTTGGGTTCGAAGCCCTCGGCGGCGAAGTCGCGGATGGTGCCGTGCGTCTCCAGGACGACGAAGTCCTCCTCGCCGCCGACCGGGACGTCGGGGTGCACCAGGTTGCCGATCTGGAGCAGGAGGCGCTTGGTCTCCTCGTCGGCCTCGTTCTGCTCGGCGTCGGCCGCCTTGACGTCGGCGGCCAGCTGGCTCGCCTTCTTCAGCAGCTCGGCCTTCTCGTCGCCGGTGGCCTTGGGGATCAGCTTGCCGAGCGCCTTCTGCTCGGAGCGGAGCTCGTCGAAGCGGACGCCGGACGACCTGCGCCGCTCGTCGGCGGAGAGGAGGGCGTCGACGAGCGCGACGTCCTCACCACGGGCGCGCTGGGAGGCGCGAACACGGTCGGGGTCCTCACGGAGCAGGCGAAGGTCAATCACCCCTCAAGGCTACCGGTGCGGAGTTCCGGGACACGACCGCGTATTCCGATCCGCAGGGCATGGTTCCGTTATGGGGCAATTAGGTCAGGTGTCAATAAAAGAGCGCCGGTCGCCGGAAAGGGTCAACTCGTCAAGGGGTCGCTGACGCCACTTCCTTGAGTTGGCCCGGTTTTCGGGTTCGCTCGTCCACAGGCGTCCACAAGCCCCGAAGGGTTATCCACAGGCTGTGCGGAAGATCTGTGGACACCGGAGGTGATCATTCCGAAAGCTCTGTGGGAGGCGCCGAATTCCTGGTTCAAACCACCGTCATCCGCACTTTCGGGTGGAAAGAGGTCGCTCCAACGGGTTGATCGAAAGAAACAGGTGGACAACTGTGGCGTACGCGATGGTGGACGGCCGGGGGTCCGTAGAGCGATTTGTCGACTCAATGATGCCGCGCTGTCGACTTGTCCCCAGATCGAGAACGGCGCCTGTGGATAACTTCTGTGGACAACGAAAATCTGCAGGTAGGACGAGACGCTAGAACCGGCCGTCCTGGCAGCGCGCCACCCAGTCCGCGGCCGAGGCGAACTCGTCGTCCGACGTCCCCGGCAGCGGGGCCCGCACGGCGTCCGGCTCGATGTCCGCCCGCGGGTACGAGCCGAGGAACCGCACCTGCAGGCAGATCCGCTTCAGCCCCATCAGTGCCTCGGCGACCCGGCGGTCCGAGATGTGGCCCTCGGCGTCGATGCAGAAGCAGTAGTTCCCGATGCCGGCTCCCGTCGGGCGGGACTGGAGCAGCATCAGGTTGATGCCCCGCACGGCGAACTCGCCCAGCAGGTCGCGCAGCCCACCGGGGTGGTCGTCCCGCTGCCACAGCACGACGGAGGTCTTGTCCGCGCCCGTCGGTGCGGCCGGCCGGGCGGGCCGGCCGACCAGCACGAACCGTGTCTGCGCGTTCTCCGCGTCGTGGATGCCGGTCTCCAGCGCCTCGAGGCCGTAGCGGGCGGCGGCGAACTCACCTGCGAACGCCGCGTCGTAGCGGCCCTCCTGGACCAGGCGGGCGCCGTCCGCGTTCGACGCCGCAGACTCCCAGACGGCGTCCGGGAGGTTGGCCTTCAGCCAGTTGCGGACCTGGGGCTGGGCGGCGGGGTGCGCGGTGACCGTCTTGATCTCGGAGAGCTTCGTGCCGGGGCGGACGAGCAGCGCGAAGGTGATCGACAGGAGCACCTCGCGGTAGATCATCAGCGGCTCGCCGGCGACCAGTTCGTCGAGCGTGGTGGTGATGCCGCCCTCCACCGAGTTCTCGATCGGCACGAAGGCGGCCTCCGCCTCGCCGCTGCGGACGGCGTCGAGCGCCGCCGGGACGGACACCATCGGGACGAGCTCACGGGTCGCGGCCTCGGGCAGCGTACGGAGGGCGACCTCGGTGAAGGTGCCCTCGGGACCGAGATACGCATAGCTGGCTGGCATGCCCTCACCCTAATGCGCCGTGCCGACGCGCGGCTCGCAGCTGGGGAAAGGGCACCCCATCGAGGGCCTGCCCCAGCCGGCCTGATCCGAAGAAGACAGGCCCTACCCCTCCAGCAACCGCTGCCCCACGTACTCCCCCTTCGCCGCGCCGCCCGGCACCGCGAACAGGCCGCTCGCCTCGTGGCGTATGTACTGCGACAGCGCGTCCCCCCGGTCGAGCTTGCGCTGCACGGTCACGAAGCCGCGCAGCGGATCCGCCTGCCAGCAGATGAAGAGCAGGCCCGCGTCCGGTGTCCCGTCCGCGTCGAAACCGTCGTGGTAGGAGAACGGGCGGCGGAGCATCGCCGCGCCGCCGTTCTGGTCGGGTCGGGTGATCCGTGCGTGGGCGTTGATCGGGACGACCAGCTTGCCGTCGGCGTCGGTCTTCTCCAGGTCCATCTCGCTGGTCTCGGTGCCGCCGCTGAGCGGTGCCCCGTCGGACTTGCGGCGGCCTATGACGTCCTCCTGGGCCTTGAGCGAGAGCTTCTCCCAGTCGTCGAGGAGCATGCGGATGCGGCGTACGACGGCGTAGGAGCCGTTCGCCATCCACGCCGGGTCGCCGGACGCGGGCACGAAGATGCGCTGGTCGAAGTCGGTGTCGCTGGGCTTGGGGTTGCGGGTGCCGTCGATCTGGCCCATGAGGTTGCGGGCGGTCATGGGGTGCGCGGTCGCGCCCGGCGAGCG
This sequence comes from Streptomyces cynarae, assembly GCF_025642135.1. NCBI lineage: Bacteria > Bacillati > Actinomycetota > Actinomycetes > Kitasatosporales > Streptomycetaceae > Streptomyces > Streptomyces cynarae. The sequence continues at coordinate 4,456,720 of NZ_CP106793.1, read as the reverse complement.
GTTGAAGCCGTTCATCTGCCAGCGCAGCCGGGCCGCGCCGCCCGCGTCCTTCTGGATCGCGCGCAGGGCGTGGAAGGCGACGAGCGCGTCGTTGGCGCCGATCTGCACCCACAGGTCGCCCTCGCTGCGGGACTTGTCGAGACGGTCGGAGGAGAAGTCGGGCAGCGGGTCCAGGGCGTCCGGGCGCTGATTCTCCAGTCCGGTACGGGAGAAGAAGCTGTGTCCGAAGCCGAAGGTGACCGTCAGGGAGGAGGGGCCGGCGTCACGGGCGACGTCGGTGTCGTCGTGCGCGGCCGGTTCGCCCGCCATCAGCCGCTCGGCGGTGGTGGACCAGCGGCGCAGCAGTGCGGCGGCCTCCTTGCGGCGGCGCCCGCCGCCAGGTCGAAGGCGACGAGGTGGCCGCGGGCCTGGAGGGCGTCGGTGATGCCGGGCTGATGTTTCCCGTGAAACGTCGCCCGGTCCGCGCCCAGCGAGGTCAGCGGAGCGCTCTTCTCGGCGGGCGCGGCGGCGTATCCGGCGGCCCCGCCCGCGGCCCCGAGCGCGAGGCCGGTGGCGCCCGCGGTGCCGAGGAGCCGTCGCCGTGTGATGGCCGCTCTGGGGGTGGTGGTGTCGGTGGACTGGTCAGCCATCGTGGGGTTCAGCCGATCTGCGCGTTCTTGTTCACGGTCACTTGGTCGATGTCGGAGGTCCGCACGGTCACCTCGATCTTCCAGTCGCCCGCCATGGGGATCTGGACACCGCTCGCCGACCAGTGGCCGGTGGCGACGTGGTCGGGCGCGATCGGCAGCGGTCCGATGTCCCTGGCCTGAAGCGTGAAGGCGACCTTCACCTCCGGGACGTCGAAGGCCTTGCCGTTCGGGCGCGTCACGTAGACGTGCAGCACGTTGCCGCCGACGCGGGCCGGGTCGAGGGTGAGCCGCACGGTGCCCTTGCCGTCCTGGCCGCCCGTGTCGAAGGGGATGTTCAGCGACAGGGACCCGGAGCGCTGCGATGTGGCGGAGCCGGTGAGCGCCTTGGCCGCCTCTTCCGTGCGCCCGGGTTCCGTGGTGGTCAGTGCGGTGGTGACGGCGAGCAGGACGACGGCGACGGCCGCCTCGGCGAGGACGGAGCGCCGCAGCCCGGTACGGACGGGGTCGGCGTCCCGCACCCGCTTGGCGCGTGCGGCGGCCACGGCCGCCCGCTGCCGGGCGAGCTGGGCGGCACGCTCGGAGTCACCGGACCCCGCGGACGCCTTGCCGGACGCTCCGGCCGTACGGGAGGCGCCTTCCGCCCGGGAGGCTTCCGGCCCGCTCGCCTCCGCCGACGTCTCCTCGTCCGACGCCGACGCCGACGCCGATGCCGATGCCGATGCCGACGCCGATGCCGATGCCTGCGCCGACGCCTGCGCCGCGACCGTCGCCCGCTTCTTCTGGGCCGTGTCCTGCGCGACGTCGGCTGGAGCGTCCGCCAGCCGGGCCGTCCACCGCCGCGAGATCCACGCGATCCCGATGAGGACGGCGACCAGGCCGACCTTCACCAGCAGCAGCTGCCCGTATGTCGTACCGGTCAGCGCCGACCAGGAGCCGACCTGGCGCCAGGACTGGTAGACCCCGGTCGCGGCCAGCGTCACGACGCTGCCGAACGCGAGGCGCGAGAAACGCCGTACGGCTGCCGCCCCCATCGACGGCGCCCGGTACAGCGCGACGAGCAGCGTGGCGAGTCCGCCCAGCCAGACGGCGACCGCCAGCAGGTGCAGGACGTCGACGGGCATCGCGATGCCCGTCTGGATGCCGGTCGAGGCGTGTTCGGCCATCGCCCAGGTCGCCGCGAGCCCCGCCGCGATCACGGTTCCGCCGATGGCGAGCCCGAAGGTGAGGTCCCGCTTCTCGGCGGACGGATCGACGGCGCCCTCCCCGGCGTCCGCATCCGGGGCGGCCTCCCCGGCATCCGCCCCGGCGGCCGCCTCTTCCGCGTCCCGCCTCACATAGGCGCCGAACAGCACCGCGATGAACAGCGCCGCGGCCGCGAGCAGCAGCAGCCGGGACACCAGCGCCGCCCCCGCCTTGGTCTGCAGCACCTGCCCGATCAGGGACAGGTCGAAGATGTCGGCGACCTTGCCCGAGCCGGTGTACGAGCCGCGCAGGAGCAGCAGCGCGAGGGTGGCCGAGGTGAGGGCCACCCACCCGGAGACGACGAGCCGCTGCACGGCCCGCACCCCAGCGCCCCGCTGCCAGCAGGCGAGTACGAAGGCCGCTCCGCCGATCAGCACGATGTACCCGGCGTAGGAGACGTACCGCCCGATCCCGTAGAGGGTGCCGACGACCCCGCCGCCCACGGTCGGACCGGAGGCGGAGACCGTGGTCGCGGAGGGGGCGCCGATGGAGAAGGTGAAGGCTCCGGAGACGGGGTGGCTGTCGGCGGACACCACCTGGTAGGTGACGGTGTAGGTGCCGCCCGGGAGCCCCGGCCGCAGCTGCACGCCGTAGGTCGTGCCACTGAGGTTGGTCGGCTTCCCGGTGTCGACGCGCTGCCCCCGGGGGTCGAGGACGCGCAGCGAGCTGTCCGAGAACGCGACCTGCTCGGAGAAGGTGAGCGTGACCTGGGTGGGCGCCTTGTCGACCACCACTCCCTGCGCGGGGTCGCTGCCGAGCAGTGCCGCGTGCGCGGAGGCGGGCGCGGCGCCGGCGAACAGCCCGCCCGCGACGGCGAGCAGCAGCGTCAGCAGCAGGCGGGCCGCGCGGATGCGGACCGTGCGCCGGGACGCCGTATGGATGGTGCTCGGAACGGCGCGCCCGCCGGGAGCGATGGCCTGCGTCACGGTGGTGCCTCCCTCAGTGGCCGGTCTTCGGGTTGTACGTCGCCGGCTTCACGGGCATCTCGACGGTGACCGTTCCGGATTTCGCGAAGTGGAGCTGTACGGACACCTTGTCGCCCTGTTTCGGCTTGTGGGTGAGCTTTTCGAACATGAGGTGGTTGCCACCGCTGGTGAAGTCCAGCTCGCCGTGCGCGGGCACGGCGAACGACTTCTCCTCCTCCATGGCGCCGCCCTCGGTGGAGTGCAGCGTGACGTCGCCGGCGAGGCCGCTGGTGACGGAGGTGAGGGTGTCGGCGCCGCCGGAGTTGGTGACGGTGAAGAAGCCGGCAGCCATGTCGGCGGTGACGGGCTGGGGCATGTAGGCGCCGGTGACCTTCAGTTCCGGCTCGGCGGAGGAGCCGCCCGAGCCGCCGCAGCCGACGAGCACCAGTCCGCCGCAGCCGGCGAGGACCATCCCCGCGGCCAGCATCGCGACGGGGCCGCCGAGGCGGCGGCTCACGGGTTCTCCCCCTTGATGATCTTGGGTATGTCGCGGATGTAGTCGTCGACGGTGGCGTCCTGGCCGTAGACCACGTAACCCCCATTGGTCTTCGGCGAGAACGCGATGACCTGGGTGCCGTGGGTGGAGACGATCTTGCCGTCCTTGTCCTTCTTCGGCGGCTCGATGCTGATGCCGAGGGTGCGGGCGCCGGCCTGGATGGTGGAGAAGTCGCCGGTCAGGCCCACGATGGACGGGTCGATGCCCTTGAGCCATGTGCCGAGCGCCGAGGGGGTGTCGCGCTCAGGGTCGGTGGTCACGAAGACGATTCGCAGCGAGTCCTTCTGCGCCTGGGTCAGTTGCTTGCTCCGGTCCACCTCCTTCTTGGCGACGGCGAGGTTGTTCATCGTCAGCGGGCAGACGTCGGGGCAGTGGGTGTAGCCGAAGTAGATCAGCGTCGGCCTGTCCTTGGTCTGCGCGCGGAGGTCGTACTTCTTGCCGTGGGTGTCGGTGAGGACGAGGTCCGGCTTCTCGAACGGCTGGTCCAGCACCGTTCCGGCCTTGTCGGAGCCGGGCTCCGCGGACACGACGGCGACCGGCTTGTCGCCGCTGTCGCCGGACCCGCAGGCGGTGAGGGTGAGCGCGGCGGTGGCGAGGAGCGCGGCCGCTGCGAACGTCTTCTTGGTGCGCATAGAGAAATGTCCCAGATGTCAGTGCTTACGGGTGCGCCGGGGCCGTACGTGTCGCGTCGCCGCGTTGTCGTACGACCCCTGCGCGTGCCCGGAGGCGAGGTGGTGCTCAGGCGTCGGCGGTGCGTCGGCGGCGGCCAGGACGCCGTACGCCACGCCCGCCGCGCCGACGACGATGCCGACGACGCCGAGGACTCGGGCGGTGGTGTCGGTGCCGCCGGAGGAGGTGTCGGCGGCGGTGTCCTTGGCGGGCGACGTGGGGTCGGAGGCGTCCTCGGCCGTGGAGCCGTGGTGGCCGGAGGAGGAGGCGGAGGCCAGCTCGAGCACCGGGGCTGGTTTCTCGGGCTCTTCCTGACCTTCCTTCTGCGGCTCGATCCAGCGCACCACCTCGTTGTCGGAGTACGTCTGGAGGGCCTTGAAGACGAGCTGGTCGGTGTTCTCGGGCAGCTGGCCGACCGAGAGCGGGAACTTCTGGAAGTAGCCCGGCTCGATGCCCTTGCCGGTGGCGGTCCAGGTGACCTTGGACACGGCCTCGTTGATCTGCCGGCCGTGCATCGAGAGCGGCTTGGCGAGCTTGGACTTGGTGACCTGCACCTTCCAGCCGTCGACCGGCTGAGGCATCACCGAGGCCAGCGGGTGGTCGGTCGGGAGGCTGACCTCGAGCTTGGTGGTCGAGGCGTCGTCCCGCTCGTTCGGGACCTTGAAGTCGACGACCGCGTAAGCGCCCTTGGCGGCCTGACCCTCCGGCTGCACGGTCACGTGCGCGAAGGCGGGCGCGGACAGGACGAGGACGGCCGATGCGGCGGCGGCACCGGCGACGGCGATGCGGGAGCCCTTCAGGGAACCCTTGATGGCCTTCATGGCTTGAGACCACTCCACTTCGAGTGAGAGTCCGTTGACGACGAGAGATGCGCGTGCGCAGGGGTGATCGCGGCCGTGGCCGGTTCCTTCGTGTGGGCACGCGCGCGTGCCGCGCGACGACAGCCTCTCCCGTACGGACGGGTGGAGCGGTGCGGTCGCGTCAGGCAGCGAGGACGAACGGAGTGGAGGAGGGCGGTCCGCGTCGGATCACCGTGTGCTGCAGCGTGGTCGTCCGCGGCTTCGACGGCAGAAGGAAGACGGTGCGCGGGGCGCGCGGCCTCGCGTCGGGCGCGCCGGGGAGCCCGGCCAGGAGGGCGCGCGCGAGGGCGAACGACGAGCTCAGGGACCGTACGAGCGCCCCCTCTGCGGCCCCGTGCGCCGACAGCCGCATTAGTCGCAGCAGCGCCATGTCCCCACGGCGCAGCACCCATCCGGCGGCGACGGCCGCGAGGACGTGCCCGAGCAGCATGGGCAGGGACGGCAGGACCGACCACCATGAGCCGGCGGCCGACAGGGCGTCGGCCGGGTGGTGCGCGGCGGCCGTGTCCGCCGCCGTGGCGAGCCGCGCGTCGGAGAGGATCTTCTGGGCGTGTGCGGGGGAGATCGTCGCCGCGGTGGCGCCGCACAGCAGGTGCGCGGCCCGGGCCACGAGTGCGGCGTCGGCCGTGGACATCGCCTTGGACGTCATGGCGCCGGAGTGCTGCCCGAGCCCGAACAGCGTGTGCAGCACGACCTGGCCCACCGCGAGGACCGTCGCGATGCCCGGCAGCGAGCGCTCCCGCCCGGCGAGCAGGGCGGCGACGGCGAACATGCCGAGCGCGCCGGCGCCCAGCGTCCACAGCGGGACCGTGGCGCAGGAGGCGAGCCCGTGCCCGGCCGCGGCCAGCACGACACAGACCGCGGCGAACACCGCGGCCCGCAGAATCCGGAGATCGCATCCGGCGCGCGCCGTGCGCGGGTGGGGGGCACTCATGGCGGCCTCATCATCCCACCGGTCTCGGCGGGGCCGTACAGCAGGTCCGCAAGATGACGTAAATGTGGTAATCGGAACAGTGATCCGGAAGATCACGTTCTGGTGGCCCGTCCTCGAGTCGTGCCCGCATACACCCGATCCCCGCCCCGGCGCATCCGCCGAACGAGCGGGAAGTCGACAATCGGGCGATTGCCCCCCGGCAGGCGTGGCAATACGTAACGGTATGTCGAGCCGCGGCCAGGAGGCTGGAGCATGAGCATCTGGTGGTCACTCCATCTGCGGCGCGAAGCTGCGAGCGTGCCGCTCGCCCGACGGCTCCTGCTGGGCACGATGGAGACCGCGGGCGTCGATCCGGACATCTCCTACGACCTCTCCGTCGCCCTCACCGAGGCCTGCGCCAACGCGGTCGAGCACGGGGGCGGCACCGCGAACGGCGGTGTGTCGGAGGCGTACCGGGTCACGGCCTACCTCGACGGCGAGAAGTGCCGCATCGAAGTCGCCGACTCGGGCCCGGGTTTCCCCGCCGGCAGACCTCGTACGGTGACCCGCCCGGTGTGTGCGGACGCCGAGCACGGCCGTGGCCTGGGTCTCATCGAGGAACTCGCCGACCATGTGCACATCGGCAACAAGCCTGGCCGGGGTGGCGCGGTGGTGAGCTTCGACAAGATCCTCAAGTGGCGCAACGACTCCCCGCTGATGGCGGTGTAGTGCCCTGCGGGACCGTGCTGCGTGGAGTCCTCCACGGCCGGGACCTGCCGCCGCCGCACGAGCGCATGCTCGACCAACTCGACGTCGAGAGGCCGGACTTCACCAGCTCTGTTCCGTTCCCTGTCTCACCCGCCGTGACCGCGGAACCGAGCCGAGGGGCCCCGGACCCCGTACGGAGGGCCGGGCACCAGTGGTACCCGGCCCTTCGCTCCTGACGCTCGTGCCGCAGTTCGCGTGTCAGCCCTTCAGGGACGCCATCCACTGCTCGACCTCGTCGGAGCGGCGCGGCAGGCCCGCCGAGAGGTTCCGGTTGCCGTCCTCGGTGACCAGGATGTCGTCCTCGATGCGGACGCCGATGCCGCGGTACTCCTCCGGGACGGTCAGGTCGTCCGCCTGGAAGTACAGGCCCGGCTCCACCGTGAGCACCATGCCGGGCTCCAGGACGCCGTCCACATAGGTCTCGGTCCGCGCGGCCGCGCAGTCGTGGACGTCCATGCCGAGCATGTGGCCCGTGCCGTGCAGGGTCCAGCGGCGCTGCAGGCCCAGCTCCAGGACCCGCTCCACCGGGCCCTCGACGAGGCCCCACTCGACGAGCCGCTCGGCGAGCACGCGCTGCGCGGCGTCGTGGAAGTCGCGGTACTTGGCGCCCGGCTTCACCGCCGCGATACCGGCCTCCTGGGCCTCGTACACCGCGTCGTAGATCTTCTTCTGGATCTCGCTGAAGCGGCCGTTGACCGGCAGGGTCCGTGTGACGTCGGCGGTGTAGTACGTGTGCGTCTCCACGCCCGCGTCCAGCAGGAGCAGGTCACCCGAGCGGACCGGGCCGTCGTTGCGCACCCAGTGCAGCGTGCAGGCGTGCGGTCCGGCCGCGGCGATGGTGCCGTAGCCCACGTCGTTGCCCTCCACGCGCGCGCGGAGGAAGAACGTGCCCTCGATGTAACGCTCGGAGGTCGCCTCCGCCTTGTCGAGGACCTTCACCACGTCCTCGAAGCCGCGTACGGTCGAGTCGACCGCCTTCTGCAGCTCGCCGACCTCGAACGCGTCCTTGACCAGGCGCATCTCGGAGAGGAAGACCCGCAGCTCGTCGTCCCGCTCGGCGGTGACCTTGTCGTGGAGCGCGGTCTCGACGCCCGCGTCGTACCCGCGCACCACGCGGACCGGGCCGGTGGCCTCCTTCAGCTTCTGGGGCAGCTCGCGCACGTCCGAGGCCGGGATGCCGTACAGCTTCTCCGCCTCGGTGAGCGAGTGGCGGCGGCCCACCCACAGCTCGCCCTGGCCGGAGAGCCAGAACTCGCCGTTCTCCCGGTCGGAGCGGGGCAGCAGATAGAGGGTCGCCCGGTGGCCGTCGGAGGTGGGCTCCAGGACCAGGACGCCGTCCTCGGTCTGGTTGCCGGTGAGGTACGCGTACTCGACGGAGGCGCGGAAGGGGTACTCCGTGTCGTTCGAGCGGGTCTTCAGGTTGCCCGCGGGGATCACCAGACGCTCGCCCGGGAAGCGCGCGGACAGCGCGGCGCGGCGGGCGGCGGTCTCGGCGGCCTGGGCGATCGGCTTCAGGTCGTGCAGCTCGGTGTCGGCCCAGCCCGACTTCATGTTCTCGGCCAGCTCGTCGGACACACCCGGGTACAGGCCGTTCTTGCGCTGCTTGATCGGCTCTTCGGTCTCGTCCTGAAGCTCCGGGGTCTCCGGCGTTTCAGGCGTGAGCTCGTCCGCCACGGTCATCCTCCTTGGATACGGCACTGGGCCACCCCCATCGTACGGTCGTACAGAAGGGGACCCGGGCAGGAAGAGACCGTCACCCGGCGTGGCCGGCGGCTCACTCGAAGCGGGCCGCCAGCAGCACCACGTCCTCCGTGCTGTCGGCCTCGCCGAGCCCGTCCGGGAGCACCGTCCGCAGGATGTGGTCGGCGACCGCTCCCGGGTCGATGCGCAGCGGCCTCGGCACGCTCGTGGCCGCCGCGTGCAGCCGGGCGAAGGCGCGGTCCATGGGGTCGCCGGTGCGCCGGAGCAGACCGTCGGTGTAGAGCAGCACGGTCTCGCCGGGCTCCGCGGTCAGTTCGACGCTCGGTGCCTCCCAGCAGGCCAGCATGCCCAGGGGCGCCGACAGCGAGGTCTCCACGAACTCGGTGCGTCTGGGGCCGATCACCAGCGGCGGGCTGTGCCCGGCCCCGGCGAGCGTCAGCTTGCGCAGCGCGGGTTCGCAGTACGCGAACAGGGCGGTGGCCGAGCGGGCGGGTTCGGTGAGTCTCAGAAGCAGCTCCAGGTCGGAGAGGACCGCCACCGGGTCCTCGCCCTCCATCACGGCGTACGCGCGCAGGGAGGCCCGCAGCCGGCCCGTCGCGGCGACCGCGCCCGGCCCCGAACCGGTGACGGACCCGACGGCGAGCCCGAGCGCGCCGTCGGGCAGCGGTAGCGCGTCGTACCAGTCGCCGCCGCCGCGCGCGGCTCGTGCGGCGGCGTGCCGCGAGCTGGACGCCGGGGATGCGGGGCAGCCGGGCGGGCAGGAGCTCCTGGGTGATCGTCGCCATGCACGCGCGTGTGCGCTCGATCTCCACCATGCGGGCCAGGTGCTCGGTGGCGTATCGGGCGTACAGACCGACGAGGTGGCGCTGACGTTCGACCGGTTCGGCCGGTTCGTCGTACAGCCAGACGGCGGCGCCGAGGCGGCCGGCGGCCTCGCTGGACAGGGGGAGTGCGTAGCTCGCGGCGTAGCCGAGGCGGGCGGCCACGTCGCGGTGGCGGGGGTCGAGCCCGTCCTCGGAGAACAGGTCGGGCTCGGCGATCCCGCGCTCCCCGCCCGGCAGTCCGTCGAGGATCCTGCCGTACGACAGGGAACTGCGCGGCACGGTCTCGATGTGCCCGAGGTCGGCGCGGCCCAGGCCCAGGCCGATCGTGGTGTCCGGGCCGAGCCCGTCGCGCGGTTCCAGTACGACAAGACCGCGCCGGGCACCCACCAGGGCGGCTCCGGCGCGCAGCATTTCCTGGAGCGCTTCGGCGAGGGAGCCGGTGCGGGCCAGGCGTTCGGTCAGTTCGTGGAGCGTCGTCAGATCGGAGACCCAGGCGGCGAGCCGGTCCTGGAGGAGCGCTCCGGGGCCGGAAGGGCCGGTGGAGGCGGAAGGGGCGGCCGAGGGGGCTTCCGTGGCGGCAGGCGTCGGCGCGACAGTGTGGGTGGGCGGGGGAACCGTTGAATCGATTCCGGCCACTTTCGGAGGGTGAGGGGCGTTCATGTCGTCCGGCCTTCGGGCCGGAGCGTATCGCTCGATAGCATCGCAAACCCCCATGTCAATCTGCGCCGCTAGCGGTGGCTCCACATGTACACGCACTCAGGAGGGGATGTCCAGCATTGTCCTGCTGGGATTCCTGGTGTCCGGGATGCAGGTTCTCCCCCCTTACGGTGCAGCAAAGTTGGCTTAAAATAGCCTCAAGGACCGCTGGATTGCGGTCGACTGGCATAGTTCAACGGAGCGTCACAACGGCCGTGATGGGTACGTACTCGGTGAAGGCCAGGGGTGGTTGGGGGCCACCCGGAACCTGGCACCGCAACCGGGCGTCATAACCACCGACGGCCGAGCCCCATCCTCCCGTGGTGGAGGCGGCGAGTAAGAGCGGGACGGTAAAACGCCAGGCGTCGCCACCCCACGCCATGCCCATGCTCGTGGTGGGCGCAGTATGGACGCGGACGCAGCCAACGCTCGGCCCATAGGGGTTCCCCTTGTCCAGGACAGGGGTGTGATGCGCCAGCAGGTACGCACAGTGAAGTGATCGACACATGATCGACACATGACGTGATGGCCCTCGGTGTTGCCGGCGTGCAACGGAAAGGAACGAGCGCTCATGCGCGAGATCCTCGGAAGGCGACGCAGGCTCCTGTCCAGGCGGAACGACGGGAGGCCTGAGTTGATCAGCGCGGCCCTGACCTTCGCGACCGAATGGCAGTGGCCCGTACTCCCGGGTGTGGCACCGGACCCGCAGGGGCGTGCCCGCTGCGGGTGTCCCGACCCGGAGTGCACGGTGCCCGGCGCCCACCCGTTCGACCCCGGGCTGCTGGCGGCCACCACCGACGAGCGCATGGTGCGCTGGTGGTGGACCAACCGGCCGTCCGCGCCGATCGTGCTGGCCACCGGGGGCCAGGCGCCCTGCGCGGTGAGCCTGCCCGCCCTCGCCGCCTCGCGCGCCCTGGCGGCCCTCGACCGGAAGGGCATGCGCCTCGGCCCGGTCGTGGCGGCGCCGCACCGTTGGGCGATCCTCGTGGCGCCGTACTCCATGGAGCAGCTCGGCGAGTTGCTGTACGCAAAGGACTTCGTCCCCGGCTCGCTGCGCTTCCACGGCGAGGGCGGCTATCTGGCACTGCCCCCGTCCGAGACCGGACACGGCGGCATCCGCTGGGAGCGGGCACCGCTGCCCGGCTCCGCCTCCCCCTGGGTGCCCGACGTGGAGGCCGTGGTGGACGCGGTCGTGGACGTCCTCACTCGTACGGGTGTGAGCGCGCCCGAGTTCTGAGGGTGTCGGGCGCGCGACGGACCGGGCGCCCGTGATCGGCCGATATCTTCGGCCTCATGCTGATTCGTCCTGGGGGACACGGGAAACGGGGGATGCGGACGGGCGCGCGGGCCGACGATCGGCCCGAGTCCGGCAGGAAGCGGCTGCTCGCGCTCCTGGGCGTGGTGGCGGCCGTCATCGCGCTGCCGCTCGCCGTGGCGTCCGCCGGGCCGGTCGGCGAGGCGGACCAGGCCGCGCTCCGCCCGCCCGCGCACGAGGACGGGAAGCGGGCGGTCCCCTCCCGCCCCCGGCTGCTGGGCCTCGGCCTCGCCACCGCCGCCCGCTGCGGCCCCCAACTCTCCTCCGGCGACGGCATCGAGGCACAGACGTGCGTGCTGACGCAGGGGCGGGACACCTGGGCGCGCACCTACTACCGCAACGCCACCGGCGAGAGGCTGACCGGGGTCCTGAGCTTCATGGCGCCGGGCGGGCGCAGCGTGGAGATGCACTGCGCGGTGGACGCCGCGGACGACCCGGCGGTCTGTGACACGCCACGGCAGCGGGTGGCGGGCGACATGGGCGCCTACTCGGCGGTCGCGGAGTTCTCCCGGAGCGACGGGGGCGGACCACTGCTGCTGCGCTCGGGAAGCGACCAGGTGGCCGCGAACGGACAGTGATGCGCCGCTCCCGTACGGCAGTGACTCACCGACCTCGTGCGGAGCAACTCGCTGCTCTCGTACGGGAGTTGATCTCGCGGCCTGTTGTGCCGGACCTACCCGTACATGGAAAGGCCCGGTTGCTGGCGACGGGGGATGCACCAGCAACCGGGCTACTGGAACGGTAACAAGAGATCGGCGGTTCGCAAATTCGATCTCGGCTATTCGGACACGGATTGGCCGGTCGCAGCGGGGACTTGTGACAGGAGTCACCTGAGGTTGGGCCCTGGTCGGCGTCCGTCCCGGCCCGACCGGGCGGCCGGGCCGGGACTGCGCGTCAGCTGAGGGTCACCTGTCGGTTGGTCAGCCCGCCGCGGGCCCGGCGCTCGTCCGCGGTGAGCGGCGCGTCGGAGGCCAGCGCGGTCGCGAGGCGCTCGGCGAACTCGGCCGCCGGCTTCTCCACGTCCTCCGCGCTCATGTCGCTCGGCAGGTCCCAGACCGGCACCGTGAGCCCGTGCGCCCGGAAGGAGCCGACCAGGCGCGTGCCCTCGCCGAGGCTCGACCCGCCGGCCGCGTGCAGCCGCGCGAGAGCGTCCAGAAGCCGCTCCTCGGGGTGCGGCATGACCCACCGCAGGTGGTTCTTCTCCGGCGTCTGGCACCAGTACGCGGCGTCCACGCCGGTCAGGCGGACGGTGGGGATCGCGGCGGCGTTGGCCCGCTCCAGGGAGGCGGCCACCTCCGGCGTCGTGTTCTCCGCGTCGGGGACCCAGAACTCGAAGCCGCTGTGCACGACCGGCTCGAAGGGGCCCTCGGGGTCCAGCAGGTCCTGCAGGCGCGGGCCGTCGGCGGGCGGCCGGCGGCCCTGGACCGGGGTGCCCGGCTCGGCGGTGAGGGCACGCTGGAGGGTGTCGGCGAGGTCCCGGCTGATGTCGCCCGACGCCGTGTCGTTCTGCAGGCCGAGCAGGATCGAGCCGTCGTCGCGGCGCAGCGCCGGCCATGCCATGGGCAGCACCGTGGCGAGCGTGACCGAGGGGACGCCCTCGGGGAGTTCCTCCCGGAGCTTCAGCTCGACGGTCGCCGCAGGCACCAGCTCGCGCAGCGCGACCCAGTCGCACTCGTCGGGCAGTCCTTCGAACGGGCGCTGCACCAGCTCGGTCACCGCGTGCGCGGCGGCACGGCCGTGGCAGGCCTTGTAGCGGCGGCCGCTGCCGCAGGGGCAGGGCTCCCGGCCGCCGACGACCGGGACGTCCCCATCGGCGCGGGCACCGTCCGTGGGCTGCGGGCGCTTGGCCTGGGTCTGGGGTCGCTTCTTGGCCATCGTGGGTGTCTCCCGGTTACGGCTCGTTTCGTACGGTCGCGAGCCTAGCCGCTCGTACGACGCCTGACGGGATCCTGTGGACAACGCACCGGAGGGTCCACCTGGCGGTACGCGGATCGGGGGTGGGGAGGGGGCATGCGGCGGTCCGCCGGCGGTCCGTACTGCGCGCGTCTGCCGGTTCGCGCTGGGCGGGGGATCGGCCTGTGCGGTGCCGGGAGGGCGGTGCCGGTGGGGCGGTGCCGGGTAGGCGGGGCTGCCGGGCGGCCCCTGGCCGGCGGACCGGTCGCCGACGGCCTGAATCGTGGTCTACGAACGTGTCCTGGACCGTTCATTGCCGGGTCGTGGAGCGGACCGTTCATTGCCGGGTCGTGGAGCGCGACGCGGACCGGTTCGCTCCCGGTCTTCGAGCGCGTCGTGGATCAGCTCGCTCCTGGTCGTCGTACGCGTCCCCGACCACGTCGGTCCCGTCGTCGTACGCGTCCCCGACCGCCTCAGTCCAGGTCGTCGAACGCGTCCTCGAAGTCCAGGCCCGGTATCTGCGAGACGGCCGGTGCCGTGACGCGTGAGGCGAAGTCCTCGCTGCGGCGGGCCGAGTCGGTGTCGTCCTGGACGACGACCCAGACCGTGACCTCGCCGTGGGCGTCGTCCCGTACGCCCCAGTCCTTGGCCAGCGCGCTGATGATGTTCAGCCCCCGGCCGCCGTGCGCGGTCACCGAGGGGGTCGCCGGAACCGGGCGGGTCGGGCCGCCTCCGTCCGTCACCTCGACCGTGAGCCGTCCGGAGGTGTCGACACGCCATGCGGCGCGCACGTCCCCGTCTGCCGTCAAGCTGTCGCGGAGTGGTCTGCCGTGTCGACACGCATTGCTGAGCAGTTCCGAAAGGATCAATACAGCATCGTCGATGACCGATTCCGACATGCCACCCGTGCGCAACTGATCGCGCATCCGGTGTCTTGCCTCCCCCACGCCCGCAGGACCATGGGGTACGGCCATGCTCGACGACGTGGGCACCTCCTGTGCCACCACCAACGCCACCCCCGAGACCTCCTTCGCCCCACGCCACGGTGTGAATGCCCCGCGTGACCGGGCCGGAAACCGTCCGTACACGCCGAGTGATGCACTCGACACGATCGAACACGGACCGAACGCGCCGGTGCACTCCCTGTCATCACCGTGGCTGATTTCGTCCCATATGGGGGGTCCCGGGGGAGAAACGTTCCGTGGCGGAGGTCGACCCCGTTCAGCGACCGAGCCGGTCCAGCACCGCGCGCGGGCGGTTGGTGATGATGGCGTCGACACCCAGTTCCAGGCAGAGGTCGACGTCCTCCGGCTCGTTCACCGTCCACACGTGCACCTGGTGTCCGGCCCGCTTCAGCCGCTGGATGTACGCCGGGTGAGTGCGCACGATCCGCATCGAGGGCCCCGCGATCCGGACACCGGCCGGCAGCCGCCCGTCCCGCAGCCTGGGCGAGAGGAACTGCAGCAGGTACACCGTCGGCAACGTGGGTGAGGCGGTCCGCACCCGGTGCAGTGACCGCGCCGAGAAGCTCATGATCCGTACCGGCGACTTGTCCGGGGACTCCGGGGCGTCCAGCCCGAACCGCTTCAGCAGGAGCAGCAGCCGCTCCTCGACCTGCCCCGCCCAGCGCGTGGGGTGCTTGGTCTCGACGGCCAGGTCGATGGGCCGCCCGGCGTCGGCGACCAGTTCCAGCAGCCGCTCCAGGGTGAGCACCGAGGTGTCCTCGGGGTCCTGCGGCCGGTGCTCCCAGTCGGGCTCCTCGTCGCTCCTCTTCCAGGAGCCGAAGTCCAGCGCGGCGAGGTCGGCGAGTTCCAGGGCGGAGACCGCGCCGCGCCCGTTGGACGTACGGTTGACGCGCCGGTCGTGGACGCAGACGAGGTGTCCGTCCGCGGTCAGCCGGACATCGCACTCGAGGGCGTCGGCACCGTCCTCGATCGCCTTCCTGTACGCGGCGAGGGTGTGCTCGGGAGCGTCCTCGGAGGCCCCGCGGTGGGCGACGACCTGAACCTGGTGCTGTCGTGCGTGGGTCACCGCGTCATCGTCCCACTGTCGCGGGGTACACGTGGGACCGGAGGGCGGGGTGACGGAATCGGCGAGGTGTCGGGAATGCAGATTTTTGTTCGCACCGGTCCGATATAAAGGATGGCCACGGACCCACAGCCACCGCTTATGGTGCCCTGACGTCCGGTGGGAAAAGCTTGACGGCGTACAAAGGGACACGCACAGCTGAGAGCGCCCGGCGCCGCGCGTAGGGGTGCGAGTGCGACCGAGGAAGACAGCCGTGGAACGAGGAGAAGAGCTGTGAGCACCGAGAACGAGGGCACTGCGGTACCCCCGGCCCCGTCTGCACCTCCTGTGCCGGTGGACGCTCCCGCTTCCGCGTCGGGCGAGGCCCCCGAAGGGCAGGCGCCTTCCACAGGCACCCCGGGCGCGGAGGGCACTCATCCCGAGGGGGCGCGCCGCTCGGGCACGGCGCCCCGCAGCCGCCGAGGCCCGAGGGTGCACCGCAGCCGGAGGGCGCGCCGACCGCGCAGCTCCCGCCGGTGCCGCCGGGTCACCCCGTGGCCTCCTCCGCCCCCGAGTCCGGCTGGCCGCCGCCTCCGCCGGCCACCCCCGTGTACGCGGGCGGCGCCGGTGCGGGCGACCCCTGGGGCGCCCCGTACGAGAACCCCGCCCCGAAGCCCAAGAACAGGCGTGGCGGTCTGGTCGCCGGGATCCTCGTCGCCGCGCTGGTCGCGGGCGGTGTCGGTGGCGGCATCGGTTACCAGCTGGCCAAGGACGACGACTCCAGCGGCTCCACGACGGTCTCCGCGGCCACCAGCGGCGGCGATGTGAGGCACGACAACGGCACGGTCGCAGCCGTGGCCGCCAGGGCGCTGCCGAGCACGGTCACCATCGAGGCCGAGTCGACAGGCGGCCAGGGCGGCACCGGCACGGGCTTCGTCTTCGACAAGCAGGGCCACATCATCACCAACAACCACGTGGTCGCCGACGCGGTCGACGGCGGCAAGCTCACGGCGACGTTCCCGAACGGCAAGAAGTACGACGCCGAGATCATCGGTCACGCGCAGGGCTACGACGTGGCCGTCATCAAGCTCAAGAACGCCCCGTCGGACCTCAAGCCGCTCGCCCTCGGCGATTCGGACAAGGTGGAGGTCGGCGATCCGGCGATCGCCATCGGCGCGCCCTTCGGCCTGTCGAACACGGTGACCTCGGGCATCATCAGCGCCAAGCACCGTCCGGTGGCCTCCAGCGACGGCAGCTCCGGCAGCAAGGCGTCCTACATGAGCGCCCTGCAGACGGACGCCTCGATCAACCCGGGCAACTCAGGCGGTCCCCTGCTGGACGCCCAGGGCGCGGTCATCGGCATCAACTCGGCGATCCAGTCGACGAACAACAGCGGGTTCGGCAGCAGCGGCCAGTCCGGTTCGATCGGCCTGGGCTTCGCGATCCCGATCGACCAGGCGAAGTACGTCGCCCAGCAGCTGATCGCCACCGGCAAGCCGGTCTACGCGAAGATCGGCGCCTCGGTCTCGCTGGACGACTCCTCCGGTGGCGCGAAGATCACCGACCAGGGCACGGACGGCTCCGCCGCGGTCGAGTCGGGCGGCCCCGCGGACAAGGCGGGCCTCAAGCCGGGCGATGTGATCACCAAGCTGGACGACAGGGTGATCGACAGCGGCCCGACCCTGATCGGCGAGATCTGGACCCACAAGCCCGGCGACAAGGTGACGATCACCTACCAGCGCGACGGCAGGACCCACACGGCGGAAGTGACCCTGGGCTCCCGCGTCGGCGACAACTGAGCCGCACAGTGCGCCAGGTGGCACGGACGAGCACGGCCGGGGACCGGTAGGCTTGTCCCGCCCCGCCCTCAGGCGGACCGGGGCGAGGTGGGTTGCCCGAGCGGCCTAAGGGAACGGTCTTGAAAACCGTCGTGGCGCAAGCCACCGTGGGTTCAAATCCCACACCCACCGCTCCGCAGGTCAGAGACTTGCAGGTCAGAAGGGGTGCCACTCTCCGGAGCGGCACCCCTTCCGCATGCACCCCGTCTCACCCTGATTCGGCGGTGTCCCACCTCTGACCAGCCCGTGCGGCCAATCTGCGGCCGGGATCCGCGGCTCCTCGGTCCCGAGGTGCGATCTTGGATTCTGAGCCCCGGAGCCGCGTCGGCGGCGCGGTACGGGCGGGCCGAACGCGCGGTCGGACGGGCCCATTAGGCTTGGGCGCTTCAACGGGCGGTCGCCCGCCGCCCGGCGGGGGGCACGGCACTCGTGCGGCTCCCCCGCACCACCACACCCAAGGACGGCAACCGAGTGTCTTTCTTCACCATCGGCCACCGCGGTGTCATGGCCGCCGAGCCGGAGAACACCCTGCGCTCCTTCCTGCGGGCCGAACGCGAGGGGCTGGACGGCATCGAACTGGACCTGCACCTGAGCAGGGACGGCGAGCTGGTCGTCATGCACGACGAGACCCTGGACCGCACGACGGACGGTTCGGGTCCGATCGCCGACCAGAAGTTGCGGAAGCTCAAGAAGCTCGACGCCGGCCTCGGCGAGCGCATCCCCACGTTCGGTGAGGTGCTGGACGCCGTGGGGCCGACGTTGCCGATCCAGGCGGAGATCAAGGACGTGGCCGCCGCCCGGTCGCTGGCCAAGGTGCTCACCGACCGCAACCTGCTGGACCGGGTCTCGGTGCTGTCGTTCCACGACGTGGCGCTGATCGAGATCCACAACCTGCTGCCGCAGGCCCGCACCGTGCTGGTGGCAGGCCCGAGCGCGCACCGCGACACCTTCGTCGGCCGCGCCCAGAAGGTCGGTTCCACCCTGGTCAGCGTGGAACTGCGCCAGCTGAACCGGGCCATCGTGGAGAAGTGCGGCGCGGCCGGGATCGACGTGATGGCCTGGACCGTCAACGACGAGCGCGACCTGGCGCTGGCCCGAGCGCTCGGCGTGGTGGGCTGCGTGACCGACCAGCCCGGCATGAAGCGGCTGGTCGAGGCCACGGCCTGATCTCAGAGGCCCGGGAGCGAACCGCCCGCGCGTGCGGTCGGACGAGAGCATGAACGCCGTGGTTGTAGTCGCCCGCGCGGGGGGACCGGAACCACGGCGCTTTCGTCGGCGTCACGCCGGGAGCCCCACCAGCGTCTCGAACGCCAGGTCGTCGCGGAGCGGCAGGCCGAACCGCCCGTCGCCGTAGGGGAACGGGGACAGTTCACCGGTGCGGACGTGGCCGCGTCGCGCGCATGACGATCTTAGAACGAAGTGTGTGCAAGTGGTGTGGAAATCGATCATTCGATGGTAAGAACAGCCACTTGGTCTTTACGTTTCGCGCCGCGCCTGTGACCACTCCGGGTGCGAACACCAGAGGAGGTCCCGGTTTGGCCGGGTTTTTCGCGCCCGCACGCCGCGGCCGCCACCGCGACCGGCGACGCAGATGGCTGTCCGCCATCGCCGCCGTGGCCGGTGCGGCACTGATAGGTACGACTATCGGTCTGGCAGTGCAGTCGGCCGAGGCCGACCAGAGCACCCAGGGCGTCGACAACTTGCGCACCAACTGGGACCGGAACGAAGAAGGGCTCTCCCCGGCGGTCGTCCAGTCGTCCGCCTTCGGCCAGCTCTTCGCCACCAAACTGGACGGGCAGATATACGCCCAGCCGCTGGTGCTGGGCGACCAGGTGATAGCGGTCACCGAGAGCAACACCGTGTACGGTCTCGACCGCACCACCGGTGCGATCAAGTGGAGCAAGAACTACGGACCGGCGTGGCCGGCCTCCGCGATCGGATGCGGTGACCTGGTGCCCAACGTGGGGGCGACCGCGACACCCGTCTACGATCCCGCCACCAACGCCCTCTACTTCACCACCAAGGTCGACGACGGAACCTCCACGCACCGCCACCCGAAGTGGCTGATGCACGCGGTGGATCCGGCCTCCGGAGCCGAGCTCTCCGGGTGGCCCGTCACCATCAGCGGGAGCCCCGTCAATGAGCCCGGCGCCACCTTCGACGCCTACTACGAGCAGCAGCGCCCCGGCCTGCTGCTGATGGACGGCGTCGTCTACGCGGGCTTCGGCGGCCACTGCGACGCATGGCCGTACCGCGGGTACGTGGTCGGCGTGAGCACCACCGAACACAGCATCACCTCGATGTGGGCTTCGGTGACCGGTACCGGCACAGGTGGCGCCGGCATCTGGCAGTCGGGCGGCGGCCTGGTCTCCGATGGTTCAGGCCGGATCTTCTTCAGCACCGGAAACGGCATCAGCCCGGCCCCCGGGCCGGGCAAGACCGTGCAGGGAACCCTGGCCGAGTCCGTCGTCCGTCTCCAGGTCAACGCGGACAACAGCCTCAGCACGGCCGACTTCTTCAGCCCGAGCGACGCCTCCACCCTGGACCTGAACGACCAGGACATCTCCTCCGGCGCCCCGATGGCGCTGCCGGACGGCTTCGGCACCAGCGAACACCCCCATCTGCTGGTCCAGCAGGGCAAGGACGGCCGGGTGTTCCTGCTCGACCGCGACAACCTCGGTGGCATGGGCCAGGGCGCCTCGGGCGGCGACGCCGCGGTGAGCGTGTCCGGCCCCTACCAGGGGATGTGGGGGCACCCCGCGTTCTGGGGCGGCGACGGCGGCTATGTCTACGTCGTCGGCAGCTACGGTCCGCTGCGGGCGCTCAAGTACGGCGTACGCAACGGCGGTACGCCCGCGCTCACCCTCACCGGCCAGAGCCAGGACACCTTCGGTTACACCAGCGGCTCTCCCGTCGTCACATCCAACGGCACGGACGACTCAAGTGCCCTGGTGTGGATGGTCTCCGCCAGCAACGCCTCCGGGGCCGACGGCACCCTGCGCGCCTACAGCCCCACTCCGGACGGCAACGGCCTGCTGCCGTTGCTGTGGTCCGCACCGATCGGCACGGCGACGAAGTTCAGCACTCCGACCACCAACAACGGCAAGGTGTACGTCGGCACGCGGGACGGCGTGCTCTACGGTTTCGGCAGCCCGGCCAGGACCGCCCTGACCGCGGCCTCGCTCGACTTCGGCCAGGTCGGCCTGGGCAGCAGCAGCTCGGCCGCCATGAAGCTGACGGCCACGCAGGACGTCAGCATCACCGGACTCAAGGCCTCCGGCGCGTTCTCGGTCGACCCGTCCGCCGTGCCCACGGCCGAGCAGCCCACGGCGCTGGCGACGGATGCCTCACTGGATGTGCCGATCACCTTCACCCCCACGACCACCGGCGGCATCAACGGCACGCTGACCGCGAACCTGTCGGACGGCCAGAAGCTGGTCTTCGCGCTTCATGGCGTCGGCACCAGGCCCGGTCTCGGGGCGGCGCCGGGAGCCGTGGACTTCGGGGACGTGCCCACCGGCAGCACCTCGACGCTGAACCTGCAGATCACCAACACCGGTACCGAAGCGGAGACGATCGACTCGATCGACTCGCCCACCGGCTCGTTCGCCGCATCGGGTCTGCCGAGCGCGGGCACGGTCGTGCCGGCCGGTGGGTCGTTCGTGCTCTCGGTCACCTACACGCCGGTCGGCGGCCAGGACGACAGCGACGCACTCGTGATCAGCAGCAGCAGCGGCGGCGCGGCGCACACTCTGAGCGTGCCGGTCAACGGAACGGCCATCACGGGACAGGGGCACCTGGAGTTCTCCACGAACTCGCTCGACTTCGGCTCGGTGCCGATCGGCAGCTCGAAATCGCTCTCCTTCACCATCACCAACACCGGCAACATCCCGGTGACGGTGACCAAGGCCAAGGCGCCGACGGGTGACTTCAACAGCCCGATGCAGCTGTCCGAGGGCCTGGTCATCGGTCCCGAACAGACCGCCGTGCAGAGCGTGACGTTCACTCCGCGTTCGGCCGCGGACCTGAGCGCCTCCTACGAAGTCACCGGGACCGGGGTCGACGCGAACGGGAGCGCCCAGGGCGCCATGTACGTGTCGGTCAAGGGCACCGGCACCGGCACCGCCACCACCACGTCGGCCAAGGACGGGCTGTGGCAGGCCAACGGCTCGGCGGTGGCCGCCGACGACGGCAGCGTCCAGCTGACCCCGGCCACCGGCAACCAGGCGGGCACGGCGGTGTACACCAAGCCGCTGCGCACCGACGGTCTGCGGGCCACCTTCACCGCGAAGTTCGGTCCTGGCAGCGGCGGAAACGGCATGACGCTCTCGCTCCTCGACCCCGCCCAGAACACCGCCTCGGCACTGGGCGCGGCCGGCAGCGGCCTCGGCATCGCGGGGCGGCCGGGCGTGGTGATCGCGCTGGACACCGGCTGGAACAACACGCTCCAGACGCAGAACTTCGCGGGTGTCGGGACCAGTTCGACAGGCTCCTCGGCGATCGACTACCAGTCGGTGGCCAAACTCAGCACCTCCCTGCGCCAGGGCACGCACCAGGTGGACGTCCAGGTGGACGCCGGCCATGTGTACGTCCGGATCGACGGGACGCAGGTACTGGACGCGACACCGACGCTGACGTCCAGCGCACTCGTCGCCTTCTCCGGCGCCACGGGAGACAGCGCCGACACGCAGACGGTGAGCGGCCTGGTCGTCAGCGAGGCGGCGCCCCCGGCTCCGCAGCCCAAGGCGGCGACCTCGCTCAACCTCACGGCCCCGAGCACGGGCGTCCCGGGCCGGCCGTTGAACGTCGGCGGCACGCTGACGTCGACCGCGGCGCTCGCCCCGGGCCGGCTCGTGCACATCACGCGGAACGGATCGGCGCTGCCCGATGTGACGACGGCGGCGGACGGCTCCTTCACCTTCAGCGACACTCCGCCGGCGGAGGGCACGTACACCTACGCCGCAAGCTACGCGGGGGACGAGACCCACGAGACGGCGACCACCACGGGCCTCGTCCAGGTCTCCAAGCTGACCACTTCGGTCACTGTGACGGCTCCGGCCACCGCCATCCGCACGCGCACGCTGACGGTCTTCGGCAAGCTCTCCGGCTGGCCGTTCGCCGCCGGTCAGGTCGTCAAGGTGACGAAGACCGACCTCGCCCACCCGTCCGGTGTCGCACTCGCCGACGTCAAGGTCGCCGCGGACGGTTCGTTCAGGTTCGCGGACACCCCGCAGACCGGCAGCGCCAACGCCTACAAGGTGACCTACAGCGGCGACGTCTCACACACGGCGGGCAGCCGCACCGCCACCGTCCTGGTGTCCCGGGCCGCCACGTCCCTGACCATCGCCACCGACCGCTCGACGTACGCATACGGCCAGTACGCGAAGGTCACCGCCCACCTGGGTACGACCTACAACCTGCGTACGGTGGCGATCTACGCACAGCCGTACGGTGGCAAGGCGGTCCTGGTGAAGTCGGGCACGGTGGACTCCCACGGCAATCTGACGGCGTCCTACAAACTCGCCCACAACACCACGTTCAGCGTGGTGTTCACCGGCGACTACCAGTACTCCCCGAGGACCGTCGCCGGAAGCGTGTCCACCTATGTGGCGATCTCGGAGAAACTGTCCGGTTACTACACGAGCACGTCCTACGGCAGCACCCTCTACCGCGTGTACCACCAGACCGCCAAGGAGCAACTCGCCGTCACCGTCACACCCAACAAGGCCGGTCAGTGCGTCGTCTACCGCGTTCAGCGGTACTACAGCGGCGCCTGGCACACGCAGAGCACCACTCCCTGCGCCTCCCTCGGTTCCACGAGCACCGGGAGCCAGCAGATGTCCCTCACCAATGCCGTGAACAGCAGGTTCCGTGTGGCTGCGGAGTATGTCCACAGCAGTAAGGACAACACCAACCTCACCACCTGGGGCGCCTGGCAGTACTTCACCGTCAGGCAGTGAGCGGCGACTTGTACCCGGCTGGAAGCCCCGCCCTCGCACAGCACGAGGGCGGGGCTTCCCCTTGTCGCCAGGCGCGCGGCGAGCGGGGGTGCACCTTCCACCACCCCACCTCGAACCGTCTCAGGGACGCTGCGCCGTCATCCGTGCCGCCGACGCCAGAGTCGAGCGGGCCTCCCGCGGGGTGAGGCCCGTGCGGATCGCCGCGTCGAGGAGGGCGGGGGCCAGGTCCGGGCCGAAGCCGTTCTCGTAGGCCCGGCAGGCGGCCCAGAACAGGCGGGTGTTGCGCTGGCCCTCGTGCGCCGCGAGGACGAACTGGACCAGGCCCTGGCCGTGCCGGCCCGCCGACGAGGGCGTGGTGTGGCGCGGGCGCGGTGGGGGCGTGAGCAGGCGCAGCAGGGCGGGCGGGCAGGGTGCGGGAGGCAGCCGGGCGGTGCCCGGTGCCGTGCTGTACACGCCGTGGTCGGTGCGCGAGCCGGGGCCGACCAGGTAGCCGCCGGCGCCCCGGACGTCGATACCGGGGGCGAGGCGGCTCGCCGAGTTCGGGACGACGACGTCCGGCGGGCCGCTCAGCCACAGGTGGCGGCCGCCGCTGGGGGTGAGCACGACCACCGTCGCAGGGATCGTGAACAGATGGCGCAGGGCGAGTTCGCGCAGGGCCGCCGAGGAGTCGGTGCCGGACTTGGTGTCGAGGTCGATGCCGATCAGGTGGTGGGGGTGCAGACCGCAGGCGATGCCGTAGCCGGTGGCCCAGGGCGCGGCGGCGAACAGCTCGCGGATGCGGCGGGGGTCGGTCGTGGCGTCGTACACCCCGTGTCCGAAACGGCCGCATGCGCCGTGGCAGACGGGTGCCGTCGGGTCGGGGTCGTCGCGGTGCGGGGACCGCAGGGCCGGCAGTTTCGTACGGGACAGCGGGATCACCGCCAGCCCGCGCTCCGCGGCGGACAGGGCGTGGGCCAGGGCCAGGGTGGTGGCCTTCCGGTCGGTGGTGGCCATGCCCCCATGTTCGTACGTCTGTTCGAAAATGGGAAGGGGGGGCGGCGGTTCCCCAGGAGTTCTCCAGGAAGCTCCAGGAGGTCGCCAGGAGGCTCCAGGAGGTCTCCGGGAGGCTCAGGAACGTCTCCTGGAGGCGGCCGGGCGGCTTCCAGGGCCGGTGAGCCGGTGGATGGTCTTCCGGCGAGGTCAGCTCTGGTGTGCCTGCCAGAAGGCGCGCAGCGCGGTGACGAGTGCCTCGGGCGCCTCCTCGGCCATGTGGTGCCCGCTGTCGATCGGGCCGCCCTCCAGCCGGTCGCCCGCCCAGCCGCGCCAGACGCCGAGCACGTCGCCATAGAGCTCGGCCATGTCGTCGCGGGTGGCCCAGAGCACCTGTAGCGGGCAGACGACGCGCCGGCCGGCCCATCGGTCGGCGTCGTCGTGCTCCCGGTCGACGCCGAGTCCGGCCCGGTAGTCCTCGCACATGGCGTGCACGGTGGCCGGATCGTGGATGGCGCGGTGGTAGTCCTCGTACGCCTCGGCGTCCATCTGCTCGCGGGTGGCCCTGTACCAGGCGTCGGGGTCCGCGTTGATGACCCGCTCGGCGGGCTTGTCGGTCTGTCCGAGGAAGAACCAGTGCCACCAGCTCGCGGCGAACGCCGCGTCGCAGCGTCCCAGCGCCTCCCCGATGGGGACCGCGTCCAGCACGCTCAGCGCGGACACCGCCTCCGGGTGGTCCAGGGCGAGGCGGGTGGCCACGTACGCGCCGCGGTCGTGGCCCACCACGGCGAAACGCTCGTGGCCGAGGCCGCGCATAACCGCCAGGCAGTCCCGGGCCATGGCGCGCTTGGAGTACGGACGGTGCTCCGGGTCGGTCGGGGGCTTGGAGGACCGGCCGTAGCCCCGCAGGTCCGGGCAGACCACGGTGCGACCGGCGGCGGACAGCAGCGGGGCGACCCGGTGCCAGGTCGCGTGGGTGCGCGGATGGCCGTGCAGGAGCAGCACGGCCGGACCGCTGCCGCCGTGCCGCACCAGCAGCCCGGCCCCGTCCCCCTCGCACCGCGTCAGTTCGAAACCGTCGAACATCCGACCCCCTCCGCTCCGGCCGTCGCGTCCCGGCTGCCCAGGAAGGCTCCGTTCACGCAATCGGTGCCCTGAAGAGTTCGGTCGCAAGAGGCGGCGGCCTTGACAGCCGGCCTATATCTGACGGACAGTCAGAAAGTCTCTTGCACCCACGTGCCACGAGATCCGGGAGGCCCGCAACGATGCGGCTCGAGGAGGACTTCGCCACGCGGCTGAAGGCGTACGAGGGTCGGCCGGCCGTCGTCGCGGGCGTCGGCAAGGACCCGGTCAACGCGCCGATGATCCGGCACTGGTGCGAGGCGATGGGCGACGCCGACCCCGCGTACACCGGCCCGGACGCCATCGCCCCGCCCACCATGCTCCAGGTGTGGACGATGAGCGGCCTTTCCGGCCACGCGGGGCGCACACAGGTGTACGACGAGCTGTTGGCCCTGCTCGACGAGGCGGGCTGCACCTCCGTCGTCGCCACCGACTGCGAACAGGAGTACCTGCGGCCGCTGCGACCCGGTGACGAGGTCACGTTCGACGCGGTCATCGAGTCGGTCTCGGACCAGAAGCGCACGAAGCTCGGCACGGGGTACTTCGTGACGACGCGGATGGACGTGCGCGTGGACGGCGAACCGGTGGGGACGCATCGGTTCCGGATCCTCAAGTACGCGCCTGCCGGCAAACCCGCCCGCACCGAGCCGGCCCGCACCGAGCCCGCCCGCACCGAGCCCGCCCGCACCGAGCCCGCCACCAGACGGCCCCGCCCGGTGATCAACCGGGACAACGCCGGTTTCTGGAATGGCGTCGCCCGGCACCGGCTGCTGATCCAGCGGTGCGGCGACTGCGGCACCCCGCGCTTCCCCTGGCTGCCGGGGTGCAATGCGTGCGGCTCACCGGAGTGGGACACGTTCGAGGCGAGCGGTGCGGGCACGGTCTACTCGTACGTGGTCCTGCACCATCCGCCGTTCCCGGCCTTCGGCCCTCCCTACGCGGTCGGCCTGATCGAGCTGGCCGAGGGCGTCCGGATCGTCAGCAACGTGACCGGGGTGCCCTACGACAAGGTGCGCATCGGCATGCCCGTACGCCTGGCGTTCGAGCGATACGACGAGGAACTGGAGCTTCCGGTGTTCCGCGCCGACGACGGTCGTGGCGTGGAGCCATGAGGGGGTTGCGCGCGGGGACGGAGCTGCCGCCGCTGGAGATCGAGATCACCCGCACGCTGATCGTGGCGGGTGCGATCGCCTCCCGGGACTACCAGGACGTGCACCACGACGCCGAGCTGGCCCGGCAGAAGGGCTCCCCCGACATCTTCATGAACATCCTGACCACCAACGGGCTGGTCGGCCGGTACGTCACGGACCACTTCGGCCCGGCGGCCGTCCTGCGCAAGGTCGCCATCCGGCTCGGCGCGCCCAATCACCCGGGGGACACGATGGTGCTGACCGGCACGGTCGAGGAGGTCGACGGGGACACGGCCACGGTGAGGGTGGTCGGGGCCAACGGCATCGGCCGGCACGTCACCGGCACGGTCACGGTGACCGTCCCGAACGGGGATGCCGTATGAGCGTACGGACGAGGGACTGCCTCGGCGGGCGGGCCGCCGTCGTCGGGATCGGTGCCACCGAGTTCTCGAAGGACTCCGGGCGCAGCGAGCTGCGGCTGGCCGTGGAGGCGGTGCGTGCAGCGCTGGACGACGCAGGGCTCACGCCCGCGGACGTGGACGGCATGGTCACGTTCACGATGGACACGAGCCCGGAGATCACCGTCGCCCAGGCCGCCGGCATCGGCGAGCTGTCCTTCTTCTCCCGGATCCACTACGGCGGCGGGGCGGCGTGCGCGACCGTCCAGCAGGCCGCGCTCGCGGTCGCGACCGGGGTGGCCGAGGTCGTGGTCTGCTATCGGGCGTTCAACGAGCGCTCCGGCCGCCGCTTCGGCTCCGGGGTGCAGCACCGCGAGCCGTCGGCGGAGGGGGCCGCGCTGGGTTGGTCGCTGCCGTTCGGGCTGCTCACCCCGGCGTCCTGGGTGGCGATGGCGGCCCAGCGGTACCTGTACACGTACGGTCTGACACCGGAGGCGTTCGGCCATGTGGCCGTCGTCGACCGCGCGTACGCGGCGACGAACCCGGCGGCCCACTTCCACGGCCGGCCCATCACCCTCGCCGACCACGCCGCCTCCCGCTGGATCGTGGAACCCCTGCGGCTGCTCGACTGCTGCCAGGAGACGGACGGCGGCCAGGCGCTGGTGGTCACCTCTCTGGAACGGGCGCGCGACCTGCCGCACCCGCCCGCGGTGGTCACGGCCGCCGCCCAGGGCGCGGGGCGCGGCCAGGAGCAGATGACCAGCTTCTACCGGGACGACCTGACCGGCCTGCCGGAGATGGGCGTGGTGGCCCGCCAGCTGTGGCGCACTTCGGGAATGGGCCCCGCGGACATCGACGTGGGCATCCTGTACGACCACTTCACGCCGTTCGTGCTGATGCAGCTGGAGGAGTTCGGATTCTGCGAGCGGGGCACGGCGGCGGACTTCGCGGCCGCGCGGACGCTGCCGTTGAACACCCACGGAGGGCAGCTCGGGGAGGCGTACCTGCACGGCATGAACGGCATCGCGGAAGCCGTACGGCAGCTGCGCGGCACCGCCGTCAACCAGATACCCGGCGCCGCCCGGACCCTGGTCACCGCGGGCACCGGCGTCCCCACCTCCGGCCTGATCCTGACGGCGGACGGATGAGCGGCCGGGGGCCGCGCGGGCCGCTCGCCCCGGTACGGTTGCCGTACGCGCGCGGCTCGCCTGCTCCTGCCGTAGTCATCCCTCAGGGGTGAACCCTCAGGTGTTCGCGCCCGCTCGTCCACCTCCAGGAGGTGGGGGCAGCCCCCCGCCTACAACCTGAGGGGGAGGCGTCTTCGGGACCTGCGGCCGATCCGCCGGAAGGGGCGCGATCCTAGCGTGGAGCCATGACCTCACCCGTCTGCACCAGCGCTTCGGACGCCGCCACGCCGGCGAGGCAGACCCTTCCGTTCCCGTCGTTCTCGTCGTATGTGAAGGCCCGTCAGCCGGTGCTGCTGCGCACCGCCCGGTCGCTCACCGCCAACGCCAGCGACGCGGAGGACCTGCTGCAGACCGCGCTGACCAAGACGTACGTCGCCTGGGACCGGATCGAGGACCACCGCGCGCTCGACGGGTACGTGCGCCGCGCGCTGCTGAACACGCGGACCTCGCAGTGGCGCAAGCGCAAGGTCGACGAGTTCGTGTGCGACGAGCTGCCCGAGCCGGAGGGCCTGCCCGCCGCGGACCCGGCCGAGGAGCAGGCGCTGCACGACGCCATGTGGCGCGCGATCATGAAACTGCCCGCCCGCCAGCGGGCGATGGTCGTCCTGCGGTACTACGAGGATCTGAGCGAGGCCCAGACGGCCGAGGTGCTCGGTGTCTCCATCGGCACGGTGAAGTCGGCGGTGTCCCGCGCCCTGGGCAAGCTCCGCGAGGATCCCGAGCTCGCGCCGGTGCGTTGAGCACCGATGGCTGAGCGCCGGTGGCTGGTGGCCGGTGGCCGGTGGTCGATGACCGGTGGCGGGTGGTGGGTGGCTGCTGGCCGGCGACCGGTGGCCGAGGCCTTGATCGATCATCCCGGGGCCTAGTGACATACCGCGCGGTATGTGCGCAGAATCAGCGCAGCCCCTACTGCCGCGTAGGCAATGACGCCCGGGAGGACTCCGTGCTGAGCACCATGCAGGACGTACCGCTGACCGTCACGCGCATCCTTGCGCATGGAGCGCGGGTGCACGGGAGGTCCCTGATCACCACCTGGACCGGCGAGGGCGAGCCGCAGCGCCGCAGCTTCGCCGAGGCGGGCGTCCGCGCCGTGCAGCTCGCAGCCGCTCTCCGCGACGACCTCGGCGTCCGCGGCGACGACCGGGTCGCGACACTCATGTGGAACAACGCCGAGCATGTCGAGGCCTACTTCGCGATCCCCTCCATGGGCGCGGTCCTGCACACGCTCAACCTCCGCCTGCCCGCCGAGCAGTTGGTCTGGATCGCCAACCACGCCGCCGACCGCGTGATCATCGTCAACGGCTCGCTGCTCCCGCTGCTCGCGCCGCTGCTCCCGAAGCTGCCGACGGTCGAGCACGTCGTCGTGTCGGGCCCCGGTGACCGTTCCCTCCTCGACGGGGCGCCCGCCCAGGTGCACGAGTACGAGGAGCTGATCGCGGGCAAGCCCACGACGTTCGACTGGCCCGAGATCGACGAACGCCAGGCCGCCGCCATGTGCTACACCTCCGGCACCACCGGCGACCCCAAGGGCGTCGTCTACTCCCACCGCTCCATCTACCTGCACTCCATGCAGGTCAACATGGCCCAGTCGATGGGCCTGACCGATCAGGACACCTCGCTCGTCGTGGTCCCGCAGTTCCACGTCAACGCCTGGGGCCTGCCGCACGCCACCTTCATGACCGGCGTCAACATGCTGATGCCGGACCGCTTCCTGCAACCCGCCCCCCTCGCCGAGATGATCGAGAAGGAGCGGCCCACGCACGCCGCCGCCGTCCCCACCATCTGGCAGGGCCTGCTCGCCGAGCTCAGCTCCCGGCCCCGCGACGTCTCCTCCCTCACCCAGGTCACCATCGGCGGCTCCGCCTGCCCGCCCTCCCTCATGGACGCCTTCGACAAGCTCGGCATGCGGGTCTGCCACGCCTGGGGCATGACCGAGACGTCTCCGCTGGGCACGGTGGCCCGGCCGCCCGCCCACGCCGTCGGCACCGACGAGGAGTTCACCTACCGGCTCACCCAGGGCCGCTTCCCCGCCGGGGTCGAGGCCCGCCTCACCGGCCCCGGCGGCGAGCGGCTCCCCTGGGACGGCGAGTCCGCCGGTGAACTGGAGGTGCGCGGCCCGTGGATCGCGGGCGCCTACTACAACGGTCCGGACGCGGAACCCCTGCGTCCCGCCGATAAGTTCAGCGAGGACGGCTGGCTCAAGACCGGTGATGTCGGCACCATCAGCCCCGAGGGCTTCCTCACCCTCACCGACCGCGCCAAGGACGTCATCAAGTCCGGGGGCGAGTGGATCTCGTCGGTGGACCTGGAGAACGCCCTGATGGCTCACCCGGACGTCGCCGAGGCCGCCGTCGTCGCGGTCCCGGACGAGAAGTGGGGCGAACGGCCGCTGGCCACCGTGGTGCTGAAGGAGGGCGCCACGGCCGACTTCGCAGTCCTCCGCTCCTTCCTCGCCGATGAACGCGGGATCGCCAAGTGGCAGCTGCCCGAGCGCTGGACGATCGTCGGGGCGGTACCCAAGACGAGCGTCGGCAAGTTCGACAAGAAGGTACTGCGGCGACAGTACGCGGCGGGCGAGCTGGACATCACGCGGATCTGACGCCGGACGTACGGTGGCCGGGGCGCTGTTTCACGTGAAACAGCGCCTTTGTGCCGACTTCGAGCTGAGACCCGGCGCCGACCGTGGGCCGGGGCCCTGCGCCGACCACGGTCCGTGCGACCGCCGACTATGGCCCTGTCGACCTCAGTTGGTACCGATGCGGGCCAGCAGATCCACGATCCGGTCCTGCACTTCGGTGCTCGTCGAGCGTTCCGCCAGGAACAGCACCGTCTCACCCGAGACCAGCCGCGGCAGGTCGGCGGGATCCACCGCGGCGGTGTAGACGACGAGGGGAGTGCGGTTGAGCAGGTTGTTCGCGCGCAGCCAGTCGACGACCCCGGCCTGGCGGCGGTGCACCTGCATCAGGTCCATCACCACCAGGTTCGGCCGCATCTGCGCGGCCAGCGTGACCGCGTCCGCGTCCGACGCGGCCCGCGCGACCTGCATACCGCGCCGCTCCAGCGTGGCCGTGAGCGCGAGGGCGATCTCCGCGTGCTCCTCGATGAGCAGCACCCGCGGCGGGTGCTGCTCGGAGTCGCGCGGGGCGAGCGCCTTCAGCAGGACGGCCGGGTCGGCGCCGTACGCCGCCTCCCGTGTCGCCTGCCCGAGCCCCGCCGTGACCATGACGGGGACCTCCGCGGCCACCGCGGCCTGGCGCAGCGACTGGAGCGCGGTGCGGGTGATCGGGCCGGTGAGCGGGTCGACGAAGAGCGCCGCCGGGAACGCGGCGATCTGCGCGTCGACCTCCTCACGGGAGTTGACGACGACGGGCCGGTAGCCGCGGTCGCTGAGCGCCTGCTGGGTCGTGACGTCCGGCGCGGGCCACACGAGCAGCCGGCGCGGGTTGTCGAGCGGCTCCGGGGGCAGTTCGTCGTCCATCGGCTGAAGCTGAGGCTGGTCGGCGACCTCAACGGCACCGCCGGGACCGTCGAGCGGCTCGGGACCTTCGTCGGCGTTCTCGTCCGGGGCCCCTATGGCGTACGACCGTCCGGCGCCCTCGGTGGCCGGGGCCAGGCGGGACTGCCCGGCCAGGGAAGGTTGGGGCGGGACGGGAGCCGACACGGGCTGCGGGTGCGGGCGCGCGGTCGCCTCCGGGCGCTCACCGGCCGGCTCAGGAGGCGTGCCGAGCTTGCGACGGCGGCCGGAACCGTTGGATGCGTGCGGGGGAGGCGTCGGCGCCGTGGGGCGGGGAGGGACCCCGGCCTGCGGCGCCTGCCGTGCGAAGGGCACCCCCTGACCGAGCGTACGCACGCTGATCGCGCGGCCCTGGGGCGAGTGGGAGTCGGAGGGGGCGGCCGACTCCGCGGGCAGCGGCTGGCTGCGCGCGGCTGGGGCATGCGGTGCTGCTCCGGCGGCAGCGGCGTGCCCGCGGACGGGGTGGTCCCCGGCGCCTGCGGTACGGGCATGCCCACGCCGGTGTCACCGGAACCGGGCCAGGGCTGGGGCTGCTGCTGAGCCGGTTGCGGGGGCACCGGGGTGCCGGGAGCGGGCTGGGAGACCTGCGGGGGGACCGCGGTGCCCGGGGCGGGCCGGGCAGCCTGCGGGGGCACCGGGATGCCGGGGGCTGCCTGTTGGGGAGCCTGCGGGGGCACCGGGGCGCCGGCGGCAGGGGCGGCTGCCGTGGGCGCCGCGTTCGGCGTCGCCTGCGGGCCGGGCTGGGGCTGCGCCGCGGGCTGGGGTGCGACGGGGGCCGGCCCGGCTGTCCCGCGACGGGCTGGGCGGGCACGGCGGCGGGGACCGGCTGAGCCGGGGCCATGGGCTGCCCCGGGGCCACCACCGGTCGGCCCGGCGCCATGGGCACGGGCTGGACGGCGGGGCCGGGCTGGGCCGGGACCGGCTGACCGGGCGCCGCCTGGGCCGGCAGCGGCCCGCCGGGCAGCGCCGGTCCGCCCTGCGCGGCCGGAGCGGTCGGTGCTCCCTGCGCCGGAACGGACTGCGGGCCCTCCTGCCCGGGAACGCCTTCGGCAGGGGCACCGGGCGTCATCTGCGCGGGCACGCCCTGAGGCGGTGTCCCGGTGGTGGAGGCGCCGTCCGGGGCCGGCTGCGGCTGCCCCGGCTCGGCGGCCGTGCGGGCACGGCGGCGGCCCGTGGGTGCGGACACCGGGTGCGGCTGCGGCGGCGTGTGCTCCTCGGCGGCGTCGTGCGGCACGGCGTCATGGCGGCCCTCGTCGGCCGGGACGGCAGCGGCCGTGCTCTGCTCCGGCGTGCGGTCCGCCTCGGCGGGCGGCAGCGCGAACACCGTGCGGGGAGCGGCTTCCGCGGCGGCGGCACGCTCGTTCGCGGCAGCCAGGGCACGCCGGCGGCGTCCGGTGGGCGCGGGGGCCTCGCCGGGGGACGGCGTACCGGAGGCGGCGGGCAGCGCGGGCGGCAGCGCCTGCTGCTCGGTGTCCCGGCGGGCCCGGCGGCCCGAGGGTGCGGGCACGCCCTGCGGCGGCACGGTCCCGCCGAGTCCGGTGGCCGCGGCGGGGGCTCCCGCGGCGTGCTCGGCGGCGGTCACCACCGAGCCCTCGGCCACGTCCTCGGCGAGGTTCGGCCGACCGCGCCGGCGTCCCGTGCCTCCGGCGGCTTCGGCACCGTCGCCGCCGGTCGCCTGCACCGGGACCGGGGCCTCGGCGGCGGGTTCCTGCGCCGCACGCCGCCGACGCCGCCCGGTGGGCGCCACGGCCGTGTCGGACGGGGCGGGAGCGGAGTCGCCGACCTCGCTCTCCAAAAACGCGTCCACGGACGACCGGCGAGCGCGCCGCCGTCCGCCGCCCTGCTGCTCACCCTGCTCGGGCAGCGCGATCTCGGTCCCGGGCCCCTCCGCCGGGGTCTCGGCCGCGGGCTCCGCCGGGGCCGCCGCGACCGCGCCCGCGCCGCCGCCGAGCGGCACTTCGAGCACGTACGCGCTGCCGCTCATGCCCGGCACCTCGTGGGTCTGCAGCACACCGCCGTGCGCCCGCACGATGCCGCCGACGATCGGCTGGTGCACCGCGTCTCCCCCGGCGTACGGGCCGCGCACCTCGATCCGCACGACCTCGCCGCGCTGCGCGGCCGCCACGACGACGGTGTTGTCCATGTAACCGCCCGCCGAGACCGGCGCGTTGCCCGTGGAGTCGACGCCCGCCACGTCCGCGATCAGGTGCGCCAGCGCCTGCGCGAGCCGCTGCGGGTCGACCTCGGCCTCGATGGGCGGAGCATGCACCGCGAACTGGATCCGGCCCGGCCCGATCAGCTCGACGGCGCCGTCGACACCGGCGGCGACCACCGCGTCGAGCATGACGGTCGTCCGTACGAGGTCGTCGTCGCCCGCGTCGAGCCGCTGGTAGCCGAGGACGTTGCCGATGAGCGTGGTGATGCGCGAGTAACCGGCCGCCAGGTGGTGGAGCACCTGGTTGGCCTCCGGCCACAGCTGGCCGGCGTCGTCGGCGGCGAGCTTGGACAGCTCACCGCGCAGTTCGTCGAGAGGGCCGCGCAGCGACTGGCCGAGCACCGCGAGCAGTTGGTCGTGCCGGGCGGTCAGCGCCTCGTAGCGGTCCTTCTCGCGCTCGCCGAGGGCGGCGTAGCGCTCCTCGCCGGCCGCGATCTCCTCCGCGTGCCGCTCGCGCAGCTCGGCGAGCTCGGCGGCGTGCTCCTCGCGCAGCCGCTCCAGCTCATCCCGGTGCTCCTTGGCGACCCGCTGCAGCTCCTCCCGGTGCTGCTTGGCGGCCTCGTCCTTCTCCGCGACGAGCGTGTCGAACGGCCGCCGGTCGGTGAACGTCATTACGGCGCCGACGATCTGGTCGCCGTCGCGCACCGGCGAGGTCGTCAGGTCGACCGGCACCTTGTCCCCGGGCTTCGACCACAGCACCTGTCCGCGCACCCGGTGCTTGCGCCCGGAGCGCAGGGTGTCGTACAGCGCCGATTCGGTGTATGGGAAGGGGGAGCCGTCGTCGCGGGAGTGCAGGACGAGGGTGTGCAGCTCCTTGCCGCCGAGGTCGCTGGCCCGGTAGCCGAGGATCTGGGCGGCGGCCGGGTTGACGAGCACGATCCGCCCGTCGGTGTCCGTGCCCACCACGCCCTCGGCCGCGGCACGCAGGATCATCTCGGTCTGCCGCTGCGAGCGGGCGAGTTCGGCCTCGGTGTCGACGGTGCCGGACAGGTCGCGGACGACGAGCATCAGCAGTTCGTCACCGGTGTAGCCGTAGCCGTCGTAGGCCTGTCGGCCGTCCTCCAGGTTGGCGCTCGTGACCTCGACGGGGAACTCGGTGCCGTCCGTGCGCCGGGCGATCATCCGGGTCGGCTTGGTCTGTCCGCGCGGGTCGAGGGAGTCGGGGCGCCGCATCGAGCCGGGGATCAGCCGCGAGTCGAACTGCGGCAGCAGATCGAGCAGCCCGCGCCCGACGAGCGCGGTCCCGGGTGTCTCGAAGGCCTCCAGGGCGATGGTGTTGGCGTTGACGACCGTGCCGTTGGCGTTGACCAGCACCAATGCGTCGGGGAGCGCGTCCAGTATGGCAGCGAGGCGAGCAGCGCCTCGGGATGGCCTGCTGCTCACGAGACGCTTCCTCCCTGTTACCGCACCTTGCTGACCGCGAGGGCCATCTTGCCAACCGGCCCGCAGCGTGTCACGCGAGGGAGTCTACGGGCAGTCCTGGCGCCCGCGGCGCCGGATGAGAGGGAGGTCGCACGCGGAAGTGACGCAGAACCTGTGACCGCGCAGGTAGCCGCGCGCGAGGGGTCCGGCACCGCCGCTCGCTACGAACGAACGTCCGGCAGGAGCGGCACCAGCGCGTCCCAGCGGGCGATCCGGCACCCGTCCCCGCGGTCGAACCACGCGTCGACCGGCCGCCCGGCCCACCTCCCGGTGACGTGCGCGGTGGCGGGCCCGCCGTACTGCAGGGTGCAGTGCCTGTGCGGCGGCACCGGGGCGAAGGGGTCCCGCCCCCAGACGGTCCGCCGCTCGAGCACGGCGCACGCGCGGCCGGCGGCGGGGTGGGTGCCTCCTGCCGGATGGCACCTCAGCACGTAGACCCCGTCGGCGCCCCCGGTATGGCGGACGGTGACGAGGAGCCGGTCACCGTGCGGGGCCGGGCGCTGACCGTGCGCGTGCGCGGGTCCGACCGCGGCTGTGAGAGGGAGGAGTGCGAGGGCCCCGAGGAGGAGGGGGTGGCGGCGAAGGCGGAAGTGGTCCATGCCCTGCCTAACGGCAGCGGAGTGGAGCGGTTGCGGAGCGTGTCGGCGAATGCCCGCGAAGGGTCACGTCCGGGGAATCGGCGACGCCCATGTGCCTTGGTGGCGGCCGACAGGACTCAATGGCGCCCGATGCGGCCCAGTGCTTTGCCCTGCGGGCTTTCCGCCTAGTACCGTGGGAGCCGATTGGTGACACCCCGCTCGGCTGTGTCATCATCTGCACGCACCACTCGCGCTCGCGCGTGAGCGGTTGTGCTGGAGGCGTCGCCTAGTCCGGTCTATGGCGCCGCACTGCTAATGCGGTTTGGGCCTTAAAGCCCATCGAGGGTTCAAATCCCTCCGCCTCCGCGCTCGATCACCGAAGCCCCGGTCCCCGCGACCGGGGCTTCGGTGTCTCCGGGACAGGTGCTGCAAGCCGCTCCGGCCCCGCCCCCCGGAGCCGCGCCGGGATCCATCCGACAGGGCGTTTCCGCAGGTCACAAGGGGTAGGGCAAACGGATTTCACATGGCGGCGGCAGTCATGTAATGTTCTTCCTGTCGCCGCGAGCGGGCCGGAAGGGCCGGGAGCGGAGACGAAAACAGAACAAGCACTCGTAGCTTAACGGATAGAGCATCTGACTACGGATCAGAAGGTTGCAGGTTCGAATCCTGCCGAGTGCGCATGGATCAGAAGCCCCCTGGGATCACCCCAGGGGGCTTCTGACGTCAGCCGATGACATCAGCGCAGTCGGAACCGGGTCGGCGTCCGACTCCGCCTCGCCCCCGAGTCCTCGTGCGGCCGGCTCGCCGAACCCGAGGTCGGGCCGGTGGTGCGCCCGTCGCGTCTCGCGCGGTTCTCCGGCGCACCACCGGCCGACTCCTCACCGGCTCACTCAGGGGCTGCGACGCCGACGGGCGTCGGATGGGTGGCCGGCTCTCGTGGGCCTGCTAGCAGAACTTGGCGATCGCTGCCGCCGCCCCTGCGTTGAAGCCCTTCTCGTAGTTGGGGTCCACTGCGGTGACGCCCTGCGGCGCCTGAGCCTTGCAGGTCGCCTTGGCGAGGTTGAACCCGTCCTTGAAGCCCTTGGCGAACTGGTCCTGGGTCTGCTGCTCCTCGGCCTGCTTGACCGAGCCGCAGGAGAGCTTGGGTCCGCCCTCCTCCTGCATGCTCACGGGCCCGCCCTTCTGCGAAACCGTGAGCGTGCCCGAGAGCCCGCCGTCGGCCGAAGCCCTGAGGAAGGCTGTAGCACCGCCCTGGCTGATGCTGACGTCCGCTCCGGGTGTGAGTCCCGTCCCGATGACGTTGAACCGGTCGGGTTTCTGGGCGTCTTGTGTCACATGACACGTGGCCTTGGGCGTCGCTGCCTGGGCGGGCGCGGCCGTGAGGGGCAGCGAGCCGAGTGCCAGTGAGGAGAGGGCGAGGGGTGCCAACGCTGCGAGACGAGAACGTGTGTTCACTGTTCTGCCTTCCCTTCGAGGCATACGGAACCACGTGCAGGTGTGGGAGGTGCGAACACACGGGGACGGGCGCGAATGAGTGCTGGCGTTCCACGCCCGAACAGCGCGGTCTCACCGTCCGGAGCCGTGAGGCCGGGAGGACTCCCGGACGGCTTCCTGCGCATGGACTCCGTATCCGACGACGGCCGTGCCCCACCAGTGGGTGCCGGCCTTTCGGTCCCGTCCATGCTCTCGCAGCCCCACCTCGCTGTCGACCTGAGAGGACACGCTGCGTAATCAAGTGATGCCTTGGCGTGTTCGCGCCGTGGGCGCTACAGCTCGCCCCGGCCGAACCGTGGCCTGCCCCCGGCGGCACCTCGTCGGCCCTGCCGCCCACACTCGGCGATCGAGGGCCGGCGGTCACCGGCCCGGCGCCATGACGGTCCATCAGCTCGCTGCACCCAGCGGGAGGTTGCAGGTGCGAATCCAGCCGAGTGGGCGCAGTCGGAGGACCTGGAGGGATTCGGGGCCTTGGCGTTCCGGATGCGCCGCGCTGTGCTCGGGCCCTTCGCCGGTGCCTCGCTCGCCGCTCTCGTCGACGATCTCCCGACGGCTCCGGGATAGGCCGTACGGACCCTTGGGGTGCCCCTATGGCGTGGTGATCGTGAGCGGCCCTCCGGAGGCCGCCTTACGAGCGGATACCAATAGGCGAGGTCATTGATCATGTAGCGGAGGAGTGAGAATGAGGGTCCGTGACGCTGTGGTGATCCCGGTCGCGACGGTGGGTGCCGTCATGGCCCTTTCCGCCCCGGCTACGGCCGCCGATACGGTGACCACGTTCACGGTGACCGCGACCACGGGTCTGGCGATCACCGCTCCTGCCACCGCGTCGCTCTCGACCGCTACTCCCGGCGGCTCGGCGACCGGCCAGCTCGGCACCGTCACGGTGAGTGACCAGCGCTCTCAGTTGGGCACCACGTGGATCGCGACGGTTTCCCTGAGTTCGGCTTTCAAGACGGGTGGCGGCACGGCCGCCGAGACGATCTCGGGCAGCAACGTAACGTACACCCCCGGGTCGACGACCGCCGAAACGAACCAGCCGCACACCGCCGGGAATGCGGGGAGCCTGGCCAGCCCCATCACCGCGTTCTCCCGTGCCAGCGGCGACGGCGCCAACTCCGTCAGCTGGAATCCCACCCTCACCGTCAACGTGCCGGCGGGGAACGTCTCCGGTAGCTACTCGGGCACCATCACGCACTCCGTGGCGTGAGTCTCAGGCCGTGCGCAGAAGAAGCACCTCGTGTCTCCCAGCCCTGTTCGCTGTTCTCGCTGTCCTGGCGGGTTCCCTCGCCGGCGTGCCGAC
Organism: Streptomyces cynarae; assembly: GCF_025642135.1. Lineage (NCBI taxonomy): Bacteria > Bacillati > Actinomycetota > Actinomycetes > Kitasatosporales > Streptomycetaceae > Streptomyces > Streptomyces cynarae. The sequence continues at coordinate 4,418,612 of NZ_CP106793.1, read as the reverse complement.
CGCGGCTGCTGATTCCTCGTCCGGGATCGGATACATCGGCTTCCGTCTCCTGGAAGCACCGGTCGTGCGGCGCGAAGACCCACGTGCGCTGAAGTACATCGTCGACCATCTGAAGCCGGGAACCGTCATCGAGCGCCGGTTCGAGGTGGCCAACAAGTCCGGCAGCAGGCGCGAAGTGCAGCTGTATCCGGGCGCGGCGCTGATCTCGGACAACCGGTTCCTGTTCGCCGACGGCCGGGCCCCCAACGAGCTGACCCGCTGGACCCGCGTCAGGCCCGCCGTCCTCAGGCTCAAGCCGTGGGAGAAGACCGAGGCCAAGGTCACGATCAAAGTGCCGGGCACGGCGACGCCGGGAGAGCGTTACGCCGTCGTCTGGGCGGAGAGCGGAACGCCGCCGGACGCCACTCACAACGTCGGCTCAGTGGTGCGTGTGGGGACGCGGGTCTATCTGGACATCAGCAACAGCGGCGAGTACGCCGACTTCCGGATCGAGAAGATCGTCGCCCTGCGCGACAAGAAGGGACTGCCCAGCGTCGTTGCCCATGTGCACAACACGGGAAGGCGAGCACTGGATCTGAGAGGGAAGCTCGTCCTCTCTGACGGCCCGGGCGGGCTGAGCGCCGGGGCGCACCCGGTCACCGAGGGCACCACGCTGCCCCCGGGCGGTACGGGAACCGTCAGAGTGGCCGGTCTGGACAAGAGCTTGCCCGACGGTCCCTGGACCGCGCGTCTGCACCTGGAGAGCGGAATGGTGCAGCACGACTTCTCCGCCCGGTTGATCTTCCCGAAACCGGGAGGCGCGTCCGTCGCCTGGGCCGTGATCACCTCCAACCGCAGGATCTGGTACGCGGCGGCAGGAATTCTGCTGACTGTCACCGGCGCCACGATGACGTTTCTTCGATATCGACGGTATCGGTGCCGACGTTCCACCGGAAACCAAACACGAGTTCCTTCTGTGTGACGCTCATGGGTGAACCCACCGAAGTCACGCCCGAGAGCACGCAGATCCCTCCTTGTGCTCGCCCAGAATGCAGGAGAACCGCCTGCCGGACGAGCCGAAGGAGAATGAGTGGGATCGCGACCCCTCTCATGGTTTCGAATCTCCTTGCGGATCGGGGTGGGAGGAGCGTTGTGTGCGAATTTCCTTTTCCTGCCTTTGGGACGAGTGCCACAGGCAGAGGCAGCGGCGGCCACCGCCGTCTATCTGATTCCTGAAGTGCTTTCCTCGGCTTCGGTCACGGCCCCCGCGTCGGTCAACCTCGGATCAGCGACGCCTGGCGGCACGATGAACGTGCAGTTGGGGCAGGTGAAGGTCACGAGCAGTGGCGTGATGCGATGGACTGCGACGGTTTCGGCGACCAACTTCACCACGGGAGGGGGCTCCGCCGCTGAGACCATCGCGCGAGGGAACCTGTCCTACTGGTCGGGCCCGGTCGTGTCCAAGTCGGGGCCCGGAACCTTCAGCCCCGGTCAGCCCACGGCTGCCGGCAAGGTGGCTCTGGACACTGCTCGGACCGCGTTCTCCTACGGCTCGGTCAGTTCATCCAACACTTCCTGTGTGTGGCAGCCCACCCTGGTCATGTCGGTGCCCGCCAGCGCGGTGGCGGGCACCTATACCGGCACAGTGACCCACTCCGTCGCCTAGCGGCCGGCCGCAGGGCGACTTCTGGCCTTACGGAGACGTGGTGTTGAGGAGGACCGACACGTTGGCCGAGGTGTAATTGGCCACCGTCACATCAGGGCGGGAGTCCTCATCGAAGTCCCCGACCGCGATGCCGAACGGCCCGTCACCGACGGCGAAATCGACCTTCGTCCCGAAGGTGCCGTCGCCGTTGCCCGGCAACACCGACACCGTGTCGTCGTTGTCGTTGCCGACCACGAGATCGAGATGCGAGTCACCGTCGAAGTCCGCCACGTCCAGCGGGATCGGCGCGTCACCCACCGCGTAGTCGGTCTTGGTGTTGAAGGTGCCGTCGCCGTTGCCCAGGAGCACCGACACCGTGGCATCGCTCAGGTCGGGGACCGCGACGTCGAGGTTGCCGTCGCCGTCGAAGTCCGCCACCTGCACGCGGGTGGGCGAGCCGCCGGTGCCGTAGTCGGTCTTGGTGTTGAAGGTGCCGTCGCCGTTGCCGAGCAGCACCGACACCGTGTTGTCACTGACGTTGGACACGACCAGGTCGGGATTGGTGTCCTTGTTGACGTCCTTGGCCACGACCGAGAACGGGTACGCTCCCGTGCCGTAGTCGACCTTGGTGTTGAAGGTGCCGTCGCCGTTGCCCAGGAGCACCGACACCGTGTTGTCGTTCGTGTTGGAGGTCGCGAGGTCGGTGTGGCCGTCCTTGTCGAAGTCACCGACCTCCACCTTGTAGGGCCCCGAGCCGGTCGCGTAGTCGGTCTTGGTGTTGAAGGTGCCGTCGCCGTTGCCCAGGAGCACCGACACCGTGTCACCGTTCAGGTTGTCGACCGCCAGGTCCAGATTGCCGTCCTCGTCGAAGTCGCCGACGGCGATGCCGCCCGGATAGTCTCCCGTGCCGTAGTCCGTCTTGGCGTTGAAGGTGCCGTCGCCATTGCCCAGTAACACCGACACCGTATTGTCCAGCGAGTTGGCCACGGCCTGGTCGAGGTGGCCGTCCTTGTTGAAGTCGGCCACCCGCACCGCCTGAGAGGCGTTGCCTGCCGCGTAGTCGACATGGGCCGCAAAGGTGGGGGTGCCCGCCCACGCGGTGCCCTGAGCCGTGAACAACGCTGACGCAGCCACCAGGACGGCGATCACGTATCTGCGACTTCTCCGGGCTCTCTTGGCGGGTTTCTTCTTCGACATATTTCCTCCTCCGTACCTGTAACCGTTCGTGAAGCGGTGGCCCGAGTGATGACGCTATGGTCACATTGACGACCCGCACCTGGCCCCGCACGGTTCGGCGATCTCAGTAATGCCACGCATCACCGAAATCGTTTCTACGGTCCCGCGTCGCTGACATACCGTCAACGAAAAGCAAGATGCCCGGAAGTCGAATTGGCGCACAAAAACATTTCGCGAGGGTAGTGCGGATTCCGTCGGCGCACGCCGGAGCGGAGCAAGCGGGTCCCGGTTAGAGCGGGTGCGCTCCGGGGATGCTGAGGAGCCCGGCATGCCGGGGTGTGCCGTCTGGCCGGAGCGGCGGCCCAAGGCGTGCCCCGTTGTGATCTCTCAGGTCGCGTTGGTCGCGTTGGTCGCGTTGTCAGTGGTGGCGCCTACTCTCGGCAGTGATGACTCAGGTGTGGAGATGCGCGGGGCTGCGGTGGGGTGAGGACGGGCCCGTGCTGGCATGGGAAGGGGGGCGGCGCAGTGCGCTGGAGCGGGGGAAGCGGGTGGCCTTCGCGGTGGTCGCTGGGGGTGTGCGACGGTGCGTGGGGGCACGGGGGCATGGGTGTGCGGCACGGGCCGCGGTGCCCGGGCGGAGTACGGGCGGGCGGTGCGAGGAGTGCTCCCGCCTCGACCGGGCCCATTCCGTCGCCGCTGACACCTTCGCCGACGATCCGCGGCCGTACCGCGTCTATCTCGCCTGGTTCGGGCCCGGCATGGTCAAGGTCGGGATCACCGCGGCCGAGCGGGGCTCCGCGCGGTTGCTGGAGCAGGGTGCCGTCTGTTTCAGCTGGCTGGGGTGCGGGCCGCTGATGGCGGCGCGGCGCGCGGAGGAGCTGATGCGGGCCGCCCTCCGGGTGCCCGACCGGATCCCGTACGCCGACAAGCGGACGGTGCGGGCCGCGTTGCCGCCGGCCGGGGAGCGGGTCGCGGAGCTGGCGGAGCTGCACGCGCGGGCGGTGTCGCTCGGCGGCTGGCCGGAGTCGCTGGAGCGGGCGCCGTTCCTGGCCGTCGACCACAGTGGGGTGTTCGGGCTGGAGGGGCTGCCCCGGATGGACGGTGTGGTGAGCGAGCTGGTGGCGGGTGGAGGGGTGAGCGGCGGTGTGCTGGCAGCCGCCGGGCCTGATCTTCATCTCGCCACCGGGCGCGGGGTCCTGGTGCTGGACACGCGACTGATGACGGGGTGGGAGCTGACGGGCGCCGAGCGGGACGAGGTGACCGTGCCGGTGCGGGAGGTGGGGGAGGCGGGGGTGCAGGACGGGCTTTTCTGACAGCGGCTTCCTTGCTTGCCGGCCGACAGCCGGACCCCGCTTGGTCGCCGCCCGGATCCCCCCTCCGGTCCTGTCGGGACGCCCGGTTCGGCTCGGCGTCCGGAAAGGGGCTGGACGTCCGTGCCGCCGTGGCCGATCGTGGCGACATGAGCGATCACCGCGTTGCGCCTGTCACCGCCCATGAACCCCCTTACTACGCCGTCGTCTTCACCTCCGTGCGGACCGAGGACGGCGACGGGTACGGGGACACCGCCGAGCGGCTGGAAGAACTCGTCACAGAGGTCCCCGGGTTCCTCGGGATGGACCAAGCCCGGACACCGGGCGGCCTGGGGATCACGGTCGGGTACTTCCGGGACCTGGCCGCCATCGAGGAGTGGCGGAGCGACCTGGAGCACCGCGCCGCCCAGAAGCGCGGGCGCGCCCAGTGGTACGAGGCGTACACCGTGCACGTCGCCAAGGTCGAGCGCAGCCATACGTTCGAGCGGGTGCCGACGCGTGAGTGAACGGGACGGTCGCCGCAGGGCCGTCGTGCGTCGGTCCTCTGACGCCGGGTCAACGGATCTGCCCAGGAGTTCCCTGAGAGACGCCTGTGTGTTTCTCAGGAAAATCACAGATTCGTGAAAGGGCGCTCTCAGAGGACCTCGACAAGGTGTCCACCATGACCACGACCTCGCCCCAGGGGCGCACCGAACTGCTGAGGCCGGACGGGAGCCCCGTCCGAGTGCTGGTGGTGGACGACGAGCTGTCGATCACCGAACTGCTGTCCATGGCCCTTCGTTACGAAGGCTGGCAGATCCGCAGTGCGGGTGACGGACAGGGCGCGGTGCAGACCGCGCGCGAGTTCCGGCCCGACGCCGTCGTGCTCGACATGATGCTCCCGGACATGGACGGCCTGACCGTCCTCGGCCGGCTGCGGCGCGAACTGCCCGACGTGCCGGTGCTGTTCCTCACCGCCAAGGACGCCGTCGAGGACCGGATCGCGGGGCTGACGGCCGGCGGCGACGACTACGTCACCAAGCCGTTCAGCCTGGAAGAGGTCGTGGCCCGGCTGCGCGGGCTGATCCGGCGGTCCGGTGCCGCCGACCGCCGCTCCGACTCGGTGCTGGTCGTCGGGGACCTCATGCTCGACGAGGACAGCCACGAGGTGTCCCGGGGCGGGGACAACATCCACCTCACCGCCACCGAGTTCGAACTGCTGCGTTTCCTGATGCGCAACCCGCGGCGCGTGCTCAGCAAGGCGCAGATCCTCGACCGCGTGTGGTCGTACGACTTCGGTGGTCAGGCCAACGTCGTGGAGCTCTACATATCGTACCTGCGCAGGAAGATCGACGCGGGCCGCGAGCCGATGATCCACACCCGGCGCGGCGCCGGCTACATGATCAAACCCGCGGCGTCATGAGCAGGCGACGACGACCGCGTACGCAGAGGCGAGGACGACAGCCGCGCACGCTGCGGACGCGGCTCGTCGTCTCGGCGGTCAGTCTGATCGCCGTGGTGTGCGCCGTGATCGGCACCGTGACGACCATCGCGCTGGGGCAGCACCTCTACGGGGAGCTGGACGGGCAGGTGGCCGATGTCGGCAAGGGCGTCTCGGGTCCGCCCGGGGGCAGCCTGTCCGGCCTCGGCAACGGTCGTCCGGGCGGCCCGGACAACCTGAACGGCGGTGCGGCGGGGAACTCCTCCGGCACCGCGACGGCGCAGGACAGGCTGGACGACTTCGTCACCAAGGGACCGGCGCAACCCGACACCGTCGCCGCCCAGACGGACTCCACCGGTGCCGTCACGAGGGCGGTCATCAAGAAGGAGGTCTCCTCCAGCAGCTCCGGCTTCGAGCGGATGAAGGCCGTCGAGTTGTCCCAGGCGCAGACCTCCGCGCTCGGCTCCGTCCCCCGTGACGGCAAGGTGCACACCGTCACGCTCCCGGGGCTCGGGGACTACCGCGCCAAGTACGTCACCGGCGCCCACGGCAACTTCTACGTCGCCCTGCCCACCAGGGGCGTCACCAACACCATCGACACCCTCGTCATCGTCGAGGTCAGCGTCACAGCCGCCGGCCTCGTCGCCGCCGGTATCGCCGGTTCCGTGCTCGTGGGGATCGCCCTGCGGCCGCTGCGCAAGGTCGCCGCGACGGCCACCCGTGTCTCCGAACTCCCGCTGCACACCGGCGAGGTGACCCTCAACGAGCGGGTCCCGGAGTCCGAGACCGATCCGCACACCGAGGTCGGGCAGGTCGGGGCCGCCCTCAACCGCATGCTCGACCACGTCCACGGCGCCCTGCACGCGCGGCAGCAGAGCGAGATGCGGGTACGGCAGTTCGTCGCGGACGCCAGTCACGAGCTGCGCACGCCGCTGGCCTCCATCCGGGGGTACGCCGAGCTGACCAGACGGGGACGCGAGGAACAGGGCCCCGACACCCGGCACGCCCTCGGACGGATCGAGTCCGAGGCCGGGCGCATGACCCTCCTCGTCGAGGACCTGCTGCTGCTCGCCCGGCTGGATGCCGGCCGCCCGCTCCAGTTCGAGCAGACCGACCTCGTCCCGCTCGTCGTGGACACCGTCAGCGACGCGCGCGCCGCGGGCCCCGGCCACAACTGGCGGCTCGAACTGCCCGACGAGCCCGCGCTCGTGTCGGCGGATGCCGCGCGACTGCAACAGGTGCTCGTCAACCTGCTCGCCAACGCCCGGACCCACACCCCGCCCGGCACGACCGTCACCGCACGCGTGCAGCGGCGCGGACCGTGGCTGTGCGTGGACGTCCAGGACGACGGGCAGGGCATCCCGCCCGATCTGCTGCCGCACGTCTTCGAGCGGTTCGCGCGCGGTGACTCCGCGCGCTCCCGGGCCACCGGCTCCACCGGCCTCGGGCTCGCCATCGTGCAGGCCGTGGCGACCGCGCACGGCGGCGCCGTCACCGTCGACAGCGTCCCCGGGCACACGGTGTTCACCGTGCACCTGCCGCCGCCGACCCCGCGCGTGCCCTCACCGGCCCCCGAAACGGCCTGGCAACAGCACTCACAGGCACAGCACAGCGCCACCACACGGGTGCAACAGGGCGCTTGAGAAGAGTCGGTTCCATGCGAACCGACTCTTCTCCCGGCACCCTGCCGGCGCGGGAGCACCTCCCGGCCGCAGGAGCCGGTACGCCTGTCCTGGACGTAGTGATCCCCGTCTACAACGAGGAGAAGGACCTCCAGCCATGTGTGCTCAGACTGCACGAGCACCTCAAGCGCACGTTCCCGTACGCGTTCCGCATCACGATCGCGGACAACGCGTCCACGGACACCACCCCGCAGGTGGCGGCGCGGCTGGAGGAGCGGATCCCCGAGGTGAGGTCCTTCCGGCTGGAGCAGAAGGGCCGCGGCCGGGCGCTGCGGACCGTCTGGTCCGCCTCGGACGCCCCGGTCCTCGCCTACATGGACGTGGACCTGTCCACCGACCTCAACGCACTCCTCCCGCTGGTCGCGCCGCTGATCTCCGGTCACTCCGACCTGGCGATCGGCTCCCGGCTCGCCCGCAGCTCCCGGGTCGTGCGCGGCCCCAAGCGGGAGTTCATCAGCCGTGCCTACAACCTCATCCTGCGCGGCTCGCTGCAGGCCCGGTTCTCCGACGCGCAGTGCGGCTTCAAGGCGATCCGCCGTGATGTGGCCCAGGTGCTGCTGCCGCTGGTGGAGGACACCGGCTGGTTCTTCGACACCGAGATGCTGGTGCTCGCCGAGCGCGCGGGGCTGCGCATCCACGAGGTGCCCGTCGACTGGGTCGACGACCCGAACTCCACGGTGAACATCGTGAAGACCGCGACCGACGACCTCAAGGGCGTGTGGCGCATCGGCAAGGCGCTGGCCGGCGGTTCGCTGCCGCTGGACCGGCTGGCCCGGCCGTTCGGTGACGATCCGCGCGACCGCGACCTCAGAGGCGTTCCGGGGGGCCTGGCCCGCCAGCTCGTCGGCTTCTGCGTGGTCGGCGGCCTGTCCACCCTGTTCTATCTGCTGCTCTACAGCGTCTTCCGGCAGTTCTCCGGCTCGCAGATCGCCAACGCGCTCGCCCTGCTGGTCTCGGCGATCGCCAACACGGCGGCCAACCGACGGCTCACCTTCGGCGTCCGCGGCAGGGGCGGCGCCGTCCGCCATCAGGCGCAGGGCCTGGTGGTCTTCGGCATCGGCCTCGCCCTGACCAGCGGCTCCCTCGCCGCCCTGAACGCGGCGACGAGCAACCCGGCGCACTCCACCGAGTTGGCGGTGCTGATCGCCGCCAACCTCGCGGCGACCGTGCTGCGGTTCCTGCTCTTCAGGGCCTGGGTGTTCCCGGACCGCCGCGACGACACCCCGACCCCCCAGGCCGAGGTGCACCACCGGCGTCACACCCCCGGGACGCCCGTGTACCAGCCGCTCCCGCCGCTGCCCCGGCGCCACCCGGCGCCGCAGTCCTCGTACGACACCGAGTACGACACCGAGTACGACACCACCCCCTTCCGCGCCGGTGCCGACGCGGACCGCACCCCCTGGAGGGACGCCACTGTGCCGCTGCAGCCGGTGCGCCCGCAGGACACCGACCCGAGGGACCTGCGATGACCACGCACTACGAACAGTCGACCCACCAGGGGGGTGCGACCCCCCACGCCTGGGGGCCGCCCCCGACCGCTCCCCCGCAGACACCCGCCACGCCACCGGCCCCCGCCCCCGGAGCCGGTGAGCCCCAGCAGCCGCTCACGCGCAGACTCTGGCGCGGCCGGCCCGAGGACCCCCGCTGGGCGCGCCCCGCGTTCCTCGGCCTGCTGCTCGCCACGGGGCTGCTGTACCTGTACGACCTGAGCGCCTCCGGGTACGCCAACTCCTTCTACTCGGCGGCGGTCCAGGCCGGCAGCAAGTCCTGGAAGGCGTTCTTCTTCGGCTCGCTGGACGCGGGCAACGCCATCACCGTCGACAAGCCCCCGGCATCGCTGTGGCCGATGGCCCTGTCGGTCAGGATCTTCGGCCTCAACTCGTGGGCGATCCTGGTTCCCGAGGTCGTCATGGGCGTCCTCACGGTCGCCGTGGTGTACGCGGCCGTCCGGCGCAGGTTCAGCCCGGCGGCCGGTCTGATCGCGGGCGCGGTGCTCGCGCTCACCCCGGTCGCGGCGCTGATGTTCCGGTTCAACAACCCGGACGCGCTGCTCGCGCTGCTGATGGCGCTCACCGTCTATTTCGTCGTCCGGGGACTGGAGGACGGCCGCACCAAGTGGCTGGTGTGGGCGGGCGTCGCGGTCGGCTTCGCCTTCCTCACGAAGACCCTTCAGGCGTTCCTGATCCTGCCCGCGCTGGCGCTCGTCTACGGTGTCTGCGCGCCGGTGAGGCTGAGGAAACGGCTCGCGCAACTGGGCCTCGCGACCGTCGCGCTGGTCGTCTCCGGCGGCTGGTGGGTCGCGATCGTCGAGCTGTGGCCGGCGTCCTCCCGCCCGTACATCGGCGGCTCGCAGAACAACTCCTTCCTGGAGCTGACCTTCGGCTACAACGGCCTGGGCCGCATCAACGGCGACGAGACCGGCAGCGTGGGCGGCGGTGGCGGCGGCAACGGCGGCCAGTGGGGCGCGACCGGCTGGGACCGCATGTTCAACTCCGAGATCGGCTCCCAGATCTCCTGGCTGCTCCCGGCGGCGCTGATCCTGCTCGTCGCGGGCCTGGTGCTCACCCGGAAGGCGGGGCGCACGGACCTGGTCCGGGGCTCGTTCCTCGCCTGGGGCGGCTCGCTGCTGATGACCGCCGTGATCTTCAGCTACATGGCGGGCATCTTCCACCAGTACTACACGGTGGCCCTCGCCCCCTACATCGCCGCCCTGGTCGGCATGGGCGTCACGGTCCTGTGGGAGGAGCGGTCGAGGACGTGGGCGTCGCTCACGCTCGCGGCCACCGCAACGGCGAGCGCGGCCTGGGGGTACGTGCTCCTCAACCGCACCCCGGACTACCTGCCCTGGCTGAAGTGGCTGGTCCTCGTCGGCGGTCTGGTCGCCGCCCTGGGGCTCGTCTTCGTGGCCCGGCTCGGACGGCAACTCGCGCTCGCGGCGGTGGCCCTCGGCTTCGTGGCCGCGCTCGCGGGTCCGACCGCGTACACCCTCACCACCGTGAACCAGGGCCACACCGGGTCGATCGTCACGGCCGGTCCGGCGGGCGCGAGCAGCATGGGCTTCGGCGGTCGCGGCGGCCCGGGCGGCGGCGGCATGCGCGGCGGCACGCCGGGCCAGAACCAGCAGCAGGGCAACGGCACCACGCAGGGCCAGAACGGCCGGCAGGGCTTCCCCGGCGGCGGCACCGGCGCCGGCGGGTTCCCTGGCGGCGGTATGCCGGGCCAGAACCAGCAGCAGGGCAACGGCAGCACGCAGGGCCAGAACGGCGGGCAGGGCTTCCCCGGCGGCGGGCGCACGGGTGACGGCGGCATGGGCGGTGGCGGCATCGGCGGCCTGCTCAACGGGGCGAACGTCAGCTCCGCGGCCAAGACGCTGCTGGAGAAGGACGCGAGCGACTACACCTGGGTCGCGGCGTCCATCGGCTCGCAGAACGCCGCGAGCTACCAGCTCGCCACCGGCGACCCGGTGATGGCGATCGGCGGCTTCAACGGCAGCGATCCGTCCCCGACGCTGGCCCAGTTCCAGAAGTACGTGGCGGAAGGAAAGATCCACTACTTCATCTCGGGCGGCGGCTTCGGCGGCGGGGGCAGCAACGGCGGCTCCAACGTCGCGTCGAAGATCAGTTCGTGGGTGCAGCAGAACTTCAAGAAGGTGACGGTCGGTTCGGCCACCTTCTACGACCTCACGCAGAAGACGAGCGGCGGCTCGAGCAGCAGCTGACGGTTCCAGCACCGAGCGGTGGGCCGGGCACCCATGCCCGGCCCACCCGCTTTTGCGCCACCGTGTCTCACGCAACTCACCGTGAGATGCGGCGGCGTTGCTGCGTCGGGCGGAGCGGGAAGACTCGGGAGGTGGCGGTCGCCTGGGAGCGGAATGTCGGGAAAGGTGTGCCATGGTGAAGGCAGCCCAGCGGACCAGCGTCTGGCTGGAGGGCAAGGCGCGCCGTGGCGGGCGCGGGGGCGGGCAGCCCTCAGGGCTGGACCGGGAGCGGATCACCGAGGCGACCGTACGGCTGCTGGACGCCGAGGGACTCGCCAGGTTCTCGATGCGGCGGCTGGCCGCCGAGCTCGACGTGACGGCGATGTCCGTCTACTGGTACGTGGACACCAAGGACGACCTGCTGGAGCTGGCGTTGGACGCGGCCTTCGGAGAGGTACGGCTGCCCGCCGGCGACACCGACGAGGACTGGCGCGACCAGCTGCGGGATCTCGCCGCCGAGTACCGGGCGCTGCTGGTGCGCCATCCCTGGTTGTCCCCGCTCGCCGGGACCTTCCTCAACATCGGCCCGCACGCGGTCGCCTTCTCGCTCGCCGTGCAGCGGGTGATCCGGCTGACCGGGCTGCCGGCGCACGGCCGGATGGGCGCGATCTCGGCGGTCTTCCAGTTCGTGTACGGCTTCGGCACGATCGAGGGTCACTTCATCGCGCGCTGCGCGGCGGCCGGGCTGAGCCAGGACGAGTACTTCCGCCACGCCATGAGCGCGGTGACCGAGAGCCCCGACCTGAGCGAGGTCGTGCACCGGTCCGCGGACCTCATGCAGGCCCGCGGCGGCGACACGGTGGAGGAGATGCGCGAGCGGGACTTCGCCTTCGCGCTGGAGACGCTCATCGCGGGGATCGAGGCGATGGTCGCCCGGGGATAGGGCCGTACCTGGACCCGAGGGCCCGTACGCAGGCTGTCAGTCCTCGGAGGAGACCAGACGGGCCGGGAAGCCGCCCGTCGCCACGGGACCCCAGCGCACGGGGGTGATCCGGATGATCGACTTGCCCTGCTTGACCATGGCCCGGCGGTACTCGTCCCAGTCCGGGTGCTCGCCCGCGATGTTGCGGTAGTACTCGACGAGCGGTTCGACGGACTCCGGCGTGTCGATGACCTCGGCCGTGCCGTCGATCTGGACCCAGGGCCCGTTCCAGTCGTCACTGAGCACGATGATGCTGACCCGCTCGTCCCGCTTGGCGTTGCGGGTCTTGGCGCGCTCCGGGTACGTGGAGACGACGATCCGCCCCGAGTCGTCGACGCCGCAGGTCAGCGGCGACCCCTGGGGGCTGCCGTCCGCGCGGCGGGTCAGCAGGATCGCGCGGTGACGGGGGCGCACGAAGTCCAGCAACTCGTCCAGGGACACGTCGGTGTTGGTCGCGATGTTCGGTGCCATGCCCGCAGCCTAGAGGCACCGGGCCGTGCCGAGGCTGACCCTGTCGTGCCTACGACCGCACGTCGGCTTCAGGACTCCAACGCCTCCGCCAGGCTGTCGTACACGGGCACGTCCCGTCGTACCCCGGTCAGCTCCAGGACGCGGCTCGGGACGCCGAGCGGTGCCGCCACCACCCGTACCCCGACCCGCGCGGGCAGCCGGGACCGTACGTCCTGGACGAGGCGGGCGCCCTGGGAGTCCATGAAGCCGGTGCGGGTGAAGTCCAGGATCAGCACGCTGAGCCGGGTGGCGCGCACCCCGGCGAAGGACGTGATGGCGGCGCACAGCGCGGGGGAGTTGGACAGGTCGATCTCCTGGGGCAGGACGATCAGGCTGCGGCCGGGAAGATTGCGCACCCGGCACGGGCTTGGGACATGGGTCATGGCACTCACCTGGCAGAGGTTCGTCCGGGCTCAGGGAGGCCGCTTCCTGACCTGTCGCCTCATTGCACCACTGTCGTGCGCCGCTCCGAAAGGGGGACCGCCGAGAGTCAACCGGGCGTCAATCGTCCCGCAGGAAGGAGATAAAGTTCTGTCCGTCCTGCGCTCGCAGTCGGGAATGTGCTGCGGAGCTCTCCTGCGCATGGCCTTATGGCCGTGCACGCCGAAGAGGTTCGTGTGCCTGCGTCCGACTTTTCTGATTTGCCTGATTTTCCACGGGGCTTCGAGCTGGCCGAGGCGCTGACCGCGGCGGCCAGGCAACTGCACGACACGGTCACCCCGCACAGCACCATGAGCACCGCCGTCGACCTCGCGGTGCGCCTGGTGCCGGGCGCCGAACACGCGGTCATCTCCGAGGCGGAGCGCGGCACTCACTTCCGTACGCTCGCCTGGAGCGACGAAGTCGTCCGCACCGCCCACGACTCCCGGCCGGGCAGCGACAGCGCCCCGTACTGGGACCACCTGTGGCACGCGCCCGTCGTGCGCGTGGCGGACAGCGAGAGCGACGCGGGTGGCTCCGTGCTGGCCGGACTGGGCCTGCGCTCGGCGCTCGCGCTGCGGCTGCGCGCCGACAAGCGACGCCTGACCGTCCTCACCGTCTACGCCGGCAAGCCGCACGCCTTCGACGACGCCGCGACGCGGATCGGCCGGCTGTTCACCGCGCACGTCGGCCTCGCGCTGGACTCGGTGACCGTGCGCGAGCAGCTCACCGAGGCGATGCACACCCGGGACCTGATCGGCCAGGCCACCGGCATCCTCATGGAGCGCCTGAACATGGACGCCACGGAGGCGTTCGACAGTCTGGTGCGCGCCTCGCAGCGGGAGAACGTCAAGCTGCGGGACCTCGCCCGCCGCATCGTCGATGCGAACCACACCACATGACGGTCAGGAGTTGATCGTCGAAACGGGGACAAAAGCATGTCATGAGACCCGAGATGCCCTACCCGCTCGACCAGGCGATCGTGCGCAGCGGCGGTCTCGACACGCTTTTGCGGGACCTGACCGACCGCGCGGTCGAGGCCGTGCCCGGCTGCGCCGCCTGCAGCATCACCGTCCGCCGCGGCGACCGTCTGCTGACCCTGGCGGGCAGCGGAACCCTGCCCAGCGGCCTGGATCTGCGCCAGTACGAGAACGGCACCGGCCCCTGCGTCACGGCCGCCGAGACGGGGACCGAGCAGTACGCCCCCGACCTGGCCGCCGAGACGCGCTGGCCCGCGTACACGGAGTACGCGCTGTCGGTCGGGGTGCGCTGTGTTCTCGCGGTGCCGCTCGCGGTCGAGGGCGACACCGGCGCCGCACTGAACTTCTACGGAATCGAGCCCGGAGTGCTCGGCACGGTCCGTGACCGGGCCCGTGCCTTCGCGGCGCGGACCGCCGAGGCCGTCGACGTCGCCCTGCGCGTGGAACGCGAGCGCGCCGACGCCGCCGACGTGCGCACCGCCCTGCTCTCCCGCAGCGTCATCGACCAGGCGATCGGCATACTGATGGCGCAGGAGCGGGTCAGTGCCCGGATCGCCCTGGAGCGCCTGCGCCGGATCTCCCAGGACACGAACACCAAGCTCCGCGACCTGGCCACCGATCTGGTGTCCCGGGTCTCGGGCGACGGCCGCCCGCCGTCACGCGGACGGTAGCGACTCGCCCTGCACCGCCTGGATGTCCAGCTCCACCTTCAACGTGGTGCCGATGGCGGCGATGCCCGCCTGGACGACCTGGTTGTAGTTCATCGCGAAGTCCTCGCGGCGCAGTTCCGTGGTCGCGCGGAAGGCCGCACGGGTACCGCCCCACGGGTCGGAGCCGGTGCCGAGGTAGGCGAGGTCCAGATCCACCGGGCGGACCACCCCGTGCAGGGTCAGCTCGCCGTGCACCGTCCAGCGGTCCGCGCCCGCGGCCGTCAGGCCGGTCGAGCGGTAGGTGATCTCCGGGTACCTCTCGACGTCCAGGAAGTCGGCCGACCTCAGGTGGGTGTCGCGCATGCCGTTGCCCGTGTCGATGGACTCGGCGCGGATGACGGCCTCGACGCGGGACTTCTCCACCTCGTCCGGGGCGATCTCGATGCGCCCGGCGAAGTCCGTGAACCGCCCGTGCACGCTGGAGATCCCCAGGTGCTGCGCGACCGCGCCCACCGAGGAGTGCGCCGGGTCGATGGACCACGGGCCGGGCGGCGGCAGTTCGGTGCCGCCCTGCCGGGCGAGCGTCACGGTGCCGACCTCGGCCCGTCCGCTCGCGGTGACGATCGCGCTGGAGGCGGCGGGCGCGTACCCGACCGCCGTGACGATCACGGTGTAGGCGCCGGGCGCCAGCTCGGTCGCGTCCCGGACGACGCCCTCCGCGTCGGCCTCGGCGCGCAGGACCTGCGTCCCGGTCATGTCGGTCACGGTGACGACCGCGTGCGACACGGCCCATCCGTCTCGCGTACGGATCCGTGCGGTCAGTCCCATCGCGTGGTTCCCCTCTAAATCCCTTGAATCCTTGATAAATCCCCGTGGCGGCCGAAAAAAATCCGGCCCGCGGGGGCGCTTGTCGCTCACAGCGCGCCCCCACGAGCCGGACTCCGGACTACTCGCCCGGGTGGGCGAGTTCGATGTCGTGGTCGTCGACGCCGCGGCCGGAGACGGTCACCGCGGTGGCCACCGGCGGGTAGCCCGTCGCGATGACGGTGTACTCGCCGCTGTTCAGGTCGGTGAAGGCGTACGCGCCGTCCACGCCGGTGGTGGCGGTGCCGACCACGTTGCCCGCCGCGTCCACCAGAGTCACCCGGGCGTCCGCGAGGGGGCCGTGCGGGGCCCGTACGACGCCCTGGACCTGGGAGCCGGAGTCGAGGTCGATCTCGACCCGCGTCACTCCGGCGGCGCCGACCTCGACGGGCAGGGCCCGCGGGCGGTGCCCGGCGGCGTTCACCGCGACGGTCACGGCACCCGGCACGAGCTCCGCGAAGGAGAAGGTGCCCTGCTCGCCGGTGGTGGCGGTGGCCAGCAGGTCGCCGCGCACGTCGGTGACGATGACCATCGCGTCCTTGACCGGCAGCCCGGTCTCGGCGGCGCGGACGACGCCGCTCAGGCCACTGGTGCCGCTGAGCAGGACGTCGTACGACACCGGCTCGTCGTGCACGACGATCGTGGAGGCCTGCGGCTGGTGGCCGTCGGCGGAGGCGATCAGGACGTAGGAACCGGTGCCCGGAGCGTGCACCGCGTAGGAACCGTCCGCCTGCGCGACCGACCGGCCCAGCTGCCGTCCCCCGAGGGAGATCAGGGTGACGGCGGCCTGCGGGACCGGCGCGCCCTCGCCGCCGCGGACGAAGCCGCGGACCGGGATGCCACCGCCGTCACCGGCCCCCTCCGGCCGGGCGATCGTGGCGACGGCCGCGAGGCGCTGCGTGCCCGTGCCCTCGCCGGAGGTCTCGGTGCTCGCCACCGCCCAGCTCGGGACCCTCTCCTCGGCGCGGCGCGGCAGCCGCAGCGGGCGCGGAGGCCTCGGCCGGCGTGGACGCCTCGGCCGGGGTGGCCGCCGCGGGGGCCTCCTGCGGAGCCGAGTCGGCAGCGGCCTGCGCCAGCGCGCCCTTGGTCTTCAACGGGACCTCCTTGATGAACAGGGTGATCAGGAAGGCGACGGCCGCAAGGCAGCCGGCGATCAGGAAGACGTCGGCGATGCCGTGGCCGTAGGCGCTCTCCAGCAGCGTGCGCAGCGGGGCCGGCAGCTTGGCCAGGTCCGGGATGCTGTCCGTGGAGCTCGAGCCGGCCAGGGCGGCCTGGTACTTCGGGCTCAGGGTGCTGATGCCGTCGGTGATGTAGTGGGTGATCCGGTGGGAGAGCACCGCGCCGAGCGCGGAGACGCCGACCGCACCGCCGAGGGAACGGAAGAAGGTGACCGTGGAGCTGGCCGACCCCAGGTCCTGCGGCGCCACCTGGTTCTGGGTGCACAGCACCAGGTTCTGCATCATCATGCCGATGCCGAGACCCATCAGGGCCATGAAGACCGCCATCTTCCAGTAGGCCGTGTCGTACCGGATGGTGCCGAGCAGGCCCAGGCCGGCCGTCACCAGCACGCCACCGCTGACCAGCCACGCCTTCCAGCGTCCTGTGCGGGTGATGAACTGGCCGGAGACGGTGGAGGAGACGAACAGGCCACCGATCATCGGGATCGTCAGGACACCCGACATCGTCGGGGACTTGTCGCGGGCGAGCTGGAAGTACTGGCTGAAGAACACCGTGCCGGTGAACATCGCGACACCCACGAAGAGCGAGGCGAGCGATGCCAGCGTGATGGTGCGGTTGCGGAACAGCCGCAGCGGGATGATCGGCTCGCTCGCCTTGGTCTCGATCAGCACGAACAGCGCGCCGAGGACGATCGAACCGCCGACCATGGTGTACGTCTGCCAGGACAGCCAGTCGTACTTGTCGCCGGCGAAGGTCACCCAGACCAGCAGCAGCGAGACCGCGGCGGCGATGAAGAACGCGCCACCCCAGTCGACCTTGACCTCCCGCTTGACCACGGGCAGGTGCAGGGTCTTCTGCAGCACGATCAGCGCGATCACCGCGAAGGGCACGCCGACGTAGAAGCACCAGCGCCAGCCCAGCCACGAGGTGTCGGTGATGACACCGCCGAGCAGCGGGCCGCCGACGGTGGCGATGGCGAACGTGGCGCCCAGGTAGCCGGAGTAACGCCCGCGCTCACGCGGGGAGATCATCGCGGCCATGACGATCTGCGCCAGCGCGGACAGACCGCCGACGCCGATGCCCTGCACGACACGGCAGGCGATCAGCATGCCGGGGTTCTGCGACAGACCGGCCGCCATCGAGCCCAGGACGTAGACGATCAGGGCTATCTGGACGAGCGCCTTCTTGCTGTACAGGTCCGCGAGCTTGCCCCACAGCGGGGTGGTCGCGGTCATCGCCAGCAGCGAGGCGGTGACGACCCAGGTGTAGGCGGACTGGCCGCCGCCGAGGTCGCCGATGATGTGCGGCAGCGCGTTGGTGACGATCGTGGACGACAGGATCGCCACGAACATGCCGAGCAGAAGCCCGGAGAGGGCCTCCATGATCTGCCGGTGCGTCATCGGAGCGCCGTCCGGGGAGCCTCCCCCGTGCTTGGCGTGAGCCCGCACACCGGCTGGTGTGGTCGTTGCCATGGGCTTCCTTTACTTACGTGCTTGCGGGTGTACGGGTGGTCTGGTGGGCAACGGATTCCGTCGCGGGTGCGGCCTGCGCGAGCCGCGGAGTGGAACGGCAGTCGCCGAAGCTCTCCCTGAGCCGTGCCATGAGCTGGATGAGGCGGCCGACGTCGTCCTCCGACCAGTCGCTCAGCCGGTCGGCGAGCAGCTCGGCGGTGCGCCGGGACAGCTCGTCGAGCTGGACCCGGCCGGGCGCCGTCAGACGCAGGATGCGGGAGCGCTTGTCCGCGGGGTCCGGGCGGCGCTCGATCCAGCCGCGGTCCGCGACGTGCGCCACGTGGCGGCTGGTGACCGACATGTCGACGGCGAGCAGCTCCGCGAGCTTGCTCATGCGCATGTCGCCGTGGCGGCCCAGCAGGGTGAGCACGGCGGCGGAACCGCCGGGGCAGTCGGGCGGCAGGCAGCGCCCGAGGTCTCTCTTCACGGCGCCGAAGGCGCTGAGCTGACGCGCCAGCTCTTCGTACTGCGCTCGCCCGGCCATGGCACCTCCTTCTTATCGTTGCCTGGAGCAACCATAAGGAGATTGGTTGCTGCAGGCAAATGAAGCGGGGTTTCTGGAGCTAAAAACTTGGCAAAGGCAAGCATTGGCAGAAGTAAACGTGCAGGTGGAGGGGGTGCCTGTCTGTGGCACCGCTGTGAACGGCCTCGCGGCAGGCCCCCGGAGGCAGCCCCTTACAGAACCCTCACTTGGGCAGTACCCCACGTATTCGCTAGGGTCCGGGGCCATGGCTAACACCCAGGGCCCCCAGGGCAACTACGACCCCGCTGGCAACACGCAGATGTTCCGCGCGTTCGTCGACGAGGCGGCCCCTCAGGGCCGGCAGCAGGCGGCCGCTCCGGCCGGCCCCCGCATCGGCCTGATCGTCGGCGTCGTGGTCGCCGTCGCGATCGTCGCCGCGGTGGCCTGGCTGGCGCTGAAGTAGGCCGACGCCCGCACCTCCGCTACGTCCACCGGACGGTCACGTCCCGCGTCTCGACGTGCATCCCGAGCGGTACCCGCCAGGCCTCGACGCATACCGTCCAGGCCCCTTTCACCGACGCCTCGGCGGCGAGCGGCGCGGGCAGCGCCTCCGTGGACTCGATCGTCGCCCAGTCGGTCCCGAGCGCCCCGATGATGTGGGTTCCGAGGGTCACCGTGCCCGAACGCACCGGGGTGCCGCCGCTGTTGCGGAAGAGGACGGTCACGTTCTCGCACCAGCGGTGGTCGGTGGGCTGCCGCTCGGGTCGGCCCGCGGTGAGCACTGCGGGGCCACTCGGTGTGGGGCGAGGGATGGTCGGCGTAGGAGAGGGTGAAACCGGGCCGGGCGCGGGCGACTTGGTACCGGTGCCGGTCTCGATGGCCGCACCGGCCGTTTCCCGCACGGCTGTCGGGCCGGAGGCCGGGCCGTCACCGGCTGTCGTTGGAGCGCTCGTGCGGGAGTCCGGGATGCCTGGACTCCTGGTCCCGGGGGTCTTGTTCCCGGCGGTCTTGTTCCCGGCGCTTCCGGTCCCGGACGGTCCGTCGAGGGGGACCAGTGTCACGTCCCCGGTCGGCGCCACCGCCGTACCGGACGCCGGGGGGCCGCCGCCCGCGGGGCCGACCGCCACATATGCCTCACCGTCCGCGCCGCCAGTACCCGCGGCCAGGATCCCGCCCAGGCAGACGACGACCGCCGACGCCCCGACCACGAGCCCCCGACGGCCCCGCAACCATGTCGCTGGAAGCATCGCGCCAGTGTGGCTGACGGACCGTCAATTTGAAAGTCCCCGTGGGGCACACGGGCCGCCCCGTGCACCTGATGCGGTCCGTCCTGTCGGTCGCGGCCGCGTCGCGGACGCCGGTCACTACGGCCGATGCCCCGGTGAACCAGCGCTGCCGACGCATGTTCCGCACCGTACCGACGACCCGCTCCCGAAGCGGGCCGCCGTCTCGAGCGGGTACCGGTCGGCCTGTGCCGTCGACGAGTCGCTGCGGCGCAGGCCGCCAGACCGGAGAGCGGTGCGCAACAGCGCCCCACCGCCGAGGGCTGCGCGGTGGCTCAGTCCGAGATCAGGCCATCCCGCAGCTGGGCCAGCGTGCGGGTCAGGAGACGGGAGACGTGCATCTGGGAGATGCCGACCTCCTCGCCGATCTGCGACTGCGTCATGTTGGCGAAGAAGCGGAGCATGATGATCCGCCGCTCACGGGGCGGCAGCTTGGCCAGCAGCGGCTTGAGGGACTCGCGGTACTCCACACCCTCCAGGGCCGAGTCCTCGTAGCCGAGCCGGTCCGCGAGCGAGCCCTCGCCGCCGTCGTCCTCGGGGGTCGGGGAGTCCAGCGAGGACGCCGTGTAGGCGTTGCCGACCGCGAGGCCGTCGACCACGTCCTCCTCCGACACGCCCAGCGCGGAGGCCAGTTCGGTGACCGTCGGGGAGCGGTCCAGCTTCTGCGACAGCTCGTCGCTGGCCTTGGTGAGGGCCAGGCGCAGCTCCTGGAGGCGGCGCGGCACCCGCACCGACCAGGAGGTGTCCCGGAAGAACCGCTTGATCTCGCCCACGACCGTCGGCATCGCGAAGGTCGGGAACTCCACGCCCCGCTCGCAGTCGAAGCGGTCGATCGCCTTGATCAGGCCGATCGTGCCGACCTGGACGATGTCCTCCATCGGTTCGTTCCGGCTGCGGAAGCGGGCCGCCGCGTACCGGACGAGCGGGAGGTTGAGCTCGATGAGCGTGTCCCGGACGTAGGCACGCTCCGGGCTGTTCTCGTCGAGTGCGGCGAGCCGCAGGAACAGGGAGCGGGACAGGGTGCGGGTGTCGATGCCCTCCGTGGACGGAAGGTCCGGGGCCTCGGGGGCCGGAAGAGCCTCTGCGCCCGGGAGGTCCTGGGCGGGAAGGGTCTCGGCACCCGGGAGGTCCTGAGGGGCCTGAAGGTCCTGGAGCACGTCGGGCGCGGAGTCGCTCTGCATGAGCGTGAGCACCTTCGAGCTGCCCTGGTCTGCGGACATGCCACCCCCTTTGGGTCGCGGGACGGTCGCGGCGGACGCTCCCGTCGTAGGAACGCAGCCTCCCCTGAAATACCGGTCGCGAGGCCGCGGCAAACGCGCTGCCGGAAGAATGTCACATGTCGGCAACACGCTGTAGTGACATGTCGACATGTGAAACGTGAATGCGCCCTGGTTGGAAGGGTTCTGAGGGTTTTTCAGCGCAGAGTCGTCGGGAAGGGCGCTTGCGGGTGATTCGCTCGCGTGAGTTATGCGTCGATCCTGTTTGCGGATCTCAGACGCGCGAAGCTCCGCGCCAGGAGCCTTGACACATGCATCTGGGAGACACCCAGTTCGGCGCTGATCTGGGACTGGGTGAGGTTGCTGTAGTAGCGCAGCAGCAGGATCCGCTGCTCGCGCTCGGGCAACTGGACGAGCAGGTGCCGTACGAGGTCGCGGTGCTCGACGCCGTCGAGGGCGGGGTCCTCGTAGCCGAGCCGGTCGAGCAGGCCGGGGAGTCCGTCGCCCTCCTGGGCGGCCTCGAGGGAGGTCGCGTGGTAGGAGCGGCCCGCCTCGATGCAGGACAACACCTCGTCCTCGGAGATGCGCAGCCGCTCGGCGATCTCGGCGGTGGTGGGGGAGCGTCCGTACGCCGTCGTCAGGTCCTCGGTGGCGCTGTTGACCTGCACCCACAGCTCGTGCAGCCGGCGCGGGACGTGGACGGTGCGGACGTTGTCGCGGAAGTAGCGCTTGATCTCGCCGACGACGGTGGGCATCGCGAAGGTCGGGAACTGCACGCCGCGGTCGGGGTCGAAGCGGTCGATGGCGTTGATCAGGCCGATGGTGCCGACCTGGACGACGTCCTCCATGGGCTCGTTGCGGGAGCGGAAGCGGGCGGCGGCGTAGCGGACGAGGGGGAGGTTCGCCTCGATGAGCGCGCCCCGCACGCGGTGGTGCTCTGGAGTGCCGGGTTCCAGCTCCTTGAGCTGGCCGAAGAGCATCTGGGTGAGGGCCCGGGTGTCGGCGCCGCGGCGTCTGGCGGCTTCCTGCGGGTGGGCGCGATCGGGGTCGGCGGTCGGTTCGGTCGCGTGGGGGCGGGCGGGGTCCGTGGCGGATGCCTGATGCCGGTCGGAGGACGGGGCCGGAGCCTCGTCCTCCTGGGGCGGCGCAGTACTGGCCGACACGGTCAACGCCACCTCTTCATCCGTCAACACATCTGTCAACTCACCGTCAAAAGCGGTCATAGCATCACAAGAAATGGACACTGTGTGCAAGCACCGCATAACTCCGTGTTGAGGGAGGGGCGGGGGCAGAGATTGGGGCACAAGACGCAGGAAAGCCCTCCACTGTTCCGGTGGAGGGCTCCGTCGCTTGTGTCGCCCGGAATCGGTGGGCGGTGTCGCTCAGATTTCGTAGTCGGCGATCACCCAAGTGGCGAACTCGCGCCACAGGGCGACGCCCGCCTGGTGCGCCGGGTGTTCCAGGTAGCGCTTGAGGGCGTCCGCGTCGTCCACCGCCGAGTTGATCGCGAAGTCGTGGGCGACGGGGCGGTCGCTGATGTTCCAGCCCAGCTCCCAGAAGCGGAGCTCGTCGATCAGGCCGCCGAGGGCCTCGAAGGCGCGGACGCCCTCCACGACGCGCGGGTCGTCGCGCTGGACGCCCTCGTTGAGCTTGAAGAGGACCAGGTGGCGGATCACGGGTGCTCCCAGGGGTACGGCAACGGCGGCGGCCGCCGGCCGGCGGTTCGTGCGGGGCCTCGAGGGGCCTTACTTGGCGCCGTCGGCGATCCAGGTCATGAAGTGGCCGATGGCCTTGGCGGCGCTCGAGATGCCTTCGAACCCTATCTGCACGTAGTCGGCGGCCTTGGCCGGATCGGTGATGATCACATAAAGCACGAAGACCACGAGCACGTAGAACGCGATCTTCTTTCCCGGTACCGCCACCGTGGCCTCCCCCGTCTCTTCCGCCCCGAGGGGCCGGTTCGCCGCGGGTGAGTGTAACCCGGCCAGGTGTTCGGGGCTTCGCAAAAGATCACGTATGCACCATGTCCTCACCCCGTTCCTTCCGTACGGGGACTTCGGGACCAATGGCCCGGGGGGAGGGGCCGTTCGGCCGGGTTGCCGGGACCTCGTGAAAACGGAGGATGGAGAGGAGCCCACCGGACCGGCAGGGGCCCGGAGGGCAGGGAGGACCGGACCGGGTGACCGGACCCGGCTGGGACCCGCACCGCGAGGTCCCCGAGCCGCGAGGCGGCCCCGACGCCCGTGTCCTCAGCGGAGGGGACGGCGCCCTGTTCCCCCGAGGCCGCCGCCCCGCTCCAGGGGGCGGGCCGAAGCCCCGGCGCACTGAGCGGCACGCCGGGGCTTCGTGCCGAGTGGATACGTCCGGTCCCCTGTGCAGATCCGGCGCGTGCGGGACCTGTCGTGCACCGGGACCTGTTGTGCACGTCCGGCGCACACGGTGAAGGGCCCCACCGACGGCGGGGCCCTTCTCCAGCGGTAGCGGAGGGATTTGAACCCTCGGTGACTTGCGCCACACTCGCTTTCGAGGTCTGTTCGCGCTGGTCAGAGCAGGATCCGGAGCGGTTCAACGTCGTTCATTCCCGTCCTCCCGCCCGGAGCGTGAACCGTTCTGGACGGCTCCGCACGGGGGTGAATGAGACGGAAACTGAGACGGAGCGAGATAGCCGCCCGGTCCGCTGACCAGCCACTATCACCACTGACAGAAGGCAACGGCGGCATCGTCGCCGGACTTGTAGCGCGGCCATCGTCGCCCGGTTGGATCGGTTGCTTCAACCTTCCGGACGGAGGAGATCAGCTCTTGCGGCCCCCCGGCGCGAAGCGTCGCGAAGACTTCCGCCCAGGTGGCCATGCCGTATTCGGTGACCAGGCGCGATACGCCGTCGGAGAGAACGGCCGCGGCTAGTACGCCGTCGACGGGGGTACTGCCCACCAGGGCGTGAGCTGCCGCTTCCGAGTCGGAGGATGCGACCCAATAACCGGTAGGCGTGTTGCGGGTCTGGCGCTGCGCGGTGATCAACCGCCGCAGCGCTTCCTGATGCTCCGCCGTATCTGTCTCGTACTGCTCGACTTCAGCCCGCAACTCGGGGAGTACTTCGTCCACCCGCAGGTCAGTGAGAACCGTGAACCCGTCGGCTTCTTCCAGCACGATGGGCGAGTCGGCCAGGACCAGGTGGTCAAGGAAGCCCGCTCGCTGCCGGAGGATCGCGACCGTCGCTGAGGGAGTGCCGGGATTGCTGAGATCGCACTCGGGGTGCAGCGCCGCCACCTGTTCGAGGGCACTCGCCAGGCCGGCCGTGAGCGAGGTTTCAGGGTCTGCCAGTGCTGCCACAAGCTGACTGCCGAGGTGCGCCACGTACCAGGGCACGCCGTGGCGGCATCCTGTGTCCAGGCCGGCGGTGCTCAGTCCGTCCAGCACCACGGCAAGAGACGGCGTACCGGCCACCCAATCTTCGTTGGGGCTGGCTCCACCAGGTTGGGTGTCGATGGCGACGCGCATGCTCAGCCCTCGTGTCGGTACAGCGGCGTGACGCGTCGACTCTCCAGCACTTCCATCGTCTCCGGGTCGTAACGACACGAGATCAGGGCGGAGAAGCGGCGCGTACGGACGTCTCGGTACAGCTCTGCCACGTTGTTTTCCAGGTAGTGAACCACTCCGTTCGCTCCGATGGAGTGGATGCCGGCGATGTAGAGGAACGTTCCCTTCCCGTCCAGACGCGGGAGTCGTCCCAGGTATCCGAAGTCACCGGCCGACCCGTCCTCGTCCTGCGGCGACCGGTACTCCTTTCCGGCCGTCTGGTCCACCAGGTGCCACGCCCGGTCCTTCCGAAACTGAAGGTTGTCGTCTCCTTCGAGGACCTGAGCCACGATCGGAGACAGGCGGGGGCCGCAGATCACGACGTGGTTGTCCCGATTGAGGTTGACGATGCCGGACGGCGGGATCACCTCGTACTGAGCCTCTAGCTTCATGCCGCCGAGCAGCTTTCGAAGGTGCTCGAAGTTGTCGAGGTCTTCCCGGGTCACTACATGGCTGGGGTTCTCGTCGGGTCCCTTGCCTGCCTCGTACTTGCCGCCGAGAGACACCGTGACCAGGTCCGTGCCGAAGAAGGCTCGCTCTGGCGGGGGCCCGGATGACGCGAGCTGCCCGACCCGCCCCCGACTGACCCCGAGTCGCTTCGCGATCTCGGCTTGGGTCATCCCGGACGCCTGAGCCTCTTCGATCGCTTCCCGACGGACGCGGGACAGCTCGTTCACGTGGCTCTGATATCGCGCCATCAGGTCAATCGCCGCTTTGGCACGGTCAACGGGGTCCGTGATCCCGGAGACGCGCTCCATGTCGTCTTGCACGACTCTCCAATCATCGCCTAGGGGGGCTATCAGACTCTATCGCGAGAGGGGGTTGCGCGCAGCCCCCGGCGTTGCCTACCGTACCTATCAACCGAGATGGCAAGCCCCCCTAGGCAGGATGGGGTGGGCTCGTCTTGACTGCTTGACCTGCACGAATGCACAGGGCGGGGACGCTGCAATCCCGCTAAAGGCCAGGGGACAGGGCTTCGGCCCGACTGGCGAGGTGGCCCGGTGACCGCGAGCAACGGCCGGCGAGTGGGGACGAAAGAGCCCCCTTGCAGTGCGTTTCCCCTTCCCTTCGATCTTCGGGAGTTCCGATGCGTCAACGACAGCTTTGGGCGCCGCCGTGATGGACCGGTCGGCGGCGCCAGTGCGGTAGCCCGGTCCGCCTCTGGATCCGCAGCGATGCCGCTGCGGTCGGCTGCCTCTCCCGTCCGTCCGGTCCCGCGCTCTGCGCGGCGGCCGTACGGACGGGGGTGCGGGGAGCCGAGAGAGAGGAGAACGCCATGCGCAGGATCACCAGCCCGAAGCACCCGAATGCCGACCAGGTCGGCACGCAGGTGCAGTACCAGGGCGAGCCGCACCGCATCACGGACGTGGGCGGGGGCTGCTTCACGCTCGTACGACTTCGCGACGGCTACGCCCGGAACGTGCAGATCGCTGAGGTCAACGGCCGCCGCTAGGGCGGCACTTCCCCCGCATCGAGCGGGATTCACCGTCAACGGCAAGCGGCTCCCGGGTGGCACCCCGGGAGCCGCGTTCGGGCCGTTCCGTTGCTGAGAGGAACCACGACCCAATGAGCCACATCGTCACTGTTCAGGACGTTGTTACCGCGTTCGCCGACTGGATGGAGCCGACGGACGCGGAGCTGAACGCCATCGAGCAGGAGATGCCCGCGATCCTCGCGGACGTCGACCTGATCGACGCGCAGATCATCACGCTGGACCGCACGCCGACCGAGTTGGACGCCCAGCGCATCCGCCGCGCACGGCGCCGCCTGCTCGCCGCCCGCAGGGACCTGGCCAACCGCTCCGCCGGCGCGAGCCTGCCGGGGGGCGCGGCATGAACCGCAAGGGCCGCATCCTGCTGGTGCTCGCGCTGGTCGCGGTGGTCGGTATGGCGTTTCGCGTCTCGTGGAACGCCCTGCGGGACATCGCCGGCGCGGTCGGTGCCGACGGCACAGCGGCGATGCTGTACCCGTTCGTGGTCGACGGGCTCATGGCGCTCGCCCTGGTCGCCACCCTGGTCCTGGTCGGCCGTGACCGGTCGTTCGCGCTGAAGGTGCTGGGCACCTACACCGGCGCCTCGCTGGTCCTCAACTACGTGCACGGCCTGGTCCCCGAGCTGCACGGCCGTGGGGTCGATTGGGGTCGACTCGCCGACTGGGACCCGGCGAACTGGGCGCTGGTGCTGCTCGCCACGTCGCTTCCGGTCGGGTCGATCTACTTCGGTTCCGATCTGGTCGCCAAGGTGCTGCACCACCGCCCGGCCCCGATCCCCACCGAGGGCGCGAATGCGGAGGAATCCACCAATACCGAGATGATTCGGTCTACGGCTGACCAGCCGCAATCGGCCCCCGCTCCGGTCGTCGTGACCCGGCTCACGGTGCCCGATCCGGCACCGGTCACCCTGGGAAAGTCGACCCTGCCGGGCAAGCCCCTGCCCGCCCTCACGCCCCCGACCAAGCCGGTACCGGTCGAGTCGGGCACGCCCCGACCGATACCGGCGGAGTCGACCCGACCGCGCCGCGCCACGGGCCGTGTCCCCGAGGCCGCGAAGTCGACCCGACCGAAGCGGACGCCGGAACAGTTGCTCGCCGAGGCACGTGCGGCGACGGCCGATTGGCCGGACGCGCAGATCACCGCCGAGGGCATCCGCCGCACGGTCCACACCTCACCGGCGAACGCCCGCACGCTGCGCGACACGATCCTCGCCGAACGCGCTGCGGCTGCTGAGGCGGTGGCGTGATGCCCACCGCCTACGCCAAGTGCTACGACCCGGCAGGCGCCCGCTACGGGGTGCCCACCTACCTCTGGAAGCTCGCCCCGGACGGGTTGGCCACGCGCCGGCAGTTACGGGCCAAGGGGCTGCGACCTGGGGGTCAGCCGATAGCGGCGCAGGTCATGCGGATCAACCGCCGCGCCGGCGGGCCGAGGGTGGCCTACCTGTACCGGGTCGACCTGGCCAAACCGGTGCGGCCGATGACGTCGCGGAAGTGGGGCGCGCTCGCCCTGGCGATGCTCGCCCGCCGCACCTGCCCGTCCTGCCGGATCACCTACAGCTACTGCCTGCCGCGCTCCCTTGGCATGTGCGTGCTGTGCGCCTACCCCGACCACTCCGACGCCCCGAGGAGTAGCTGACCATGGGCAAGCCCGACACCCGCCGCCTGGACCGGGAGATCCGGCAGGCGAACCGCAAGCTTGAAGCGGTCCGCGAGCGCGAGATGTGGCCGCTGAACGGCTACGAACGCGGCGCCATCCTCGCCGCGCTGGCCGGCGGCACCTACCGGATCGCCCGAGGCCGCAGCACCGACCGCGCCGACCGCCGCCTGGAGAGCGCGTGGATGGCGGCCGAGACCCGGCTCATCGCCGAGATCACCGCCCTGCACACCGAGCGGCAGCGCGTCGTGAACGAGGCCGCCACCGCCAAGGCCGCCAAGAAGTCCTCGGGGTGGTGGTGATCGGGCGCGCGCTGCGCGTCGCCGCCGCCTGACCCGCGATGCCGCTACTCGGGGTGGCCGCACCTGCCACGGACCCGGCCACCCCGACACTCCCTCAACTTCCCGCCCCTGCCGGGGCAGTCAGGAGCCTTCCCATCATGAGCGACAACGTCGTTCACCTGCACAAGGACCCCGAACCGCCCGCCGAGGCGGCCACCGTGACCACGCTGACCGTGGTCCCCGACCCCGCCCCGCCCAAGCCCGTTCCGCTGTGGGTGCGCTCCGGGCGTGCCATACGGACGGCCGTGACGCACGAGAACACCAAGACCGCCGCGCGCGCGGTGGCCCGGCACAGCATCTACGTGGCTGGCGGGGCGCGGATCGTGGCCCGCCGTACCTGGGACGGCCGTACCGCCGCACGGTACGAGCGCATGCTCCGCGCCGCCGAGGCCGCCGGGAACTACGAGGCCGCCGCCGAGTGGGAGGAGCGCGGGCAGCGCTACCGCGAAGCCCGGCACCGCCGCCGCATGGATCTGCTGCACTCGCCGTTGGATGCGGCCAAGGGTGCGGCCGTGAGTGCCGGTATGGGCATCGGTGGCCTGGTCCTGCTCGGGGTGGCGATGGCGATCGCCACCAAGGACGTCACCGAGGTCGTCACCCCGCTGATGGCGGTCATCAAGTTCATCAACCTCATGATCACGATCGTGCAGGTGGTGTGGGGACCGCTCATCACGATCGGCCCGTTCCTCGCCCTGCTCGCCCTGTGGTCGGTCGGCGCCCACCAGAAGGCCGCCCCGAACTGGGCACTCCCGGTGAACATCCGCAACGGCGAAGGTGAGCCCATCACCCCGTCCATCGTGGTCAAGGCCCTCCGGGACCTGGGCGTGCCCGCGCTGCGCAACGCCATCAAGGAGATGGGGGATGCCGGCGCGTCCATGCTCGGTCCGATCCGGATCGCCGGATGCGGCGTGGAAGTCGACGTCACGCTTCCCTCGGGTGTGTCGACGGTGGAAGTGCAGAACCGGCGCCGCAAGCTCGCCGAGAACCTGACCCGGCACGAACACGAGGTGTTCATAACGATCCCGCAGGCGGCTCGCACGGTGCGGCTGTGGATCGCCGATTCCGGTGCGTTGGATGAGCCGATCGGCCCGTCTCCGCTGGTCACCGACGAGACCCTGACGGCCGACTACGCCAAGGGACGCGCCCCGTGGGGTCAGGACCTGCGCGGGGACGCCGCCGCGCTGAGCGTGTATCAGCGCCACCTGCTCATCACGGGTCTGTCCAACCAGGGCAAGACCGCCGCCCTGCGCTCCCTCGCCCTCTGGCTCGCGCTGGACCGGTCGGTGGAGTTCTGGCTGGGTGACCTGAAGGGTGTGGGCGACTGGGCGATGTTCGACGGGTTGGCCACCCGACTGATTCAGGGGCCCACCGACGAGCACGTCATTCAGGTCACGGAGATGGCGGAAGACGCCGTCGAGGAGATGAACCGCCGCCTTCAGGCACCGCCCGGGACCGAGTTCCCGCCGCTGATCGTCATCGTGGACGAGGCGCAGGTCGCCTTCATGTGCCCCGTCAAGGACGAGGACAAGCGCCCCTACGGCGGCTCGTCTTCCAACTCCCGGTACTTCATGGCCGCCCGGAAGATCCACAACCAGGGCCGCGCGGTGAACGTGCTGCTGTGGCAGGGCACCCAGGACCCCACCGACCAGAACCTCCCCAAGCTGGTCCGCGAGGGCGCCCACACGCGCGCCTCGCTCGCCCTGGGCACCGAGTCGCAGGCCCGCATGGCGCTCGGGGACAAGGCCGTGGACGGCGGCGCCGCTCCTAACCTGCTGCGCCCGGGTCTGGACAAGGGAACCCTCGTGGTCGCCTCCGACGGGATCGAGATTCCCAAGGGGCAGTCGTCCATCACGGTGCGCACGCACTACATCAGCACCGACGACGCGAAGGTGATCGCCGACCGTGCCAAGGCTCTGCGGGACGGCGTGACCACCCTGCACGTCATCGAGCGGGGCGAGAAGCGGGACCCGCTCGCCGACATCGCGACCGTGCTCGGCACGGACGCGCGGGTGCGGACCCAGGAAGTCATCACCCGCCTGGCCGCGCTGAACCCGGACGCCTACAGCGGGTGGTCGTTCATCGACCTCAAGCGCGTGCTCGACGACGCCGGGGCGGAGCCGTACAAGTCCGACGGCCGCATGGTCGTCGGCCGCGACCGCGTCCACCGTGCGCTCGCCAACCGCCCCGAGACGGATTCCGCTTCCGCCTCCGAGTAGAGGGAGCCGACCCTCCCCCGGGGCAGGGAGGGAGGGAGATCTCCCTGAACGCCTCCCTGCCCCGCCTCCCTGGCCCTGACCTGCACGAATGATCGTTCAGGGAGTCAGGGAGGACCGCAGGTCAGCACCCCTGAAACCCGCTCCAGAAGCCTCCCCGCAGGGGGTGTGTATGCCTCCCTGCCCCACCACCTGAAGGGATTCCGCATGTACCCCGAAAGCACCGGCCGCGCGCCTGTCCAGCGGGCCGTGGAAGTCCACCAGCCCACCCCCATACCGCCAGCCGTCGTGGCGCCGGCGCCGCTCGTTCCCGTCCAGCCGGGCACCCTGCCCACCGTGGCGAGCGTGGTCCTGCCCGACGGGCGAGTCGTCACCGGCTACGCCATCCCGCCCGCCAAGCCCGAACCGGTCGCCGCAAAACCGGCCGTGTCCCGCACGGCGATGAACATCGCCCTCGGGGGCATCGGGTTCGGCGCCGTGTGCGGCGGGCTGATCCTGCTGACCACGTTCATCGCCGCGCTCGCCGCGCTCATCCACCAGCTCGTCATCCTCGCCGCCGTCATCTTCGGCGGCTGGGTCGCCGTGCAGGTGTTCAGCGCGAGCGGCCACCGCGAGGGGACCACGGTCAACATCCGCAAAGCCGTGTTCAAACGGAACCACTTCCACGGCTAGCTACGCCAAGGGCGGCCCCCTGCTTCACGCCAATGAACCGGGGCCGCCCTTGCCCAACCAATCCAGAACAGACCTGTTGGAGGTCTCCCAGCATGACCCATCGCATCGGCATCCGGCGAGTGCACGGCCGACGGCCGCGCCTGCTGGACCTGTTCTCCTGCGCCGGCGGCGCCGCCGCGGGCTACGCCCGCGCCGGATTCGACGTGGACGGCTGCGACGTCGCCCACCGACCGAACTACCCCTTCCCGTACCACCAGGGCGACGCGCTGGAATACCTCGCCCACCTCATCGCCACAGGCGAGATCCACCGGTACGCGTTCGTCCACGCCTCCCCGCCGTGCCAGCACGGTTGTGCCCTGACCGTGGGCACGAACCGATCCCAGGGGTGGGGCCGCGCCCACGTCGACCTGGTGGCGCCCACCCGTGCACTGCTCGACAAGACCGGCCTGCCCTACGTGATCGAGCAGCCCAACGGCCGCGCGGAGATCCGCAAAGACCTGACCCTGTGCGGCGAGATGTTCGGCCTCAAAGTCATCCGCCACCGCAACTTCGAGTTGGGCGGCTGGACCATCGAGCAGCCGGCGCACGTCCCGCACCGGGGCAGGGTGCGCGGCTACCGGCACGGCCGCTTCTACGACGGCCCGTACGTCGCTGCCTACGGCAACGGCGGAGGCAAGCCCACCATCGCGGAACTTCAGACGGCGATGGGCATCACGTGGACCGACGTGCGCGAGGAACTGACCGAGGCCATCCCGCCCGCCTACACCCAATGGATCGGCCGCGCCCATCTCGCCACGGCCGCCCTGGAGGTGGCCGCGTGAGCACGGACCTGATGACGGCCGCACTGGAGGCCGCCGAACGCGGCTGGCACGTCTTCCCACTGCGCCCTGGCACCAAGCGGCCGGCGCTGCACGGGGAAGCCGCCTGCACCCGCACCGGGCCGTGCGAGCGCGGGCACCGGAAGTGGGAGCAGCGCGCGACCACCGACCCGGACCGTATCCGCGCCGCCTGGTCGCGGGCACCGTTCAACGTCGGCATCGCCACCGGTCCGTCCGGACTGGTCGTCGTCGACCTGGACGTGCCCAAGGACAAAGGCAGTGCGGACGCGCCTTGCGGCGCGGCGACCTTCGGGGCGCTCTGCGAGCGCGCCGGGCACGCCGTCCCCACCACCTACCGGACCCGGACCGCGAGCGGCGGAGAGCACCTGTACTTCACCGTTCCGTCGGGGGTGCGCCTGACCAACACGGCGGGCACCGTTGCCGATTCGGTGGACACCCGCGCCTGGGGCGGCTACGTCGTCGCGGCGGGCAGCATCACCCCCACCGGACCGTATGAGGCTCTGTGCGGCTCTGAGGCGGTCCCCCTGCCCGCCTGGCTGCAAACCATCCTCCAGCCGCCCCGTAAGGCGCCTGAGGCGCCCTCAGTGGCGTTAACGGGGCAATCACGCCGATACGCGGATGTAGCACTCACCAACGAGGCGCGGAATGTGGCGGCGGCCCAAGTCGGCGAGCGGGAAGCGACGTTGTTCCGCGCGGCGCGCGCCCTGGGCCGGTTCGTCGCGTGGGGCGACCTCCCGAGGAGTGTGGTTGAACAGGCTCTTCAGGAAGCGGGGGAGACGGCCGGCCTCGCCGCGTCCGAGTGCCGCTCCACCCTCCGCAGCGCACTGAACTGGTCCATCACCCACAACCAGATCAGGCGGGATGCGGCATGAGCCCCCGCCCCCATCCCCCTCTGAAGAGCATCACCAACACCACGACACCCCCGCCCGCCGCCGGACCGGGCACGCCCCCGGCGGCCGTGGGCGAGCCGAAAGGCGCCGCCCGTAAGGGCGTCCGAACTGCTCTTCGTTCTGACCAGCGCCAAGGCGACGGCCGGTACCCAGTGGCGTGGCTGCACATCGTGGCGCCGCGCGGCGCAGTCCCCACCGCCACCTCGAGGTGCCTGTGCGGGTGGGACCGCAGCGCCGTCGGCCGTGCCCGGGTGCTCGCCCTGATCGCCGACCACGAAGCCCACCGCGACACCTGCCCGCTCCGCAAACCCCAGGAAGGAAGGGCCGCCGCATGACCCCCACCATCGACGGGGCCGCGCTGCTGGACGAGGTGGAAGCCTTCCACCGACGGTTCAACGTGTTCCCGCAGGAAGCCGCGTACGTCGCGGTCGCGCTGTGGGACGCGCACGCCCATCTGCTCGACTGCTTCGACTCCACCCCGCGCCTGGCGTTCCTGTCCCCGGAGCCGGGCTCGGGGAAGTCACGGGCGCTGGAGATCGTGGAAACGCTCGTGCCGCACCCGATGACGGCCGTGAACGCGTCCGCCGCCGCCCTCTTCCGGGCAGTGTCGGGGGCGGACGGGCGGCCGACGATCCTGTTCGACGAGATCGACACGGTCTTCGGCCCCAAGGCAGGGGACAACGAGGAACTGCGCGGGTTCCTGAACGCCGGTCACCGCCGCTCCGGGGTCACCTATCGGTGCATCGGCGATGGTGGCAACCAGACCGTGCAGGCGTTCCCCTCGTACTGCGCGGTCGCGGTCGCCGGGCTCGGCTCCCTGCCCGACACGATCCTGACCCGCTCCGTCGTCATCCGCATGCGCCGCCGCGCCCGCAACGAAAGCGTTGAATCCTTCCGCGCCCGCCTGCACGAGACGGAGGGACACAAGCTCCGTGACCGGCTCGCGCAGTGGGCCGAACAGGCCCGTCCACAGGTTGTGAATGCCTGGCCCGAGATGCCCGACGGGGTCACCGACCGACCCGCGGACGTGTGGGAACCCCTGCTCGCCGTCGCGGACGCCGGAGGCGGCACCTGGCCGCGCCGGGCACGCGAAGCATGCGCGACGCTGGTCAAGGCAGCGCAGACCACCGACAAGCACAGCCTCGGTATCCGGCTCCTGACCGACCTGCGGGACCACGTGCTGATCGGCATCGACCGCCTGCCCACCATCGCCATCCTGGACAGGCTCAACGCGCTCGACGACGCCCCGTGGGCTGACCTGGGCGGCAAGCCGCTCGACAGCCGCCGCCTGTCGCGGATGCTCGGCGAGTACATGACCGGCGACAACGAGCCGATCCACTCCCGGAACATCCGCACCGCCGGCGGAGTCCTCAAGGGCTACTTCGCGGAAGACCTCGCAGACGCATGGGCACGCTACTGCGCCCCGCCTCCCCAGGGAGCGCTACAAGCGCTTCCCCCGCTACAGCCCAGCTCAGAGGCCCCAGCGGCGTAGCGCGACCACCCACCTGTAGCGGCTGCGCCCCACGCCACCGGCACCCCGCCGGAACGTGGCGCAGCCGCTACACACCACCCCACCGCTACGCCCTACACCGTTCCTGACCTGCGGTGTAGCGGCGTGGCGGAAGTAGCGGACTTTCCAGAAGGGGGCCGAAGACGGCCCCCGCTCCCTAATCCCCTGCCGTGAGACGAAGGAGCACGCGAATGGACACGGCCCGACTCGCCGATGCCATCGACCCCACCCTTGTCCTTCTCACAGTTGAAGAGGCCGCCCGCCGCCTCCAGATAGGCCGAACGGTCTGCTACCGGCTCATCAGCTCCGGAGAGCTGGAGTCCATCACCGTCGGCCACCTCCGCAGGGTCCCCGCCGACGCCGTGCCGGAGTTCGTATCCCGCCGCCGCAAGAACCACCACCCCGCCCGCACCGCCGCTTGAGGAGCCCACACATGGCAGAGGCGAACGACGACAAGAAGCGCACCCGACAGCCGAACGGCCGATCGTCCATCTACTTCGGGAAGGATGGGAAGTGGCACGGCCGGGTGACGGTCGGCGTGCGTGACGACGGCAAGCCCGACCGGCGCCACGTCGAGCGCAAGACCCGCGCGGAGGTCACGGCGGCCGTCCGCGACCTGGAGAAGCAACGCGACGCCAAGACGCTCGCCAAGCCGGGCAAGCCCTGGACGGTCAAGACCTGGTTGACCCACTGGGTCGAGAACATCGCACCGCTCGCGGTGAACGAGAACACCATGGTCGGCTACGGCGTCGCCGTCCGGAAGCACCTGATTCCCGCTCTCGGTGCCCACCGGCTCGACAAGCTCAGGCCGGAACACATCGAGCACTTCTACGGGAAGATGCAGGCAGACGGCCGTAAGGCGGGGACGATCCACCAGATCCACCGGACCTTCCGCACTGCGCTGAACGAGGCGGTACGGCGTGGCCACCTCGGGCGGAACCCCGTCCAACTCGCCAAGGCTCCCCGCGTGCGGGAAGAGGAGGTGGAGCCGTACACCGTCGAGGAGGTACAGCGGCTGCTGCGGGCGGCCGACAAGCGCCGGAACTCCGCCCGCTGGGCCGTGGCGCTGGCGCTCGGACTCCGGCAGGGGGAGGCGCTGGGACTCAAGTGGGCGGACGTGGACCTTGAGCGGGGCGTCCTCATGGTCCGTCGGAGCCGCCGCCGACCGCGCTACGCCCACGGGTGCGGGGACACCTGCGGCAGGAAGCCCGGCTACTGCCCGCAGCGTGAGCGGACGAACCCCGAGACGGCCGACACGAAGTCACGCGCGGGACGGCGCGCGGTCGGTCTGCCCGCTCAGCTTGTGGACCTCCTGAAGCAGCACCGGATCAAGCAGGACGCCGAACGGGTGGCGGCTGGTGACGACTGGGCAGACGAAGGGTGGCTCTTCGCGACGCCGACCGGGCGGGGCACATCCCCCCGAACGGACTACGACGACTGGAAGGAACTTCTCAGCGACGCGAAGGTACGGGACGGCCGTTTGCACGACGCCCGGCACACCGCCGCCACGGTCCTGCTGATCCTCGGAGTCTCCGAGCGGGCCGTGATGGGGCTCATGGGTTGGTCCACGACGGCCATGGCTGCGCGCTACCAGCACATGGTGGACTCCGTTCGGAGTGAGGTAGCCCGCCAGGTTGACGGTCTCATCTGGAAGCCTGACGGGGACAGCCCGGATGACGGTGACGACGGGTTCTCCGGAGCGCTAGTTCTGGTCGGCTGAGCATGAGAAAAGGGGCGGTCCGCCACGGGCCGCCCCTTTCATTGGCGATGCCGCGCAGGGTCAAGAGGTCCTGCCTGGTTGTTCCTCGGTGGTGCTGGCAGGCGAGGGATCAACCGGTCCGGTGATCATCGTCTGAACGAGAAGGCTCAAGACCTCCGCCCTGTGCTCTTCGCTCAGCCCGGCATCCGCCATCAGTCGCTCAGCCGCGAGGTAACGAGAGAATTCCAGGGGCTGATCGAAGTACGCGCGAAGGTGGCCGGCCGCCGCCTCCTGGGACCTGATGAACGTCCGGCTTACGTACCCAGCGAGTGCAGCCGAGACAGCCCCCAGTCCGCCAGCGACGATACTTCCCGCCACTGTGCTGGCGTTCAACGCGACGATCACGAAGCCGATGAGCAGAGCAAATCCCAAGCCCATTGCGATCTGTGCATTGAGGAAAGACTGTTTTGCCTGGCCAAGGGCGATGCCATGGTAATGATCAAGTCGACGGTGCGTTACTGTCCACAGCTCCGAGAGAGTGAGACGGGTCTGTCTGACGTCCTGTTCTCCGTTCGCGCTAGGCGACGACGAACTGTCTGTAACCACGACAGGCCCATGATGATTGCCGCTTACGCTGATGGCTCTGTCGCCAAGGGCAACGACGCCGGTGGAAGCTGAACCGCGCAGGGCCGCTTCCAAGCCTTCTTCGGCTTCCCGGACCCGCGCGCGACTCTCAGCTTGGGTTGTGTCCCGCGCGCGAATTGTCAGCCAGATCATGAGGAAGAGGCCGACCGCTATCACACCACCGAAACCCCAGTCGACGACGCCCAGCCCGCCGGGCTTCGCCATGGCCCCGCTCAGAACTACGATCCATCCCGCAATCAGTGCGGCAATGATCACCCATCGGGTCCACTGAGGCTGAGGTTGCGGCTGACTCCTCGACATAGTTGATGAGCATGCTGAACGAGCTGCGGCCGTGTCCACAGGAATGGGCAACTGAGACGGAAACTGAGACGGACATACGCGAAGGGTCCGGCGTGGTGAGCCGGACCCTTCGTCTACCTGCGGTAGCGGAGGGATTTGAACCCTCGGTGACTTGCGCCACACTCGCTTTCGAGGCGAGCTCCTTCGGCCGCTCGGACACGCTACCGAGGGAGACCCTACCCCAAGGTGGGCCGTGGTCTGAAATCCGTTTCCGGGGATCACCGGGGCGGGAACTCAGCGGATCCGGAAGAAGTCCGTCAGCAGCCGTGCGCAGTCGTCCGCGAGCACACCGGCGATCACCTCCGGGCGGTGGTTCAGGCGCCGGTCGCGCACCAGGTCCCACAGCGACCCGACCGCGCCCGCCTTCTCGTCGCGCGCACCGTAGACGAGCCGCTCCACCCGGGACTGCTGCACCGCACCGGCACACATGGTGCAGGGCTCCAGGGTCACGACGAGCGTGCAGCCGGGCAGCCGCCACTCGCCGAGCGCAGCAGCGGCCCGGCGGAGCGCGACGATCTCCGCGTGGGCCGACGGATCGCCCGTCGCCTCGCGCTCGTTGTGACCGGTGGCCAGCACCGAGCCGTCCGGGGACAGCACGACGGCACCGACGGGCACGTCACCGCCTTCGACGGCCCGCGCCGCCTCGTCCAGGGCAAGACGCATGGCGTCCCGCCACCGGTCGCGCACCGGGTCGGGGGCCGGCGCCCGGTCCTCGGTCACCCGCACACCTAGCGGACGGTCTCCAGGACCTCCGAGGCACCCAGGGCCTCGGCGATCGCGCTGAGCGCGTCGTCGGCGTCCAGCGCGCGCAGCTCCTTCTCGGAGACACCGAGGTCGTCGAGGATCTCGCTGTCTCCCACGGGGCCGTGCGGCACGGCGGCGTCCGTACCGGGCGCGTCCTCGTCGTCGGCGTCCTCGGGCTCACCGTCCTCCGTGCCGTCGAGGTCGAGGGAGTCCAGGTCCGGACCGTCGTCGCCGGGCTCCCTTCCGAGCAGTTCGTCGGTGAGCAGGATCTCGCCGTACGAACTGCGGGCTGCGGCAGCGGCGTCCGAGACGTAGATACGAGGGTCGTCCTCGCCGTCCACGCGGACGACGCCGAACCACGCGTCCTCCTGCTCGATCAGGACGAGCACCGTGTCGTCGTCGGCCGAGGCTTCCCGGGCCAGGTCGGCCAGGTCGGACAGCGTCTCCACATCGTCGAGCTCTGTGTCGCTCGCTTCCCACCCGTCTTCGGTGCGCGCGAGCAGTGCGGCGAAGTACACCGTGACTCTCCCACTGGTCATAGGCGTGCCGGTTGGGGGTCCCCCCGGCGGAGGTTCTGGGCGGAGAGAGCTGGGCTCCGAGCCCCACCCACTCGGAATCGTGGCAGAAACAAGGCGTTCAGGGGACGTCTTCGGCTCCCTGTGTCTGGCTGTTTTGATCGCGAGCACTCGAGCAGAGCGGTCCACTCACCAGCGCACTCGTTGCCGCCACCTGCGGATCGTACGCGGCCTTTGCCGGTGTGGCCGCACGGCCACCCCCGCGGCGGCCGCGTCGCTACCAGCGGAAGGTGCGCATACGC
Organism: Streptomyces cynarae; assembly: GCF_025642135.1. Taxonomy (NCBI): domain Bacteria; kingdom Bacillati; phylum Actinomycetota; class Actinomycetes; order Kitasatosporales; family Streptomycetaceae; genus Streptomyces; species Streptomyces cynarae. Next base: position 4,380,211 of record NZ_CP106793.1, on the reverse strand, counting down.
ATGGCATGACGCAGCCTTGCGGCCTTGGCGCGGCGGGGCTGGACGCGGGCGCGCAGCTCCCGTGCCTCCGCCAGTTCACGCAGGAACCTGGCGCGGCGCCGCCTGCGCTCGGCGTCCGACTCCTGTGCCTCCGGCTCGTCGGGGGACTCCTGGTCCGGCATCGTCACACCACCCCTGTTCCGTTCCTCCCACTTTCCCTCTGATGGGGGGTTCGATGCCAGGTCCGGACGGACGCGGTGGCCCGGTTACTGTGGGGGCATGCGTCTCCATGTCGTCGACCACCCCCTGGTCGCCCACAAGCTCACCACGTTGCGCGACCGGCGCACCGACTCCGCGACCTTCCGTCGCCTGGCCGACGAACTCGTCACCCTGCTCGCCTACGAGGCGACGCGGGACGTGCGCACCGAGGCGATCGAGATCGAGACGCCGGTCGCCACGACCACCGGCGTCAAGCTGTCGCGTCCGCGCCCGCTGGTGGTGCCGATCCTGCGCGCCGGCCTCGGCATGCTGGACGGCATGGTGCGGCTGCTGCCGACCGCCGAGGTGGGCTTCCTGGGCATGATCCGCAACGAGGAGACCCTTCAGGCCTCCACGTACGCGACACGCATGCCGGAGGACCTCTCGGGGCGGCAGGTGTACGTCCTGGACCCGATGCTCGCGACGGGCGGCACGCTCGTCGCGGCGATCCAGGAGCTGATCAAGCGCGGTGCGGACGATGTGACGGCCGTGGTGCTGCTGGCCGCTCCGGAGGGCGTCGAGGTCATGGAACGCGAACTGGCGGGCACGCCGGTCACGGTGGTGACGGCCGCGGTCGACGAGCGCCTGAACGAGCACGGCTACATCGTTCCGGGCCTCGGGGACGCCGGGGACCGGCTGTACGGGGCGGCTGAGTAGGGGACGTAAGGGCGGCACGGCCCCGGAACGGCTCCGGACCGGCCGTGCGGTCTCCGCACGAGACCGCACGGCCGCACCGCACGGGTCCGGGGACCGGGGACGGCGGCCGGTGTGGGTGCCGGGCCCGGAGGAAGCTCAGCAGCTCTTCTTGCCGGTGCTGCCCGGCGACGCCGTCGGTGTCGGGTTCGACAGGGCCGCCAGGGCCTTGTCCGCGTCCGGCTTGGCCGTCAGGGACTTGAAGCCGTCGCCGAGGATCAGGTCGAGGGACGCGTCCGTGCGGGCGTCCGTGCGCTGGTCGGCGCCCGCGAGCTGGGTGGCGAGAACCGGCAGCGCGCTGTGCAGGGAGGCCTTCGGGCCGAGCAGTATCCCGACGCCCTTGACCTTCTTGTCGTACTGCTGCGTCGCGTTGCCCACGGTGCCGATGTGGAAGCCGCGCTTCTTCAGCTCGTCCGCGGTCTCCTTGGCGAGGCCGCTGCGTTCCGTGGCGTTGAGGACGTTGACCGTGATCCGCCCCGGCTCGGGCAGGGCCTTGGCGGCGGCGGGCGAGGCGCTCACCTTGCCGGCGCAGTCCGCCTTGGGGCCGGACGCCGACGTTCTGCCACTGCCTCCGGTGAAGACGTCGATGAGCTGCACGGTTCCCCACCCGATCAGCCCGATGGCGGCCACGGAGGCGACGATGGCGACCACGAGCCTGCCGCGGCGCCGGGGCGGGCGCATCCGCGGGTACTTGTCCCCCGTGATCCGGTACTGGCCACCCATGCCAGGGGGAGTCAGCATGCTCATGGGCGCAGCGTAGTGCGCCCGGGCAGCAATGCCTACTAGATGATCATCAGACGCCCGGAGTCCAACCCGAAAGGGTCAACAGGCGTCCGTACGGCCCGCGGACGGCGGAAGCGGACCGCGGCGCCCAGGGGCCGTCTCGCGCAGGGGTCAGTCGAGTTCGAGCACCCGTGCGTGCAGTACCTGGCGCTGCTGCAGCGCCGCGCGGACCGCGCGGTGCAGGCCGTCCTCCAGGTACAGGTCGCCCTGCCACTTCACGACGTGCGCGAAGAGGTCGCCGTAGAACGTCGAGTCCTCGGCGAGCAGGGTCTCCAGGTCGAGCTGCTGCTTGGTCGTCACCAGCTGATCGAGGCGGACCGGGCGCGGCGCGACGTCCGCCCACTGCCGGGTGCTCTCCCGGCCGTGGTCGGGGTACGGCCGGCCGTTTCCGATGCGCTTGAAGATCACACGGAAAGCCTACCGGTCGACACGTTCCGGGCGCAGCCATGGCGACGGAGTGCGCCCTCGGAAAAGATGCGGTAAACGGGGCAAAAAGGGAGAGGGTTCGGCATGTGTGCGGGAAGTGGCGCGGCCGCCCCGCCGGGGGCGGCCGCTGTCATGGGTCACGGATGCGGACGGGTCCACGGCCGCCGCTCGCGGTCCCGCTCCGGCGGGATCGCCGGGGCGGACGGGTCCACCGCGTCGGGCTCCGGCTCGGGTTCCGGTTTCGGTTTCGTGCTGCGCAGGGCCTCGGCGCGCACCAGGGCGTGCAGGACCGCGTAGGGGTCGATGAGCATGTAAGGGTTCCTCGCGTTGCTGGTGGTGTGACGGTTCCGGGCGGGCCGGACCTGTCAGCAGCGCAGGACCACGGTGCGCAGGGCGTGCAGTGCGGCCGAGCGCGACGTCCGGGCGGGGGCGGGAGGCAGGTCGTCCGGGCCGGACGGCGCGGGGGCGGCCTGCGGTCCCGGTCGCAGCGGCGTGACGGTGCGGGGCCCCTGGAGGGTCGCGGTCCGCGGCGCGGGCGCGAGGACGTCGTAGTCCGCGTCGCACGCCTGGACCGCGGACGTGGGGGCGGCGTCCGCCTCCACCGCCTCGGTGTACGCGCCGGCCACGAGGAGGCTGACGAGCACCACGAGCACCCTGAGCCAGGCATACCGCCGAGCGGTGCGTGGGGGGTGCGGTGCGTGGCTCACATGGGGTCATCTCCCCGTCGGACGCGCGTCCTTCATCGTGTCGGCCCCGAGAACCGCTCGCACGGTGTACCGGCCGGGCGAGTGGTTGACGTTCTCCGCGTGATCACCACTGGATCGCCATGTGATCTTCACAGAGTGCGCGGGATCCGCCGCGCACCGCCCCGGATCCGAACCGCCGTGACGATCTCGAGGATGCCGACCACCACCAGCCACCACCCGGCGACCAGGGTCAGCACGGCGATCGTCCGGAACGGCGAGACGATCAGCACGATCCCGGCGATGAAGGTCACGACGCCGAGGAGGATCTGCCAGCCGCGTGCGGGCACCGCCGGATCGTGGGCGGCGGCCATGGCCTGGGTGATTCCGCGGATCAGCCAGCCGATCCCGATCCACAGTGCGAGCAGCAGGACCGACTCCAGGCGGCTGCGGAAGCAGAACAGGCCCAGCAGGATCGACAGGGCGCCGCTGATGAAGGCCAGGACGCGCAGCGAGGTGGTCTTGTGCGTGCCGAAGGCGGCGGCCAGTTGGAACACACCGCTGGCGAGCAGGTACACGCCGAAGAGCACGCCGGCAGCGAGCAGGGACGGGTCCGGCCAGACGAGGACCAGGACGCCGAGGATCAGCGACGCGACACCGGTGATCAGCACGACCTGCCAGGCGGTGCGGGCCAGGACGTGCAACGGCCCCTCGAAGGGCGGCTCCTGAAGGTCCCACGCCGGTCTCATCGCGTGCGTGCCGCGTGCGGCGTGGACATGACGGTCGTCGTATTCCGGTCCGCCAGGGGGCCCGGTCGGTGCGTCGGTCATGATCCATGCTGGGAACGGGTGCGGGCGCCCCGCCACCCCGGACGGTCCGACCGACTGACGCCTGCCGGCTGCTACCGATCGCCCTTCGCGGCCTTCGCCGCCGCCTTCATCTCCTGCTTGTGCGCCCGGACCTTCGCCAGGGACTCGGGCCCGGTGATGTCGGCCACGGACCGGAACGACGTGGCCTCTCCGTAGGGACCCGCGGCCTCCCGCCACCCCTCGGGCCGTACGCCGAGTTGCTTGCCGAGCAGCGCGAGGAAGATCTGCGCCTTCTGCTTGCCGAAGCCGGGCAGGTCCTGGAGCCGCCCGAGCAGCTCCCGCCCGCTGCCGGCGTCGGCCCACAGGGCCTCGGGGTCCCCGTCGCAGTGCTCGACCAGGTACTGGCACAGTTGCTGGATACGCCGCGCCATCGACCCCGGGTAACGGTGCACCGCGGGCTTGCGCGACAGCAGTTCCGCGAAGGCCTCCGGGTCCTGGGCCGCGATGTCGTGCGCGTCGAGGTCGTCGGTGCCCAGTCGTCGCGCGATCGTCCACGGTCCCTTGAAGGCCCACTCCATCGGGACCTGCTGGTCCAGCAGCATCCCGATCAGCGCGGCGAGCGGACTGCGCCCGAGGAGCGCGTCGGCCTCGGGATCCTGGGCGAGGTGAAGGGTGACGTCCATGACCCGATGGTCGCCCGGCGGCGCGCGGACCGCAGCCGGGGCGCGAGCCCGGCATGATCCAAACGATGAGGCCCTAGCCTGCTGCCGTGACGCCTGACGATCTCATCGCCCACTACGGACTGGAACCCATCCCACGTGAGGGCGGGCTGTTCCGCAGGACCTGGACGGGACCGGCCCGGGCGGACGGGCGGCCGGAGGGCACCGCCATCGTGGCCCTGCTGACCGCCGCCCCCGACGGCTACTCGGCCCTGCACCGCCTCCCGGCCGACGAGGTCTGGCACCACTACCTCGGCGACCCGCTGGAGCTGCTGCTCCTCGCCCCGGACGGCGGCGCCCGCACGGCCGTACTCGGCCCGGACGTCCTCGGCGGCCAGTACGTGCAGTTCACCGTGGAGGCGGGCACCTGGATGGGCGGCCGGGTCGCCGCGGGCGGCTCGTGGACGCTCTTCGGGTGCACCATGGCGCCGGGTTTCACCGACGAGGCGTACGAGCACGGCGACGCGGCCGAACTCACCGCGCGCTACCCGGCCGAGGCGGCCCGGATCGCGGAGCTGTGCCGGCCGTGAGCGGACTGCTGGAAGGGCAGGCGGCCCTGGTGACGGGGGCGGGCGGCGGCATCGGGCGCGGGATCGCGCTGCGGTTCGCCGAGGAGGGCGCCGCGGTCGCCGTCCACTGCCGTACGTCGCTCGGGGCGGCGGACGAGGTGGCCGCCCGCATCCGGGACACGGGGGGCCGGGCGGTCGTGCTCCGGGCGGACCTGACCGTGGAGGAGGAATGCCGGCGTCTGGTGGCCGAGGCCGCCGAGTGGGGCGGCGGGCGGCTGACGGCGCTGGTCAACAACGCGGGGGTGCAGCCGGTGCAGGAGCTGGCCGGGATGACGGCCGCCGAGTGGCGGGCCGTGGTCGACGCCAACCTCACGGGCGTGTTCGCGTGCACGCAGGCGGCCGTGGAGGTGATGCGGGGCGCGGGCGGCGGCACCGTCACCCACATCGCCTCCGTCGAGGCCACGCATCCGGCCCCGCTGCACGCCCACTACTGCGCCTCCAAGGCGGCCGTCGTGATGCACGCGCGCTCGGCGGCTCTCGAGTACGGGCCGTACGGCATCCGCGTCAACACCGTCTCCCCCGGCCTCGTCGACCGGCCGGGCCTGGCGGAGGACTGGCCGGAAGGCGTGCGCCGCTGGCAACAGGCGGCGCCGTCCGGCCGGTTGGGGCGCCCTGAGGACATCGGCGACGCCTGCGTGTTCCTGGCCTCGCCCCTCGCCTCCTGGATCACGGGCCACGACCTGGTGGTGGACGGCGGGGTGTCGGCCCGGCCCACCTGGTGACGCGGCTCCCGGAGACGATGGGCGACTCGGCCTTCGGCGGCCGGGATCACGCCGCCCGCCGATGAGAACAGGGCGCGCCGCGTCCGTACGTAACCGAGACCCGGAACCGGCGATACGGGAGACGTGACGTGGACGGAGGACGTGTGGACGGGGGGAGTCGGGGCGCGGACCGGCACGGGAGGCGGCTGCGGCACCTCGCCCTCGTCCTGCTCGTCGCCCCCCTGCTGCTCCTCGCGGGTGCCGGTTCGGCCTCCGCGCACGCCGCGCTGAGGGGCACCGACCCGGCGGACGGCAGTGTGCTGAAGACGGCGCCGAAGGCCGTCACCCTCACCTTCACCGAGGCCGTCGGTCTGCTGGACAACTCCATCCGGGTGTTCGATCCGGAGAACCGTCGGGTTCACACGGGCAAACAGGAACATGCGGACGGCCACTCGCACACGGCGCGGGTCACGCTGCCGGACCTGAAGCAGGGCACATACATCGTGGCCTGGCGGGTGGTGTCGGCCGACAGCCACCCGGTCTCCGGCGCGCTCACCTTCTCCGTCGGCAAGCGCTCGGCGACCAGGGCCGCCCTGCCGGACGACGAGGTCCAGGACGCCGCCTCCACGGCGCTGTACAACACGGCCCGCTACATCGCCTACGGCGGCCTCGCACTGCTGCTCGGCGCCACCGCGTTCGCCATGGTCACCGGCGTGGCGGCGCCGCGCGGACTGCTCGTGGGCGGCTGGTGGACGCTGCTCGCGGCCACGCTCGCCCTGCTGCTGCTCCGGGGTCCGTACGAGCGTGGCAGCGGCCCGGCGGCGGCCTTCGACCTCACGGTGCTGCGGGAGACGGCGACGAGCCGCCCGGGTCTCGCGCTGCTCGTGCGGGTGGCGCTGCTGGCGGTGGCGGCACCGGTCGCGGCGCGGGCCGGGGTGCTGCGCGCACCGGCCGACGGGCGTGGCCCGGTGGGTTCCGGCCGGCTCCGGTTCGCGATCGTGAGCCTTCTGTCGCTCGCGCTGGCCCTGACCTGGGCGGTGGCGGAGCACGCGTCCGCCGGGATCCAGGTGCCGCTCGCGATGACCTCGGCCGTGCTGCACCTGCTGGCGATGGCGGTGTGGCTGGGCGGGCTCACGGCCCTGGTGACGGTGGTGCAACGGACGCCCGGGGATCTGCCCGCCCCCGCGGTCGCCCGCTTCTCGCGGCTGGCGTTCGCCGCGGTCGCCGTCCTGGCCGCCACCGGCGCCTACCAGTCCTGGCGGGGCCTCGGCTCCCTCGACGCGCTCACCTCGACGCCGTACGGCAGGCTGCTCGTCGCCAAGCTGGCCGGGGTCGCCCTGCTGCTCGCGGCGGCGGGCTGCTCCCGTCGCTTCACGGCACGGCTCGCCGTTCCGGCGGCAAAGGTTCCGGCGGCGCCGCCGGAGCGGGTGCGGGAGACGGTGGGCGCCGCCTCGGGGGACGCCGACGCCGCCCACGTAGGGAAGGCCGCGCGCGTGCGGGACGCATCGCACGCACGGGGCGCAGAGGGCGTACGGGACGCCGTGGACGTGCGGACGGACACGGACACAGACCCTCAGGACGCACCGACGGGTCCCGCGCCGGGAGACGGCGCCCGCGCGCCCCACCTCCAGGCCCTGCGCCGCTCCGTGCTCGCCGAGATCTCCCTGGGGCTGGTCGTCCTCGCGGTCACCACCCTGCTCACCGGCACCCAGCCGGGCCGGGCGGCGGAGGAGGCGGCGGCGTCGACGGCCGCCGAACCGCCCCTCGGCTCCGCCACGGTGATCCCCTTCGACGTGGGCACCCCCGGCGGGCACGGCAAGGTGCAGATCGAACTGACGCCCGGCCGGGTGGGCGAGAACGGTGTCCAGGCGCTGATCTTCGGGCCCGACGGCGGCATCGCGACGGTCCCCGAGCTACGGCTCACCTTCACGCTCGAGGGCCGCGACGTCGGCCCGCTCGACGCCAGGCTCACCGACCGGGGCGGCTACTGGGCCACCGACACCCTCGATCTCCCGCTGCCGGGCCGGTGGACGATGAGGGCGACGGTCCGCACGAGCGACATCGACCAGGTCACGGTCTCGAAGACGGTGCGGATCGGCTAGCGGAACCACCGGCTCCACCGCGGCCCGCCGATAGGTGCTGTCTGAACCTGTTTACTTTCTTTGCCGGAAACTGTCCTTGAGTCGGCCCGGTGTAAGCGCTACCGATCAAGGACATGTCGGTCACGTTTCAAAAACGGCCCCCGGTGGCTCTTGACGTATGAGCGGACATTCGCGTCTTATGACGCCCACGATGTTTGGTCAAGTTGGATTCTGATCGTTTCTGACCCCTCGATCGGAGCCAGCCGGGACCCACTGCCCCCAGGAGCCGTCAATGCATCACTCACCCTCCGGTCTGTCCCTTCCCGGCCCGAGCCGCCGCACCCTGCTGCGCGGGATAGGCGGCGCCGCAGCGCTGAGCGCGGCCGTTCCCCTGCTGAGCGCCTGCGCCGGCAGCAGTGGCTCGGGTGGTGACTCGAAGACCGTCAGCCTGGGCTCCAACGCCTCGGACGCGGTGCCGAAGAAGGCGTTCGCCGACATCTACGCTGCCTTCCAGAAGAAGGACGGCATCAAGGTCGCGGTGAACACCAAGGACCACAACACGTTCCAGGAGCAGATCAACTCCTATCTGCAGGGCACGCCGGACGACGTGTTCACCTGGTTCGCCGGCTACCGCATGCAGTTCTTCGCGGCCAAGGGTCTCGCCTCCCCGATCGACGACGTGTGGCAGACCATCGGCGGGAACTTCCCCGACGCGATGAAGCAGCTCAGCAAGGGTGAGGACGGCAAGTACTACTTCGTGCCGCTGTACACGTACCCGTGGGCGATCTTCTACCGCAAGAGCGTCTTCGCCCAGCACGGCTACAAGGTCCCCACCACGTGGGACGAGCTCGTGGCGCTGTGCAAGCAGATGAAGAAGGACGGCCTGGTCCCGATCGCGTTCGGTGACAAGGACGCCTGGCCGGCGATGGGCACCTTCGACCAGATCAACTTCCGTCTCAACGGCTACGACTTCCACAAGTCCCTGATGGCGGGCAAGGAGTCGTGGACCGACGCGAAGGTGAAGGCCGTCTTCGACCACTGGGCCGAGCTGCTGCCCTACCACCAGGACGGCGCCGTGGGCCGCACCTGGCAGGACGCCGCGCAGACGCTGGTGTCCAAGAAGGCGGGCATGTACCTGCTGGGCTCCTTCGTGGCCCAGCAGTTCACCAACCAGGCCGACGTGGAGGACCTCGACTTCTTCGCCTTCCCGGAGATCAACTCCGCGTTCGGCCAGGACACCGTCGAGGCGCCGACCGACGGGTTCATGCTCAGCAAGAGCCCGAAGAACCACGCGGGTGCCGTGAAGCTGCTCGAGTACCTGGGCACCCCGGACGCCGAGGCGATCTACCTCAAGTCCGACCCGAGCGTGGTGGCCGCCTCCAGCAAGGCCGACACCTCCACGTACACGGCGCTGCAGAAGAAGGCGTACACGATGATCTCGGGCGCCAAGAACCTGACGCAGTTCATGGACCGCGACAGCCGCCCGGACTTCACCTCCACCGTGATGCAGCCCGCGCTGCAGAACTTCGTCCGTAACCCCAAGGGCGTGGACAGCATCCTGTCGTCCATCGAGCGCCAGAAGAAGACGATCTTCGCGTCCTCATGAGCATCGAAACCGGTATCCAGAACCCGGAGGCGGCCGCCGTGCCGCCTCCGGGCGGCGCGCCCGCCCAGAAGAAGAAGCGCGCCCCGCAGGGGCACAACCGCCTGCTCACCCGCCGCGACCGCGTCACCCTGGGTCTGATGGCGGGCGTTCCCACGATCCTGCACGTCGCGCTGGTGTGGGTCACGGCCCTCGCGTCGGTCGCACTGGCCTTCACGACCTGGGACGGCATCGGGTTCGACTCGATCAAGTGGGTCGGGCTGCAGAACTTCAAGCAGCTGTTCACCGACAACCCGCAGTTCTGGCCGGCCGTCGAGCACAACATCGTCTGGTTCGTCGTGCTCATCCTGATCCCGACCCCGTTCGGGCTCTTCCTGGCCGTGCAGCTGGACAAGAAGATCCGCTTCACCCGCATCTACCAGACCGCGTTCTTCCTGCCGGTCGTGGTGTCGCTGGCGGTCACCGGGTTCGTCTGGCAGCTCGTCTACAACCCCGACACCGGCCTGATCAACAGCCTCATCGGGGCCAACAAGCCCGGCCACTACATCGACTGGATCGGCAACCCGCACCTGAACCTGTGGGCCGTGCTGGTCGCCGCGTCCTGGCGGCACACCGGCTACATGATGATCCTCTACCTGGCCGGTCTGAAGGGCGTCGACCCGTCCCTGCGGGAGGCCTCCGCGCTCGACGGCGCGAACGAGTGGCAGACGTTCAAGAACGTCATCTTCCCCACCCTGCGGCCCACCAACACCGTCGTCCTGGTCGTCACCATCATCGAGGCCCTGCGCGCCTTCGACCTGGTGTTCGTCTTCAACAAGGGCGCCCAGGGCACCGAGCTGCTGTCGATCCTGATCACCAACAACATCATCGGCGAGTCCAGCCGGATCGGATACGGCTCCGCGATCGCCGTCGTCCTGCTGGTCATCTCGCTCGCGGTCATCATCCCGTACCTGATCGCGACCTTCCGGAAGGAGCGGCGCGCATGAGCACCCCCACCGTCGCGCTCGCTGCCAAGCAGCGCACCCCCGTCCGCCCGGCGAGGGTCCTGCTGCACGTGTTCCTCGTCGTCACCGCGCTGGCCTGGCTCGCCCCGCTCTTGTGGGCGATGTTCGCGGCCCTGCGGCCGTACTCGGAGACCAGCGCCAAGGGCTACGTCTCCTGGCCGGACAAGCTGAGCTTCGACAACTTCACGAACGCGTTCGAGCAGTCCGACATGATGCACTACTTCGGCAACACGCTGATCATCGCGGTCCCGGCCGTGCTGCTGACGCTGCTGCTGTCGTCGATGGTCGCGTTCTACGTCAGCCGCTTCGACTTCCGGTTCAACATCGCTCTGCTGCTGGTCTTCACGGCGGGCAACCTGCTGCCGCAGCAGGTCATCATCACCCCGCTGTACCGCATGTACCTGCTGATCGACCTGCCGGGCATCACGGTCAGCGGCAAGCTGTACGACTCCGCGCTGGGCCTGGTCCTCATCCACGTGGCGTTCCAGTCCGGCTTCTGCGCCTTCGTGCTGAGCAACTACATGCGGATGCTGCCGCACGAGCTGACCGAGGCCGCGCTGGTCGACGGCGCGTCGGTGTGGCGGATGTACTGGCAGATCGTGCTGCCGCTGTGCAAGCCCGCGATGGCGGCCCTGGCGACGTTGCTGTCCATCTGGATCTACAACGACTTCTTCTGGGCCATCGTGCTGATCTCCACGGGCGACAACATGCCGATCACCTCGGCGCTGAACAACCTGTCCGGGCAGTACTTCACCGACCCCAACCTGGTCGCCGCCGGCGCGCTGCTCACCGCGATCCCCACGCTGATCGTGTACTTCGTGCTCCAGCGCCAGTTCGTCAGCGGCCTGACCCTGGGCGCCAACAAGGGCTGACCGACCCCTTTTTTCCGAGAAGAGAAACTGTGCACCACCCCTTCACGCCGCTCGCCTCCGTGCCCGTGGACGTCGCCCGTGCGCGGGTCCACGAGGAGGGCTGGCAGTCCTGGAGCCCGAGCGGCGCCTACGCCCTCGGTGAGAAGCCGCACCGCCCGGCGAACGACAACTGGGCGACCGTCTGCTACCGCCCCGGCCGCACCGTCCCCCCAGGCGTCTTCCAGGGTGAGGGGCTGCTGGCGCTCGACCCGGGCGACGGCACGCCGGTCAGGCTGTGGGCGGCGACCGACCTGTACCGCGCCGTGCCCTCCATCCGGCTGGAGGTGCACGGCGACCGGGCCGAGGTGAGCGCGGACGGGCCGGTCCAGGAGCTGACCGGCCCGGACGTCCAGTCCGTCCTCGCCGAGTGGGCCGACGGCCTCGGCGTGGCTCCGCCGCGCCCCGCGCCGACCGTGTGGTGCTCCTGGTACGAGTACTTCACCGAGGTCACCGAGGACGACATCCACGAGAACCTGCGGGCGATGGACACCCTGGACCTGCCCGTCGACGTGGTCCAGATCGACGACGGCTACCAGAGCGCCCTCGGCGACTGGCTCACCCTCTCCGGCCGCTTCCGCTCCCGTGCCGGCATCGCCGACACGATCCGGGCGCGCGGCCGCAGGGCCGGCATCTGGACGGCGCCGTTCCTGGTCGCCCCGGACAGCGAGCTCGCCACGGCCCACCCCGACTGGCTGGTCCGGGACACCGAGGGTGCGCCCGTGCACGCGGGCCACAACTGGGGCCACGAGCTGTACGCCCTGGACACCACCCACCCGGATGCGGCGGCGTACCTGACGCACGTCTTCGCCACCCTGCGCAGCGAGGGCTACGACTACTTCAAGGTCGACTTCCTCTACGCGGGCGCCCTGGACGGCGTACGGCACTCCGGTGCCGACCCGCTGACGGCGTACCGGGCGGGCATCACCCTGATCCGTGACGCCATCGGCCCGGACGCCTACCTGCTGGGCTGCGGCGCGCCGATCCTGCCGTCCATCGGCCTGTTCGACGCGATGCGGGTCAGCCCCGACACGGCCCCGCACCGCCGCCCGGAGGCGGACGACTTCAGCCAGCCCGGGCAGGACTCCGCCGAGTTCACCGGCCGCGCACGCCAGTGGCAGCACGGCCGCCTCTGGATCAACGACCCCGACTGCCTGATGGCTCGCCCGGCCGTGGAGACCCGCGAACGCTGGGCCGCCCATGTCGAGGCCACCGGAGGCCTGATGGCCTCCAGCGACCGTCTGCTGTCCCTGGACGCGTGGGGCGTGGCCACGACCCGCCGTCTCCTCACGAGAGGCGCCCGATGAAGCGCAGCTTGTCCCTACCCGGCATCGCCTACGGCGGCGACTACAACCCCGAGCAGTGGCCCGAGGAGGTCTGGGCCGAGGACATGCGCCTGATGCGCGAGGCCGGGGTCACGATGGTCAGCGTCGGCATCTTCTCCTGGGCTCTGCTGGAGCCCGTCGAGGGCGTGTACGACTTCTCGCGCATGGACCGGATCCTCGACCTGCTGCACGAGAACGGCATCGCCGCCGACCTCGCCACGCCCACCGCGGCCCCGCCGGCCTGGTTCTTCCGGGCCCACCCCGAGGCGCTGCCCGTCGACCGCGACGGCCGCACCCTGTCCTACGGCAGCCGGCAGACCTTCTGCCCGTCCAGCCCGGCCTACCGGGCGGCGGCCCTGCGCATCGCGGGCAAGCTGGCCGAGCGGTACGCCGACCACCCGGCCGTCGCGATGTGGCACGTCCACAACGAGTACGGCTGCCACAACGCCGAGTGCTACTGCGACACGAGCGCGGCGTCCTTCCGGGGCTGGCTGCGCGCCAAGTACGGCGACGACCTGGCGGCGCTCAACCACGCCTGGGGCACCGCCTTCTGGAGCCAGTGGTACTACGACTGGGACGAGATCCTGCCCCCGCGCGCGACGGGCGCCGTGCCCAACCCGGCCCACCAGCTGGACTGGCGCCGCTTCTGCTCCGACGAGCTGCTGGCGCTGTACACGGCCGAGCGGGACGTGCTCAGCGCGGCGGCCCCCTCGATCCCGGCCACCACCAACTTCATGGTGAACTTCAGCTTCGAGGCGCTGGACTACTGGCGCTGGGCCCCGGAGCTGGACGTCGTCTCGAACGACCACTACCTCCGCTCGACGGACCCCCGGTCGCACATCGACATCGCGCTGAGCGGTGACCTGATGCGCTCGATGGCGCGCGGGCCGTGGTTCCTGATGGAGCACTCCACGGGAGCCGTGAACTGGCAGCCCGTCAACCGCGCCAAGGGCCCGGGCGAGCTGCGCCGCAACGCCCTCGCGCACGTGGCGCACGGCGCGGACGGCATCGCCTACTTCCAGTGGCGGGCCTCCAAGGCGGGTGCCGAGCAGTGGCACTCGGCGATGCTGCCGCACGCCGGGACGGACAGCCAGATCTGGCGGGACGTGGTCCGCCTCGGAGCCGACCTGAAGGCGCTCGCGGAGGTGCGCGGCAGCACCGGCACCGCCGACGTCGCGATCGTCTGGGACTACAACGCCCGCTGGGCCCTGGAACTCCCCTCCCAGCCCAGCGCCGAAGTCCGCTTCGCGGAGCTGGTCCGCGCCTGGTACGAGCCGCTGTGGCGCGCGGGCGTCGCCGTCGACTTCGTCCGCCCCGACGCGGACCTGTCGCCGTACCGCCTGGTCCTGGCGCCCAGCCTCTACCTGGTCGACGACGCGGGCGCGGCGAACCTCACCGGGTTCGCGGAGCGCGGCGGAACCCTCGCGGTGGGCTTCCACAGCGGGGCGGTGGACGAGAACTGCCACGTCCGGCTGGGCGGTTACCCCGGAGCCTTCCGTGAGGCGCTGGGCGTCAGGTCGGACGAGCTGTTCCCGCTGCTGCCGGACGAGTCGGTGCCGCTGAGCGGCGGCGGGACGGCGACCCTGTGGTCGGAGCGGCTGCGCCTGGAGGGCGCCGAGGCCGTGTCGTCGTACGAGGAGGGCCCCCTGAAGGGCGTGCCCGCGGTGACGCGCCACGCGCACGGCGAGGGCACCGCCTGGTACGTGGCGACCCGGCCCGACCCGGACACCCTCGACTCCCTGCTGACCCGCATCCGCACCGAGGCGGGCGTGGAGCCGGTGCGGACCGCCCCGGAGGGCGTGGAGGTCGTCCGGCGGCGGGGTCCGTCCGCGGACTACCTGTTCGTCATCGACCACACGGGCCGCGGCGCACGGGTGACCGTCGCCGAGGACGCCGTGGAGCTGCTGACGGGCAAGCCGGCGCCCGGCTCGGTGACCGTGGAACCGGGCGAGGTGGCGGTCGTGCGGGAGCCCCGGAGGGCGTGACGCGACCGTAAGAGGGGCCCCGGCCGACCTGACCTCGGCCGGGGCCCCTTCCTTGTCTCCTCCGGGTTGCGCGGCCCCCCTCGACTGTTCGGCCGACCGTTCGGCGATGCGCGTGCCCCTACTGGGCGCGGGCGACGAGGAGCGCGACGTCGTCGTGGTCGTCGGGATGGCGCAGGCCGTGCAGCAGGAGGTCGCAGGTCTCCTCCAGGGGCCGCTGGGGCTGGTCGAGGAGGGCGAGCAGCATGTTCAGACGGTCGTCGATGGAGTGATGGCGGGTCTCCACCAGGCCGTCCGTGTACAGGACCAGCAGGTCACCGGGGTCCAGATCGGTGGTGGCGGTCTCGAAGGGGATGCCGCCGACGCCGAGCGGGGCCCCACTGGGCAGGTCCAGCAGCGCCGGGGCACGGCCGACGCGGGCCAGCGCGGGCGGCAGGTGTCCCGCGTTGGCGATACGGCACAGCTTCCGGTGGGGGTCGTACACCGCGTACAGACAGGTGACGATGTAGTGCTCCAGATCGCAGGTGATCTTGTCGAGGTGCTGGAGCACCACCTCCGGGGCGAGGTCGAGGTCGGCGTAGGCGCAGGTCGCCGTGCGCAGCCGGCCCATGGTGGCGGCGGCGTCGATGCCGTTGCCCATGACGTCGCCGACGACCAGTGCCGTCTTGTCGCCGGTCAGCGGGATGACGTCGTACCAGTCCCCGCCGACCTCACTGGTGGTCTGGGCGGGCTGGTAGCGGGTGGCGAGGTCCAGGCCGGTGTGGTGCGGGGCGTGGTCGGGCAGCAGGCTGCGCTGCAGGGTGAGGGCGGTGTTGCGGACGCTTTGGTACCAGCGGGCGTTGTCCATGGCCACGGCGGCCCGGCCGGCCAGCTCGGTGGCCAGGATGACGTCGTCCTCGTCGAACGGCAGCGGGTTGCGGGTGCGCTTGAGGTCGAGGGCGCCGAGCACCTCGCCGCGCGCGATCAGCGGCACCGCTAGGTAGGAGTGGACCCCGGCGCGTGCCAACAGCGTGGTGCCCTCGGGGTCGCGGGCGATGCGCTGTAGATCGTGCTCGCCCACATGGCGCACCAGGACCGGCCGGCCGGTGTGCACGCACAGGGTGACCAGCCGGTCGCCGTCGTAGGCGGCGAGGTCGCCGGGGGAGTCGGCGGCGCGCAGGGCCACGGTGGGATGGGCCGCCTTGAGGGCCAGGGCGCGGAACAGCTCCGGACCGCTGTCCAGTTTGCCGGTACGGCGGAAGGCGAGGGCGGAGTCGAGGACGTCCACGGCGACCACGTCGGCGAGCTCGGGCGCGGCGACCTCGGCCAGCTCGCGGGCGGTCTGCTCCACCTCCAGGGTGTTGCCCACGCGGGCGGAGGCGTCGGCGATGAGGGCGAGGCGCCGCCGGGCCCGGTCCGCCTCGGTGGCCGCGCGGTGCCGCTCGGTGACGTCGACGACCGAGGTGGCGGCGCCGAGCACGCGTCCGCCGGGGTCCTCGAGGCGGTAGAAGGAGAGGGACCAGGCATGGTCGTGGTCGGGATCGGCGGGGGTACGGCCCACGTGGTACTGGTCCAGGAGCGGGGTGCCGGTGGCCAGCACCTGGTGCAGGGCGGACTCGATGGTGTCGACGTCGGCGAAGGGCGCGGTATCCCGCAGATGCCGCCCGATGTGCTCCTCGGCGGGAATGCCGTCGATGCGCTCCAGGGCGGGGTTCACCAGGAGGTAGCACAGGTCGGGGTCCATGAGGGCGAGGCCGATCGGGGACTGGTTGACCAGCCGCTCGCACAGCGCCAGGTCGGTCTCCAGACGCTGGAGGATGGTGTGGTCGGCCGCGATCCCCAAGGCGTAGATCTCCCCGCGGTCGTTCCACAGCCGCATGTTGCGGAACTCCATCATCCGGGTGTCGCCGTCCTTGTGCCGGATGGGGAAGGCACCGGCCCAGCTCCGGCCGGTCTCCATCACCTCGCTGAAGAGGCTCAGCACGGTCTGGAAGTGCTCCGGGTCGACCAGCAGCCGCGCCGCGAACTGCCCGAGCGCCTCCTGCGGGGTGTAGCCGAACAATTCCTGGGCCTGCGGGCTCCAGAACACGATGCGCCCGCTCTGGTCCAGCACCACCGCGGCGACACTGAGCACGTCCAGCAGGCCGGTCCGCCCGGGGTGCCCGGGGCCGGACTCGTCGCCGTCCACCTTGAAGGGCTCGGCTGACATCGGGACCTCCCTCCGCCTGCCGGCGCGGCATGGCGCCCTGTACCGCCGTCGATCCACGCCTGAATCAGGCTTCCGGTATCTCCATGCTGCCCCTGGGCGGGTGACCTGGACAGCCGGGGAAGCCGGGGGCAGCCGCAGCCGGGAACCGCGCCGGGTGCCGCTTCGGGGGGCGGGGTCGTGTTCCTGCCGCCCGGCCCCGACCGCCACACGGCGCGCGACGCATCCGCGCCCCACCGGTGACGACAGGGCAGAGGCCGGGGGCAGCCGCAGCCGGGCGCCGCTTCGGGGGCGGGGTCGTCGTGTTCCTGCCGCCCGGCCCCGACCGCCACACGGCGCGCTACGCATCGGCGCCCCACCGGTGACGACAGGGCCTGGACGGCCCGGCTCCTGCGCGGGCCGACCGCGGACCATCACGAGCGGGCGCCCCCGCCACGGCTTC
Organism: Streptomyces cynarae; assembly: GCF_025642135.1. Lineage (NCBI taxonomy): Bacteria > Bacillati > Actinomycetota > Actinomycetes > Kitasatosporales > Streptomycetaceae > Streptomyces > Streptomyces cynarae. The sequence goes on along the minus strand of NZ_CP106793.1, from coordinate 4,363,061 downwards.
CGCGGCGCCGGGCCAGCCACAGCGTCACGGCGCGGCGGCGGCCACCAGCAGCACGGTGCGCTTGTCCCGTGCCGCCCGGGCCCCCAGGGCCGCCTTCTGCCGCAACGGCTCGGGCGCCCTCTCCTCCCACACCCGCCCGGCCTGTGCCGCCTGCGCGCGGGCCTCGCCGACAGCACGGGCGGCGTTGTCCCTGACCGTGCCGGGCAGCTTGTCCTGCACCTGATGCGCGACACCGGCGGCCTTGGCCTTCAGCTCGATGGCCTTCGCCGCGGCCTGCTCCTTCACCTCGGCCGCCTTCGCCGCGGCCTGCTCCTTCACCTCGGCCGCCTTGACCGCGGCCTGCTCCTTCACCTCGGCCGCCTTCTCCTGGGCGCGGGCCTTGACGTCGGTCCTGGCCACCAGCGCCTCCACCGTCTGCCCCAGCTCCTCCCGGCTGTGCTCGAGCTGTACGCGCAGTTCCTCCGTGCCCTCGGCGGTCCGCTCGTCGTGAGTCGGCTTGGTCATCGGTGCGCACTCTCCTTGATCTCGGCCAGGTCGGCCTTCACGTTCTCGATCGTCTGCTCGGGCGTGGGCGGTGCGGCCCGGCCGACCTGCTTCTTCCCGGTCACGGCCAGGACCGCGGCGACGACGCCCAGCGCCGCGGTGACGATCAGGGCGGCGGCCCACACCGGCAGCGGCACCGCCAGGGCCGCGACGACCGTGGCCACCAGGGCCTGCAGGGTGAGCAGGCCGACGACTCCGGCGCCGCCGAACAGGCCGCCGCCCTTGCCGTAGCGCTTGCCCTTCTCCTTCATCTCCGCCTGCGCCAGCCTCAGTTCGCCGCGCACCAACTCCGTCAATTGCTGCGAGGCCCGCTGCACCAGCTCACTCACCGGCTCCTGACCGGAGCGGTTCACGCTGTGGTCGCGTCCGGCGTAGTGCGGCTGCGTGCTCGTCACGGAGATCACCACCCATCCGTATCGGTTCCTGCGATCGGCCGACGCCCTGGCGCCCCGACCGTCCGGTGCGCTCGCGAGTACCCCGATCAGACCGTTTCAGGGCGCCCAACTCAGCCACTCCGACGAGCCGTCGCCCCCCCCTCGCACCACCCCGGCGACGCCGACGAACCGCGCCCGCCTCGCACCTCCTCGACGGCCGTGGCCGACCTGCGATCCGGCGCGTCCCCCGGCGGGTGCCGCACTCGTCGCACCGCCAGGTTCCGACCGTCTCCGGCTGAGAGCGGACTCCGCGCGCCTTCGGGAAGCCGATGAACGGCGACTATCCGGCTCTGATCAAGGATTTACCATCGCCTGATTGTTTCTGGACGAACCGCCCGGATAGCGTCCCGCCAGCGGCCTCCCTCACTCACCGGACCGCGGGCCAGTAGGCCGGAAGACTTCCGCGAGTGTTTCCGGTCCGTCAACTCGCCTGTGCGAGCGTGCGGGAACCGGCGAGGGCGGGGACATGGAAGCAGTGTTGCTGACGAACAGTCAGAGACCCAGAAACCCCCGGAGCACGGCCGTACCGACGCAGCTCTCCCGTCCGACGGTCACGGTCGGACCAGCCCAGACCAGTCCCTTTCATCGGCACGACACAGAAGGGCACTTCCTTGCGCTCAAGCGCCGAACACGCGACACCGGAGCAGCCGGGCAGCAGACGCAGACGCCGGGCGGGCTCCGTCGCGGCCGCCGTGCTGTCCGCCGCCGCGCTCCTGGCCGGCGGACCGCTCACGGCGACCGCGTCCGCGGCTTCGGCCACCGCGGCGGCCCACGTCAAGCACCTGTGCGCCCACGCCACCAAGCCGGGTCACATGGCGTGCCTCGCCGAGGCAAGGACCGACATCGTCCAGCACATGACGCTCAGCCCGAACGCCACACCGTCCGGCTACGGCCCCTCGGACCTGCAGAGCGCCTACAACCTGCCGTCCCCCACCGCGGGTTCGGGCCGGACCGTGGCGATCGTCGACGCCATGGACGACCCCACCGCAGAGTCGGACCTCGCCACCTACCGGTCCCAGTACGGCCTTCCCCCCTGCACCACCGCGAACGGCTGCTTCCGCAAGGTCGACCAGACCGGCGGCACCGCCTACCCGAGTGCGGACGCCGGATGGGCCGGGGAGATATCCCTCGACCTCGACATGGTCAGCGCCGTCTGCCCGCAGTGCCACATCCTGCTCGTCGAGGCGAACTCCCCCAGCGTCTCCGACCTCGGCACGGCCGAGAACGAGGCCGTCACCCTCGGCGCGAAGTACGTCTCCAACTCCTTCGGCGGCACCGAGGACCCGAGCCAGACCACGGCGGACGTCCAGTACTTCAACCACCCCGGCGTCGCCATCACGGTCAGCGCCGGTGATGAGGGCTACGGCGCCGAGTACCCGGCCAGTTCCCCGTACGTCACGGCGGTCGGCGGTACCTCGCTCGTCCGGGCGAGCACCTCCCGGGGCTGGAGCGAGTCGGTGTGGTCCACCGACAGCACCGACGGCACGGGGTCCGGATGCTCCGCGGTCGAGCCCAAGCCGTCCTGGCAGTCGGACACCGGCTGCTCCCGTCGCAGCATCGCGGACGTCTCGGCGGTCGCCGACCCGGCCACCGGCGTCGCCGTCTACGACACCTACGGGGCCTCCGGCTGGGACGTCTACGGCGGGACCAGCGCATCCTCGCCCATCGTCGCGGCCACCTACGCCCTCGCGGGCACCCCCACCGCGAACAGCTACCCCTCCTCGTACCTCTACGGCCACACGGCGGCGCTGAACGACGTCACCACGGGGTCCAACGGCACCTGCTCACCCACCTATCTGTGCACCGCGGGATCCGGCTACGACGGCCCGACGGGCCTCGGCACCCCCAACGGCACCGCCGCCTTCGCCGGGGGACCGAACTCCGTCAACGCGCTTCAGCCCGGACAGAAGCTGACCTCCGGCCAGCGGCTGAGCAGCGCGAACGTGACGCTGTCCATGGGTGGCGACGGCAACCTGGTCGCCTACCTCAAGACGGGCGCGGCGGGCAACGGCCCGGCGATCTGGTCCAGCCACACCTCGGGCCACTCGGGTGCGTACGCCTACATGCAGAGCGACGGCAACCTGGTCGTCTACACCGCCGGCGGCAGCGCCCTGTGGTCCACCCACACCTACGGCCACTCCGGCGCCTACCTCCTGCTTCAGGACGACGGCAACCTCGTGGTGTACGGCGCCGGCGGCGGCCCCGGCACCGGCGGGTCGCTCTGGGCGGACGGCACCTACCTGCGCTCGACGACGATCAAGTCGGGCCAGAAGCTCAACGGCGGCTGGTGGACCCAGACCCGGTACACCCGCCTGGTGGTGCAGTCGGACGGCAATGTCGTGATGTACCGCACGCGCGACGGCAAGGCCATCTGGTCCACCGGCACCTACGGTCACGCGGGCGCCTACATGTACATGCAGAGCGACGGCAACCTGGTCGTCTACACGAGCAGCGGGGGCCCCAGCACCGGCGGCGCCCTGTGGTCCACCCACACCTACGGCCACTCCGGTGCCTACGCCCTCATGCAGAGCGACGGCAACTTCGTCGTCTACAAGAGCGGCGGCGGCCCCGGCACGGGCGGCGCCCTGTGGGCCAGCAACACCTACAAGTCGGTCCCCTGACCTTCCCCACCACCGGCTGCCCCGCCCGACGAACGGGCGGGGCAGCGGCGTCCACCCTGCGGAACAAAAGGACGGGGAAGACCCCGACTGGCGCGGAACACGACGAAGGCCCCGACCGGCGAACCGGTCGGGGCCTTCGTCATGCCCTGGCGGGCGAGTGCGGAGGATACGAGATTCGAACTCGTGAGGGGTTGCCCCCAACACGCTTTCCAAGCGTGCGCCCTAGGCCTCTAGGCGAATCCTCCGCCGGAAACATTACATGACGCCGGGGAGTGCTAGCGAACTCGTTCGGGCCCCGGCGATCGGGTAGGCTGGGGCTCAGCCCCTCACGCGGCGCTATCTGACTGAACTCCCCCAGGGCCGGAAGGCAGCAAGGGTAGGTCGGCTCTGGCGGGTGCGTGGGGGGTCTTTCGCGTCCGGGGACTGGTGACTCGGGTCGGGCGCAGGGGGCTGTGTCCGGGCTGTGACTCGGGTCGGGCGCTTTGTCAGTGGGCGCCTATAACCTCGTAAGCGTGTCGTCTCTCGCGCTGTACCGCCGCTATCGCCCGGAGTCCTTCGCCGAGGTCATCGGGCAAGAGCATGTCACCGACCCGCTGCAGCAGGCGCTGCGGAACAACCGGGTCAATCACGCGTACCTGTTCAGCGGGCCGCGTGGATGCGGCAAGACGACCAGCGCGCGGATCCTGGCCCGCTGTCTGAACTGTGAGCAAGGTCCCACGCCGACACCGTGCGGCGAGTGCCAGTCCTGCCGCGACCTGGCGAGGAACGGACCGGGGTCGATCGACGTCATCGAGATCGACGCGGCCAGCCACGGTGGTGTGGACGACGCCCGCGACCTGCGGGAGAAGGCCTTCTTCGGGCCCGCGAGCAGCCGGTACAAGATCTACATCATCGACGAGGCCCACATGGTCACGTCGGCCGGTTTCAACGCGCTGCTCAAGGTCGTCGAGGAGCCGCCCGAGCACCTCAAGTTCATCTTCGCGACCACCGAGCCCGAGAAGGTCATCGGGACCATCCGGTCGCGCACGCACCACTACCCGTTCCGGCTCGTGCCGCCGGGGACCCTGCGGGACTACCTCGCCGAGGTGTGCGAGAAGGAGAAGATCCCCGTCGAGGACGGGGTTCTGCCGCTGGTCGTGCGGGCGGGCGCCGGGTCCGTGCGTGACTCCATGTCGGTCATGGACCAGCTGCTCGCGGGCGCGGGCCCCGACGGTGTGACGTACGCCATGGCCACGTCGCTGCTCGGGTACACGGACGGCTCGCTCCTCGACTCCGTCGTCGAGGCGTTCGCCACCGGGGACGGGGCCGCCGCCTTCGAGGTCGTCGACCGCGTGATCGAGGGGGGCAACGACCCCCGTCGGTTCGTCGCCGACCTGCTGGAGCGGCTGCGGGACCTCGTCATCCTCGCCGCCGTTCCCGACGCCGCCGAGAAGGGGCTGATCGACGCCCCGGCCGACGTGCTCGAGCGCATGCAGGCCCAGGCGGGCGTCTTCGGCCCGGCCGAGCTGAGCCGCGCCGCCGACATCGTCAACGAGGGGCTGACCGAGATGCGCGGGGCCACCTCGCCCCGCCTCCAGCTCGAGCTGATCTGCGCACGGGTGCTGCTGCCCGCCGCATACGGGGACGAGCGGTCCGTCATGGCCCGCCTGGACCGCCTGGAGCGCGGCGTCAACTTCTCCGGCGGCGGCGCGGCCCCTGCCATGGGGTATGTTCCCGGCCCCGAGGCGCACGGCGGGGCGAGCGCTGGGGCGACGTCCGTTCCCACCGTGCCGCCCGGTGGTGGTCCGGCCGCGGCCCGGGCGGCGGTGCGGGCCCAGGGCCCAGGCGCGGGCGCGGGTGCGGGCAGTGCGCCGGGGCCGGGTGCGTACGACGGTGCGGCGGCGCCTGCTCCGGCACCGCCTGCACCGATGGCACCGCCGGCACCGCCCGCCGAGACGCCGCCGGCGGCTCCCGCTCCCGCTCAGCCGGCGCCCCAGGCCGCTCCTGCTCCCGCCGGTCCCGGCTCCTGGCCCACCGCTGCCGCCGCGGGCAGCGGCCGACGGCCCGGCGGGTGGCCCACGGCGGCGCCCGCGGGCGGAGGGCAGCCCCGGCCGCGCCCACGCGACCGGCGGCGTCCGCAGCCGCGCCGGCACCGGCGGCCTCCGCTCCCGCACCGGCCGCCGCACCGGCGCCCGGCGGGCTCGACCCCCGCGCGCTGTGGCCGAACATCCTGGAGGCGGTGAAGAACCGCCGCCGCTTCACCTGGATCCTGCTCAGCCAGAACGCGCAGGTCGCGGGATTCGACGGGACGACGCTACAGGTCGGCTTCGTGAACGCCGGAGCCCGGGACAACTTCCTCAGCAGCGGCAGCGAGGACGTGCTGCGGCAGGCGCTGGGCGAGCAGTTCAACGTGCAGTGGAAGATCGAGGCGATCGTCGACCCCTCGGGCGGCTCGGCAACGCCGGCCGCCTCGGGCTCCGGCTTCGGCGGCGGTTACCCGCCCGGCGGGGGCGGTGGCTACGGCTCGGGCGCCCCGTCGGCGCCCCGTCCCGCACCGCAGCAGCCGGCCCCGGCGGCGCGCCCGGCGGCGTCCGCGACCCCGGCCCCGGCTGCGGCGGCGCCCGCCCCCGCACCGACCGCGCCCCCCGCACCGGAGCGCCACGTGGTCGCCCCCGAGGACGACATGCCGGAGGACGACGACCCCGACCTCGACGAGTCGGCCCTCTCCGGCCACGAACTGATCGTCAGAGAGCTCGGGGCCACGGTGGTCGAGGAGTTCTCGAACGAGTAGGAGGTGCGGGAGCACGAAGAGCGGGGGCTCTTGGGAGGAACCCACAAAACCCCGTCCGATCCCTCTTCGGCAGCCCCCACAAGGTCACTCGCCCGCGCCCGTTAGGCTGACCCCGTGAAGGTCCTCGTCATCGGTAGCGGCGCCCGCGAACACGCCCTGTGCCGTTCCCTCTCCCTCGACCCCGACGTCACCGAGCTGCACTGCGCCCCCGGCAACGCGGGTATCGCCGAGGTGGCCCGGTTGCACCAGGTCGACGCCCTCGACGGACAGGCCGTGGCCGCCCTGGCCGGCGAGCTCGGCGCCGGGCTGGTCGTCGTCGGCCCGGAGGCGCCGCTCGTCGCAGGGGTCGCCGACGCCGTGCGCGAGGCCGGGATCCCCGTCTTCGGCCCCTCCGGGGAAGCCGCCCAGCTCGAGGGCTCCAAGGCCTTCGCCAAGGACGTGATGGCGGCCGCGGGTGTCCCCACCGCACGGTCGTACGTCTGCACGAACGCCGAGGAGGTCGAGGAGGCGCTCGACGCCTTCGGCGCCCCGTACGTCGTGAAGGACGACGGTCTCGCCGCCGGCAAGGGCGTCGTCGTCACCGCCGACCTCGAGGCCGCCAAGGACCATGCGGCCGCCTGCGACCGTGTCGTCATCGAGGAGTTCCTCGATGGTCCCGAGGTGTCCCTGTTCGCGATCACCGACGGCGAGACGGTCGTCCCGCTCCAGCCCGCCCAGGACTTCAAGCGCGCCCTGGACGGCGACGAGGGGCCGAACACCGGCGGTATGGGCGCGTACTCGCCGCTGCCGTGGGCCGACCCGAAGCTGGTCGAGGAGGTGCTGCAGACGGTTCTGCAGCCGACCGTCGACGAGATGCGCCGCCGCGGCACGCCGTTCTCCGGGCTGCTGTACGCGGGGCTCGCGATCACCTCGCGCGGCGTACGGGTCATCGAGTTCAACGCCCGCTTCGGCGACCCCGAGACCCAGGTCGTCCTCGCCCGGCTGAAGACCCCGCTCGCCGGTGTGCTGCTGGCCGCCGCGAACGGCACCCTCGCCGACCTCCCGCCGCTGCGCTGGAGCGACGACGCGGCCGTCACCGTGGTCGTCGCCTCCCACAACTACCCGGGCACCCCGCGCACCGGCGACCCGATCACCGGGCTCGACGAGGTGGCGGCCCAGGACGCCCCGCACGCCTACGTGCTGCACGCCGGCACCCGGCGCGAGGGCGACGCGGTGGTGAGCGCGGGCGGCCGCGTGCTGTCCGTCACCGCGACCGGCGCGGACCTCACCGAGGCGCGCCGCCGGGCGTACGCGGCGGTGGGGCGCATCGGACTCGAGGGCTCCCAGCACCGCACGGACATCGCGGCGAAGGCCGCGGGCGCCGGCATCTGACACGCCGGCGTCCGGCCTCGGCGCGTCCGCGCCGTGGTCACGCCGGCGATGAACCCCGTGGGCCCCGGATCCGTCTCAGGATGCGGGGCCCGTGTCATGCGGTGGTGTCGCGCGGAGGCTCGGCGCCGACCGGGCGGAATCCTGGCCTGGCCGTCGCCCTGCGTCAGCCACCTTTCCCCAAAGCCATTCCATCGAGTGAGCGGTGTCCCGTCCGGCTGACGACGGCCGGAGCCCCAACTAGGGTGCGGCGCAAGCGTTCCGGCACTTGGCCCACCGGCATTGCGATGTCAGTGGCGGGTGCCACAGTGGGGGAGTGAGCAACGCACGGGCATCCGGCGGCGACTTCCGTGACGCAGACCGTCACGGCACGGGTCGTGCCGGGCAGAGGCGGGTCGGAGGGGGTGACGTCAGGTCGTGACCGGTATGGGTGTGGAGGCGGGCGCGCAGGCCGCGCGCGCACGGGCCCTGGCCGTGCTGCGGATCCGCAGCCGGGCGCTGGCCGTCGCCCTGCTGCCCGCGGCCGTCGCCGTCGTGCTCCTCGTCGGTGGTGCCACGGGTCACCTCGTCGGAGCGCGCTGGGGGATCGCCCGCTGGATCGTGACCTGCATCGCCGTGGTGGTCCTGCTCTGCGCCGGCGGTATCGCCCTCGTGATCGCCCGCGCCCGCCCGGCCATGAGCCCGACGGTCCCGGTGGCGGAGGACACGGCACCCGATCTCTACCGGATGGTCAGGGACCTGGCCGACCGCCTCGACGTGCCCGCGCCGTCCGCCATAGCGCTCACTCCGGACTGCGACAGCTGGCTGGAGGACCGCACCCACCCCGCCCACGGACCGCCGGGTCCGCCGCCCGGGGAGGAGATATCCGGCGCCCGCGGCATACGCGGCCTGACGGCCCCCCGGCAGCACCGCGCCGCGACCGCGCCCGTGCTCGTCATCGGCTCGCCGTTCCTGTGGTGGATGCGGGTGGGCGAGCTGCGCGCGGTCCTCGCCCCGGTCGTCGCCGGTACGGGACCGTCGGCGCACCCGGACATAGCGGCGGCACGCCGCTTCGTCCGCGGGCTGGACGCCGCGGTGGCGGTGACGTCGGCACCGGCGCACCGGCCCGTGATCCGTACGGTGCTGGCGGGCGCCGGCTGGGTGGCGCGACTGCTGTTGCGCAGCTGCCGCGGGCATGCGGAGGAGATGGAGCGGGGGGTGGCTGCGGCCGCGGCCGAGCGTGCACAGGCTGTGGACTACGGGGTGCGGATCGTCGCGCAGGAGCAGGTGGGGCTGGCGTACGCGGGCTGGGACCGGCTGCTGACCCGGGTGGCGCTGCCGGCCTGGCGGATGGGCCGCTGGCCCTCGCGCCTGGACGCGGGCGTGGTCGCCGCGCTCACGGAGCTGTCGCGCCGGGACCGGCTGGCCGAGGGCTTCACCTCGCGGCTGGGTGAGCGGCCGGCCTGTGACCTGCTCGAGGAGCCCGGCCTGGTGGACGAGGCCGCGTCGCTGCTCGCGGCCCGCCTCTTCCACGGAGGACCGGCCGAGTCCGGCCCCGACTGGGCGCCGGTGGACTGGCAGGAGTACCCGGACGAGGTCGTCGACCGCAAGTGGCGTACGGACGCCGCCCGCCTGCACCGAGTCCTGGACGCCCTGGGCGTCCATCACGCCCACCGCGACACGGCCCCCGACGCGGGCGGACCGACGCTGGAGCGGGTCCTGGAGTACCTGACGGTCCGCCCGGCCGTCGGCGCGAGCGGCACGCCGACGGGAGAGGGCGGGAGCGCGAGCGGCACGACCACGGATGAGAGCGGGTCCGACGGCATACGTCTCCCGGGCGAGGACGGCGCAGGCGACGAAACCGCCGACGTTCCCGACGACGACGCGGTCGCCGGCGTGCGGACCGCCGCGCTCGTCGCCGGGCTCAGCGCCGAGATGGCGCGGGAGGAGGCGGCCGGGGCGGTACCCGGCGGCGCCGGGGGACAGGGACCGGGGCCGGACCGCGCGGTGTGGGACGCCGCCGTGACGCTGCCGCTGTTCCCGCTGCAGCCGCCCCGCACCGGCCGCGAACTGCTCGTCGACCACGTCGCCGCGGTGGTGTGCTGCGCCGCGATGGACACGGCGGGAGCGGCACCGGGCCTCGACTGGCTGGACGGCCCCTCCCTCCTGGTGAGGGGCGAACGCGCGTCCGACCTCTCCCCCCGGGTCCGCACGCTCGTCGAGGAGGGCGACCCCACCCCGCTGCGCACCTGGCTCCGCAACCTCGGCGTACGCCCCGAGAAACCGGTCCGCCTGGTCTGACGACCACTCTGCTTCCGAGGACAGGAACCGCCCGGTCTGACGACCGTCCGCCTTATCCGACGACCGTTCCCCTTGGTCCCACGACCACTCCGGCTGGTCCGAGGACGGGATCCGCCCGGTCTGACGACCGCTCCCCCGGTCCGACGACCGCTCGGCGTGGGCCGGAAACAGCACCGACTCCGCGCCGACCTGGGGAAACTGCACCCGCCCCGTTCCGCAAGCCCGACCCCTGGCCGCAGAATCCCATTCCGTTCACGTCAATTCGCGACGAACGGTGACGGAGTGGGTGCGTTATGTGATGTGCTGGGTACCGATCGCGCACTCGGTAAGGGCTTACAACGGCTCGGGGGGACGAGGGAGGGGACACGCATGGGGTCGGAACACATCCGCCGGTGGGAGTCGGGTGCTCTCGCGCACGCCGTGACGGATCCTTTCGGCCAGGGTCCCGTTCCCTGGCTGAGGGGCAGTGAGACGTACTTCGACGACACGGGCCAAGTGGTCCCCTGGTACGTGGATCCGGCCCCGGCCCACGTCCCCGCCCAGGGCCAGAAAGGGGCTCGGATCCCGGCCCCCCGCACCAGCGGCCCCCGCTCCGCGGACGACGTCCACCGCCAGATCAAGGGCTTCACCTCGACCGGCGCCGTCGCCCCGGGCGAGGCCCTGGACTTCCACATCACCGTCGACCCGCCCCAGGAGTTCGCCGTCGACGTGTACCGGATCGGGCACTACAACGGCGACGGAGCGGCCAAGATCACCACGAGCCCCCGTCTCTCGGGCATCGTCCAGCCGGCGCCGCTCACCGCGGACCGCACGGTCTCCTGCCATCACTGGTGGCTGTCCTGGCGGCTGCAGATCCCGTCGTACTGGAGTGTCGGCGCCTATGTCGCAGTGCTGACCACCGCAGACGGCTACCGCTCCCACGTCCCGTTCACCGTCCGCGACGCCCGCCCGGCCGATCTGCTCCTGCTGCTCCCGGACATCACCTGGCAGGCGTACAACCTCTACCCGGAGGACGGCCGCACCGGCGCCAGCCTCTACCACGCCTGGGACGACGGCGGCCGGCTGCTCGGCGAGGCCGACGCCGCCACCACGGTCTCCTTCGACCGCCCGTACGCGGGCGCGGGCCTGCCCCTGCACGTCGGTCACGCGTACGACTTCATCCGCTGGGCCGAGCGGTACAGCTACGACCTCGCCTACGCCGACGCCCGGGATCTGCACGCCGGCCGCGTCGACCCCACCCGCTACCGCGGTCTCGTCTTCCCCGGCCACGACGAGTACTGGTCGGCACAGATGCGCCGCACCGTGGAGCTCGCCCGCGAGCACGGCACCTCGCTGGTCTTCCTCTCCGCCAACACCATGTACTGGCAGGTGGAACTCGGGCCGTCCCCGTCCGGCGTCCCCGACCGCCTGCTCACCTGCCGCAAGCGGCGCGGCCCCGGAAAGCCGGTTCTGTGGCGGGAAATCGACCGTGCGGAGCAGGAGCTCATCGGCATCCAGTACGCGGGCCGGGTGCCCGAGCCCCACCCTCTCGTGGTCCGCAACGCCGACCACTGGCTGTGGGAGGGGACCGGCGCCGAAGAGGGCGACAAGCTGGACGGGATGGTCGCCGGGGAGGCGGACCGTTACTTCCCGCGTGCCCCGCTGCCCGACCACGAGGGCCGCATCCTGCTCGCCCACTCCCCGTACCGGGACGGCGAGGGCGTTCCGCGCCACCAGGAGACCTCCCTCTACCGGGCTCCTTCCGGCGCCCTGGTCTTCGCGTCCGGAACGTTCGCGTGGTCCCCCGCGCTGGACCGGCCCGGCCACGTCGATCCTCGCGTCCAGCAGGCGACAGCAAACCTCCTGGACCGCATCTGCAAACGGGATTGAACGCACCGCTACCCGGCCCCGCGGACCGGCCCGCTCCCGGCATGGGGGAGAATCGAGCCATTGGGAGAGAACCACGGGGAGGGACCGTGTCCGGATTCGTCGAAAAGCCCGAACCCGTTGAGGTGCCGGGACTGGTGCATCTGCACACCGGGAAGGTGCGCGATCTGTACCAGAACGAGGCGGGCGACCTCGTGATGGTCGCCAGCGACCGTACGTCCGCATTCGACTGGGTGCTGCCGACCGAGATCCCGGACAAGGGCCGGATCCTCACCCAGCTGTCGCTCTGGTGGTTCGACCTGCTCCGGGACCTGGTCCCGAGCCACGTCCTGAGCACCGAGCTCCCGCCGGGCGCCCCCGCGGACTGGGCCGGCCGCACCCTGGTCTGCAAGTCCCTGAAGATGGTCCCGGTGGAGTGCGTGGCCCGCGGCTACCTCACCGGCTCGGGCCTCGCCGAGTACCAGGAGTCCCGCACCGTCTGCGGCCTCGCCCTGCCCGAGGGCCTGGTCGACGGCTCGGAACTGCCCGCCCCGATCTTCACCCCGGCGACCAAGGCCGCGGTCGGCGAGCACGACGAGAACGTCTCCTACGAGGAGGTCGCCCGCCAGGTCGGCGCCGAGACCGCGGCCCAGCTGCGGCAGGCCACCCTCGCCGTCTACGGACGCGCCCGCGACATCGCCCGCGACCGCGGGATCATCCTCGCGGACACCAAGTTCGAGTTCGGCTACGACGGAGACACCCTCGTCCTCGCCGACGAGGTCCTCACCCCGGACTCCTCCCGCTTCTGGCCGGCCGACCAGTGGCAGCCGGGGCGCGCCCAGCCGTCGTTCGACAAGCAGTTCGTACGGGACTGGCTCACCTCCCCGGCCTCCGGCTGGGACCGCACGAGCGAGCAGCCCCCGCCGCCGCTGCCACAGGAGATCGTGGAGGCGACCCGCGCGAAGTACGCGGAGGCGTACGAACGCCTGACGGGCGTCCGCTGGTCCTGACCGACCCGGCCGACCGCATCCAGGGCCCGGCACTCGGCCGGGCCCTGACGGGGGCCACGAGCATCCGGACGCTCCCCGAGACATACGAAGAAGCCCCCGGCCTGGGCCGGGGGCTTCTTTCTGGAGCGGACGACGAGGCTCGAACTCGCGACCTCAACCTTGGCAAGGTTGCGCTCTACCAACTGAGCTACGTCCGCACTGCGCGCTGCGCGAAGCCAACTATACCCAACCTCGCTCCCGTGCGAGACGCACTGCGGCATGACGGTTCTCGGCGCCGAGTTTGGAGACGGCCGACGACAGGTAGTTCCGCACGGTGCCCTCCGCGAGCGCGGCCCGCTCGGCGATCTCCGAGACGGGCGCCCCGTCGGCCGCATGCTCCAGCACCTCGGCCTCCCGGGCGGTCAGTGGGGAGTCCCCGGCGGCGATGGCGTCGGCTGCCAACTCGGGGTCCACGTACCGGTTTCCGGCATGCACGGTACGGATGATCTCGGCGAGCCGCTGCGCGCTGACGGTTTTCGGCATGAAGCCGCGCACCCCCGCCTCGAGCGCGCGCTTCAGATGTCCGGGCCGCCCGTGACTGGTCACGATCAACACCTGGCAGTCGGGCAGCTCGGCCTTCAGGGATGTGGCCACCTTCACACCGTCCGCACCCGGCATCTGTAGATCCACTACGGCCACGTCCGGTCGGTGCGCCCGTGCCATGGCGAGGGCCTCGGGCCCCGTCGCGGCCTCGGCGACCACCAGCAGGTCCTCCTCCAGCGCCAGCAGCGCGGCCAGGGCTCCCCGGATCAGGTGCTCGTCATCGGCCAGCAGCAGGCGCACGTGCGGTACGGACGTCATGAGGCGACCTCGCTCACACGGCCGACGACGGCGGCCGACGGCGCGGAGGGCGGCAGCGGAACCTCCGCGGTCAGCAGGAACACCCCTGGCCCCGCAGGCCCGGCCCGCAGAGTGCCCCCGATCTCCGACAGCCGCTCGCGCAGTCCCACGAGTCCCGATCCCCTTCCCGGCTCACCGTCCGGTGCCCCGTCGTTCTCGACGCGGAGCGCGATCCGTTCGTCCGTCGCTCGCAGGGACACGGCACAGTGCCGGGCATCCCCGTGGCGCAGGACGTTCGTCGTCGCCTCCCGTACGACCCACGCCAGCGCGGACTGCACCGGCGCGGGCAGCCCGGCGGTCGGCCCGCCCACCGTGCAGTCGATCCCGGCGGCGGTCAACACGCCCCGGGCTCCCGCCAGTTCGGCGGCCAGGTCAGCCTCACGGTAGCCGCGTACGACCTCGCGGACCTCGCGCTGCGACTCCTGCGCGATCCGCTGCACCTCGATCATCTGCTCCAGGGCCTCGGGCCGGCCGCGCCGCGCCAGCTGCACGGCGAGCTCGCTCTTGAGCGCGATCACGGCCAGGTTCCGGCCCATCACGTCGTGCAGATCGCGGCCGAAGCGGAGCCGTTCCTCGGCCACGGCGAGCCAGGCCGGTCGTCGGTTCGTCGAGGAAGAGGACCTCGGGGCGGCCGAGGAGCGCGAGCGCCAGGTCCAGGCGCCGCTTCTCGCCTCCCGACAGCTGTTTGACGCGTACGCCGGAGCGCCGGGTCAGCCCGACCAGCTCCAGCGCTTCGCCCACGGGCCGGGCGCCGCTGGTGCAGCCGGCCCACATCCGTGCGGCCTCCGCGACCGTCAGTTCGGAGGGGAAGCCACCCTCCTGGAGCATCACGCCGATCCGGGGCCGGACGACGGCCCGCTCCGCGTGCGGGTCGTGGCCGAGGACCCGTACGCGTCCGCCGGCCGGAGGGGCGAGGCCCTCGAGCAGCTCGACGGTGGACGTCTTGCCGGCGCCGTTGGTGCCGAGGAGCGCGAAGACCTCGGCGCGGCCCACCGAGAAGGTGATGCCGCGTACGGCTTCGAAGCCGCCCCCGTACACGCGCCGCAGATCAGTGACCTCAATCACGTGCTCGCGTTGGTTGGTGTTCACGACATTGAGCGTCGTCGTCGCCGGGGAGGGGCGGCAGTGCGCTCTGTCATCAGTCCGCGTGACAAATGTCAGAAGGCTCGGAAAGTTATATGAGGAAGGCCCCGGTCGACTGACCGGGGCCTTCCTCATATGGAGCGGACGACGAGGCTCGAACTCGCGACCTCAACCTTGGCAAGGTTGCGCTCTACCAACTGAGCTACGTCCGCATTGCCCTCGACCGCCAGCTGCGAAGGACACAGCCGCCGATCGGTGCGAGCACCAGCGTACCTGATCCACAAGGGTGGTCCGACCGGTCTCGTAGAGCGGGTGACAGGGATTGCACACTGCGCCTCCCCCTTGGAAAGGGGGTGTTCTGCTACTGAACTACACCCGCGTGACGCTCGGGCCTCGGCCTTTCCGGCCTCGCCCCTCGGCGTGCTCAGACTGTAGCTGATCACCAGGGGTGCAACGCAAGTCGGTTGCGTACGGGCCCGGATGGGGCTCTGACGGGGCGAGGGGCAGCGCCCCGGAACCTCACGACGAACGGCGCGAGGAACGCCCCTCGGGGCCCGGGGCGGAGCCCCGCGACGGGACTCACGCCACCGAGCCCCGCTCAGCCGACGGCACGCGAAACCCCTGCCGAGCCCGCGCGGCTACTGCGCCTCGGCGAAGGCCTCGTACACCTTCTTGGGGATCCGTCCCCGCGGCGGCACGTCCAGCTTGTTGGAGCGGGCCCACGCCCGGACCGCGGCCGGGTCCGGGGTCAGGGCCGTGTGCGTGTACGCCCGGCCCGACTTGGCCTTCTTCCGCCCGGCCTCCACGTACGGCTCCAGCGCCTTACGCAGTTTCTTGGCATTGGCTTGATTGAGGTCGATCTCGTACGACTTGCCGTCCAGTCCGAAGACGATCGTTTCCGCCGCTTCTGAGCCGTCGATGTCGTCAAAGAGAGTGACCACGACACGCTGCGCCACGAATATCGGTCCCTTCGTGCGGCACCTCCGCCATCACAGGCAGGCCATGACGTGCGCAACGATGACGTGCGCGGTCGTCCGGCGGATGTCGGGGAGGTGTCGACTGTCCGGCAGTAATTGGGCAAAGTATCGGCTATTGCCTTTTCCTTTGTACAGTGCCCGGCATTGCATTGTGAAGAGAGACTGAATACTTCCGCGTGTCCGCATGCAATGCCCCGGCATCCTTCTCTCGCGGTTTTTCCGAGGATTTTCCGTGCGGGCCACCGCGTCGATGCCCGATCGTGATGGCGGTCACGTAGGATGCTACGAATCTACGCGAGTAGAAATTGTGTGCGGGTAGTCTGAAGGAACCTGCTCAGCACCACACACCGGGAGTGCCAGTGGCACGCGTCGTAGTCGACGTCATGCTCAAGCCGGAGATCCTCGACCCCCAGGGCCAGGCGGTGCAGCGCGCACTGCCGCGCCTCGGTTTCGACGGCATCTCCGACGTACGTCAGGGAAAGCGATTCGAACTCGAGGTGGACGGGCCGGTCGACGACGCCGCGCTCGCCCGCATCCATGATCTCGCCGAATCCTTCCTCGCCAACACCGTGATCGAGGACTTCACCGTCAAGGTGGAGGAAGTGGCGGAGGCCTCGAAGTGACCACCCGTATCGGCGTCGTCACTTTCCCGGGGAGCCTCGACGACCGGGACACCCAGCGCGCGATCCGCATCGCCGGGGCGGAGCCCGTCGCCCTCTGGCACAAGGACAAGGACCTCAAGCAGGTCGACGCCGTGGTCCTGTGCGGCGGTTTCTCCTACGGCGACTATCTGCGGGCCGGCGCCATCGCCCGCTTCTCGCCGGTGATGGAGCCCCTCATCGAGCAGGCGAAGGCGGGCCTTCCGGTCCTCGGGATCTGCAACGGCTTCCAGATCCTCACCGAGGCCCACCTCCTCCCGGGGGCCATGCTCGGCAACGACCACCTCCACTTCATCTGCCGCGACCAGAAGCTGCGGGTGGAGAACGCGGACACTTCGTGGACCAGCGACTACGACGCCGGCCAGGAGATCCACATCCCGCTGAAGAACATGGACGGCCGGTACGTCGCCGACGAGTACACCCTCGACGAGCTCGAGGCCGAGGGCCGGGTCGCCTTCCGCTACGTGGACTTCAACCCCAACGGCTCGCTGCGGGACATCGCGGGCATCACCAACGAGGCCGGCAACGTCGTGGGCCTCATGCCGCACCCCGAGCACGCCGTCGAACCGCTGATCGGTACCGGTCGTACCGACGGCCTCCCGTTCTTCACCTCGATCCTCAAGAAGCTGGTCACCGCATGAGCAGGACGCCTCTGGACACGGTCGAGCACGCGACCGCGACCCCCGACGTCGAGCTGCCCTGGGCCGAACTCGGCCTGAAGAAGGACGAGTACGAGCGGATCGTCGAGATCCTGGGCCGTCGCCCGACCGGCGCCGAGCTCGCCATGTACTCGGTCATGTGGTCCGAGCACTGCTCCTACAAGAGCAGCAAGGTCCACCTGCGCCAGTTCGGCGAGAAGGCCCCCGAGTCCGACGCCCTGCTCGTCGGCATCGGCGAGAACGCCGGTGTCGTGGACGTCGGCCAGGGCTACGCCGTCACCTTCAAGGTGGAGTCGCACAACCACCCCTCCTACGTCGAGCCCTACCAGGGCGCGGCCACGGGCGTCGGCGGCATCGTGCGCGACATCATCGCGATGGGCGCACGCCCGGTGGCGGTCGTCGACCCCCTGCGCTTCGGCGCGGCCGACCACCCCGACACCAAGCGGGTCCTCCCCGGTGTCGTCGCAGGCATCGGCGGCTACGGCAACTGCCTGGGCCTGCCCAACATCGGCGGCGAGGTCGTCTTCGACGCCTGCTACCAGGGCAACCCGCTGGTCAACGCCGGTGCCATCGGTGTGATGCGGCACGAGGACATCCACCTCGCGAAGGCGTCCGGCGCGGGCAACAAGGTCATCCTGTACGGCGCCCGCACGGGCGGCGACGGCATCGGCGGCGCCTCCATCCTCGCCTCCGAGACCTTCGACGACGCCAAGCCCTCCAAGCGCCCCGCCGTCCAGGTGGGCGACCCCTTCCAGGAGAAGCTCCTCATCGAGTGCACCCTGGAGGCGTTCCGGGAGAAGCTGGTCGTCGGCATCCAGGACCTGGGCGCGGCGGGCCTGTCCTGCGCGACCTCGGAGCTGGCCTCGAACGGCTCCGGCGGCATGCGCGTCACCCTCGACGACGTCCCTCTGCGCGACTCGACGCTCTCCCCCGAGGAGATCCTGATGAGCGAGTCGCAGGAAAGGATGTGTGCGGTCGTCGAGCCGGAGAAGGTCGACCGCTTCCTGGAGATCTGCGCCAAGTGGGACGTCATCGCCACCGTCATCGGTGAGGTGACCGACGGGGACCGCCTGGAGATCTACTGGCACGGCGGCAAGATCGTCGACGTCGACCCGCGCACGGTCGCGCACGAGGGCCCGGTCTACGAGCGCCCGTACGCCCGCCCGTCCTGGCAGGACGAGCTGCAGGCCGACGACGCGAACAAGCTCCCGCGGCCGGCGACGTCCGAGGAGCTGAAGGACCAGGTCCTGAAGCTGGTGGGCTCGCCCAACCAGGCCTCCAAGAAGTGGATCACGCAGCAGTACGACCACTTCGTGCAGGGCAACACGGTCCTCGCCCAGCCCGAGGACTCCGGCATGATCCGCATCGACGAGGAGTCCGGTCTCGGCGTGGCCATCGCCACGGACGGCAACGGGCGCTACGCCAAGCTCGACCCGTACGCGGGCGCGCAGCTGGCCCTCGCGGAGGCGTACCGCAACGTGGCGACCACGGGCGCCAAGCCGCTGGCGGTCTCCGACTGCCTGAACTTCGGCTCGCCCGAGGACCCGGCGGTGATGTGGCAGTTCGCGGAGGCCGTGCGCGGTCTGGCGGACGGCTGTCAGCAGCTGGGCACCCCGGTGACCGGCGGCAACGTCTCCCTCTACAACCAGACGGGCGAGGCGGCCATCCACCCGACCCCGGTGGTCGCCGTGCTGGGCGTCATCGACGACGTCGCCCGGCGCACCCCCGTCGCCTTCCAGGAGGAGGGCCAGCTGCTGTACCTCCTCGGCGACACCCGTGAGGAGTTCGGCGGTTCGGCCTGGTCGCAGGTGATCCACGACCACCTCGGCGGTCTGCCCCCGCAGGTCGACCTGGAGCGCGAACGCCTGCTCGGCGAGATCCTGATCTCCGCCTCCCGCGACGGCATGATCGACTCCGCGCACGACCTGTCCGACGGCGGTCTGATCCAGGCCGTGGTCGAGTCGGCCCTGCTCGGCGGCAAGGGCGCGCGGCTGATCGTGCCGGACGGCCTGGACGCGTTCACGTTCCTCTTCTCCGAGTCGGCGGGGCGCGCGATCGTCGCCGTGCCGCGCTCGGAGGAGGTCCGCTTCAACGACATGTGCGGCGCGCGCGGCCTGCCGGCCACCCGTATCGGTGTCGTGGACGGGGAAACCGTCGAGGTCCAGGGCGAGTTCGAGCTGACCCTGGCCGAACTGCGCGAGGCCCACGAGGGCACGATCCCGACGCTGCTGGCGTAAGCGGCCCGTCGGACGGTCGTACGACGGCGAAGGCCCCACCCGGTCGACGGGCGGGGCCTTCGCCGTCCGGCGTTTCCTCCACGTCCGGCGTTCCCTCCCCCTCCCGCGTTCTCCCGCCTCCGCGTTCTCCCGCCTCCGCCTCCGCGTTCCCCCGCCCCCACCTCCCGCGCCCACTAGGCTCGGCGCCATGCCCCCGGCCAAGAAGCGCACTCGGACCTACGACCCCGTCAAGACCCGCGCCGCCGTTCTCGCGCAGTTCGGGAACGTGAGGGAGGCCGTGAGCACCCTCCCGGCCGAACGACTCGCGCTGCCCACCCGACTCGGGGACTGGACCGTACGGGAACTGGCCACGCACATCGGGATGGCCCTCTCGGCCTTCGGGCGGTTCCTCGGCAGGCCGGAGCCCGCCGCGCAGAACGCCACCGTCCTCGACTGGCCCTTCGCGACCTCCGCCAACTCCGGTGCCATCGCGGACACCACCCGCACACTCGCCGCCCAGAACCCCGACCTCGACAGCTACCTCGCCGGCATAGAGAAGGAGTTCTCGGAACTCCTCGCCGCACACCCCGGCACCCGGCTGCTCGACACCACCGCGGGCGCCATGCCGCTCGCCGACTACCTGGTCACCCGCACCGTCGAGCTCGTCGTCCACACCGACGACCTGAACGCCGCCGTCCCCGGCCTCGACATCCCCTACGACCGTCAGGCCCTCGCCGCGGCGACCCGGCTGCTCGCCGACGCGCTCGCCGTGAAGGCGCCCGGCGCCTCCACCGAGGTGCGCGTCCCGCCGTACGCCGTCGTGCAGTGCATCGAAGGCCCCCGGCACACCCGAGGCACCCCGCCCAACGTCGTCGAGACGGACCCGCTGACCTGGGTCCGGCTCGCCACCGGCCGTACGAGCTGGGACACGGCCCTCGCCGACGCCGAGGTCAGCGCGAGCGGCGAACGGGCCGACCTGAGCGGGCTGCTGCCCCTGATGGCGTGAAGCGGTCGTGGAGGCGGAGGCGACGGTACGCTGCGGTCACTTCACGGAGAGCGTCGCGAGACGTCCACCCGCAAGATGTGCGACGGCTCACTCGCAGACACCGACGAGACGCTGAGCAAGCTCTCCGTCCGTCCGCAGTCCTCCCCGCCCGACCACCGGAGCGCCGCGCTGACCAGCGAAAACGACACCGGCGTCAGCGCGGTCTCCGAGCGCCGAGCACGGGCGTCCGGCCACTGCGCACGGCGTGCGGCATCGATGACCGGATTCGGACCAGTGCACGATCTCGCCTACACTCGGTGGCGTGCCACGTGGTGACGGTCGACTCAATCACGATCTGCTCCCCGGTGAGAAAGGCCCCCAGGACGCGTGCGGCGTCTTCGGTGTCTGGGCTCCGGGCGAAGAGGTCGCAAAGCTCACGTACTTCGGGCTCTACGCCCTCCAGCACCGGGGTCAGGAATCCGCGGGTATCGCGGTGAGCAACGGCTCCCAGATCCTCGTCTTCAAGGACATGGGCCTGGTTTCCCAGGTCTTCGACGAGACCTCCCTCGGTTCGCTCCAGGGTCACATCGCGGTCGGTCATGCCCGCTACTCGACCACCGGCGCCTCCGTCTGGGAGAACGCCCAGCCGACGTTCCGTGCCACCGCGCACGGCTCGATCGCGCTCGGCCACAACGGCAACCTGGTCAACACGGCGCAGCTCGCCGAGATGGTCGCCGACCTCCCCAAGGAGAACGGCCGTGCCACCCAGGTCGCCGCCACCAACGACACCGACCTCGTCACCGCCCTCCTCGCGGGGCAGGTCGACGACGACGGCAAGCCGCTGACCGTCGAAGAGGCGGCCCCCAAGCTCCTCCCCCAGGTCAAGGGCGCTTTCTCGCTCGTCTTCATGGACGAGAACACCCTTTACGCGGCCCGCGACCCGCAGGGCATCCGCCCGCTGGTCCTCGGCCGGCTGGAGCGCGGCTGGGTCGTCGCCTCCGAGACCGCCGCGCTCGACATCGTCGGCGCGAGCTTCGTCCGCGAGATCGAGCCCGGCGAGTTCGTGGCCGTCGACGAGAACGGTCTGCGCACCTCCCGGTTCGCGGAAGCGAAGCCCAAGGGCTGTGTCTTCGAGTACGTGTACCTGGCCCGCCCGGACACCGACATCGCCGGCCGGAACGTGTACCTCTCCCGTGTCGAGATGGGCCGTCGCCTCGCCAAGGAGGCGCCCGCCGACGCCGATCTGGTCATAGCGACCCCCGAGTCCGGCACCCCCGCCGCGATCGGCTACGCGGAGGCCTCCGGCATCCCGTTCGGCTCCGGCCTGGTGAAGAACGCCTACGTCGGCCGGACCTTCATCCAGCCCTCGCAGACGATCCGCCAGCTCGGCATCCGCCTGAAGCTGAACCCCCTCAAGGAAGTCATCAAGGGCAAGCGCCTGGTCGTCGTCGACGACTCGATCGTGCGCGGCAACACCCAGCGCGCCCTGGTGCGGATGCTGCGCGAGGCGGGCGCCGCCGAGGTCCACATCCGGATCTCCTCCCCGCCGGTGAAGTGGCCCTGCTTCTTCGGCATCGACTTCGCCACCCGCGCCGAGCTGATCGCCAACGGCATGTCGGTCGAGGAGATCGGCCGCTCCCTGGGCGCCGACTCCCTGGCGTACATCTCCATCGACGGCATGATCGAGGCGACCGCCATCGCCAAGCCGAACCTGTGCCGCGCCTGCTTCGACGGCGAGTACCCGATGGAGCTGCCCGACCCGGAGCTCCTCGGCAAGCAGCTGCTGGAGACCGAGCTGGCCGCCGGTCCCGCCGCCACGGCCGCGACCGACGCGATCCGTCGCCCGTAAGACCAGAGGGTCCGGGGGGAGTCCCCCGGAAGACCCAGCCACCAACCCGAAAGATCCCAGGCAATGTCTGAGACCCAAACCGGTGCTTCCTACGCGGCGGCAGGCGTCGACATCGAAGCGGGCGACCGCGCCGTGGAGCTCATGAAGGAGTGGGTGAAGAAGACGCAGCGCCCCGAGGTCCTCGGCGGCCTCGGCGGCTTCGCCGGCCTCTTCGACGCCTCCGCCCTCAAGCACTACGAGCGTCCGCTGCTCGCCTCCGCCACCGACGGCGTCGGCACCAAGGTCGACATCGCGCGCCGGATGGGCGTCTACGACACCATCGGCCACGACCTGGTCGCCATGGTCATGGACGACATCGTGGTGTGCGGCGCCGAGCCGCTGTTCATGACCGACTACATCTGCGTCGGCAAGGTCCATCCCGAGCGGGTCGCCGCGATCGTGAAGGGCATTGCCGAGGGCTGTGTGCTGGCCGGGTGCGCCCTGGTGGGCGGTGAGACGGCCGAACACCCGGGCCTGCTGGGTCCCGACGACTTCGACGTCGCGGGCGCCGGTACGGGCGTCGTGGAGGCCGACCGGCTGCTCGGCGCCGAGCGTATCCGTGAGGGTGACGCGCTGATCGCCATGGCGTCCTCCGGACTTCACTCCAACGGGTACTCCCTCGTCCGGCACGTCCTGCTCGACCGGGCGAAGCTCGGCCTCGACCAGCACATCGACGACCTCGGCCGCACCCTCGGCGAGGAGCTGCTCGAGCCCACGAAGATCTACTCGCTGGACTGCCTGGCCCTGATGCGCACCGCCGAGGTGCACGCGTTCAGCCACGTCACCGGCGGTGGACTCGCGGCCAACCTGGCCCGCGTGATCCCCGACCACCTGCACGCCGCGGTGGACCGCTCGACCTGGACGCCCGCTGCGGTGTTCGACCTCGTCGGGAAGACCGGCGACGTCGAGCGCCTGGAGCTGGAGAAGACCCTGAACATGGGCGTCGGCATGATCGCGGTCGTCCCCGAGCAGTCGGTGGACGTCGCGCTCGCCGCCCTCGCCGACCGCGGCGTGGACGCATGGGTCGCCGGCGAGATCACCGAGCGGGGCGAGCACGAAACGGGTGCCGCCCTGGTCGGGGACTACGCCGGCTGAGACCCTGCCGACAGCACAGAACCCGGTCCGTGGCCAGGGCCACGGACCGGGTGAAAACTCGGTGCAGGGTCAAGCGCCGCGACGATGGCGAGAGGACGACTCGTCTTCCTCGTCCTCGTCGTCCGCATACAGGTCGGCATACCGTGCGTACAGATCGTCGTCGTGCTCATCGTCCTCGAACCGGTCGCCGTTCGGCGACGTGTTCGACGTCGATGCGCCCAGCTCCTCAGCCAGGCGTGAGAGGTCCGTCCCACCGCTGTTGTACTTCAGCTGGCGGGCGACCTTCGTCTGCTTGGCCTTGGCCCGGCCGCGCCCCATGGCTCGACCCCCTCAACGACGGGGCTCGACGGCCCCAGAGTCTTGACACGCGTTCATGATCCGGAACGGGCTCTCCGCAGAGAGACCGGCCCGTAGGGCTTCCACGGTACCTGAGCCCACGCCCATACGGTACGTCGCCCGCAGGACGGGCGTGTGCCCATGACCGTCGAGGAGCCCTGTCCTCGCTGGTCACGGCCGATTTTAACCACTTATTGGCCGACGACCCGCCGAGGAAAGTGAGAGTCCTCTCAAACCCTCCCTCGGCGGGTACCGGTCAAACCCGGGTGGCCCCCCTGGGGAAGGTCACCGTCCGCGCGCCTCAGCCATCCGCTGCTCGGCGATCCGGTCGGCCGCGGCGGCCGGCGGAATGCCGTCCTCCTTCGCACGAGCGAAGATCGTCAGCGTGGTGTCGAAGATCTTCGCCGCCTTCGCCTTGCACCGGTCGAAGTCGAAGCCGTGCAGCTCGTCGGCGACCTGGATGACACCGCCGGCGTTGACGACGTAGTCGGGCGCGTACAGGATCCCGCGGTCCGCGACGTCCTTCTCCACACCCGGATGCGCGAGCTGGTTGTTGGCCGCGCCGCACACCACCTTCGCCGTCAGGACCGGCACCGTCTCGTCGTTCAGCGCCCCGCCCAGCGCGCACGGGGCGTAGATGTCCAGGCCCTCGGTGCGGATCAGGGCAGCGGTGTCGGCGGCGACGGCGACCTGCGGGTGCGCGTCGGTGATACGGCGCACGGCGTCCGGCCGTACGTCCGTGATCACCACGTCGGCTCCGTCCTCGAGCAGGTGCTCGACCAGGTAGTGCCCGACCTTGCCGACACCCGCGATGCCGACCTTGCGCCCGCGCAGCGTCGGGTCGCCCCACAGGTGCTGGGCGGAGGCCCGCATGCCCTGGAAGACGCCGTACGCGGTGAGCACGGAGGAGTCGCCCGCGCCGCCGTTCTCGGGGGAGCGGCCGGTGGTCCAGGGGCACGCCCGGGCCACCACGTCCATGTCGGCCACATAGGTGCCGACGTCGCAGGCGGTGACGTACCGGCCGCCGAGCGAGGCCACGAAACGGCCGTAGGCCAGCAGCAGCTCCTCGGTCTTGATCCGCTCGGGGTCGCCGATGATCACGGCCTTGCCGCCGCCGTGGTCGAGACCGGCCATGGCGTTCTTGTACGACATCCCGCGCGAGAGGTTCAGCGCGTCGGCGACGGCCTCCTCCTCGCTCGCGTAGGGGTAGAAGCGCGTGCCGCCGAGGGCGGGGCCCAGAGCGGTGGAGTGGATCGCGATGACGGCCTTGAGGCCACTGGCCCTGTCCTGACAGAGCACGACCTGCTCATGACCCCCTTGATCCGAGCGGAACAGGGTGTGCAGGACGCCGTCGGTTACGTCGGTCACGGTGGTGACTCCCGGTTGAGTAGCGGCGGTTGGGGGAGGGTCCCGTGCGGGTGGCGGGGCCCGTGGGCATGAGCGTAGAGCGTGCGGGCGCCCACGTTGCGCGCAGTGCCGAGGATCACCCTCCCTCGGAGTACGCCCGGACGGGTTCGTGGGACGATTTGCAGGGGTTTTCCACCTCGGCCGGGCCGGTGCCCGGGCGGGTTCGGGTCGGGTTCCGGTGGGGAGGGAGCAGGTGTGCCCAAGGTGTCCTCGGTGATCGTCCCGTACGCGTCCTACTTGCGCGTGTACGAGCCGCTGGCCGCCTTCCCGGAGCCGGAGCGCAGCCACTGGGCCCGCTACGCCCGCCGCCCCGACCGCCCCTCGTACCAGGACGAACTGCGCCGTTCCCTGGCCGACTTGCTGCCCACGCCGCCGGTCGCGGTGCCGGTGCACGAGAGCGACGACGCCTTCGTGACCGAGGTCGAAGGGGTGCTGTGCGTGTGCCCCTGGCGCACCCGGCTGCGCGGCTGGCAGGCGCTGGGGGAGCTGCCCGAGGAGCTGCCGGCGCCGGTCCTGGACGCGGTCCTGCCGCCCGTCGTGCGCCGCCAGGCCGCCCAGGACTACGAGCGCTGGCTCGAGCGCAACCCGGACGCGCGTCCCTGGATCCGCACCGCGACCTGGCAGGTGCCGCTGAACTGGTTCGTGCTGGTCTCCGACGAGGAGCGCAGGTACGAGAAGGGGTCCGGCGAGGTGCCCCCGATGCTGCGCTACCGCACGCCCATGGTGCAGGCCCGCAGGCGCGTCGCGCGGACGCTGAGGACGCTGAAGGACACGATCGACGAGGGACCGCTCATCGACGGTCTGGTGGACGTCGGGCGGTGGCTGGAGGAGTTCCACCCTCGGTCGCTGGTCGAACTGGACTACGGCGGGCTGGTCCACGTCCTGCCGGCCGCCGAGCTGGACGCGGACCACTCGGCCGCCGACGTCGCCGAGGGCATCGAGGCCCTGCGGCACGGGGACGGGGCGGCGGCCGGGGAGGCGTACGGGCGGCTCGTGGAGCGCTGGCGGGCCGTACGGGAGCGCCGGTCGGCGAACTGAGGGCGGTCCCTCAGCCGGGGCTCTGGTGAACCGTTGCTCGAATTGTGACCCGCGAGACATGGTGAAGTCGCAACCCTTGGCCCATGGTTGACGTACCGCAGGTAGGTGCGGGATCGGGGCGGAGGACGTAGCGACCGATCCGGGCTTATGCCGCCAAGCGTGACGGACGGCACTTACAAGGACCTTGCGTCTTACGGCCCTCCTCATGCCAAAATAGGACAAGGAGCCCGGGGGAGGCTCCTTCTGCCCACATCTGGGCGGAAACTCAGCATTGCACGCTTTGGGGGGTCTCGTGACTCCTGATCGTCCTGTGACTGTTCGTCACAGTGGCGTGACTGTCCGCTATGGCATGGTCCATCGGCTTCCGTCGCTGATGAACACCTGGGAGGGCAATTCCATCGGTTTGGCCTACGCGGCTGGACAGATGGTGTAGTTGTAGTGCCGAGGACAAGCCGTTCGTCCTATAACCGACTCGACTCGCGTCCGCCATTTCGGGCAACGCGGGTCAAGGTGCAGAATTTAGAGGAAAGAACCGAGAAGGTTCGGTTCTCCCGAGGAGGCCGCTCATGACCGCTCGCACCCCTGATGCCGAGCCGCTGCTGACCCCGGCTGAGGTCGCCACCATGTTCCGCGTCGACCCGAAGACGGTCACGCGGTGGGCGAAGGCCGGCAAGCTCACGTCCATCCGTACGCTCGGCGGGCACCGCCGCTACCGCGAGGCCGAGGTCCGCGCCCTGCTCGCGGGCATCCCGCAGCAGCGCAGCGAGGCCTGAACAATCGCATAGCCGGACATATGGGCAGGTCCCCCACCTGCTGTGACGTCCGGGACAACAGCTCCAAGCGACGCGGGTTCTGCCCCAACAGGACTCACGCCCGAGGTCAATAGAGGCACGACAAGGGTGCGTCGTAGATCGCGCTGGACTCCGCCGGGTCCAGCGCGATCTTTTTTGTGCGCCGACCGGGTGTGCGGGGCCGGGCTGTGAGCGGCCGTGTCGCAGCCTGGGGAGGGGCGTCGGAACTGCTGTGGGTCACCTCAGGGCAGGGTGCAATTGCACATATTAAATTGACCCTTTGTAGGAGGCGGGTAAGGGCGGCGGTCACCGAAACTGGTGCGGTGACACCCGTCACATGCCGGAGTCCTTGTTACGGGTGCGGGGTCTTTGCTAGAGAACAGCTCGCCGAGCGGCGGCTGTTGGGCGGCCGCACGTCCAGGAGTGCCCACGCCGGCACGGGATGAACCCCCGGGTTTGTCAGACGGTCGTGGCGCTCTCGGGGGCGCTGTCGTCCTCCGGGGTCGTCTCCGGAGCCTCCTCGCCGCGCTGGGCGGGTTCCATGGCCAGGCGCAGCAGGTGGTGGCAGATGGGGCAGTGCCGGGTCAGATGGCGGTACCCGGCGGCGGCGGACAGATGGGCCCGGAGCAGAGCGCCGGTCTCGTGCCGAACGGACGCCGCCATACGCCACCTCCCCGGGGCCGCCCGCACTCGGGGAGCCCTGACTTCTGGGGTACCGAGGGAAAGTGACTCCGTCAAGGCACGGGGCGCTGCTCGGCGCTGCCGCTCGGGAGAGCGAGGGGTGCCGTCGGCCGTGGGGGGCCCGGCGTTGGAGACGCCGCCACGGGGCTCCACCCCGAACCCCTTCCGCCCTCTGCCGACCGGCCTCCGCTGCGGCTGCGCCGCGGGCGCGGTCTGCGTCTTGGTCGGTGGTGTCGTGCGGGGGTAGGGCGAAGGCCGGCGTCCGTTGCCGGATGGGGGCCTCTCCGGGATGCGGTCCTGACGGGATTTGCTGTGTCCGATTGCGGCTGCGCCGCGGGCGCGGTCTGCGTCTCGACCGGTGGTGTCGTGCCGGGGATACGGCGAAGGCCCGCGTCCGTTGCCGGATGCGGGCCTTCCTGATGCGGTCCTGACGGGATTTGAACCCGCGGCCTCCACCTTGACAGGGTGGCGAGCACTCCAAACTGCTCCACAGGACCAGGTCTCGCGGCGCTTTCGTGCGTTGCGCTGCGAGAAGAGACTGTACAGGAGGGTGAGCCCCTGGTCGAACTCACCCCTCGTGCACGCGTCGTCACGGCGCCACCGCGTCGATCGCCTTCACGATCCGCTTGTCCGAGATCGGGTACGCCGTGCCCAGCGCGTGGGCGAAGTAGCTGACCCGGAGCTCCTCGATCATCCAGCGGATGTCCCGCACCGAGGACGGCACGGGACGGCCCTGCGGCAACTGCTCCAGCAGCCACGCGTACTCGTCCTGCATCTCCCGGACCTTGTCCATGCGCGTGGTGTCCCGCTGCACGTTCGTCGGCATCTGCTGGAGGCGGCGGTCCGCGGCCACCAGGTACCGCATCAGGTCCGGCAGTCTCCGTATCCCCGCCTCCGTCACGAACCCGGGCTTCACGAGGGCGTCCAGCTGCGCCCGTACGTCCGCCAGGTTCGGCAGCAGGGCCGGGCTGCGCACCGCCTTCAGGCGGCGCTCACAGGCCTGCCAGGCGGCCAGCACCTGCTGCACCTGCGCGACCGTGCGCACCGTCGTGTCGACGATCTCCGCGCGCACCCTGTCGAACAGCTTCCGGTACGACTCCTCGTCCCACGCCGGCCCCCCGAAGTCCCCGATCAGCTTGTCCGCCGCCGCCATCGCGCAGTCGCCGAACAGGGCCTGCATCGTGCCGTGCGGGTTCGCGGACAGGGCGAGCTTCTGCTGGTTGGTCAGCTTCTCGGACGCAAACTTCGCGGGGTTCACCGGGATGTTGCGCAGGATGAGCCGGCGCGTGCCCTTCCACATGGCCTCGGCCTGTTCCGCCTCCGTGTCGAAGAGGCGTACGGACACCGTGTCGCCGTCGTCGACCAGCGCCGGGAACGCCTTGACCGGCTGCCCGGCCCGGCGCGTCTCGAACACCTGGGTGAGCGTGCCGATCGTCCAGTCCGTGAGGCCCGTACGCTCCAGGGACTCCCCGCCCTGCCGCTCGGCGGTGGCCGCCGCGGCCTGCGACAGGGCCTTGCGCGCCTTGGGCTTCAGCTTCAGCTTCAGGGCCTCGAGGTCCTTGTCCTCCGCCAGCTTCCGGCGCCGCTCGTCGACGATCCGGAAGGTGATCTTCAGATGGTCCGGCACCTTGGACCAGTCGAAGTCCTCCTGCTCGAACGGCACCCCGACCATCCGCTTCAGCTCACGCGCCATCGTGGTGGTCAGCGGCTCCTGCAAGGGCACCGCCTTCTCCAGGAACGCCTTGGCGTAGTTCGGCGCCGGGACGTAGTTGCGGCGGATCGGCTTCGGCAGGGAGCGGATCAGCTCGGTGACCAGCTCATCCCTCAGGCCCGGGATCTGCCAGTCGAAGCCCTCGTCCGTGACCTGGTTGAGCACCTGCAGCGGGATGTGGACGGTGACGCCGTCCGCGTCCGCACCCGGTTCGAACTGGTACGTCACCCGGAACTTCAGCCGGCCCTGGCGCCACGAGTCGGGGTAGTCGTCCTTGGTGACCGCGCCCGCCTTCTCGTTGATGAGCATCTCGCGCTCGAAGTCGAGGAAGTCGGGCTGCTCGTGGCGTTTGTGCTTCCACCAGGAGTCGAAGTGCGCGCCGGACACGACGTGTTCGGGCACGCGCTGGTCGTAGAAGTCGAACAGCGTCTCGTCGTCGACCACGATGTCCCGGCGCCGGGCGCGGTGCTCCAACTCCTCGACCTCGCTCAGGAGCCTGCGGTTGTCGGCGAAGAACTTGTGGTGGGTGCGCCAGTCGCCTTCGACCAGGGCGTTGCGGATGAACAGCTCGCGGCTGGCCTCCGGGTCGATCCGGCCGTAGTTCACCTTCCGCTGGGCGACGATCGGGACGCCGTACAGCGTGACCTTCTCGTACGCCATCACGGCCGCCTGGTCCTTCTCCCAGTGCGGTTCGCTGTACGTACGCTTCAGCAGGTGGCCGGCGAGCGGCTCGACCCACTCCGGCTCGATCTTCGCATTGACGCGGGCCCACAGGCGTGAGGTCTCCACCAGTTCGGCGGACATCACGAACCGTGGCGGCTTCTTGAAGAGCGCCGAGCCCGGGAAGATCGCGAACTTGGCGTTCCGGGCACCCAGGTACTCGTTCTTCGCGCCCTCCTTCACGTCCTTCATGCCGATGTGCGACAGCAGACCGGCGAGGAGGGAGACGTGGATGCGGTCGGCCGGGGCGTCGTCCTCGTTGACGTGGATGCCCATCTGCTTGGCGACCGTGCGCAGCTGTGTGTAGATGTCCTGCCATTCGCGGATGCGCAGGAAGTTGAGGTACTCCTGCTTGCACATCCGGCGGAAGGAGGACGAGCCGCGTTCCTTCTGCTGCTCGCGGATGTAGCGCCAGAGGTTGAGATAGGCGAGGAAGTCGCTCGTCTCGTCCTTGAAGCGGGCGTGCTGCTGGTCGGCCTGGGTCTGCTTGTCGGCGGGCCGCTCGCGCGGGTCCTGGATGGACAGGGCGGCGGCGATCACCATGACCTCGCGGACGCAGCCGTTCTTGTCGGCCTCCAGGACCATGCGCGCGAGGCGCGGGTCGACCGGCAGCTGGGCGAGCTTGCGGCCGGTGTCGGTGAGGCGTTTGCGCGGGTCCTTCTGCGTGGGGTCGAGGGCGCCCAGTTCCTGCAGGAGCTGCACGCCGTCGCGGATGTTGCGGTGGTCCGGCGGGTCGATGAACGGGAACTTCTCGATGTCGCCGAGGCCGGCCGCGGTCATCTGGAGGATGACGGAGGCGAGGTTCGTCCGCAGGATCTCGGCGTCGGTGAACTCCGGGCGGGCGACGAAGTCGTCCTCGCTGTACAGCCGGACGCAGATACCGTCGCTGGTCCGGCCGCAGCGGCCCTTGCGCTGGTTGGCGCTCGCCTGCGAGACCGGCTCGATGGGCAGTCGCTGGACCTTGGTCCGGTGGCTGTACCGGGAGATCCGGGCGAAGCCGGGGTCGATGACGTACTTGATGCCCGGGACGGTGAGGGAGGTCTCGGCGACGTTCGTCGCGAGAACGATCCTGCGGCCCGTGTGCGGCTGGAACACGCGGTGTTGTTCGGCGTGGGACAGCCGGGCGTACAGCGGCAGGATCTCCGTGAACCTGTACTGCTTCCTGGTGAGCGCGTCCGCCGTGTCGCGGATCTCGCGCTCGCCGGAGAGGAAGACGAGGATGTCGCCGGGCCCCTCGGCCATCAGCTCCTCGACGGCGTCGGTGATCGCGGTGATCTGGTCCCGGTCCGCGTCGTCGGTGTCCTCTTCGAGGAGGGGCCGGTAGCGCACCTCGACGGGGTAGGTCCGGCCGCTGACCTCGACGATCGGCGCGTCGCCGAAGTGCCGGGAGAAGCGCTCGGGGTCGATCGTCGCCGAGGTGATGACGACCTTGAGGTCCGGGCGCCGGGGGAGGAGCTGGGCGAGGTAGCCCAGCAGGAAGTCGATGTTGAGGGACCGCTCGTGGGCCTCGTCGATGATGATCGTGTCGTAGGCGCGCAGCTCACGGTCCGTCTGGATCTCCGCGAGCAGGATGCCGTCCGTCATCAGCTTGATGAAGGTGGCGTCCGGGTTCACCTGGTCGGTGAAGCGGACCTTCCAGCCGACGGCCTCGCCGAGGGGGGTGTCCAGCTCTTCCGCGACCCGTTCGGCGACGGTGCGGGCGGCGATACGGCGGGGCTGGGTGTGGCCGATCATCCCGCGGACGCCCCGGCCGAGCTCGAGGCAGATCTTGGGGATCTGGGTGGTCTTGCCGGAGCCGGTCTCACCGGCCACGATCACGACCTGGTGGTCGCGTATGGCGTCGGCGATCTCGGTCTTCTTCTGGCTGACCGGGAGCTGCTCGGGGTAGGTGACGGCGGGCACGCGGGCGGTGCGCTCGCCGATCCGCGCCTCGGCCTTGGCGACCTCCGCCTCGATCTCGGCGAGTACGGCGGCCCGGGCTTCCGGCTTGCGGATCTTGCGCGCGCCTTCCAGCCTGCGGCCGAGCCGGTGCGCGTCGCGCAGGGAGAGCTCGGTCAGGCGAGGGGCGAGGGTGCCGAGGGCGGGGGCGGGATGCGTAGACATACGCGGTCCAGGATCTCACCTCGGTGAAATTCGTGGCTAACGAATTGCCGTGGGCCGTTCCCGGCCGCTGCCTGTCCGTCCCGCGGCAGCCGCCCGGTCGCTACGGGTTCTGCTGCTGCGCAGCCGTGGCCGTTCCCGTCCGGTCCTGGGCCGCCATGGACTTCGCCGTGTTGGAGACGGCCTTGATGCCCAGGTACGCGGTGGTCATGCTGCTGACCGCTGTGAAGGCCGCGGTGAGCACACCGACCATCACCGACTTGTCGCCGTCCAGGCGCCAGACGCCGAAGATCGCCACGACGGCGATGGCGACGTTGCTGATGATCACCGCGAGCAGGCCGTAGCGAGCCCGCGTCTTCTCCAGTTCGGTGTCCTGCACGGCACTCGCCCCCGGCTCAAGTTTCCCCGTCGCTCCTGGACCAGCCAGAACGTAGCGCCCGGAAGGGGACATGCCAAGCCGGCCGGGCCGGGACGCCGCCGACGGCCCCGCTTGACGGACGTGGTTCCGCGCTGCGGTTGGCGTACGGGTTGGCGTAGCCCTGTTTGATTTCTTGGGGTGCTTTGGCGCCGCGTCTCCAGTGCGATTGTGCTCAATGCAGAGTGATGCTATGACATGCCACTTTTGGTGCAATCAGGGGGTATGGACGGTTTGGCCGTCAAGCTTTGTCTGTTGATCACAGTCCAGGCGACGGAGACCGCTGGCACTGGTCGCGGGAGCGACTCTCCGAGTGGAACCCGCGGGCCCCTTCACAACATGGTTGGGATGGCGAATACATGGCTACTGAAGCGAGACCGGGGAAGGCCGGAAGAGGTGCGGGGGCATCAAGACGCTACCTGCTGACCACGGTTGCGCTGGGATCGGCATTTGCGGCACTGCCGGGACGGGCAGTCGACGCCGAGCGGGGCGCCTCGGGCGGTGGAGAGCACGGCGGCACGGATCACGACCGCAGCGGTGAGCGCGCGGGCCCTGACCGCAGGGCCGGCCGGGATGCCGGCGGGTTGGTGCGTCCAGTCGAGAGCACGACGAAGGACTGGGCTCACGTCGCGGCGGAGCTGGGCCGCGAGGGCAACATGCTGGGCAGGCTGATCTACCGGACGGCTTTTCCCCGCACCGATCTGCGTGTCGTCTCCCACGGCGTCACCGTGTCGCCGGAACTCGCCGTCGGCTCGCACGTGTCCTTCATCCGCTATGCCGACAACACCATGATGACCATGGGGGAACTGGCCGTCACGGAGACGGAGCTGCACCGTGTGACCGGCGCGCTGCAGTCACACGGTATCGAGCAGGTGGCCATTCACAACCACCTGCTCGCTCACTCTCCCCGTCTCGTGTGGATCCATACGCATGGGCACGGCCCGGATGCCGCGACCCTGGCCCGCGGCCTGCGCGCCGCGCTTGCCTGCACAGGCACGCCGCCCGCCAAGTCCTCGACGACTCGTCCAAAGAAGCTGAAGCTGGACACAGCGGGTATCGACGCCGCCCTGGGCACCACAGGCACCGTCTACGGCGGCGTCTACAAGGCCGCATTCCTGCGCCGCGAGACGATCACCGGAGGCGGCTACATTCTGCCGCCCGGTTCCGGGGCGACCTCGGCTCTCAGCTTCCAGCCGGTGGGAGGAGGCCGTGCCGCGGTCAGCGGGGATGTCGCCGTGGTGGCTGGGGAGGCGCAGAAGGTGTTGGACGCGCTCCAGCGCGGCGGAATCAGGGTCGTCGAGTTGCACAACCATGGCATGGTCGACACGCCCCGCATGTTCTTCATCCACGTCTGGGCCGTCGATGACGCAGTGGCGATTGCGCGGGCCCTGCGCCGTGCGGTGGACGCTACCAACTCCGCACCCGCCCGTGGTGCAGGAGGGGTCGAGTAAGCGGTTGGAAGGGGCCGTGCCCCATCCGTATGAGAGCCGTTGGCGTACCGGTTGGCGTAGGCGGCATGAAAACGGCCTCACCGAAGATCTTCGGTGAGGCCGTATGCCCTGGTCAGGGCGGTTGTGGCTGGGGCCGGGGTCGAACCGGCGACCTTCCGCTTTTCAGGCGGACGCTCGTACCAACTGAGCTACCCAGCCACGAGGTTTCGGGTGAAACCTCAGCGGTCCTGACGGGATTTGAACCCGCGGCCTCCACCTTGACAGGGTGGCGAGCACTCCAAACTGCTCCACAGGACCAAGCGCTGCGTACGACAGTGTCGCACAGGGTGGTGCGTGCCCCCAACGGGATTCGAACCCGTGCTACCGCCTTGAAAGGGCGGCGTCCTAGGCCGCTAGACGATGAGGGCTATCGGCCCGCCTGGGCGCTTCTCAGCGCGTCGGGGACGTGAGAAGCATATGGGATGGGAGGAGGGTTCGCCAAAACCGTTTAGGGGGCGCTCGGCGCCGGCGTCGCGCCGGAGCGGCTCGCGGGGGGTGTGCTCGGGGGCGTGGTGCCCGGCGAGGGGCTCCCGCCCGGCTGGTTCTCCTTGGCCAGGTGACGGGTCACCTCCGCCGTCGTCTGCCCCAGGCCGCCGAGCCTGATCTCGTCCCAGGCCTGCAGATGGCGGGTGTCCCGGTCCAGGTAGAGGATCGAGGCCTCGATCGGGGCCGGGTACTGGCGCTCGACCGCTCGCAGGCCGCTGCCGCCCGTCGAGCCCTCGATGCGCAGCCGGGTGCCGTACTTCATGATCTCCATCCCCTCGTGGTGCAGATGTCCTGCCAGGACCAGCGGCACATCACCGTCCACCTGGCGCGCGGCCGTCGGCTCATGGGCGATCGCGATGTCGACGGGCCTGCCCGCGGCCTTCTGGTCGCGCAGGGCCGTGGCCAGGCGTGCGCCCGCCAGTTCCTCCGCGCGGTCGCCGCCCGGGGTGACCGACCGGTCGGGGGTGAACTGCGGGTCCCCCGTCCCGGCGAAGCGCAGGCCCGCGATGCTGACCGCCCTGCCGTCGTCCAGGACGTGCACGTTCTTCATGTGCTCCAGGTAGCGCTGGGTGGTGAGGGAGTCGTGGTTGCCGCGAACCCAGACGTAGGGGGCGCCCAGGTCGGCGATCGGGTCCAGGAAGCGGTTCTCAGCCGCCGTGCCGTGGTCCATGGTGTCGCCGGAGTCGACGATCACGTTGACGTCGTACTGCTTGACCAGCGAGGCGATGATCTTCCAGCTCGCCGGGTTGAGGTGGATGTCGGAGACGTGCAGAACCCGGATCGTCGTCGGGTCCGGCTGGTAGGCGGGGAGGGTGGACGTGACGTCGTAGAGCTTGGTCACGTTCGTCACCAGACGCGCCAGCTCCTGCTGGTAGACGTCGAACTCGGTGACGATGCTGCGCGCGTTGCCGACCAGGGAGGGGGCGGAGGAGAGCAGGCCGGAGAACTTCGGCTCGAGGACCGACTCGGGGTTCCAGGTGGCGTACGCCGTCGCTCCGGAGGCGCCGAGGAGGGTGAACGCCAGCCCGCCGGCCGCGAGGGCCCGCCGGGGGCGGCGGTAGACCGCCAGGCCGAGCGCGGTGGCGCCGGCGACCACGGCCACGCAGGAGCGCAGGGCGAGGTCGAGCGTGCCGTGCTCGACGTCATGGGTGATCTCCTGCTGGAGCCCGGAGATCCGCTCCGGGTGGTCCACCAGTTCCTGGGAGCGGTCCGGGTCGAGCTGGTCGACGTTGACGTCCAGACGGACGGGCGCCCGGTGGCTGTTCAGCTCCAGGGCGCCGAGCGGGGAGACGTTGATCTTCGTGCCCCCGGCCAGTGAGGGACGCAGGGTCATCGTGGTGTTCATGGGACCCACCGGGACCCGCACATCGCCCACGATCAACAGGCCGAGCCAGGCGCCCAGGAGCACCACGACGACCATGCCGAGGGCCCGGAGCCAGGGGTGGGGCTGCGGGACGAGTTCGGCGGCCGGGTGCGGGCGGAGGGAGCGGTAGTACCGGGCGAGTGTGGAGGGCGCCCTTCGAACGCGGTTCAGAGCTGCTGCGGGGACGCGGTCCATTGGTCCCGTATGCCCAGGTTGCTGAGCGGATATGCGGAGTGGATCAACGGGATACGGGGACGGTCGAACCCCTCCGGTCGGGGTGTCGTGCCGGACAATGGCCCTGTGCTGGAGATGACGCGCGAGGAGTTCGAGGAACTGGTCGCCGAGGCGCTCGACCGGATCCCGCCGGAGCTGACGCGGCTCATGGACAACGTCGCGGTGTTCGTCGAGGAGGAGCCGCCCGCGGACGATCCCGGGCTGCTCGGGCTGTACGAGGGCACTCCGCTGACGGACCGCGGCGAGTGGTACGCGGGCGTACTGCCGGACCGGATCACGATCTACCGGGGGCCGACCCTGCGGATGTGTGAATCCCGGGAGGACGTGGTCGCGGAGACCGAGGTGACGGTGGTGCACGAGATCGCGCACCACTTCGGCATCGACGACGCCCGGCTGCACTCGCTCGGGTACGGGTGACGTGGGACGGCGTGCGGTCGGGGTACGGGTGACGCGGGACGACGTGCGCTCCGGTACGGGTGACGTCCGGGAGGCGATGTCCGCGGTGGCCGTCGAGCGTCCTTGCGTACAGGTGACCTCGGGCGGGTGACGTTGCCTTCGCGCGGCGCGTGTCCTCTTGCGGGCGGCGGGAGTTGGGCAGGCTGACTTCTCGTATGCCCCGGAGGTGGCTGCCCGTGCGCGCCAGTTACGTACCCGTCCGTCTGGCCGCCACGGTCATGGCCCTCGCCGCCGCCACCGGCTGCATGAGCGTGGGGGACGACGCGGGCGCTCCGTCGCAGACGCCTCCGGTGGGGCGGCACGGCGGGGCGGCGCCGGACGGGGGTTCGGCGACGAGCGGGGGCGCGGACGCGGGCCTGCGCGGAGCGGCGGCCAAGGGGGGTCGCCGAAGCCGGCCGGGTCCGGGGCCGGGGTCCTCCGCGCCGCCCTCCGCGTCGGCGTCCAGGGGCGGCGGGTCGAAGGGCGCCGAGCCGACCGCCAAGGGGACGTCACAGCCCGGCAAGGGGGCGGCGGCGGTGCGGTGCCGCCCGCGCCGACGGTGGGGGAGCCGGACCCCACGCAGACCTCGGTCGACCCGACGCCGACGCCGGACCCACCGTCGCCGACCCCGACGACCGCGGAGCCGTCGTCCTCGGCGCCCGGGCAGGCCACGCAGTTGTCGCAGCGAGAACCGGCGCCGCGAGCGGGGATCCCGGCGGCATAGGCGTGTCCGCATCCAGGGTCCGCGCCCGGAGTCCTGGTGCCTGTGGCGAGAGTCACCCGGAGGGGGCGTGGATCGGTTTGCTTTCGGCGGGCCGAGGTGCGTATCTTGGTAGATCGTTTGATCCCATTTGCCCGGCGCCTTGAAGACGCGCCGCGTGTGGCGCGTACTCTCCCTTGCCGTGGCCGGACCGCATCGAGGCGGTCGAATGCGACTTCACGGATGTTTGGGCACGTGCCAGAACTCCGGAAGGTTCACATTTCGCATGTCTGTTGCCGGTACCGAGCACATCGTCCTGTCCGCGGACGACTCCCAGAACACCGAGGGCACCTCTGTGGCCGCTGAGGCCCAGGACACCGCCCCCGAGATGACCTTCGCCGACCTCGGCCTGCCCGAGGGCGTCGTCCGCAAGCTCGCGCAGAACGGCGTCACCGTCCCCTTCCCGATCCAGGCCGCGACCATCCCGGACGCCCTGGCCGGCAAGGACATCCTCGGCCGTGGCCGCACCGGCTCGGGCAAGACGCTGTCCTTCGGTCTGCCCACCCTGGCCATCCTGGCCGGCGGGCACACCGAGAAGAAGAAGCCCCGGGCCGTGATCCTCACCCCGACCCGTGAGCTGGCCATGCAGGTCGCGGACGCGCTCCAGCCCTACGGCGACGTGCTCGGGCTGAAGATGAAGGTCGTCTGCGGCGGCACCTCCATGGCGAACCAGATCTACGCCCTCGAGCGCGGCGTGGACATCCTGGTCGCCACGCCCGGCCGGCTGCGCGACATCATCAACCGCGGCGCCTGCTCCCTCGAGGACGTGCGGATCGCCGTCCTCGACGAGGCCGACCAGATGTCCGACCTGGGCTTCCTGCCCGAGGTCACCGAGCTGCTCGACCAGGTCCCGGCGGGCGGCCAGCGGATGCTGTTCTCCGCGACCATGGAGAACGAGATCAAGACCCTCGTCGACCGGTACCTGAACGCCCCGGTGAGCCACGAGGTGGACGCCGCCCAGGGCGCGGTGACGACCATGTCGCACCACATCCTCATCGTGAAGCCCAAGGACAAGGCCCCGGTCACCGCCGCGATCGCCTCCCGCAAGGGCCGCACCATCATCTTCGTGCGCACCCAGATGGGTGCCGACCGCGTCGCCGAACAGCTGCGCGACGCCGGGGTGAAGGCGGACGCGCTGCACGGCGGCATGACCCAGGGCGCGCGCACCCGGACGCTGGCCGACTTCAAGGACGGGTACGTCAACGTGCTCGTCGCGACCGACGTCGCCGCCCGCGGCATCCACGTCGACGGGATCGACCTGGTGCTCAACGTGGACCCCGCCGGGGACCACAAGGACTACCTGCACCGCGCCGGCCGTACGGCGCGTGCGGGCCGTACGGGCACGGTGGTCTCCCTCTCGCTGCCGCACCAGCGGCGCCAGATCTTCCGGCTGATGGAGGACGCGGGCGTCGACGCCTCGCGCCACATCATCCAGGGCGGGGCAGCGTTCGACCCGGAGGTCGCCGAGATCACCGGCGCCCGGTCGATGACCGAGGTCCAGGCGGAGTCCGCCGGGATGGCCGCGCAGCAGGCCGAGCGGGAAGTCGCGCAGCTCACCAAGCAGTTGGAGCGGGCGACGCGGCGCGCGGCCGAACTGCGGGATGAGGCCGACCGCCTCGTCGCGCGTGCCGCGCGGGAGCGGGGCGAGGACCCGGAGGCCGCGGTGGCAGCCGCGGCGGCGGAGAGCGTCGAGGCGACGGCCGAGGTCTCGGTGCCGGAGCAGCGGACCGCCAAGGAGGCGGAGCGCGGCGAGGGCGCCGAACAGGGCGAGCGCGCGGAGCGTACGGCCGGTTCGTCGTCGTACGAGCGGCGTGAACGCCGGGAGGAGCGCGGCGGTTTCCATCGGGACCGCGGTTTCGACCGTGACCGGGACCGTGGCTCCGACCGCCGGGACGACGACCGTGGCGGCCGTTCGTTCGAGCGGCGCGACGACCGTGGTGGTTTCCGTCGTGACAACGACCGGCGCCCGTTCGACCGTGACCGCGACCGCGGCTTCGCCGGCCGTGACCGCGACCGCGGCTTCGACCGCCGTGACAACGACCGCGGCTTCGACCGCCGTGACAACGACCGCCGTGACAACGACCGCCGTTCGTTCGACCGGCGTGACGACCGCGGTGGCTTCCGCCGCGACGACGACCGCGGTGGCTTCCGCCGCGACAACGACCGTGACCGCCGCCCGTTCGACCGCGACCGCCGTGACAACGACCGTCGTTCGTTCGAGCGGCGTGACGACCGTGGTGGTTTCCGTCGTGACAACGACCGGCGCCCCTTCGACCGGCGTGACGAGCGCGGCGGGCACCGTGGCAGCGACCGCCCGTTCAACCGGGACCGCCAGGGCGACCGCCCCGGCTTCCGCTCCGGCGGCCACGACCGCCCCAACGGCCGTCGTGACGACCACCGCGGCACCGGCTCGTTCGGCCGCCGCGAGGACAAGCCGCGCTGGAAGCGCAACGGCTGACGCCGAGTGAGCCAGGAGGGCCCGTACGACTTCCCGTCGTGCGGGCCCTTCCGTTTTCCGTCGTACGGGGCCCTTCCGCGCACCACGGCGGCAGTCCTTTTTCGGGCCGTCGGTTTCAAGTCATCGGGTGACGCATGTCACGCCCCTGGCGAGGGAATCGCTGGGGGCATGACAGATGACGTCAGAGCGAGTGGGCTGTCGGACGAAGAGCGGCTGGCCCAGCTCGGCTACACACAGGTTCTCGCGCGCCGGATGTCGGCGTTCTCCAACTACGCGGTCTCCTTCACGATCATCTCGGTCCTCTCGGGCTGCCTGACCCTCTACCTCTTCGGGATGAACACCGGCGGCCCCGCGGTGATCACCTGGGGCTGGGTGGCCGTCGGTCTGATGACGCTGTTCGTCGGGCTGTCGATGGCCGAGATCTGCTCGGCGTACCCGACCTCCGCGGGCCTGTACTTCTGGGCCCACCGCCTGGCGCCGCCGCGCTCGGCCGCGGCGTGGGCCTGGTTCACGGGCTGGTTCAACGTGCTGGGTCAGGTGGCCGTGACGGCGGGCATCGACTTCGGTGCCGCGTCCTTCCTGGGCGCGTACCTCAACCTCCAGTTCGACTTCGAGGTCACCCCCGGCCGCACGGTTCTGCTCTTCGCGGCGATCCTGCTCCTGCACGGCCTGCTGAACACCTTCGGCGTCCGTATCGTCGCCATCCTCAACAGCGTCAGTGTGTG
The DNA here is from genome assembly GCF_025642135.1 of Streptomyces cynarae. Lineage (NCBI taxonomy): Bacteria > Bacillati > Actinomycetota > Actinomycetes > Kitasatosporales > Streptomycetaceae > Streptomyces > Streptomyces cynarae. The sequence continues at coordinate 4,322,599 of NZ_CP106793.1, read as the reverse complement.
GTGGCACGTGCTCGGCGTCGCGGTCATCGTCGGCGCGCTGGCCCTCGTACCGGACCACCACCAGTCGGCGTCCTTCGTCTTCACGAAGTTCGTGAACAACACGGGCTGGAGCAGCGGCACGTACGTGGTCCTGCTCGGTCTGCTGATGGCCCAGTACACCTTCACCGGCTACGACGCCTCCGCCCATATGACGGAGGAGACGCACGACGCGTCCACGGCCGGCCCGAAGGGCATCGTCCGCTCCATCTGGACCTCCTGGATCGCCGGCTTCGTCCTCCTGCTGGGCTTCACCTTCGCCATCCAGTCCTACGACAAGGAACTCCAGTCCCCGACCGGCGCGCCGCCCGCGCAGATCCTGCTGGACGCCCTCGGAGCGAGCGCGGGCAAGCTGCTGCTGCTCGTGGTGATCGGCGCGCAGCTGTTCTGCGGGATGGCGTCCGTGACGGCCAACAGCCGCATGATCTACGCCTTTTCCCGTGACGGGGCGCTGCCGTTCTCCCGCGTGTGGCACACGGTCAGCCCGCGCACGCGTACCCCGGTGGCGGCGGTGTGGCTGGCGGCGATCGGGGCTCTGGCCCTGGGCCTGCCGTACCTGATCAACGTGACCGCGTACGCGGCCGTGACGTCGATCGCGGTGATCGGCCTCTACATCGCCTACGTCATCCCGACCCTGCTGCGGGTCCGCCGGGGCGGGACCTTCGAACGCGGCCCGTGGCACCTGGGCCGCTGGTCCCAGCCGATCGGCGTGATCTCGGTGGCCTGGGTCGTCGTGATCACGGTCCTCTTCATGCTCCCGCAGGTCTCCCCGGTCACCTGGGAGACGTTCAACTACGCCCCGGTCGCCGTCCTGGTCGTCCTCGGCTTCGCGGCCACCTGGTGGCTGGCCTCGGCCCGCCACTGGTTCCTCAACCCGGACCACGAACGCACCCGCATCCGCGAGGCCGCCCTTCCCCAAGCTCCCGGCTCCGCTCGAGCAGGGGAGACCCCAAGCGGCGCTCCCGAGCCGGCCGACCCGTAGCCCCACCGGCCACCCGCACGGCCTCCCCGACACCCACCCACATGCCACCCACAGCGAACACTTCCGGCCCGCCTCCCCGATACCCGATCGGAGATACGGCCTCGTCGGGCTATGCTCGGGGAGGCAACATCGCGAGGGCCCTTAGCTCAATTGGCAGAGCAGTGGACTTTTAATCCATTGGTTGTGGGTTCGAGTCCCACAGGGCCTACGGCTGGCAGGCGGGGGATATGGCCCCTGGCCTGCTACGCAGCGTCCGAGTCGGCGTCAGCTGGCTCGGACGCTGCTTCGTTTCCGGGCTCCTGCGTGAGCGATGCGTGAGCGGGAAGCGCGGCCACCTGCGGCGGTTTTGTGTGGGGCCGCCCTCAGCGGATACCCGGCGGGCGTGAGGTACGGCAGTGTGCCCCACGAGTGGGCCGTCTGCCCCGGATGTCTCCATGAGCCTCGGCAGGCGGTGCGCTCCTTACGGGCCTTACGGGTGAGCCCGTCCGGTGCTGCGGGTCGAGTCGGCCGGCGGCGTACGGTGGAGATACCGAGGGCATCACGCACTCCGGCCGTCCTGCCGGGTCGTCCTCGGCGAGAGACGAACCCCGGGCCGTCCGAGCGGCGGTGCGGAGACGGGTCGGCAATCATGCCCGCCGCGATCACAACAACTCCGCACCCTTCCCTGGTCGTTGCGTTTCCCTGCCGAAGGGCGGGGTGATGGCCGTGCAGCGCCTGGACATCCACCGGCGTGACCGGGGGGAGCGGGCCCTCGTCACGCTCGTCGGCGACATCTGGCCGGCCTCGGCGCCCCTGCTGCGGGCCGCGCTGGAGCAGTGCCTGCGCGACGGCATGACCGCCATCGACGTCGATCTCACCACGGTCGGCTCCTGTGACGCCAAGGGCCTGGACGTCTTCCTGGCGGCGTCACGGCATGCCGGCCGCGTGCACGCCTGCCTGCACCTGCACCATCCGTGCGCGCAGATCACCCGGCTCCTCGCCTTCACCGGCTCCGCGCCCCTGCTCCGCGATCTGCTGGACCCGTCCGCGGCGGGTCCGTCGGCCGGCGGGACGCAGACGTCCGGCGACCGCGCCGGTGCGCCGGTCGTCAAGGACGGGATCCGCCTGCGCAGGCTGACTCGCCGGCAGGTGGAGGGGATGAGCGAGGACATCGCCGACCTGGCCGTGGCCGGCCCCTTCCTGCGGGACGACTTCCTGCGGCGGCTTGCCGTCAGCGCCCGACGGCCTGGCTTCGCGCTGCTGGTGGCCGAGACGACGGTGTTGGTGGGGTGCGTCTTCGGGTTTCCGGTGAGTCCCGTCAGCCGGTCCGAGCAGGGGTTGCAGGAGAGCGTCCAACGGCTCACCGGCTGTGCCCGGTTCCTGCTCCTCACCCAGGTCGTGGCGCACCAGCACCCACAGCGCCGCGACATCGGCCGCCGTCTGCAACAGCGTCTGCTGGCCGATGAGCGCACCGAGCTCGGAGTGGCCCTGCTGAATCCGGCCGACCGGGCCGGACAAGCCGCCTACGACTCGTGGGGCTGGCGGAACCACGGGGAGATGGTCGGGCTGCCCGGTCGGGGCGCTCCTTGCGTGTTGACCCTGTTCCGGGGAAGCGGACCGTCGCTTCCAGCGCCTCGGGCCGCCCGTCCAGGCCGGGCGTAGCCTTGAAGACACCGAGAGCATGTCGGGCGCATGATCAGGACAGCGCCGTTCCCGGCGAGTGGCGAACGAGGGCAGCTCCAGGCCGCCCGGACGGGATCGCACGATGGACTCCCCCACACCGCCCGTAGGAGACCGGCCGCCGGGTGACGCGCACACGTACAGGATGCCGCTGGCCCGGCTGAGGCTCACGCCGGAGGCCAGCCATGGCCCGCTGGACGGAGCGTGGTGGCCGCGTTGCGACGCCCTGGAACTGGAGCTGCCCGCGCTCGTGGGCTCGCTCGACCCCGGCCGTGGCACGGTCACCCGCGTCACGGTCGGCGCTGCGGCCTGGCCTGACGCGCCACTGACCGTGTCGGCGCCGGACCACGTGATCGAGGTCGTCCTGAGCGACGCCACCGCCAAGGAGCATGCCATCACCCTGGACTGCGGCACCCTGGGGCGCTGGGAGCTGCTGGTCGTCCCGCCCGACGAGCCGGCCGGAACCGCCGAACGCCTGCTGACCGCCGCCGCCGATCCGTGGAATCCGCTGTCGGCTCAGCGCACCTTGGCACATGTCGAGGACGGCTTCGGCCGGGACGGCGCAGGGGAACAGCACGGCCCATGATGGAGTGATGGGACGGGTAGTCCATTCGCCGGTCGACCCCGCCGCCGGTGTCCGTGTGGATCACGGTGGGTGAGCTGATGACGGCCGAACCGGGCACGGACCGCTCCGAGAGCTTCGGGGAAGCGCTTCTGGGGGCGGTTCTCGACCGGGCGCACGAGCTCCCGCCCCACCTCATCGGACCGCTGGTCGCCGACGTGGTGGAGCGGCTCGGCGGCCGCCGTCCGCAGGTGCTGCTCCAGGACTACGGTCAGTTGCTGCTCGTACCTCTGCGCGGTGAGGGCCTCACGGGCGGGGATCCGCAGGACATCGACGCTTCCGTCGCGGGCCGGTGCTTTCTCGACGCCCAGCCCGTCGAGGTGCCCGAGGCCGACGGCGTACGGGTCCACCTGCCGCTGCTGGACGGCGGCGACCAGGTGGGCGTCATGGCCGTGACGCTGGACCGGGTCGATGACGACGACCGGCGGCTGCTGGCCAGGCTCTCCGGCCTGGTTGCCGACCTGCTGGTGACCAAGCACGGCTACTCCGACCTGTTCTTCTCCACCCGCCGCGGTGAGCCGATGAGCGTCGCCGCCGAGATCCAGTGGTCCCTGCTGCCGCCTCTGGCCATGGTCATGCCGCGGGTCGCCGTGGCCGGGATCCTGGAGCCCGCCTACGACGTGGCGGGGGACAGCTTCGACTACGCGCTCAACGGTGACATCCTCCACGTGGCCATGATCGACGCGATGGGGCACGGCCTGGGAGCGGCCACCATGGCCACCGTGGCCATCGGCGCCTACCGTCACGCCCGCCGCCTCGGTACCGGCCTGTCGGAGATCTACGCCGCCATGGACGTCACCGTGGTACACCAGTTCGGCCCTGACCACTTCGTCACCGCCCAGATGATGCGGCTGGACACGGCCACGGGGCGGATGCACTGGGTCAATGCGGGACACCCGCCACCGATACTCGTGCGCGATCACCGCGTCGCGCGTCGGCTGGTCGCCCCCACGACCCTCCCGGTCGGCCTGGGCGGGCCGGCGCCGGAGGTCAGTGAGCTGGACCTGGAGCGTGGAGACCGCGTCCTCTGCTTCACGGACGGACTGATCGAGGAACACGCCGTGGGTGAGGAGCAGTTCGGTGAGGACCAGCTGATCGACTGCGTGAACCGGCTGGAGAGGACCGGTCGCGGGGTCCGGGCGGTGGCGCGCTCCCTGTCGCACACCCTCAAGCGAGCACGGGGCGGACACACGACGGACGACGCGACGCTGCTCCTGGTGGAGTGGCGCGGCTGACCGCACCACCGGCAACGACGAAGGTCAGCCGGACGGCCTCTGCCCGCTTCCCGTGTCGATGAGGATCTGCCCCGCCTCGCTGACGTTGCCGGCCAGGGCAGCCTGTGCCATCGCAGCGCGGGCGGCCTCGGGAGGCGTGTCCGGTGGGACCACCAGCAGCGAGAAGAGGTCACCCTCGCCCCGGGTGATCAGGACCGTGTCGTCACCCACCGGGAAGGAGTCCACGTGTACCACGTGGTCGCCGACGACGATCCGGGTCGGGAGCCCCTCCCAGGCCGTGGCATCCAGCCCGACGCGGGTCAGGGGGCCCAGGTGCTCGGTGAGGGCGCTCAGCAGCGCGGGCAGCTCGGCACCGATGTCGCGCGACCGCGGCCACCACGCCCCGTCGAGGACGCCTTCGCGCGATGCCGTCGTCTCCAGCCGGAGCAGTGCACTCCCCGGCCGCACGGCATGGTGCACACCGCTCGGCAGGTGCCTGGAACCAGGGGATGTGTCGGAGCCGGTCATGGAGGACCACCTGTCCGGGATCCGGTGCGAACACGGGATCCGCCTCGCTTCTGACCACGCTACTCCCCATCACCGCGAGCATCGGCGTCGCCGGGAATCGCCGGGACGCCCGCATACAGCGAGGGGAAGCCGCATGAGGGACTGCGCGGCGGGGCACCCGGGCGGCGGAGGCTGTGAGCGAGGCCGCAAGGCCCACTGCCTGTCGGCATCAGCAGCCTCGGATACCAGCCTGGGAGCGCCAGAGATGACGACACTCCGTGAACGCAAGACCTACCGCAAGTCCGTCCTCCGGCAACTCTACGGAGCCATGGAACGCAACCGACCTGAGGTCAGCGGGGCGGCACTGCGCGAGGCGCTCCGGCTGCCCGACGACGACCTGTCCGCAGCCTGCGCCTACCTGGCCGACGAGGGCCTGATCACCGTCGAGTGGACGTCGCACAAGACGCCCGCCACCGTCTCACTGTCCCATGAGGGCATCCGTTACATGGAGGAGGAAGAGGAGTGGGGTGATCCCAGGCCGAGTGAGTGACGCGGCTCCACGCCCGGTCGCTGCTTTTCGGGCCGGGACTTCAATCCCCGTGTGATGCCTGGGCGGATGTGCCGGTGGCCTGCGGATCGAACGCTGCCGGGGCGGACGGTTCGGCGGCTGCCGGACGGGACCGCGGGATCAGCTTCGCTGCCTTCTCAGCGATTTCGCGGTCGAGCTCCGGGAGCAGGCTCGTGTACGTGTCCGAGGTCAGCGTGATGGTGGAGTGCCGGAGGGTCTCCTTCACCGTGTGGATGTCGCCGCCGCCTCCGTGCGTGAGCGTCGCGGCCACGTGGCGCAGGTCCCGCAGGGTGATGGGGGGCAGGTCGGTCGTGGCGAGGATACGGCGGAAGGTCTCCGACACCGTCTCGGGGTGGAGCCGGGAGCCGTCCTCCTTCGTGAAGACCTTGCCCGTGTCCTGCCAAGCTGCGCCCCACTTGGCCCGCTCCTTGTCCTGGCGGGCCTTGTGGTCGCGCAGGACGGCGATGTTCATGCTGTCGAGCGCGATCGTGTTCGCGCTGCCGTCCGTCTTCGGCTCGGACTCGTAGGGGTCCCAGCCGTCCACCACGATCTCCTTGGCAGGGGTGATGAGGCCGGCGTCGAGATCGATCTCGTGCCAGTCCTGGCCGACCGCCTCACCGCGCCGGAGGCCACGGGTGCCCATCAGGTGGAAGGCCGCGTACAGACGGTCGCCCTCTGCGGCGTCGAGGAAGGTGCCGAACTGCTGCGGGGTCCAGACCATGACCGCGCCGGGGATCTCGCCCGTCTCGCGCCAGCGTCGGACCCGCTCCTCGGTCCAGAGGAGGGGCTTGGGGCGCCTGCCGGACTCCAGCTCGACGTGGGAGGCCGCGTTGAAGGTGATGAGCTGCTGGGCGATCGCGGAATTCAGCGCCGCGCGCAGGGTGCGGCGGATCGCCTGCCGGGTGGCCGGGCCGGTGATCTTTCGGAACGGCTTCATCTCCGCCAGCTTGGCCCGCTCGGCCGCGAGCAGCTTTCGCTCGGCCCCTACGGGTCGCCCGGGTTTGCTCGGCTTGCAGCGGGCGATCTGCTCGCGGCGGGCCTCGTTCTCGGCCGCGATCACCTCGTTCTCGTCGGCGATCGCGTCGAACATCTCCACCAGGTGGCCGACGTTGAGCCGGTCGAGGCGCACGTGGCCGATGCGCGGCTTCAGGTGGACGCGGATGTGGGAGGCGTAACCGTTCAGCGTGGTCTTGCGGCGCTTCTTCGCGGCGAACCACTGGTCGAGCCACTCGCCGACGGTGAGGCTGCCACGGAGGGCCAGGCCCGCACGCAGACGGCGTTGGGTCTCCTCGATGGCTGGCAGTGGGGCCTTCTCGGCCGCGACCTCCGCCAGCATGGCGGCGAGGCGCTGGAGGCTGTCGGGGTCGTCCTTGTCCGCGAGGGCCAGCAGGGAGCGGACGTGGTCGAGTTCCGACTGGGCGTCCTTGAGGGACTCGTAGCCGGCGCGGCTGAAGGAGCGACGGGTGCCGTCCTCGCGGGGCGGCAGTTCCTGGCGTATGGAGTAGTAACCGTGCTTGCGGCCCTTGCGCTTGGGGCACGAGGCGCCGAGTTCCTTGCCGGTCTTCGGGTCGCGGCAGGAGCAACGGCGGTAGGTGGAGCCCTTCAAAGGCGTTCCTCCGGGGTGGTTTCGGTATCGGGTTCGGGCGGGTCGACATCGCCCAGTGCGGGTGGCAGATCAGGTGGGGTGGCCCCCTCCTCGCGGAGGTCGCGGCGGAGGTAGCGGAGCCTGTACTTGGCCGAGACGGCCTGATCGGCGTACTTGGCCTGCTGGCGCTCGGCTTCTTCCTTCTCGGCGCGGCTGGTGGCCGTCTTGGCCGCGAACCGGGCCTGTTCTTCCTCTTCGAGCGCGGCGAGAGCGGTGCGGACGAGACTGGCGTGAAGCTCGAAGTCGGGGACCAGGCCCGCGTCGTAGCCGGGTACGTCCTCTTCCCCGGTGAAGCGCCGTAGGGCGTCCCAGGTGGGCACGAGGTGCTGGAAGGGGAGTTCCTGGGTCTTTTCGACGTAGCCGACCGGGAAGATCAGGCAGACCGGGTACGTCTCCAGGGCGGCGGCCAGGACCATGACGTCCGCGAGGGGGAGGTTGGCCCGGCGGCCGGACTCCATGTTGGCGATCACGTTGCGCGGGATGGGATGTCCGAGCTGTTCGCACCGGTCCGCCAGGTCCTGTGCGCTCCACCCCATCTCCTTCCTTCTGCGCCGGACTTCGCCGGCGACGTTGGCCTTGATCCGGTCCGCCCACTCGGGGACGTCGTCCTCGTCACTTCCATCATCGAAGCCGCGTTGTGTCATAAAGACACATTAGCTTGGCCATCCTGGTTGGTAGACGCCTGGAGCCGGACGTGATGACTGCGTTCGCCGAGGGCTGCATGGAAAGGGGCGCACTGCATGCGCGACGACGCGATGGCCGGAGACTCGAAGGGCTCGAAGGGGATGAGTCGGGAGGAGGTACTCGCCCTCCCGGTGGCGGTTGACCTGGACACGAGCAATCGAGCGCTGGGGCTCGGTCGGAGCAAGGGCTATGAGCTGGCGAAGCGAGGCGCCTACCCGTGCAAGGTGCTGCGCCTGGGCAACGCCTACCGGGTGGTGACCGCGGACTTGTGGGAACTGCTGGGTCTGGCGGCGTGAAGGGGCGGCAGCGTAGCAGACGGTTCTGCGCTGAGCTGACACAGAATCGCTGGACTGTTGCCGGGGGTGGACGTACTGTCCGTGTTCCCTCGGGGCACCGAGCGAGTGTCCCGACTCGGGACACAGAGCGTGTTCAGTCTCTGAACGCAGCGAGCCTCCGGCGCGGCAACGCCGGAGGCTCGGGAATCCCCGTCGCCCGTCTCCAACGAACGATCCGCGCCGCTGGGCCTGCATGCCCGGCGGCGCAGAAGAGGAGCCACCTGGTGCAACCTGAGAACCCTGCGCCCTATTCCACCCCCGTATCCCCTGCCACCGCATGGCCGTCGGTCGCGGTGCCGGGCAATCCCGACCAGGGCGAACCCGAGCACGCTGCGTCGGTCGCGGCGGCCGAGACCCGGGCGCCGGATCCGGAGCCGACCGTCGGCTCGGCGCTGCTGGACGAACTGCGTGAGCAGATAGCGAAGTTCGTGATCCTGCCCTCGCCGGAGGCGCTGGATGCGGTGACGCTGTGGGTGGCGGCGACGCATCTGCAGCCGGCCTGGCAGCACGCGCCGCGTCTGGCGGTGGTGGGGCCGGCGAAGCGGTGCGGCAAGTCGCGGCTGCTGGACGTACTGACCGAGACGGTCCACGAGCCGATGCTCACCATCAACACCACACCGGCTGCGGTGTTCCGGTCGATCACCGAGGAGCCGCCCACGCTCCTGGTGGACGAGGCGGACACCATCTTCGGCACGCCGAAGATGGCGGAGAAGAACGAGGAGATGCGCGGCCTGCTCAACGCCGGCCACCAACGCAACCGCTACGTCACGCGGGTGGTCGGCAACGACCACACCCCGCACCGGTTCGCCACCTTTGCCATGGCGGCCCTCGCGGGGATCGGTGACCTGCCCGACACGATCATGGACCGGGCTGTGGTGATCCGTATGCGCCGCCGGGCGGAGGGCGAGCGCGTCAAGCCCTTCCGCTCCCGACGCGACATCCCCGCTCTGCACGACCTGCGCGACCGGATCGCTGCATGGGCAAGGCCGCTGCTGGATGAGGCAGCGGACCTGGAGCCGGACATGCCGGTGGAGGACCGGGCCGCCGACACCTGGGAGCCGTTGGTCATCATCGCGGACCTGGCCGCCGGATCCTGGCCCCGTCGCGCCCGAGAAGCGTGCGCACGGATGGTCGCCGCAGAGGTCGAGGCAGAGGAGGACCGGCCCGGGGGAGCCCGAATCCTCGCCGACATCCGCAGGGTGTTCGTAGCCCAGCGCGAGCCCGACAGCCTTACCACGGACGAACTACTCCACCAGCTCCGGCAGGATGCCGAGAGCCCCTGGGCGGAGTGGGGACGCAACGGGCTGAACGCCAAGGACCTGGCAGCGATGCTCCGGGAGTTCGACATCAGGCCCGGCAACGTTCGCCTCCCCGACGGAACCCAGCGCAAGGGCTACATGCGCAACAAGTTCCTCGACGCCTGGCGGCGCTACTGCCCCACTGTCCACTCAGCGGACACCGAGCCTGCCGCCCCCAGCGCAGACTGACCCCCGCATCCCCCGGTGGGCGTCCCTGCCGTCCCTGCCGTGATTCCGCAGGTCAAACGGCATGCGGGCAAGACGGCAGCCGGCGACAAGACGGCAAAGCGATCATGGTGAATCGCTGCCGCCGGGAGGACGCCGCCCGGATCCGTCTTGCGCCGTCCCACGCGTCCTCGCCGTATCACCGCAGGTCACAGCCCCGCCGAGTGGGACGGCACAACGTGGAAGTGCCGTCCCGCCCGGCCGGGGACACGACGAGACGCCGCCGGCAGGCCGCCCGCCGTCAGGCCGCGCCGCACACGCCGGACGACGCCCGAACGCCGCCGGTACGGCACATCCACGCCCTGCCGTACCGGCCCTGACCTGCGCTTGCAACGGCCAAGACGGCAAGACGGATCACACCGCCAAACCCCAGGAGCACCCCGCTTGACCCTCCCTACCCCCACACCCAGCCCCACCTACCGGGGGCACCGTCCCGACGAAGGACGGCTGTCGATGACCAAGAAGGACATCGAGCGGTACACGCTCGGTGCAGCCGGAGTCGTCATCGTCGCCCTCACCATCAGCGGATTCTGGCTGTCGTACGCACACCTCGCCGAGGTCGCCGGACAGCACGGGCTGCGCAGCTCCACCACCCGACGCTGGGCCTGGCCGGCGACCCTGGACGCCTTCATCGTCGCGGGCGAACTGCTCATGCTCCGCGCGGGCCTGCGCAGGGTGACCGACAGGTGGGCGATCGCCCTGACGGCCACCGGATCGGTCGGCTCCATCGCGCTCAACGTTGCCGGAGTCAACGGAACCGGCAGCGCAGGCACCGTTCCGCTGCTCGACTACGTGGTCGCCGCGGTCCCCCCGACCGCAGCGCTGCTGGCCTTCGGCGTCCTGATGCGGCAGATCCATCAGCTCGTCGACCAGCCTGCGGGCCATCCGGAACCCGCGCCGGTCCAGGCGCCGGAACCACCGGTCACCGCCCCCGCCACGCTCGCCGAGCCACCGGCCGAGCCCGCCCAGCCCGTGCCGCCGACCGCCGTGTCGTGCCAGCCGTCGAACCCACCGTCCGAGATTGCGGAGAGCAGGCCGCGCGGTGGCCGCCCGCCCGGCGCCACGCTTGAGGAACTCGTGGAGATCGGCCGGATCGCCCTCGCCGAGCACGGCACGCTCACCCGGTCACTGCTCCGGAATGCCGTCAAGGCCAAGGGCCTGACGATCAGCAGCGAGCGGCAGACCGACGTGATGACCACCCTCCGGTCCGAAATCGAAGCCGCCGCCGAGACCGGTCCGGACAGCGGCTGACCGGAATCTCCACGGGGTGACCGGAACCCTTCCGGTCACCCCGGCCAGTCGGCCACCGGTCTCACTCGCCGCCCGCTTATCCACATCTGTGGACGAGGCGGTGACTGTCCCCACTCCGCCGCCCCCTCCTGCGGAATTGCCCGCCTTGCCCACCCCTCCTGGAGCACCGCCCGTGACGCACAACCCGCACCACCCTCAAGACACCCCAGACGAGCCGATACCGCTGACGAAGTCCTCTACGCTGATGAACCGTCTGCGGCGTGCGTTCGGACGGGGTGCCCCTGGCGGAGCCAGTAGTACCCCGAGTCCGACTCAAGGCCGGTCTTCGGGGGTCTCCGCCCCGGGGGTGGCGGAGACGGCCCAGCGCCAGGGGGCGCAGGACCAGGGGCTCGGGGCCGAGGGCAGCGCCGACCCGGAGACGCTCCACACCGTCCAGCGCCAGATCCTCCACCCCGCACCCGCCACCGTGCCAGCCGCCGAGGATCGAGCCGTGCAGAGCGTCCAGCCGGCGATCCGCCGTTTCACCGGCACCAAGCGGACCGTACGCGTCGGCCCCCTGCGCTTCACCGGCGACGAGCACGTCCTGCTCCAGGAGGCTGCCACCGAGCACGGCTACAAGGGCGAGTCCGGTTTCGCCGCCGACATCGTCCTCGCATTCATCAGCGGCCGGTTCACCGCCAACCTGCCCCTGTCCGAGGACCGCCGCCGCACGCACATCTTCCGCGCCCAGGTCCTGCGCCAGCTCAACCGGATCGGCGTCAACGTCAACCAGATCGCCCGAGCCCTCAACAGCGATCAGACCCCGTCCGACATTCGCCAGCGCTTGACCGAGCTCCACGACCTGCTGGAGCTGATCGCCGAGGCCCTGCGCCAGCCCGCCGATCCGGAGACGGAGGCAGCTGCGTGATCGCCGCCATCAAACCGGCCGGGTCCAACACCCGCGGCCTGCTCGCCTACCTCTACGGCCCCGGCCGCCGCGACGAACACCTCGACCCGCACATCGTGGCCGGATTCGCCATGCTCGGCATGCCCGACCCCGGCCGTGACGAGAACGCCACGCTCACCGAACTCGGCCGCCACCTCGACGCGCCCGTACGCCTGCGCAACAACGAGTTCGGCCAGAAGGTCACCGACCACGTCTGGCACTGCCCCGTCCGCGCCGCGCCCGAGGACCGCTACCTCTCCGACGCCGAGTGGGCCGAGATCGCCCAGCGCATTGTCCAAGCCGCCGACATCGCCCCCGCCGGCGACGACCTGGCCTGCCGCTGGATCGCCGTACGCCACGCCGACGACCACATCCACATCCTCGCTACCACCGTCCGCGAAGACGGCCGCCGCCCCAAACTCCACGACAGCGGCGTGCGCGTCGGCGACGCCTGCCGCGAGATCGAGAAGGACTACGGGCTGCGCCGGCTGAAGAAGGGCGACCGCACCGGTGCCCGACGGCCCACCCAGGCCGAGATGCACAAGGCCGAACGCCTCGGCTGGGACCAGACCAGCCCCGAATGGCTCCAGGACCGCATACGCGCCGCCATCCCCCACGTGACAGGCGCCGAGGAATTCATCGCCTACCTCGAAGCCGACGGCATCGAGGTCAAAGCGCGACGTGGTCCGTCAGGAGACCTCCTCGGCTACGCCGCCGGCCGCCCCGGCGACGTCAACGTGGCCGGCGAGCAGATCTACCACCCCGGAAGCAAAATCTCCCCTGACCTCTCCCTGCCCAAGATCAAGGCCCGCCTTGAATCCGGCCGACCCGAAGAACACCCCACCGCCCGCCGCAACCACCCCAGCACCCCCTGGCAGCAGGCCACCGACGCCCTCGACACCCTCCACACCGGCCTCGCCGACGACACACACGCCCAGGCCCACATCGCAGCCCTCGGCGAGCTGCTCGAAGCCACCGCCCAGAAAGCACCCGCCAACCTGCGCGCCGAACTCCGAGCCGCCTCCAAGGCGTTCGCCCGAGCCCAGCGCTCCCAGATCCGCGCCGAAGACCGCGCCGCCCACGCGCTGCGCAGCGCGGCACGCGACATCGTCCACACCGCCACCGGTCCCGACGGCAGCGCACTCGCCGTCCTGCTCGCCGGTCTTGTCTGGGCCGCCATCGTCGCCGGACGCTGGCACGAAGCAAAGAACCACGCCCACCAAGCCGAAGCGGCCCGCCAGGCAGTCCAGCACCTCCGGACCGCCGCCGACCACGCCCTCACCCCCACGCTCACCGAACTCGCAGCCCGGCCCCCAAGGGCCCAAGCGTGTGGCGTCCTGGCCAGCGACGTACGAGCGGCAGTCCCCGACCACGCCAAGCGGATCCTCGCCGACCCGGCCTGGCCGGCACTCGCCACCGTGCTCGCCGACGCCGAAGCCCGCGGCCACCAACCCCACCAGCTCCTCAAGGAAGCCGCCGCACAGCGCGAGCTGACCACCGCCCGTCATCCTGCCCGCGTCCTGATCACCCGCATCCAGCACACCGGCCGAAACCCGGCACCCAACCGCCGAGCCGAAGCTGCCCGCCGACGCTCAACCACCGGGGCTTGGCCAGCGGGAAGCCCGATCCCGACACCGCAGCAGGCCGCCCGTGTCGCCACTCAAGGAGGGGACGCCCGTCCCCGACGTTAGCGCGACCATGACCGAGCGGGCTCCGGGCGGTCAAGGAGTCCACTCGGTCGTGCACGATCACTTAGCCATCGTCGGCTGTCCAGCTCGGCACAGAGCGGCATCACAGTCGACCGGGAAAGAACTCTGCATGAGCGCCCCGTTGCCCAGGACTACGGTGTCGGCCATGCGGGAGGTGGAGTACGAGAGCCACGGCTGTCCGTTGGAGGACTACCAGCTCACCCGCGGTGATCACCGACAGCAGGAGCAGTCGGAGAACATCGAACGTTGGGTGGAGAAGGTGCTCGCTGCGAAGGAGGCCGAAGAACGGGCAGACCCTGTGCTCGCAGCAGGTCGCCGCGCAGCCGCAGACAGGGCACTGGACATGCTGCGCAACTTCAAGACCGCTGAGCGCGAGATCATGCGGTGGCGCGTACGGCTCTATTGCGGCCACATCGTTGAGACTCGGCGGCATTGCGAGAATCGCAAGCCCACGCTGCACGGTTCGTCATCAATGCAGTGCCCGGAGTGCGGGAAGGACCCATCAGCGATCGTGGCCTTCGAACCGATTGGGCTGGCCGGAGAACCGCGGTCCCCTGTGAAGCCAGCACCTTCTTCGCGGCCGAAGAGGCTGACCCGTACGGAGCTTGAGCGGCGAGTAGCCGCATTGGAGAAGGAGATCGAGCGCCTCCGCGCGCAGGGAAGCGGAGAGTAGCTTCCCTGCGGGCGGAGGCGTCAACGGGCGTGGCGCCCGTGGGTGTACTGCAGGAGACCCGCCCTGGCCACAGGGCTCGTGCCGCGGGGGACGGCAGGCTCGTCCGTGGCCAGGGCGGGGGCTTAACCGTGGCGGAGGAACCGGCTCTGGCCGCGGTTTCTGCCAGTACGTCGGCCCGAGGTTGGTCTTGGGGCGGTGGGCTCGTACAGCCGGTCAGAGTGAGTCGGTTCATCCCTGCTGAGTAGCGACTCCCAGACGCGTGCTTGGAGCTCGCGGATGCAGGGTCCGCATGCATACATGGGCGCCTGGGCGCCGGCGACGCTCGCGGGGCCGATCCACAGGACGCGTGTCCAGCGCTGGCCGCAATAGAGCCAGCAGAACCCGTCGACCCATTCGTTGCCGTCGTCCGTGGCCGCTGGGGCGGGTAGTCCCCCTCGGGCGAATTCTGCGATCCCGGGGATCACCCTGTGCTGTAAGGCGATTTCCGTCAGCATGGTTCGGACGCTTCCCCGATTAGGCTCCCTGGGCCGCCGAGGAAGCCTTCTCCTGCTTCTCGCCATCGGAGAACAGCAGGGTGGGCTCGGCGAGGATGTCGCGGCCGGCCTCGCTCTTGTAGATCTCGTCGACGCTGCCGAACCGGGCCTGGGAGTAGTCAAGCCCCAAGAGATCGGCGGCCTGTCGGACGGACGCTTCGTCGGGCCCTTCGATCTCCAGGAACGTGGGGAGGTCGGGCCAGGTGTCGAAGTCGAAGGCGACCTCTCCCAGACGCCACTCCTCGCGGTAGTTCTCCTGGTAGCGGACCTCGGTAAGGCCGACTCGGCGGAGGATGTCGGCCATGGCGTGCAGGTCGGCGACCTCGGTCTCGATCTCCTTGGTGCCGTCGATCGTCGTGGCATCAGTGACCTGCTTGAGCGTGAGCGTCGAGCGGGTGCCTTCGTCTCGCAGACGGAGCCACGCCCCGCCGTCGAGGGAGTCGTTCTCGAAGATCTTGCGGGTGAGGAGGGTGCGGGGGAGCGCCTGGACGGCACCGAGGGCAGACAGCTTGGCCTGCAGGTCGGCGACGTCGACGGCCAGGAACTTCGCCTCGTACTCGTGCTTCATGGATCCTTCTCTCAGAGACGGTCGGTGTGGGCGGACGAACGGGCCGCCAGGAGCAGGCCCATGCGATGGATGTGGTCGTGTGGCTGGCCGATGTGGGGCCGCTCAATGAACTCGTTCGTGCGCAGGGTGAGCAGCACGTCCCAGTCGCCGAGGAAGTGACGGTGCAGGCGTTCGGGAGAGGTGTAGTGCTCCACCATGTGGTGGCGCTGTTCCACGGGCATCATGAACTCCGCACCGAACACACCGCCCGGGCGGACCAGGCGCTGCATGCGGTCGACGAACTCGGCGAGAGGGCGGTGGTGGTTGGCACTGTAGTGCCACGAGCAGCTCGTCCAGACCGCCTCGCACGGCACGTCCAGAGGTTCCCCCGCAAGGAAGTCCTCTTCGATCACCTGCACACGGGCCCGGAGTTCCTCCAGCTTGAGCCGGTCGATCAATCCCATGGCGTGTACGTCGATGCCGCCCGGGAGGCGGACCTCACCTCCGTGCACGGCGAGCGCGTCGCGTTCGATGGCCACTACGCGGTACCCAGCCGCGGCCAGGGGCAGGACGAACTTGCCGTCGCTTGCACCGACGACCGCGACCGTGGCATCAGGAGCAACGCGTTCCTGCAGGGTCGCGAGGAACTGCGGAAAGAAGGTGAGGGTGTGCTCCCACAGGCTCTGTGTCTGCATGGGAGTGCGCTCCTTGCGTATCGGTGGCGGTGATCACGCGGAGGACTTCTTCAGGGGTGAGCCCCGTGGTGTCGATGCGTTGCATCGGGAACGAGGCGTAAGCATCCGTCACTTGGTCCGTGTCGGGCTCCGTCAGCGCGTCCCATCGCGATGTCGGCTTGTTCCGTGATGCGAGGCGGCGCCGGCGTTCGTTGTCAGCGCATACGAGGTAGTAGGTGACGGGTGTCGGCAGCCAGGCCGGCAGAGTGACGCCGAGCCGGGCGCCCAGGGCCCGGTGGCTGGTGAGGCACCGGGCGAAGTAGCTCTCCACGACCACCGGAACGCCGCTTCTGAGGTGGCGCTGGATCTCTTCGGCTGCCGTGAACAGTGCCGAGAGGTAGAGGCACATCCGGGCTTCGACGTTCGTCCGCCTGTCCACCTCGCGCCGGAGGGGCTGGTAGAAGGCGGGCACGGTGGGAACGAGGACGGCTTGACGGGCAGCCGCGAGCATCGGAGCGATCGTCGACTTTCCAGTGCCCCGTAAGCCTTCCAGGCTTTCGAATCTCGGTTGGTCAGGCACGGGCGTACACCACGTCCGGTACGGAGAGCGTGAGCTCGTCGGTGGCGGAGGGCCTGTGGACGATGCGGTTCGCGGCCTTCTCGTACCAGAACGCGTGGGAGTCCTTACCGACCGCCTTGCAGGACATGGTGAGCGCACCGCGCGGGTCGGCCTCGATCCGGTCGATCTCGCGAGGCCCGCTGGGCGGAGCGCAGACCGCCGGAGCACCGTGCTCGGAGAGGTCCTCGTCGACGATCACCTCAAGCGGCAGCTTGGTCTGTGCGAGCTCTTCGCGAAGCCGGCCGTAGGCGGTCGTGTCCGTGACCAGCAGCTCGGGGTGGTCAGCGGCATTGCCTACCGGCCTCAGGTGGTGGAGCTTCAGTTGCCGGACCCCGAATTGCCCGAGGATGCTGGCGAGAGGGAGGACCTCGCCGATGTTCTGAGAGGTCACGGTCATGGTCGCGCCCGTCGGAACACCGAGGTCCCGTGCCAGGCTGAGTGAGCTGAGGGCGCTCTGGTAGCTGCCGCGCTTCCGGATGCCGTCGTTGGTCGAGCCAACCCCCTCCAGGGAGACCCTGAGCAGGTCCAGGTGCGGAGCGATCTCGGTCAGGCGGCGCTCGATCCGATATCCGTTGGTGCAGATCTCGACGCGCTGGCCCAGTTCCTGCTTGGCGTGCCGGACGACCTGCGGGAGCTCCCGGTGGACGAACGGTTCGCCGCCGAGGAGGGTGACGGCCTCCGTGCCGTATTCGTCTCGCATCAGGGTGAGGAGACTGACGGCTTCCTCGGCGGTGAAGGCGTCGGCGTACTGAAGTCGCTTGCCGTGGAAGCAGTGCAGGCACGTGAAGTTGCAGCGGTAGAGCAGCTGCAGGTACAGCATCCGGATCTTCCTGATCCCGGTGACTTCCTCGATCACATGGGCTCCTTCGGCTGACTGCCTGGTGGGAACCCCGATGGTGGCGGTCTGCCAGGGGACCTCGTCACCGCGTTCGGGGACGGTCCGAGGACGTCCTGGGACGTTTTACACGCCCGCGAAGGACTCCAGGATGCCGAGAACCCGCCTGGTGTCCGATAGGTCCGGCAGGATCTCGTGGGCGCCGGCAGCGGCCAGCTCCTCGGCACTGTGGACACCGGAGGCGACCGCAAGGATCGCGGAACCCGTGGCCAGGGCGGCTTCCACGTCGCGGGGGGTGTCTCCCACGAGGACCAGGGGCACATCAGCCGGAACGCCACGGCGCTGCTGTATGCGTTCACGCGCGACCGCGACAAGTTCGGGGCGGAGCTCGGCGTCCGCTCCGTAGGCGCCGGCAGGCAAATCCAACAGCGAGTCGAGGCCGAAAGCGGAAAGCTTCACGTGAGCGTTGGCGGCGATGTTGCCGGTCAGGACAGAGGAGACCCAACCACTTCGTGCGGCAGCGGCCTTGAGCACCTCGTGAACCCCGGGCAAAGCCGTCCCGCGCAGGCGCAGATCATCAAGGCGGTCATGCCCAGCTTGCGCGAGGGTGGCCTCGATGACGGACCACTCGGGTACAGGTAGCCCGTCACGAAGGAACATATCCCGCATGATGAGTCGATCCGTGCGCCCCTCGGTACGCGCCGGCTCCGACGGTTCGCGTCCCGCGAGTGATGAGAAAGCGGCAGCGTAGATCTCCTTGCTAACCCCCGCGTTCTCGATGAGGGTGTGGTCGATGTCCCACAGGACGATGAGCTCCATGGCGCCAGGGTAGGCAGTCCCTTCGGAGCTCTGCTTCCGTGACAACGTCCCATAACGTCCTTGCGCGATCATGCATGGGGCCGCTTCCATGGCTCCTGTGAACGACCGACTGCACTCTGTGCTCGCGCAGCGCGGCGTCTCGCCCGAATCGCTCGCGGAAGTCTGCGAGGTGGACCCCAAGACGGTGAGCCGGTGGCTGGGAGGGCGTGTTCCACACGCACGGCATCGCTTCCGCGTCGCCCGCCACCTGCGCGTGGAAGAGACCTTCCTTTGGCCGGCGTCGCCTCGACGGCCCGGCCGAGCGCGTGACGGGTTAGGCACCGAACTGGTCGGCACTTATCAGAACCGGGCCAGTGTGCCGCGGGACGTCTGGCTCTCGCTGCTGCGCGAAGCCCAGCACGAGATCGGTGTCCTCGTCTTCTCCGGCACGTTCTTCGCGCAGTCCAATCCGCACGTAGCCAAGATGCTCTCCGAGCGCGCGGCGGAGGGGGTCCGGGTGCGCCTGTGCTTCGGTGACCCGGACGGTCAGGCCGTCGCGATCCGAGGCCGCGAAGAGGGAATCGGCGACACTCTTGCCGCCAAGATCCGAGCATCACTGACGTACTACCGACCCCTGCTGGGCGAGGCCGGGTGTGCCGTACGCCTCCACGACACCACGCTCTACACGTCCATGTTCCGCTACGACGACAACCTCCTGGTCAACCCCCACATCTGGGGGCAGCCGGCCAGCGCCAACCCCCTGCTTCACCTCAAGAGGACTGAAGGCACTGGGTGGTTCGACAGTTACGCTCAGAGCTTCGATGCCGTCTGGGCCGCCGCGCGGCCGTGGACACCCGACCACGAGAGGACCACCGCCCATGGGCAGGACTGAGTACTACAACGACCCGGCCGCCCCGAAGGCAAACACCCTCATCCCTGCCAGCAACCTGCTCGTCGTCGACGAGACCGGAGCCATCCTTCTCCAGCACCGCCGTGACACCGGCCAGTGGGCGCTTCCCGGAGGCGCACAGGACATCGGCGAGACCGCGGCAGAGTGCGCGGTACGCGAGTGCCTGGAAGAGACCGGCATCATCGCCGAGATCACGGGCTTCCTCGGCGTCTACACCAACCCGAACCACATCGTCGCCTACAGCGACGGAGAGATCCGCCAGCAGTACGAGAACACGTACATCGGCCGGCCCGTCGGCGGAGCTCCCACGATCAACGACGAGGCCGACGGGGTGCGCTTCGTCCAGCCGGCCGACCTCGACCAGTACGACATCCACCCGAGCATGCGCCAGCAGATCGGAGACTACCTGGCCGGCACCTATCCCTACCTCGGCTGAGCCGCCAGCGCCGTCTCAACCCTTTGCACAGACGAGAGGATCTCAGGGGCCGCACGGCGGATGAACCGGCCGACCACACTGTCCGCGCCATACCGACTGATGATCTCCGCGATCCGCTCGCGCGCACTGGTCCCGGCACCATCGGGCGTCGTCGTCATGTCGCAGTACACGAGAGCGTCCACGAGCAACGGCTCCTCCAGCAACGGAAACTCCGACGCCAACTCGTCCCGCAGCCCGCGCTCCTCAGCCTCCAGCAGGGCAAAAGAGTGGTTCGCGACCAGCCGCACCAGCCGCTCGTCGGCCCCATGCTCGTCGCGAAGGAACCTGGCCCCGTCCAGCGGGTGGAACCCGGTCACGGCCAGCCGAGGTGCGTACCCGATGTCGTGCAGGGTGGCGGCAGCGACGAGAAGAGCGCTGTGCTCCCCGAGAAGCCCCCGGACTTCGGTGGCGCGCTCGGCCACTCCTTGCGTATGGGCCCACCTCCGGGGAAGCTCAGCGGCGAGCTCGGATTCGGCTACCTCCGTCGCCCACTTCGTGATCAGATCGGCCATGTCTGGCTTGATGCCCCCAAGGTCTCTCGAACACACCACGGCGCCCCCACCAAGCAGCACCAAACTAGGTCGAGTCGGCAGCGAGTGTCAGCGCTCCACGCCAGGATCCTCCTATGCACATCGACTTGGAGCGCATAGCCGCGATCCAGCGGTCGGTCATCGGAGCTGTGTTACTCGTTGCCATAGTGATGGTGACGTACCGATCGCTTGCCTGGGTCGCGCGTCGGATCCGCCGGATACAAGAGTGGTGGTCGGCCTGGAACGCGAGGGTTGCCGATCGGGACATAGCGCCGACAGCTCAGGCGCTCCAACCGCTTGGTTTGGCAGACCTGCCGATCCATGATCTCCGTGAGGCTGGCCGGAAGACCGCCGGATCCGTAAAACTCCGCTATCAACTGCTCACCTTCGCGGTCAGCATGGGGGCCTTCGACCTGTTGATCGCCGTGATCAAAACCATCGACACTCAGCGGGTGCAACCGGACCTGAGGCCACCGGCGCTGATGCTCGCTGGTGTGACGTTGCCCCTCCTGATGTGGGCCGCCCGGCGTGGCAAGGCCATCGTGGGTTACAGATTCCTGCTCTCGATCATGGCTGCCATCGAGGCGTGCGAGGCTGTGGCCAGCGCGGATACGAGCGCCAGGCATCAGGCGCTTCGGCATCTGGATGACACGTGCTCCATCGTTCGGCGGTCGCTTCTGCGGGTCCACCGGATCTCGAACAGCGTCAGGCGTGGATCTCCCCGGCAGCGCAGCACAAAGCGTCACGCCGCCCTCGTAGTGGCAAAACTGCAGCTTGCCGAGGCGCAGGTTGACACCAAGGGCATTGGTGGGCTCCGCAGTCTGGCCGCGCTGCTCGCCAAGATCGGCAACAGCTACGCTGCCGGAAACGCTGGCAGGCTTCTGCCAGAGCAGAGGCTTCGAGGCACGGTTCCGGTGGCCAACCGAGAAGGGCTTCGGCTGGTTGCCGTGGTCTCCGCTCCAGTAGCAGCGGTTTGCCTGGCCGTTCTGACGGGGCTTCCCTCAGGAGTCGAGACCGTCTTGGCGGCCGCTGTAGCTGTGGTGGCTGCTGCGGCCGCATACGGGCCGCGGGTCGCAATCGCCAAAGCGGCCGAGATCATGAGCATTTTGAAGCAGTAGTACTGCGCTCATTGGTACTGAACGCGCTGCTCAGCAGGTTCTTTTTGCGTGAGCGATGCGTGAGCGGACGATGCGGCACGAGCTGTCACGAGCCACACCGCCCGTCACGGCGCACATGCCCTGACCAGGTGGTTCCGGACCCCGAAGCACGGCCCGGAACCACCCGGCAAGCCTTGGCCAGGACTTTTAATCCATTGGTTGTGGGTTCGAGTCCCACAGGGCCTACGGTTCGCAGGCGAGGGGCACCCCCTCCGGCCTGTCGTGCGGCGTCCGGTTCGGCTTCGGCCGGGGCGGGCGCCGCTTCGTTCTCCGGGCCGTGCGGGAGCGTCCCCCTCCCGACCCCCTCATGCCTCTCGGTACGTGCCCCTTTTCACAGGCATGGCCGGCGCCACCGGGGTATGCGTGTGGCCGGAGGGGAGGTGCGCATGTCCGAGCCGGCGGCTCCCTTGTGGGACGTGGGCAATGGGCAGGGGCTGCGGCAGCTGTCCGAACTCGGTGTCGCCCTGGTGCTGTCCACCCTGATCGGGTGGGAGCGGGCCGCGCAGCAGAAGAGCGCGGGACTGCGGACCCACACCCTGGTCGGCATCGCCAGCGCACTGATGATGGAGGTCTCCCAGCACGGCTTCACCAACGTGCTCGGGCTGGACCACGTCTCCTTCGACCCGTCGCGGGTGGCGGCCCAGATCGTGTCCGGGATCGGCTTCATCGGCGGCGGGCTCATCTTCGTACGCCGGGACGCCGTCCGCGGACTGACCACCGCGGCGACGGTCTGGCTCACCTGCGCGGTGGGCATGGCCTGCGGTGGGGGCCTGCCGATCCTCGCCATCGCGGTCACGGCCCTGCACTTCCTCGTCGTACGGGGCTACCCCCTGCTCACCGCGCGTCTCGTGCCGGACCGGGCGCCGTCCGTCTTCGAGTTGCGCATGACCTACCGCACCGGAACGGCCCTGCTGCCCCGGCTGATGGAGATCTGCACCCGGCGTGGTTTCCGCATCCTGCAGGTCAAGGTCGACCGGCTGCCCGGCAGCACCGACCCGGCCGCACGCGTCCTGCTCGAGCTGGAGGGTACGTCCGACACGGGCGGGCTGACGTCCGAGTTGTTCGAGAACGAGGGCGTGCTGGATGTGGAGATGACCGCCGCCACGGACGATGAGTAGAGACGACGAGCAGCGCCGACGAGCAGAGGCGTCCCGGTGGCGGTAGGCGAGCGGCATTAGAGCGTGAGCCCTGCGGGTACCCGGGCGTGGTGGCCGGAAGTGTGGTGTCCTCGCTGGCGTCCGTGACCCGCGCCAGGGTCAGCGGGGCGTGGTCCCTCGGCGCGGCGGGCGCCCGTACCGCCGGGCGGGTGGCGCCGGTGGCGGCCAGGACCGGGCTGCGCGCTGCCGAGGGGAGCGGGCGGGTCGCGGTGGCGGCGGTCCGGCAGGGGGTCTCGGCGGCCGCGGGGGTGCCCGGGCGGGCCGTGCGGGCGGGGCGCGTTCTGGCCGATCTCCATCCGCGGCGGCACACCCGTCATGTGTGGGCCTCGCACGGGCGTGCGCACATCGAGGTGCGCGGGCTCGATCGCGGTGGCGGCACTCGGGAGCGGCTGACCGGCGGGGTGACCAGGGCGCTGAGCGGGCTGAGCGGGGTGCGGTGGGCCGAGGTCAACGCGGTGACCGGCCAGGTGCTGCTGTCGTTCGACGAGCGCAGGGTCGGTGTCGACCGCCTGCTGAACACGGTCAGAGCGGTGGAGAAGGCCCAGGGCGTGCGGGACGCGGACTTCCCCTGGGCGCAGCCGGTCACCCCGGGCGACGACGCGCCGGTCGCGGCGGTGACGGCCGAGTTGCTGGTCGACTGCGCGGCGGTGGCCGCCGGGGTGGTCCGCAGGGTGTTCGGGCTGCCGTCGCTGCCCCGGGTGGTGCCTGTGGCGGTGGCGGCGCTGGAGCTGGAGCGGGGGCTGCGCAGACCGTTGGTGCGCCGTATCGGGCCGCTGGAGACCGATCTGCTCCTGTCGCTGGCCGGCGCCGTCGTGGGCGGGCTGTACGGCGGTATCGGGATGCCGGCCGTCGACGCGGCGAACCGGATGCTGCTGCTTCGCGAGATCCGCGCCCGGCGTCAGGTGTGGGAGCGGCGTGAGAGGGACCTGTGCCCGGGCCCCGCCTGTGTGCCGCACACCCGGCCGGTGCGGCATCTGCGTGGCAGGGCCCGGCAGCCCGGTCCCGTCGAGTGGTGGGAGGCGCGGCTGGCCCCGGCCGCCCCGCTCACCGCGGCGGCGGTGTTCGCGCTGACGGGCAGTACCGGCCGCGCGGCGGACGCCCTGCTCGCCGCCGTCCCCCGGGCGGCCCGTTACGGGCGGGAGGCCTTCGCCGCCACGGTCGGACGGGAGCTGGCGCGGCGTGGTGTCGTACCGCTGGACCCGTCGGCGCTGCGGTTGTTCGACGTGGTCTCCGCCGTGGTCGTCGACTCCGCGGTGCTGGTGACGGAGGGCGGGCGGCCGGCTCCGCCCGCCGTGACGGTGCTGGCCGCCGCACGCGCCACCGGAGCGCGGGTGGTGCTCACCGAGGACGAGCGCATCCGTGAACTCCTGTGCCCGTCCGACGAGATCGTCGGCGGGCGCGAACGTCTCGCCGACCGGGTGTGCGCGCTGCGGGACCACGGGGAGGGCGTCCTGGTGATCTCCGGTACGGACGCGGAGGCGCTGGCCGCCGCGGACATCGCGGTCGCGGTGCCCGACGCGCCGGGCGCCGAGGCTTCCTGGTCGGCGGACCTGGTCTGCGCGGACGGTCTTCGGGACGCCTGGCGCATCCTGCGCGCGGTGACCGCGGCCCGCGAGGTCTCCCGGCGGTGCGTCCGCCTGGCGCTGGCGGGCTCCACCACCGGAACCCTGCTCGCCCTCGTCGGCCGGAGGCACGGCGTCCTGCGCGCCCTCACGCCGGTGCACGTCACGAGCCTGCTGGCCCTGCTGTGGTCCACCAGGGCGGCGCGACGCGCGTTGCGGTGAGCTTCACGTGTCCGCCCGTGCGTGCGGGGCCGATGCCGACCGGCTCGATTGCTCCGCGGTTGCCGTAGCCCGGCTCCGTGGGCGGGAAGTACGCCTTGCGCCCACGGATGAGATGAGCTCCCGTCTCCCGGGCTGCCTCAGGCTCCGGTGACGTCGATCACTGCCAGGTTCTTCTTGCCCCTGCGCAGCACCAGCCAGCGACCGTGCAGCAGCTGGTCGGCCGTGGCCACCGCGTCCTCGGAGGTCACCTTGACGTTGTTCACGTAGGCGCCGCCCTCCTTCACGGTGCGGCGGGCGGCCGACTTGCTCGCCACCAGGCCGACCTCCGCGAAGAGATCGGTGACCTGGCCGAGTTCGCTCACCTTGGCGCTCGGGAGCTCGGAGACCGCGGCAGCCAGCGTCGCCTCGTCGAGTCCGGCGAGTTCGCCCTGCCCGAACAGCGCCTTCGACGCGGCGATCACGGCAGCGCACTGGTCGGCGCCGTGAACCAGCGTGGTCAGCTCCTCGGCGAGCGCACGCTGCGCGGTACGGGCCTGCGGTCGCTCCGCGGTCACCTTCTCCAACTCCTCCAACTCCTCACGGGACTTGAAGGAGAGGATGCGCATGTACCGCGAGATGTCCCGGTCATCCGTGTTCAGCCAGAACTGGTAGAACGCGTACGGCGTGGTCATCTCCGGGTCGAGCCAGAGCGTGCCGGTCTCCGTCTTGCCGAACTTGGTGCCGTCCGCCTTCGTCATCAGCGGCGTCGCGAGCGCGTGCACCTCGGCGTGCGGCTCCAGGCGGTGGATCAGATCGAGACCGGCCGTGAGGTTGCCCCACTGGTCACTGCCGCCCGTCTGGAGCGTGCAGCCGTACCGCCGGTACAGCTCCAGGAAGTCCATGGCCTGGAGCAACTGGTAGCTGAACTCCGTGAAGCTGATGCCCTGCTCGGACGCCAGGCGCTGGGCGACCGAGTCCTTGGTGAGCATCTTGTTCACCCGGAAGTGCTTGCCGATGTTCCGCAGGAACTCGATCACGGACAGGCCCGCGGTCCAGTCCAGATTGTTGACCATGGTCGCCGCGTTGTCGCCCTCGAAGGAGAGGTACGGCTCGATCTGCGCGCGCAGCCGGCCCACCCACTGGGCGATGGTCTCCGGGTCGTTCAGGGTGCGCTCGGCGGTCGGCCGCGGGTCGCCGATGTGGCCGGTCGCGCCACCCACGAGGGCCAGGGGCCGGTGCCCCGCCTGCTGGAGTCGGCGTAGGGTGAGCACCTGCACCAGGTGGCCGACGTGCAGGCTGGCCGCGGTGGGGTCGAAGCCGCAATAGAACGTGACGGGGCCATCCGCGAGAGCCTTGCGCAGTGCGTCCTCGTCAGTGGACTGGGCGATCAGCCCACGCCACATGAGCTCGTCGACGATGGCCGTCACGGTCCTGTGTCTCCTAGAGTCGCGTGTGTCAATGTGGCGGCCAGTGTAGTGCTCCGACCGGATTTCTGCGTTTGTGCTGCTCAGCAGCAGCGCGGTGCAGGAGCGCCGGCCAGGTCACCCGCATCCGGGAGTGTCCTGGATCACACGGCCCCGGATTTCTACGCCTGTGCGCGCGGGGAACGTCCCTCCCCTTCAGCCCGCCGTCAGTTCCGTCAGTTCCGTCAGCGGCAGCGTGTGCTGGGTGTGGACCACCTTCGCGCGCAGGTAGCGCACGTTCTGGGCCGTGGTGAAGACGCCTGTGGGGACGCGGTGGGTGACCGTGAGACCGAGGTCGCGGAGCTGTCCGGCCTTGTCGGGGTTGTTGGAGAGCAGGTCCAGGGCGTCGATGCCGAGCGCGCGGAGCATCTGCGCGGCGGCCGTGTAGTCGCGGGCGTCCTCCGGCAGGCCGAGCGCGGCGTTCGCCTCGTAGGTGTCCAGGCCCTGGTCCTGGAGGGCGTAGGCGTCGAGCTTGTTGTAGAGGCCGATGCCGCGGCCCTCCTGGCGCAGGTAGAGCAGGACGCCGCCGTGCTCGGCGATGCGCTCCACCGCCTCCCGCAGCTGGGGGCCGCAGTCGCAGCGGGCCGAGCCGAAGACATCGCCGGTCAGGCACTCGGAGTGCAGCCGCACCAGCGGCGGCCGCCCGGCGGCCACCTCGCCGAGGACCACGGCCACGTGCTCCTGTCCGTCGGCCAGGCCGTGGAAGGTGACCAGGTCGGCGGTGACCGTGTAGCCGTCGCCGAAGCGGAGCGGGACCGTCACCCGGGTGCGGACGGTGGCGGCCGGAAGGTCGGCACCGGGCATGTCGGCAGCGAGCAGCTCGGTGGCGGGAAGAACGGCGCCGGGCAGGTCGTTGGCGGGGAGGGGGACGGCCAGGGCGGCTGCGGGCAGCCCCGCCGTGTGCGGGGCGGTTGTGTGCGGGTCGGCTGTGTCACCGGTGTCACGGGAAGGGGCGGTCTCGTGTGCGTCGCGCATGGCTGTCGTCTTTCTCCTGGCCGACGATGGCGGGTGCGGAGGATGCGCTTCGCCCTTCGGCCTCATGCTTCAGATTTGAAGCACAACCTCGGCCGAGACTCTATCCCTGCTTTAAACTTCAAGCAACTCTGTTTTCCTGTGTCACCTGTCGCCCGTCGCCTGAGTCACGGCGTGGACGAACGCCGGCGCCACGGCAGCTCGCCGCACGCCGACCGCTCCTCGTCCTGCTGGAGCGCCTCCGTGATCCGGGAGCAGATCGCCTCCAACTGGGCCACCTGCTCCTCGGTGAGGTGGTCGAAGACGGCTGAGCGGACGGTGTCGACATGACCGGGCGCCGTACGCTCCAGAAGCGCCCTGCCGTCCTCCGTCAGGATCGCCACGCTGCCGCGCTTGTCGGTCGGGCAGCCCTCCCGGCGGACCGTGCCGTCCTTCTCCAGCCGGGTGACCGCGTACGTCAGCCGGCTGCGCGTGATCTTCAGCGCCTCGGCGAGGTCGGTCATGCGCATACGGTGGTCGGGCGCCTCGGAGAGGTTGGCCAGGACCGAGTAGTAAAGGTGCGGCATGCCGGCCTGCTGCTGGAGCTGCCGGTCGATCGCGTCCTCCAGGAGCCACGACGCGGCCAGGTACGAGCGCCAGGCACGCAGTTCCTCGGGGGTGAGCCAGCGGGTCGTCATACTGACAGTGTAGTTATTGTTTAAAAGTTGAACCAAGCTGCCCGTTCACCGGATCGTTCGTCCCGAACCCAGGAGCGTCGCCATGGCCCGTCCCTACGTCCTGTTGTCCGCCGCCGTCTCCCTCGACGGCTTCCTGGACGACACCGGGCCCGAACGGCTGCTGCTGTCCGGCCCGGAGGACTTCGACCGGGTCGACGAGGTGCGGGCGGGCAGCGACGCCATCCTCATCGGCGCGGGCACGCTGCGCACAGACAACCCCCGGCTGCTGGTCTACTCGGCCGAGCGGCGTGCGGCCCGCCTCGCCGCCGGGCTGCCGGAGTATCCGCTGAAGGTCACGGTCAGCGCGTCCGGGGACCTCGATCCCGAGGCCCGCTTCTGGCACACGGGCGGCGCGAAGACCGTCTACACGACGGACAAGGGCGCCCGGCGGCTGAGCGGTCTGCTGCCGGCGGACGTGGAGGTGGTCGCGCTCGGACCGGACGTGGAGTGGCGGGCCGTGCTCGACCACCTCGGGGACGTGAAGGGCGTACGGCGGCTGATGGTCGAGGGCGGCGGGAGCGTGCACACGCGACTGCTCCAGCAGGGGCTCGCGGACGAGGTGCAGCTCGTGGTGGCGCCGCTGTTCGTGGGGGAGCCGGACGCCCCGCGGATGTTCGGGCACGGCGCGTACCCGCCGGGGCGGATGCGGCTGGTGGAGACACGCGCGGTCGGGGACGTGGTGCTGATGCGGTACGTGCCCACCGCGCCCGGCGCCGGGAGGCTCGCCTCGGCCGCGGACCGGCGGTGGCTGGAGGTGGCCTGCGAGCTGGCGGCCCATTGCCCCCCGTCGGAGACCGCCTTCAGCGTCGGCGCGGTGGTCGTCGCGGCCGACGGCACGGAACTTGCGCGGGGACACTCCAGGGAGGGCGGCGACCCGGTGGTGCACGCCGAGGAAGCGGCGCTGGCGAAGCTGGACCCGGCGGATCCGAGGCTGGCCTCCGCGACGGTGTACAGCAGTCTGGAACCGTGCTCCCGCCGCGCGTCCCGGCCCGCGCCCTGCGCCCGGCTGATCATCGAGGCGGGGGTGCGGCGGGTGGTGACCGCCTGGCGGGAACCGGACACGTTCGTCGCGTCGGCTGACGGGAACGCGGTGCTGACCGCCGCCGGAGTGGACGTGGTGCTGCTGCCGGAGTACGAGGACCGCGCCAAGGCCCCGAACGCCCATCTGCTGCCCCCGGCCGCCCGTTCCTGACGGCCTCGAAGGGGGCCGAGCAGCTCCGCGTACGGCCGGAAACCGCTGGTGGGAGGCGCGGGGGCGAAACCCGTGCACTACCTGTCGCGCGCATGGCGTACACTGGAATCACCGACGCGGGGTGGAGCAGCTCGGTAGCTCGCTGGGCTCATAACCCAGAGGTCGCAGGTTCAAA